>CAZIKB010000013.1:0-74742 GCA_964539665.1 uncultured Cytophagia bacterium
GTTATAAAGATAAAAAACTCTTAACTCTGTGTCCACTGAAATATAACAACTTCATATTTTTATAAAATTGTACCTCCCTGAAAGGTGCGTCAATCAAAGGCGGTACAATAGGAGTCGTTTTAAGAAGTTAACACCAGTTAGTGTTATCCAGAATTTAAATCAGCATTGGCTTCCCTGGTGACGATTGCGTTACACTTGCGAGCATTATTGAAAGCGAGAAACAACCGAAGCAATCTTTAAAAATATATGAGATTGACTCGGTTGTGCTCGTATTGATAAGAAATAAAATTCGTGATTTCCTTAAATCAAACACTAATCAGCCGCAGCGATGCCATCTTTCTTTTACATAAGCAAAGTAAGAAAAACACCCGCCGCCATCGCCGAACCAATCACTCCAGCTACATTTGGTCCCATAGCCGGCATCAGGAGATTGACCTCGCCGTCGGTGCTATCAGAAACAAACTTCTGGACTACGCGGGCTGCCATAGGTACGGCGGAAACACCCGCTGCGCCAATGCAGGGATTTATTTTTTTTGTAGCAGGTAAAAATAAATTGATTAATTTAGCAAAAAGAATCCCTCCCGCGGTACTGAATGAAAAGGCCACTGCCCCAAGACCAAGAATCATAAGCGTTTGTAAATTCAGGAAATTCGCACTTTCCATGGTAGCGCCGACCGCCACACCTAAAAATATCGTGACAATATCAATTAATGCGCCGCCAGCGGTTCTTCGAAGACGCTCTGTTACCCCGCATTCTCTAATCAGGTTGCCGAACATCAACATGCCAATGAGAGGTGCGGCTGAGGGTACAGCCAGCGAAGCAATTATGCCTGTGCAGACTGGAAACAAAATGACCGCTGTTTTTGATACGGGAATCGCCTGAGGCATTGAAATAGCTCGCTCTTTTTTAGTGGTCAAAGCACGCAATATCGGCGGTTGGATAATAGGAACAAGCGACATGTAGCTATAGGCGGCTAACGCAACCGGGCCCAGAAGATGCGGTGCAAGCTGAGCAGACAGGAAAATGGTTGTGGGGCCGTCTGCTCCTCCAATAATTCCAATACAGGCTGCTTCCTTCATATCAAATCCAAACAAATATGCAGATCCAAGTGCAGCAACAAATATCCCTGCCTGTGCTGCCGCACCCAAAAGGAAGGTGATTGGCCTCCCCAAAAGGGGGCGAAAATCTGTTAGCACTCCCACGCCTAAAAATATAATTGGTGGCAGAAGTTCTGTTTTTATGCCTTGACTATAAATGAGCGCGATAATACCTTCTCCGTCTGATCCCATATCAGCGAGAGGTAAATTTGCCAGTATGATGCCAAATGCGATAGGAATCAGTAAGAGAGGTTCATATTCTTTAGTTATTGCCAGATAAATTAAAACTCCTGAAACCGCGAACATAATCCAATTACCCCAGGTCATGTTGGCAAAACCAGACTGCTTGAAGAGTTCAATAAATGTATCCATTTTTATAACCTTTTACCTTAGATTTGCACTAATTATGATCAAACCCCGATTTTTCTTTAGTTATTTACAATATAAGGTCGAGGTTACGAAATGGTTAGAATTGGATTTGAAGCATCAATCTCATCACCAATTCCCACAAGTATGGCGGCGACAACACCGTCACATGGGGCCTTAATATCGTGTTTTGTTTTCAAGGCTTCCACAGCGGCAACGACCTGTCCTTTGCTTACTGTAGCACCAACTTTAACCAGAATATCAGCTACTTCAACTAATCCTGTGAATGTTGAATAAACCGGCGTCCCACCTGCTGAAGTTTTGGCCGGGGTTGCCGCAGCAAGCTTTTGTGCAGGCTGTCCACTATCTTTGGAAGTCATGGGTTCTATGGTAACTACAAAAGTGTGTACTTTACCGTCTTCTTCCACGGTGCATTTTGAAGTGACCGGCTCGGTTATGCCAGCAACTGCAGGCTGAGATGTTGGCGCAGGTTTTGGTTCTTCTTTCTTTTTAAATGGGATATCAATTTTACCTTTGCCAGTGAGTAAACGAATTCCCTCATTGGCTTCCATTTTTTTGCCGGGCACCATGGCAGCCAGGACCACGAAAGTATTTCTTTCATTTATCGGCAAATTTCGTTCTTCGAGCGCTTTTTGGGCGGGCTCAATATTTTTCGGAGCAGCTTCCAGGGGATCGCCATCGAACACAGGGAGGTTTAATTGTTCAGAAGCGATTTTAATCACTGCCGGATCCGGCGGAAGTGGGGTTTTACCAAAGTAACCAAGAACAGCCCGGCCAAATCCTCCGTCGAATTTCTCCCAGCGTCCATACATTACGTTATTGAACGCTTGCAGCCAGTATTGTTGACTACCTGGTGTGACACTGGTCCAGGCGCCGCCAGCTTTTACAACAACCGGAAATTCTGCCAGCACTTCGCTGTATTTATGCAAGATACCCGCTTTAGCCATCATGTGGACATTCGGACCAATCGCTCCACCCGGCATTGGAAATCCAATAACTCTTGCATCTGCTGTGGTTGTGATGGGATTAAAGTGATATTCTTTCAATCCTTCATTCAATAAATCTTCAATTATGGACATTTTGCTTTCATCAATTTCGAGTGTAAATCCAGAACCTTTAAGAGCGTGCGCCATAGAGCGAACATCAGGTTGAACGGTACCGCTGGCCATTGGGCGAACAGAAAGATCAATACCGTCCACCCCGGCCTGGATTCCGGCCATATAACAGGCAACCGCCATACTGGCTGTGTCGTGTGTGTGCAGCCATAAAATAGTATCTTTGGGCATAATCTTTTTCAGTCCGACAACTGTATCGTAGATGGTCTTTGGATCACAGGTGCCGCTTGCATCTTTTAGACAAATGCTATCGATTTTCATGTCACTCTTAATTAAACGACGGCCAATATCAATGTAAAAATCAGATGTGTGAACTTCATCAGATTTAAAGGGTAAGCCCATGAGCGCTATACAAACCTGATGATGCATTCCCGCATCAACGATGGGAGGAGCTGTATTCACCAGATTTCGCACATCATTCATATAATCAAAATTTCGATCCCAGGTGGTGCCCGCTTCTTGCATCAATTTTGCTTGCAGCCGGAGTCCTTCAATTGATTGAGTAGTCAAAGTTACGCCTGAAACAGAGCGGGTTAGAATTTGAAGATCCGACTCTGGTCCGATCGCTTCCCTGATAGTCTGCATGGTTTCAAATGGATTTTCCCCGAGATAAAATAACGGCGCCTGAAAGCGTGCTCCACCGCCAAATTCAAAGTGGCGAATACCGACCTCGACAGAAGCCTTGAGTGCAGGAAGAAAATCATTTAAGCGTACTTTACCGCCAAACGAACTTTGCAGTCCGTCTCTGAATGGGGTAAACATCACCCTGATGCTTTTTGTTTTTTTTGAAAAGATCATTTTACCTCCTCAATCTTGGTTAATTTTGTTCCAGGATACAGCGTTTTGTAAGTATTTGCGATGGCAGCGATGACAGCAACATTTGTACCTGCAATTTTTTCTGGAAATAAAAATATGATAAGCCGCATGACCAAAGCCAAAAACGATAACAGCACAAATACAGCAATGAATGCTGAACCACAAATTGTAAGAAGATCAGGTGAAGACATATAAATCTCCATTTAATTTTAATTAGTAATGACAATTCCCTTAAGTCAACAAATCGTTAAGCAATTTTCCTTTTCTAATTATTTGTTGTGATTTGTAATAAATTAGTTACTTTTTTTTCAGGACTATTTGGAAAGGTTTTTTCAGAATTTTTGAAACGACAATTTTCATGCCAGTATTTTAATATTTCAATATTAATTAGATCGGTCTAATATATTGATTTTATTGATATTGTTTTTTCGGCAGGAGCTTTCAGGATTTCAACCATTTTTTTTTCTTATTATTAAGAATAAAGAACAGTAATATTCTCATATTTAAGAGTAAATTTTTCAACCTTCTTTATGACTTATTGACGCTCAGTCTCTAAAACTAATCTTCCTTTTAAAACAGGAGAGTGAATGCCTTCTAAAATCAACTCGAGATTATCACCGATGGAATTCACTTTTCCATGCGCCATCTCTTTCATTTTTTTAACAGGTTCATCGCTGAAAATAGTGACCTCTTTTCCAATAACCAGCGACCTCTGCCGATAAAAGTTGAGCAATGTCGAAAAATCTCCTTTTAAGAGAGTGAGATAATTTTGATCAAGATATCGAATGAGCCGGTGAAAAGCGATTGATTGATTGCAAAATTTGGTGTTATTCAAAAAATCACAAAGAGAAGTCACCTCCGGAACAAATGGCGTGGGCTGAACCTTCGGTTTTGTTTCGACATTTAAACCAATTCCCATAAAAGCACCCGTTACTATTTTGCCCTGTGATTGAGTGCGGGCTAAAACACCGCAAACTTTTGCATTGCCAACTAATATGTCATTCACCCACTTTACCATTGCTTTATTCGTCAAGTTATCAATGGAATCAAGTGTTTGCAAAACCGAAACTGCCGATAAAATAGTGAATGCCACGCCAAAATTCTCGATTTCCTGATTCGGCGCCAGGAATACTGAAAGGTGGATATTGCCGGCTAAACTAACCCAGGGTCGATTCTTGAATCCGTGAAACTTTCTACCTGAACCTGCAATGCAAAGAATACCGTGCGGCAGGGATAAATCTTCACATGAAACATCTACTAAAACATCAAATTGAGATTTGGCAGCCTGTCCGACGATGAAAAGATATTGCCAAAGATAATTTGATTCAATAGTTGCCTGATATATTATTTTCTGGGGCATCAATTTGAAAGCCAGAGCGCCGATATTTTGGTCCACCGTTGAAAGCTGTACAATTTGCCAATCCAGTCTGTCCGAAAGGATTCTTTCTGCAAATTTAATATTATCGGTAATTATGATCACGGTTACCTGCCAACCTTCCTAATTCACTCGTTTCATGGAAAAGAACTCAATCATTCCCAGGAGCATAAATGCCCTGGTAATAAGAACAAAGGACAAAACATAGATGACCAGCAAAGGAACTTCTGCCAGCAGGTGATGCGGAGCATCGCTCTCCCAGCCCCAAACTGAATAAGCGTACAGAAGTTTCACATAATAACCACTAACATATATCAACAACGCCAGCACTCCTGTTACAAATGAAATTAAAGCCTGACGCTGAATTCGGGGCCTATTTTGCTTTATTTTGAATTTGTTGCGATTGCTAAATGTGAACAATACAAAAAACAGAATTGCAAGAGTTGAGAGGGTAGTAATCAGGTACGGTGAGAGATAGACGAAGGCGCCATCCTGGTCAAATGTTTTCAGGGGTACAAATTTTGTAAGTACGTTTGAAAGTGGAAAGAATACTGATAAACCGGCCAGGATACCCCAGAGATTCTGTAGAAATGAAATGAATTCTTTAAATTCAGTTAAGAAAGTTGTGCCTCTTTTTGGATTACTCATTTCCGCCAACCTTTTTTCTAATTTAATCTGGCCGCGCTGATAAACAACAAGTTCCAAACAGTTTTGAGTATTGAACCTTTTATTAATTCAAACAAAATTGCGCTTTAATATCTGAATTGCGCCCCAAATATAAAATTCCTCCCCGGCGCATTAAGACCGCTTAAATGTTCACGGTAATTACGGTCTGATAGATTGGTTACTGCAAATTTTATGGTAAACGCTTCAGCTAATTTTATTCCCGATCTTAAATTTAGAGTGTACCATCCGGGGGTACCGCCTTCTGGAATACGCAGATCTAATTTATCCTCCGCCGAAAGACGATTCTGATTGACTGCAAACCGGGTATTCATTTCCAGCCAATATTTTTTGCTGTTCCACCGCATGCCCAGCAAACCATTCAAAGGTGGAATCCCGGTTAAAGGCTCCCGGGCTGACTTGTTTTGCCCGTAAGTATAACTGAAATTTCCCAAAACCGACAAATTAGAGTTTACAACCACTTCGGCGTTCATGGCCAGGCCGGTCGTGAAAGCTTTGCCAGCGTTTTCTTTGTGATACACAGCAAGGCTGTCCCCGTCATCAATAATAAAATCTGCGCCATTAAATTCAGCAGGTTTTCGAACCAGCAAATCAGTGATATGATTGTAAAATCCAACGATATTGGCTCGCAAGCGGTCTGAATAGATTTTAAAGCCGCCATCCAAACTGAACATTTTTTCCGGGCCAACACCAGGATTGGGTACATCAAAGAAACTACTGCCTTTGCCCGGTCCCAATTTAGAAACATCGTCTAAGTTGGGCGTCCTGAATCCCTGGGCAATATTCGTCACGAAATGAATATTTTCGCTCAATGAAACATGCGAACCGAGACTGCCCGTCAAAGCTGTCGATGTTTGTTCGATAGTCCCCAAATTAACACTACTTAAATAATCTCTAAAGGGAGCATTTAACCTAGAGGCGCTAAGACGTGTGCCAACGGTTAAATTCCATTTTGGCAGGACCTGAAAAGCATCTTGTACAAATAAGCCAAAATTTAAAAAAGAAGAACCATCCGGAAATAGCGGATCTCGTGCGGATAGTTCATTCGTTGACATATCCCGTTGATAAGACTTCGTTGCAACTTTATCGTAATAGAATTCTGTTCCATATACCAAATGATGCTTATGAGCGAGAAACTTATTAAATTGTAGCTGGAATCCGGAGGTTAAGGTTCTGAATTGGTCAGTGGTCTTATTCACGCTTGAGAACTTTTGTCGAAAGCGTCGTTCAAATTGTCTCTGCAAAGAAAGGGTAACAATCGCATTGTTAAAAAACGAATTACCATGGTTGTTCACATAGCTCAAATAAACCAGATCGCGTACCTGGGGATCAAAGGTTCGAATAGAATCTTTCAGCGTTTCTACAACATCATATCGCGGCACCCCATTCTGTCGATTCATTTGATAGCCAAATGTTATTTGTTGCAGATCAGAAACTTTAAACAGGGTTTTAGCGCTGAGACCGTAAGCATCATAAGCATTCGGGCTTTGGGTTTTATGGAGTACCCGCTTTGTGCGAGAATCATTTTGTAAACGCTGCATCAATGTTGTCCCACCCTGACCTCCTCTGGTGATATCGCCATAAGATTTATAAGAAGCATCAACAAGAACTCCCCATTTTGAATTTGATGTCATAAAATTCAGGTGTGTGGTTCGTGTGTGATCGGCAGTTGAAAGGTTAGCAGATACAGATCCATTAAATAAATAGCCCGGGTTTTGATTTAACAACGGTTTTTTGGTTATGACATTTACAACGCCGCCTAAAGCGTCACTTCCATACATGACGGAATTCGGTCCGTGAACAATTTCAACTCTGTCCAGGGTTTCTGAATCAATCGTATTTAAATATTGAACATTCCCCCCACGATAGGTCGCATTGTTTAAGCGTATGCCATCGACCAGAAAAAGCAGCTTATTGGCTTTTAATCCACGGATAATTGGCGAGCCGCCGCCCTGGTTGGTTTTTTGTACAACCACCCCAACTTCTTCGCGCAATAGTTCAGGCACTTGCTGAATATTTTTTTCCTGAATTTTTTCTGAAGTGATTATAGATACGAGTTTAGGGACTTCATAAATTAAATCCTGCTTACGCGCGGCGGTAACAACGAGGTCTGCCAATTCAATGATGGTTGGAATCATTTCAATATTCATTTCAACCTTTTCATTGGATTTTTTGAAGTCCATTTTTTTATATACCGTCTGATATCCCTGCAGTTGAAAAACTAAATCAAATGTGCCAAGGGGTACTCTGTCAATTTGAAATCGCCCTCCAAAATCAGTTACATCGCCGCGATTTATGGATTCAATGAAAACCTGGACATGCGGAAGAGGGATGTTTTGACTATTGTCCACAACCTGGCCAAAAATCAGAGTATTTGAATTATGATTTTGAGCACGGCCGGGAATGTGAGAAATAAAAATTTGAATTATAAAAAATACGATGATGGCCAAAAAGGTTATTCGAAGAGAGTTCATGTGTTTCGTGCGTTTTCTTAGATGATACGTTTATTAGGAATTGCGGCTAAAAATATATATTAACTTTACATTAAGTAGTAATCATAACAAATGAATTTGTGTCTGAACGAAAACACAATCCTTGTTGTCATTGCGAGCGTTTATCAGAGAAGCAATTTCTCAATTAGCCAGGCGGGAGATCGCTTCGACAAAAAATACCTCGCAATGACTTCCAAAATGTATAGCTTTCAGTTAAACACTAATTAGTATCCGAACGAAAACTCTTTCACTCACAATGACAGGATTTGAATAATAGTTGTCGTCATTCACCCACAAATTATCTTACTCCCTTATTTGTCACGAATTCAATCAACCTTTCACTTCATTTTTTTGTAGTTTCAGGCGACGGTTTCTCATCAGTTTCAATGATAACCGCGGGAACAGCGTTTTCACGTACAAACTGGTTGAAGGCCGGTAAATCTTCTGCAAGAACTTTTTGCAGCTTCGCTAATTCAGCATCAATTTGAGCTGTAAGCTCGTTCTTAACCGTAATCGCCTGATCAGTTGGACGAAAATCACCCGAAGAGGCTACGCCGCCAACCGCAGCAAGTTTATTATTCAACCGAATCGGAAAATTAAGCGGATCCTGCCTGCTCTGATTCTTGGTCTGGTAGAGCGCTTCCTCAATTTTCGTGATCTTTTTTACTAATGTTTTACCGGCTTCTTTGATTGTGTCTGCGCCTTCATGATCTTTAATTCTTTTGGTGATTTCTTTCACCTGGTTACGCAGGTCACGAATTTGCTTGATGCTTTTGTGTGTCTCTGAAAGCTTGTCACGTATGGCAATAAGAAAATCAAATTGTGCCTGCAAATCTGCCACAGTAGCGGAGGAACGCGGATCTTTCAAGAGTTCGAATGAGACAGTAGACGAATCATCTCCTGCTACTAAACGGGCCTGGTAATTTCCGGGAGCAGCTTTTGGTCCCCGTACACTACCGGACCACATTATCAAACCCTTGAACGTCTCGGCATCTTCATAACGCATATTCCACACAAATTGGTTCATCCCTTTTTTGACAGCTAAACGAGCATTTCTCTCCTTTGCCTTTGGAGAATAACTTTTAATAACCGTTCCATCCTCTTCCAAAATTCTGAGAGCAACAGAGCCGCTGTCCGGTGCATTTTTAAAATAGTAACGCAACGCGACGCCGTTCGGCGGATTTTTACCCGCGTTAGTCGGTTCACCGCGAGAAGAACCCGGGAGGCGATATGTCGACCGCGGTTGAAAAAGCGTTAATTCGTTCTGTGCGATTTGTTCTGAAAGCTGATGCAGAGGAGTAATGTCGTCCATTACCCAGAACGAACGGCCTTGAGTAGCGACAATAAGATCGTTGTCTTTGATTGTCAGGTCGGTAATCGGCACGATCGGTAAATTTAGCTGAAACGATTTCCAGCTTGCTCCGTCATCGAAAGATAAGTACAAGCCGGTTTCGGTTCCCGCATAAAGCAAGCCACGGCGGTTCGGGTCGGCTCGCACCACGCGTGTGAAGTGTTCTTCATCAATACCTTTGGTGATTTTCTTCCAGCTCTTGCCGTAATCAATAGTTTTGTATAGATACGGACTAAAATCATCTGACTTGTACCTGGTTCCAGCTACATAAAGTCCACCTAGTTCAAAAGGATTCGCTTCGATACTATTTATTTGAATACACTCTGGCATGATTTTAGATGGAGGCGTCACATTCTGCCAGTTCTGACCGCCATCTTTTGTCACATAAATTAAACCGTCATCAGAGCCAGTCCAGATGACACCCGGTTTATGTGGACTCTCAACAACTGAAAAAATCGTTGCATAGTATTCAACACTCGTATTGTCTTTTGTTATCGGCCCGCCGGATGAAACTAACTTTGTACTGTCATTACGGGTTAAATCATGACTGATGGCTTGCCAGCTTTGTCCTTCGTTTGTGGATTTGAAAAGCATATTGCCAGCCGCAAATAGTGTATTCGGATCGTGTGGTGAAAGCAGTATTGGAAAATTCCATTGAAAGCGAAACTTCATGCCCTCAGCGCCATGTCCCATGGGATTATCCGGCCAAACATTCACGCGACGCGTTTCTCCGGTCTTATGATTCATACGTTCGATCAGACCGCCATAAGAACCACCATATACGATATCCGAGTTCCGTGCGTGTGGTGCAATCCAGCCACTTTCGCCACCCGCAGTGGGTTCCCAATCATCTTCGCTGATACCGCCACTCGCAGACCGATGGGCAATACGCACGGTTGAATTATCCTGCTGAGCGCCATAGATTCTATACGGAAAATAATTGTCCGTGGTGACGCGGTAGAACTGGGCAGTTGGCTGGTTGTGGTAAGTACTCCAGCCCTTTCCACTGTTGTAAGTGACCTGGGCACCGCCGTCATCTCCGACAATCATTCGTTGAGGATCTTCAGGGGCGAGCCACAGATCGTGGTGGTCGCCATGCGGTGTCTGGATACTTTCATAGGTTTTACCGCCGTCTTTAGAACGCCAAAACCCCACGTTCAGAACATAAACCATATCTTCGTTCTGTGTATCGGCATAGATGCGGGTATAATACCAGGCCCGCTGGCGCAGTTTCCTCTCCTCGTTAATTTTCTGCCATTTCTCACCTCCATCTTCCGAGCGGAATACACCGCCGTCTTTTGCTTCAATAATTGCCCAGACACGATTCGAATTGACTGGAGAAATTGTTACACCATTGATACCGACTATGCCTTTTGGCAGTCCTTCATTTCTGGTAATTTCATTCCAGGTATCGCCGCCATCGGTGGATTTCCAGATACCAGAACCTTCGCCGCCGCTTTCCAGGCTGTACGGTGTGCGCTTGATACGCCACATATTTGCAAAAAGGATGCGCGGGTTGGAAGGATCCATTGCCAGATCTACCGCGCCGACTTCGTTGTTGACAAACAGAATACGTTCCCAGGTCTGACCGCCGTTCTTACTGCGGTAGACGCCACGCTCATCATTTGGTCCAAACAGGTGACCAAGCGCTGCAACATAGACCAAATCCGGATTCTTAGGATGGATACGAATGCGCGGAATGCGCCGGGAATCTTTCAGTCCAACTTGTTTCCAGGTTTTACCAGCGTCCATTGATTTCCACATGCCGTAACCGTGGGAAACATTGCCGCGGACCGTTTTCTCACCACCACCGACGTAAATCACGTTGTGATCCCAGTTACTGACAGCAACTGCACCAATGGAACCGCCAAAAAATTTATCCGAAATGTTTTCCCAGCTCTGCCCACCGTTTGTGGTTTTCCACACACCACCGCCTGTGCCGCCGAAATAGAATGTCATCGGCTCGCCAGGAACGCCAGTTACAGCCGCCGAACGGCCACCTCGAAACGGCCCGATATTGCGGTATTCCAGCGCATTGTAAAGTGATTCATCGAAATCAACTTTTTTTTGTGCATCACTACTCTGAAAGGATATCAGTAGAACAATAAACGCACAAATAAGAATTTTATAATACAATTTACATTGCATGATTTTTCCTCCTCCTTATTATGAAATTTACATTCATCGGATGACTCGAAGTCATCCGATGAATGTAAAATACGGATTATTATCAAACCAATCAATGAAAATCTATGAAGTAAACAGTCTGAGAATAACCATCCAGGATTAAGCCATTTTCCATAACAAAAAATGCATATTAGGTTAGAGTTTAGGTCTTATAAGTAAAACAAAACCTGAGCATACCCTAAAAGGCGCCTGAATAATGACAATTTTCAGGGTACGGCTTTTATTCACCGTACCCTGTTTAATGAACTAATTTTATTCTTTCAGCTGCAGCGGTTCATAAGATTTAAATAAAGAGATATCTGCCTCCTCAACCGCTTTTTTATAATCTGCCCAGTCCTTTTCGAAAAACAAATTGATCTCATCCACAGTTTCTTTAATACTGACTTCTGCCTGCTTCAAAGCGATTTCCTCTGTATTCCCCAGAGGTTCCCAGGAAGATTGCAGATAAGAAGACGCGGTTCTAAGTCGAGCGCTCACAAGTTTTGGATCTCTGCGAATTCCCTGTACCTAGCCTGGAATAACCAGCTCAAGTAAGGTCTTAATAGAGTCCTGTAATGCCTTGCCTTTCTTTTTTAATCCTTTGGCCGCATCGTCTTTCCGTTCTCTGATTTGACCTGTAATTAAACCGATGGTCTTCTTGGCCTCATTTAACCGCTCTACAGCTTTTGTGAGCACCTCAACCTTAGCCATCAGACTTTCATACTTCATTTCTCTGTTTTTGAGAGCAGTTTCAGAAACCTGGATACGCGGATCAAACGTTACTTCAACAGTCGACGAATCCCGAAGCTTGCCATTGCTAATTCTGATGGTGTAAGTCCCTGGCAATACCTGCGGTCCCCTGGGCTCTCCACCTCTACCTCTTGATCTTGACCTCGACCTGCCGGGGGATCGCACGCCTTTCCTGGTCAGGTCCCAGGTTGTTCGGTTAATCCCGGCCTTTGCGGCAGCTTTGAAGGTACGAATCACCTCATGATCAGTATTTAATATTTCAACTTTGACCGTATCCGGCTTTGTTGAAGAACCTCCTGACACGTCATTATTTGCTCTCCTGTTTGAAGCACGTTTAGAATCATCTGTTTTGTTTGCATTCTTTTCTTGTGGATTGTAAACAAAAGTTATCAATGCATCAGAAGATCGATTTTCCCCTGAAAACTCAGCCTCGCCGGCAAATCGGGTTCCTGCTGCTTGTCGGCGGATTGCTAATACCGCATTGGGACCATCAAAAACATGCAGCGGTTTTTCCAGCAGCATGGTTCCTTCTTTAGCCAGCGCCCGAAGCGGACGGATATCATCCAAAACATAAGCTGCGCGTCCAAAAGTAGCGATTGCAAGATCATGTTCGCGTGGATGAATAACCAGGTCCATGGTTGAAACAGTTGGAAAACCATGTTTCCACTTGGTCCAGTTTTCCCCGGAGTCAATGCTGACATACAGACCGAACTCGGTTCCCAGAAACAGCAGTTTTGGTTCAACCTGATCCTGTACTATTGCCAGTGCATAACCCCACACTTTTTTGTCATCCGCGAGACGCTTCCATGATTTACCAAAATTTTTAGTGTGGAAAACATAAGGCGTCCAGTCATTGCGGCGGTGATTTTCGAATACCACAAATGCCTCGCCTGCATTATAGGTCGAAGCCTGAATCTGTGGCACCCAGGTTCCTTGTGGAACGCCTTTAATTTTCTTAATCAAATTTGTCCATGTCTTGCCATTGTCTTGAGTAAGCTGCACATTGCCGTCGTCGGTACCTACCCAAATCACACCTTGCTGAACCGGACTTGGTGCAATGGCAGTGATAGTAGTGAAATTTTCAGCCGCTGTAACGTCGTAAGTCAGACCGCCGCTGTCTAACTGTTTTTGCTTTTCAGGATCATTGGAAGTGAGATCATGTGAAATGATTTCCCAGGAGTCACCACGATTTGTGCTTTTATGCAAAAACTGGCTGCCGTAATAAATCGTCGTTGCGCTGAATGGATCATGCGCGATACCAGCGTTCCAGTTAAACCGGAGCTGCACATCCTGCGGGTGAATCGGACGAATCATCTTTTGTGCCCCGGTTACAATGTCAAACCGGCGAAGGTTTCCACCCTGAGACATAGAATAACAAAAGCCCGGATCACTCTGATCCGGCACAACATCGAATCCATCGCCGAATCCTACTTCTTCCCAATAGGCGTTCCGAATGCCGCCAGCTCGCCAAACCTGGTTCGGGCCACGCCAGGAGCCATTATCTTGCATACCGCCGTAAAGATTGTAGGGTGTTTCCATGTCCACGTTGATGTGGTAGAACTGCGCCAGAGGCAAATTCTCCACAAACCGCCAGGTCACGCCCCGATCATGTGAAATAGCTAAACCACCATCATTGCCGTCCATGAGAAAGTCTGGATCTTCCGGGTGAACCCACCAGGCGTGGTGATCCGGATGCACTTTTGAATATTGAATTAAATTGCTAAAAGTTTTACCGCCGTCTTCACTGACATCAACGACTGAATGAAGATTGTAAATACGGTTCTCATTTTTTGGATCAACATAAATTTCAGCATAGTAAAAAGGCCGTCCGCCAATGTTTTTATCAGTTGCCTTTTTCCAATTAAATCCACCATCATCTGATCGATAAAGTGCATTCTTTTTTGATTCTATGAGCGCATACACAACGTTTGGCGCATTGCGGGCAATGGCCAAACCGATGCGGCCAATTTCACCTTTTGGCAGCCCATCTTCAGCCGTGAGCTTCTTTGAGGTTTCAAATCCATCAAAGGTAACATAAAGCCCTGAACCGGCACCGCCAGATTTAAAAAACCACGGCCAGCGCCGGAACTCCCACATGGCCACAAAAAGTTTATTCGGATTTGATGGATCCATCACCATATCGGCAGCGCCGGTCTTTTCATTCACATACAATACCTTTTTCCAGCTCTTGCCGCCATCTGTCGTTTTAAATATTCCGCGCTCTGGATGTTCACCCCAGGCCGAACCCTGAACTGCAACATACACAATGTCCGGATTGGCCGGATGAATGATGAGACGGTGAATTACACGGGTATTATCCAGTCCGAGATGCGACCAGGTTTTACCTCCGTCAAGGCTCTTATAAACGCCGTTACCGCTGTTCTGGCTGTTACGGGGATTCCCTTCACCAGTCCCGACCCAGATCACATCCGGGTTACTTTGTACGATGGCCAGTGCACCAATCGACGCCACGGGCTGCTCATCGAAAAGTGGCTCCCATTTAATGCCGCCACTTGTGGATTTCCATAAACCCCCTGAAGCCGTACCGACATAAATAATATCCGGATTACTGTGAACAGCATCGATTGCGGTTACCCGACCACTCATGCCGGCCGGACCGATACTGCGTGCTTTCATGCCCTGAAGCTTGTCCATATCAAGCTGTTGAGCATAAACCGGTAAATGCAAAATGCTTAACAAAATAAAAGCATTCACCAGAATCAACCATGTAATTTTACTCGTGATTTGATGTTTCGGTGTAGATTGGTAAAATCCTGAAAATTTAAAGATTCGTAATGAAGTTTCCATAATCCTCCTCCGTAGCTTTGAAGTGATTTTTGAAGTGTATGTTGCATACCCTTCGATTTTTAATTGATCTTTGTGGGAAAGATCGTTACTAATATATGGAACTTTTAAATTTTTCTCAACAAAAAAGGCTTAACAAATTGAAATAATCAACCATACTTTCACTGTTTAATTGATAAATAATCCTTTTAACAACCAAATCAAAAAACCATTAAAGTACTCATAATGAATCATAGAATTATGGAACTTGAAAAACAACTGCACTCCACTAAAGATGATAATATTGAGAAAGTTGATATTCTAAATAACTTATTCTGGCAAATTTGGGCAATTGATCCAAACCGGGCAAACAATTTGTCCGTGGAATCCTTTGACCTCGCGCAAAAACTTGACTATGCCAAAGGCCTTGCCTACGCGAAATCTAATTTGGGCATGATGTTTTACTCGCAGGCAAAAATAGAAAAAGCGCTGGCCAGTCTGTTAGATGCTTTAGAATGGTTTGAAGAAAATAAAGAGATGGAAGGAGAAGCACACGCGAACCACGGATTGGCTTTATTGTATTGGGGATTTGGTGACTTTCAGCGCGGCTTTGATGCAATCTTCAAAACATTAAAAATATACAGAGATATGAACATTTGCGATGGCAAGGGATGGACTTGCAACACACTTGGTGGTTTTTACTATGACTGGAAAGATTATAAACAATCGCGTGAATATTTTAAAAAAGCGCTGATTATTTTTACTGACACTAAAAATCAGGTAGGGATAGCCCGAGCACTCAATGGCATTGGCAATGCCTATCATTGTATGGGAAATCATACGAAAGCGTTAACCTACCAGAATAAAAGCTTGAAAATTCAACAGTCTGCAAAAAATATAATCGGTGAATCAAAAACCTTAAACGATATCGGGCTTATGTTTCAAAGCCAAAAAGAATATGAAAAAGCCCTTGATTGTCATTATAAAAGCCTTGAAATTCGCCAGAAAGTTGGCTATCCACAGGGAGAAACCACAAATTTATTAGACATTGGCAACATTTACATTGCACAAAAAAAGTACGATGAAGCCCTGGCCATGTTCCACAAAGCGCTGGCTTTGTCCGAAAAGATTAAAGCTAAAATAAAGATGAGCAAAGCTCACCAGGCACTCTCAAGAATTTACAAGCAAACAGGTCAAAACGACAAAGCTCTGGAGCACCATGAACAATTTCATACTATTGATGAAGAAGTGTTTCACGAGGACAACGACAAAAAGCTTAAAAACCTGAGAGCAGCCTACCAAATTGAAGCTTCAAAAAAAGAAGCAGAAATATACCGTCTTAAAAATGTGGAATTGAAAACAAAAAACCAGGAGCTCAAGCAAACTCTCAATAAGCTCAATGCAACTCAGGCACAGTTACTACAATCCAGTAAAATGGTTGCTCTTGGTCAACTGGTGGCCGGTGTAACTCACGAAATTAACAATCCTCTCGGGGCAATCATCAGCGCCGTGGATGTTGCTGAACGGGCAAATGTAAAAGTAATAAATATGCTGAAATCAGATGAATTTCAAAATAAAATAAATAATAATGAATTGAAATCAACACTGGAAATCATCAGCCAAAGCACTCAAATCTCAGCAACAGGAACAACTCGTATCTCAAAAATCATCCAGAGTTTAAAAAACTTCTCGAGATTGGATGAAGCGCCTTTTCAAAAAACAAACATCCATGAAGGGCTTGAAAGTACACTCACACTTATGGGCCATGAATTAAAAAATGGCATTAAAATACAGAAAAATTACGGGACAATTCCGGAGATTTATAGCTACCCTAGCGAACTCAACCAGGTGTTCATGAACCTTGTGATGAATGGGATTCAGGCTATAAAAGGAAAAGGTACAATTACCATTAGTACCTATTTCGACAACGGTTATGTACTTGTCAGCATTGCAGATACAGGCAAAGGTCTTTCCCAGGAAAAAATTGAACAACTTTTTGAACCAGGTTTTACAGAAAGGCAGTCACAAATCCGAATGAGAACGGGACTCTATGCTTCCTACAATATAATACAAAAACATAAAGGTGACATTAAAGTAGAAAGTGAATTGGGCAAGGGGACAACGTTTACGGTTTCTTTACCAGATAATTTATCCGACAGCCGGATACGTAAATAGGTATAATGCTACTCAGGCACAACTACTTAAATTCAGTAAACTGGTGGCCGGCGTAATCCATGAAATTAATAATCCTCTTTGAGCAAATATTAGCGCAGTGGATGTCGCTGAACGCACAAATGTAAAACTCATGAAAATACTGAAATTAAATAAATTTCTATATAGCTCTAAAAATAATGAATTAAAATCAGTATTAGAAATCCTGAGTCAAAGCACTAATGTGTCAGCAGCGGTGACAAATCGTATATTAAAAGTTATCCGAAGCTTAATAATTTTTTCCAGCTTCCTGATATAAAGATATTCTATACCTTTATATTTAGATCATAGAACAATTTGGGTGGGGGCATTTTTTTTTGAAAGAAACTTACTAAAGTCTTTTTAAAAGATTGTTAAAAGTATGAAAATGTTTATTAATTTCATAATTGTAACGATATATAAATTAAGTACATCTTATAAAGAATTGCTATAATAAAATGATTTTATGAATGAACTATTGTTTTTTAATACTTTAATGGTGTCTTAAAAATGGATAACAGGAAAGCAATATTGACATCAGACTGCCCGAAAATATCTGGCATGAAATTTGATTTTAAAAGTAAAATTTCAATTAACTGGTTGCTGTAATCTGTGGAATTATTGGGTTATGTTAGAAACGCTTACTTATTTTATTACGATATTTTTAGTGGTTGTTATTCCAACTGTATATATTTATAAGCATACAAAACATACTAAAAAAGCTAAAAAACGGTTGGAAGATTCCATGAAAAGGGGATTAATGGAGCCGGTTTCGCTTCATCCTAAAATCGATCCTGCTCGCTGCATCAGCACGGCAGCTTGTGTGCCTAAATGTCCGGAAGGTAATATTTTAGGAATTGTAAATGGTCGAGCTGAGTTGGTTTCACCGACGAAATGCATCGGCCACGGAGCTTGTGAAGCTGCTTGTCCTGTAGAGGCGATTTCGTTGGTTTTCGGCACCGAACGTCGGGGTGTAGAGTTGCCTCATGTCAAAGAGAACTTTGAAACCAATGTGAACGGTATTTATATCGCTGGTGAGCTCGGGGGAATGGGGCTCATCCGCAACGCTGTAACCCAGGGCAGAGAAGCCGTAGAATACCTGGGGACAACTCTGTCCAAAAAGTATTCAGATGTTTTGGATGTGGCGATTGTTGGCGCGGGCCCGGCAGGTCTGGCCGCTTCTTTGCAAGCGCAAAAAGATAAGCTTAAATGTATCACCCTTGACCAGGATGATATCGGCGGTACGATTTTAAGTTATCCTCGACAGAAGCTGGTGATGACGCAGCCGATGGATATTCCACTCTATGGTAAAGTTAAGTTCCGGGAAATTTTAAAAGAAGATTTGTTGGAGATGTGGTATGAAATTATTAACAATACCGGTGTGGAGATTCATACAAAAGAAAAAGTCGAAGCGATCGAAAAGCAGAATGGTTTTTTCAAGATCACTTCGAGTAAAGGCGAATATTTCGCACAGCGGGTGGTTCTGGCGATTGGCCGACGGGGTACTCCCAGAAAATTGGGCGTACCCGGGGAAGTGTCTTCAAAAGTTGCTTACAGGCTGTTGGAGCCGGAGCAATATATTCGCAAAAAAGTTCTGGTGATTGGTGGCGGCGATAGCGCGGTTGAAGCGGCGATAGCGCTTTCTGAACAAAAAGGCACAGTAGTGACTTTGTCTTATCGGAAAAATACTTTTAGTAGAATCAAGGAGAAAAATGAGCATAAAATAGAACGCGCCATGCAGCTCGATAAAGTGCATACTCTGTTTGAATCCACCGTTTTAGAAGTCAAGCGTGAAAAAGTTATTCTTACAAAAAAAGACCAAAAATATTCTTTGGAAAATGATTATGTTTTCATATTTATTGGCGGGGTCATGCCGACGGCATTTCTGCAAAATGCTGGTATAAGTATTCAAAAAAAGTTTGGCGAGAGATAATTTGAGAATTCATAGAACGATCCTGATTTTTCTGTATGCTGTGGGAATTTTGTTTGCAGTCATTGTGCAAATTAAAAGTTATGAATATTATAGCCTGCCTATAGAATTACGACCACACTCACCAAAACATTTGGCAATGAAACCCGGTGGCGTCTGGGGACACGGACTGGGTGTTGTCGGTAGTTCCATGATTTTGTTACTCTTTTTGTATTCAGCGCGCAAAAGGCACCTATTTGGCTTACGGTTTGGTAAAATTAAATACTGGTTAAATATTCATATATTTTTTGGTATAATGGGACCCGTGCTGATCAATTTGCACACTTCCTTCAAATTTGGGGGTATCGTGGCAATCAGCTATCATTCCATGATGGCGGTGATGGTCAGTGGTATTTTGGGGCGTTATCTCTACGTGCAAATTCCCCGAACACTTTCTGGGGATGAACTCACTATCCGTGAGATTGAAGATAAAAATAATTTGATGAATCGGATGTTAAAAGAAAAATATCTTTTAAGTGAAAAATTTGTCAACCGCATACAGGCAATTTCAGGTATTTCACCAGGTGACCGGCCGAAAGGATTGTTTGCTATTTGGGCAATCATCAAAAATGACTTCTCACGTTTTTTTCGCATTCGAACTTTAAAAAGAGACATTCGCCGGGCAAAAGTCAATCTACCCAGAAGGGAAATCCATAAATTAATCAGCGTCGTAAAACAAAAATCTCTGTTGATGCGAAAAATGACTTTTCTATCAACCATCCAACCGATGCTGCATTACTGGCACGTCATTCACAAACCGTTTGCTTATGTTATGATCATTATCATGTTTGTGCATATTGCCATTGCAATCTTATTTGGGTATCGCTGGATTTTTTCAGGGAGTATGTAATCGGGAAGATTATGAACAGGAAGGTTCTTTATCTCAGTATTATAATTTTCGGAATTTCCATAACATTACAGGCGCAAATATCTCCCGGAAAATTGGCTCTGCCCCATGCCAAACTTGCTGGAATGTCAAACTGCACAAAGTGCCATACCCTGGGAGGCGGTCCTGAAGATACAAAATGTTTAGACTGCCATCATGAAATCCGGCAGTTTAAAAATAATAAAACAGGCTTTCATTTTTTCGTTACAGAAAGAGAAAACAAAAATTGCTTTGAATGTCACAGTGAGCATAATGGCCGGAATTTTAGTTTGATATTTTGGCCGCAAGGAAAAGAAAAATTCGATCATGTTCGCACTGGGTATGTTTTAGAAGGGAAACACAGTAATTTAAAATGTCAACAGTGTCATCAACCCGGTAAAATAGATAACGATCCCAGAAAGCTGAACAAAGAGATTGACATTTCCAAAACCTTTCTGGGATTAGGTCGAACCTGTTTGAGCTGTCATTCTGATGAGCACCAGGGCCAGTTAGCGCAGGATTGTTTGAAATGCCATAATTATTCTGGTTGGAAACCCGCTGTGAAATTTTCACATGACCGGTTAAATTTTCGGTTGATTGGGAAACACCAAAAAGTTGATTGTGTTAATTGTCATCCTGCTGTCCCGATTATTCAATCCCGTCAAAAGGATTCTAAAAAGCGGACTTTTGTTAAATTTAAGAATCTACAATTTAAAAACTGTACGCCCTGTCACAAAGATCCACACTTGGGGAAATTCGGACAGAACTGCCAAAAGTGTCACGACACCCTTGGCTGGAACCGGTTAATTTCGACAGGATTTAATCACTCTTTGACCCGGTTTCCACTCATTGGTCTCCACAAGAATATCGCCTGTGAAAAGTGCCATGTTGGAGGAAAAGTCAACTCCGGGCCACGATTTGAAAAGTGTTCGTATTGTCATAAAGACGCGCATTCTGGACAGTTTTCCGCCCGCCCGGACAAAGGTCGCTGCGAAAGTTGCCACGATGTTTTTGGATTTAAGCCTGCTCATTATGATGTCTCAGAGCATGCGAAAAGTGACTATCCACTCACCGGTGCGCATTTGGCTATACCATGTATTGCCTGCCATGTGTTGGAAAATCGCGGGACTTCGCGTGAAAGAAGAAAATTTGAATTTGCGAATAAAAGATGCAGCGGTTGCCACGAAGACATCCACAAAGGGCAGTTAGCAGCCCATGTTCAAACTGGCGGTTGTGAATCGTGTCATCAAACTTCGAGCTGGCGCAGTTCCAGTTTTGATCATAATGCGTCGCGGTTTCCTTTGTTAGGCAAGCACACGAATGTGGCCTGCCGAAAATGCCACAAAACCGTGGATGTGGGATTGAGCAGCGAGCGCATTTTATTCCGACCAATGGACATGGCCTGTGGAAGCTGCCACAAAGATATTCATTTTGGACAATTTTTACTCAGCAGGCCGGCGAAAAACTGTGACAAATGTCACCTTCCTGCTGGCTGGGAAATATTGCGATTTAACCATGATCGAGATGCTTCGCTCAAATTAACAGGAGGGCACGAAAAAGTCTCCTGTGTGGATTGTCATAAGGTAGAAACTAATGGCCGTGCCCGGTTTGTTCGCTATAAACCAATGGACAAACGATGTGTGTCTTGTCATGCTAATAAAAGATAGGTTGATTGTAAAATGTCATTCCTTGCGCTGCAATCGGGAATCCATTTATTTTAATAAGGAAGATTTATGTGCTTAGATAATCGCGGTTTCACCTTATATTTTCAGTTGCCAAAAGTTATTTGCACCCTTGTTATCGTTGTCGTGGTAAATTGTACCTTGCCCGTTTGCGGGATTGCGCAGGAAAGTCCGCACAAAAATATGAATTTAAATTGTGAGACCTGCCACATCACTTTGTCGTGGGATAAAATCCGATTTAACCACAATCAAATCCGCTTCGAACTACTGGATCGTCATCGTGAAGTTGAATGCGAATCCTGCCACAATATCGAAAATTTTTCGAAAGTCCGCAGCGATTGTTTTACCTGTCACGAAGATGTGCACCAGGCCAAGATGGGTGGCGACTGCCAGAAGTGTCACAGCCAGCAGGGATGGGAAATATTTAATGTAGAAGAAATTCATTCAAACAGTCGGTTTCCTTTGCTGGGCAGGCACGCGCTTGTTGACTGCCAGAGTTGTCATCGCAACCAGCAGCAGGGCGATTTTGCCATGCTCACTACCGATTGTATTTCATGCCATCAGCAGGACTACCTTGCAACCGAAAATCCCAATCATGTGGCAAATTCATTTATGACCAACTGCCAGGAATGCCATGAAATGAACGATTGGAGTCCGGCGTTTTTAGGGTCTCACGATGTGTTTTTTCCGATTTTTTCAGGTAAGCATAACGGTGCATGGGATGAATGCCGCACATGCCATCCAAATCCTACATCGTTTATGGAATTTACTTGTTTGAATTGTCATGAGCATCGACAGCCTGAAATGGATGACAAACACCGCGGTATTTCGGGATATGCTTATGAAAGCACCGCTTGTTTGTCCTGTCACCCGCATGGCAGCGGAGAAGGTGGAATCGAAAATCATGACGTCGATTTTTTCCCAATCTTCACTGGCACTCATCAGGATGCCTGGCAGGAATGTTCCGAGTGTCATGTGAACCCGGAAACCTTCCAGGTGGTCTCTTGCATTGACTGCCATGATCATGAACCCGTAATAACAGATTCAAAACATACCGGAATTACCGACTATGTTTATGCCACGATAAATTGTCTTTTTTGCCATCCAAATGGTGAAAAAGGCGATTTCCAGGAACATGACAACCTTTTCTTCCCGATATTTTCCGGGGCACATGCCGGTGAATGGGACGAATGCGCTGTTTGCCACAACGATCAAAATGACCGAAAAGTATTCACTTGTTTGGACTGCCATGAACATAGTCGAATTAGAATGGATGATAAACATTTAGGCGAAGTAAAAAATTATGTATACGAAAGCAACGCCTGTTACGATTGCCATCCCCGGGGGAAAAGCGATGATTAAATTTCAACAAACGTCTAATAGATTAGTATTAACTTTCCTGTTAGTAAGCGTATTCGCTACGGCGTCACTTTTTAGCCAAAGTGTAACTAAAAGAATCGGTGAGATCAAATATATCTCCCAAAATTCATATTACATAAACCTTGGCTCAAAACAGGGATTCGCCGCTGGTGATACACTGTCTGTTTTGAGAAATGGTCGTTTAATTGCCCAAATAGTTGTGGACAATATAGCCAATCTTTCCTCTTCCTGTAAACTACTGACACAAAGAAGTAAAATTAGACAAGGAGACCGGGTGGAAGGTCTGGTAACAATGACCAACCTGGGTTTTGAAAAAGAAGAAACCAAATCTTCACAAGTTCGATTACCAGGCCAGGGTAATAAATCCAAACGCACGGTTAGAAAAACCCGCAAATCGCAGGCAAATAAAACAAAAGGCCGTCTAAGCGTTCAGTTGTTTTGGTTAGATGACAAAAGCCGGTCAAATTCCGATTACTTTCAGTTGGGATTGCGTTCGAAATTTAAAGTGCAAAAATTTCTTAATTCGCCGTTTGACTTGAGACTACGCTGGCGTTCGCGAGGCCATAAAAGAGACCACGTGTTGAGCAACATTTTATCGGATAATGAGTGGAAGCACACGGTTTATGAGCTTGGGCTGGTCTACAGTAAAGACGATTCGCCCTACGAAGTGAGTCTGGGACGAATATTATCACACCGAATCCGCGGAATCGGCTACGTTGATGGCGGATTTTTTTCATACAAAATAAATGGCTTCATGCGGTTGGGAGTGGTCGGCGGAACCCAGCCCGGCTTAAGAGGTTCGAGTTTCCAAACCGATGAACAAAAAATGGGTCTGTTTGTCAATTTTGAAAAAGGCGACTATAAATCACAGCGTTTTGATGCGACGATTGCGTTTTCCGGTAGATACAACAAAGGGGATGTGAGCCGGGAATTTCTCTATCTGCAAAATAGTTATTGGATGGGATCGAAATTATCTATCTATCAAACCGTGGAAGTTGATATCAATCGCGGCTGGAAAAAAGACGATGCGCATGACCGCTTGCAATTAAGTAATTTTTTTGTGAGTACGCGCTTTTCACCAACAAAATTTATCTCACTGAATGCTTCTTATGATGCCAGAAAAACTATTCGGGTGTTTGAAACCCGTTCAATCCCGGATAGTTTATTCGATGAAACCATACGACAGGGTCTGCATACAGGAATAACTTTGAATCTGCCATATCGATTGAGATTCTCTGGAAACTTTGGAATGCGGTTCCGCAAAGGTGTGATTAAAAATACCATTTCCGCGTCTGGCGCTTTAAGTGCCCGGCAAATATTTAACACCTGGGCAACTGTGAGTTTGAGATTATCTTATTTTTCAACCATGTTTACAAAAGGTTACCGTCCCAATTTTAGTATTCGATTGCCAGTAGTACGCGGACTGGCGGTCAATTTTGCCGGGGGTAGTTATATTTATCAAACAGGTATCCAAACAACTTACAGTTCCTGGGCCGAGTCCACAGGTTACTATCGGATAAATCGCTGGTTATTTGCTAATTTTGGTTACCGAATATATTTTGACCAGCGATTAAAATCGGGAAGATTGTTTGTTGAAACAGGCGTGGTTTTTTGATGATTTGATATGAAAATTAAAATTTTTCCTAAAAAATGTGCCTTCACCCCAACATCCTCTCCAGATACCGCGATTTCATTTGCCGACTCGCCATGACTTGTTTCACAGGAGGCAGCTTTAGGATGACACCCAAAATGGCCGCCATGGCCCGGTGGCTCTTCAAAGCTTGATTTTCGAATATCAGATTTTGCAGTTTGCCCCGTTCTATCGCCATGAGCACTGTCCGATGTGTAGATGTTATCGGTGTAATAACCCGCTCCGGCCTCGCTTTTAATGATATAGCCTTGGTCGAACAATTACGCACACAGACGCCGCACCCCAGACAGATTTTTTCATCTAACCTGGCTTTTCGTTTCCTGGGGTGAGTTGGATCATTCGCCGAAACTACTGACATGGCTTCAACTGGACAGACATTTACACATTTGCCACAACCATTACATTCTTCATTATTTATCTGTGGAATAAAGTTGCTAGTATGGACTGGATTCAGCAGGCCGAATTTACGGGCAGTAATCATCGCTTCACAACAACAGCCACAGCAATTACAAATGAAACCAATCCGCTGGCGAACATTTTCCCCGAATTGAACCAGGTTTTGCTCCTGAGCTTGCTGCAGTAAATCTAATCCTTCCACCGCGTCTGCCTCTCGGCCATAACCATGATTGACCAGTGATTTGGCTACCGAGCTGAAAGTCATGCAAATTTCCTTTGGCGCATCACAGTCTTTTTGAACATGTTGCATTTTATGGCGGCAGTAACAAATGCCAATCGCGCTGTATCTTGCAGTTTTTATGACCTCACTGGCTCGTTCGTAGTCCAGAACATGCAGTCCATTTTCGCTTGGAAGCGCGGTTTCCTGGACAAAGGTTCTGCCTATATTAGTTTCACCGTTGACAAACAAATCTTTGATGAATTCTTCTTCGACGTTTAAATACTGGTAAAAAAGCTCGCTCAACACTTTCTGGTCAATATCTTCCCGCACGCGCATCATTGAAAATTCAAAGAAGCCGGCCATTGGCGGGGGCAGAACATAAACCCGCTTCCTGTGTTTTGTTACGGTATCTAACAGGATGGCGCGGCTGGCCAGCTCATCAAGAATTTTTTCGGCCTCAGGTTCACTCATACGCCACACTTTGGCCGCTTTTTCAGCTTTAAATGGCTTAAGCGGGAGTAGCGCAGCCAGACCAGCTTCACGCTCGCTGAACAGCATTTTCAGAATTTCATAAAGAACGTCCGATGATGGAGCACCCTGTGGGAAGCGGTTGAGTCTGTCAACCAATGCTGAATAACCTGCTTTTACTGTGTGATGTGCCATGTCCTCTATTCCTTTCTCCTTGATTGATTCATTAAAATAGATGAAATTTAGAATATAAGCAAGTTTTTAATTCTGATTGATCTATTGTTTTATTGTACTGTTGTTAAATTGCTTGATAATTAACAAGGTAACAATGAGACAATGTAGTAATTTTGAATATTTAAAATTGATTTATATCAACTATTTCATTCAAGATTTCTAACAAATTTGTATAATTTCCTTGATTAGCAACTCATGAATTCTTATTTTTATTTCAATTGTATCTTTTGAAGTATACTCCACGATGAAATTGAGTCTGAGATAGGTTTAATCACTTTACGATGAGGGAGAAGATGTTGTTTTGGCTAGATATAATTCATAACATTTTTCAGTACCCAGTTGATTTGATAGAACCAGTTAAAGATAGATTCGTTTCAATCAAAACAAATGTTTAATAATAGAAAATTGCGATTCTTAATGTTCAATATAGAATCTTTTTTAGCGGTTACTAAACCGCTCAATATATCGTTAGCAGGGGAAGTCGCTAAAGAACGAGAAGAAATAAAAATGGAGAGGAATAAAAGAACTCAGAGAGCAAATGGACTTCACATTATACTTCCATCAAATTGATAGGAATACTTGGGTAAGGTGAATACACACTTGTAACTTAATTAAGGAGGACATATGAACAATTCGAAGGAACCAAATACCATCGTCTACCAGCAACATTGTGAATGGCACAGGCATCAAGACAAGCTGAAGTGGAACGCTTTTAGAATGCTGACAATTGTTGAGGGCGCTGTTCTCTTGACCTTATTCAAAGTAACTTTAACGAGTTGGGTACAAATCATATTCATGTTTTCTGGTTTTTTAATAGTGTTATTTCTTAGTTTGATGACAATTAAAGACCAAATCGATGAAAGAGCACATTTAGCTCATGCCATTGAATTTGAAAAACAATTGAAACCATTTATAAAGCCTAATTGGCCTAATTTCCTATCGGGTTTCAATTTGGTGCTGTCATCTCTTGTCCTTCTTAATATATTTAATTTCCTATTGTTTTTTATTAATTTATTTGGAGACTTAATCAATCACGGCTCGTTAGAGAAATAGATTGACAACTTTCTACTCGACAGTCATTTAATTGTATTTTGATAATTATCACGATTTTCATTTATTGAGTAAACTCTATAAGCGATTAATTTATTTTTACTTGAGATGAAAAAAGAAAAAATATTCATTACTGGTGGAGCAGGCTACCTTGGTTGTGTTCTAACATCCCATCTGCTCAAAAGAGATCAAAGGGTTAAAGTATTCGACAATCTTCACTTTGGGCAAAATCCGCTCAAAGCTTTTCTAGATAATCCCCACTTTGAATTCGTAAAGGGTGATATCTGTGATACTGATCTTCTGTGTAAAGAAATGGAGGACTCTATTAGCGTGGTTCATTTGGCAGCAATTGTTGGAGATATTCCTTGTGAGAAAAATCGAGAAGATGCGATTAAAGTAAATCAAGATGCAAGCATTTCCCTCATTGATCAATGCAGAGATAACGGAAAAAAATTTGTGTTCGCTTCTACGGCAAGCAGTTATGGGATTTACCCAGGGAAAATCCTTTCTGAAATTAGTGAGCTTAATCCAGTTTCATTATATGCGGAGACAAAGATTGCCGTAGAACAATATTTAAGTAGCATTGATATTACAGATCTGCAGTACACAGTACTTAGATTGGGCACGGCTTATGGGCTCTCACTGCGAATGCGTCAAGACTTGCTAATACATTTTCTGGTCAAGAAGATCGTTTCGAAGCAAAAAGTTTCGGTTTACGGACAAAAACTTTACAGACCTTATGTTCACAACAGCGACATTGCAAATGCCGTTGAGAAAATAATAATCTCCCCTTCAGAAATAGTAAGTGGGGAAATCTTTAATGTAGTCGGAGAAAACTTAAATAAAGAAGACTTGCTCAATATCCTACGTAAGTTTCGTAGTTTCGAAGTGGATTTCGTTGAAAATTCTGATGACTTAAGAGATTACAGGATCACTGGTGAAAAGCTCAGGAAGAAGATCGGTTTTGAAACCACTAGAAGAGTTGAGGACGTGCTGCCTGCTCTAATTCAAGCATCGGAACTGGGAGTTTATTGAATGCAATACAAGATACCCTGGTCAAACGCAAACATTTCAAATAAGGAATTTGAATCTGTAAAAAGAGTCTTCGACACGAATTGGCTTACAATGGGACCTACCACAAAGAAATTTGAGGAAAAAGTAAGCAACTTTGTCGGACAGAATTATGGCATCGCAGTTAACAGTGGCACGGCGGCGCTTGATGTAGCTTTAAAGGCCATTGGCATCGAAAGCGGTGACGAAGTTATTGTGCCTGCAATGGCTTACATCTCCACAGCGACTTGCGTTCTTTACCAGAATGCCAAGCCAGTCTTTGTAGATATTGAACCGAGAACATTCAATATTAATACAGATTTGATTGAAGAAAAAATTAGAGACAAAACAAAGGCTATAGTTTTTATGGATTTTGGAGGACATCCTGCTGAATTGGGAAAACTAAGACATATTGCAAAAGAAAAGAAACTGTTCCTGATCGAGGACGCAGCTCAGTCGCTTGGCGCAGAAAGAGACGGAATAAAGTGTGGTTCAGTCGGGCAAATAAATACGACCAGTTTTCACATAACTAAGGCGGTAACAACAGTTGAGGGGGGAATGGTTTTTACAAATAGTCCTGAGCTTGAAAAAAGAGCAAAGAGTATTAGGAATCTAGGCGAAAGTGCTAAATACATGCATGATATTTTAGGGCATAATTACCGAATGACAGATATAAATGCCGCCATCGGTCTTAATCAAATTGAAAAAATTGAGGCAAGAATAGCAAGAAGACGGTGGATCGCAAATAGGTATCGTGAAAATCTCAAAGATACTGACTTAATAGCTTTCCAGCAGGTTACCGATAATGCAAGGCCTAGTTACTTTTTCTTTCTTATTCTTGTTGAGAACCGGGACAAAGTTGTTGAAGTGCTAAGCAAGAATGGAATTGAAACTAGAATAACTTATCCTCTTCCACTGAACAAACAAAGGGTCTTTAAAGAGGTTTCTTATGGGCCTTTCCCAAACGCCGAGGAATTCTCTAAACGTGTGATAAGTCTTCCCATGTTCTACGATCTAAAGGAGAGTGAGATAGCTTTTATCAGCGAAGTTCTTATTAAGGCAGTAAGAACACATGGGTAATCGTACATTAGCAGGCGACAAACTGTTTGCAAATGCTGTCTTTTTTCACAAAATAAAACGTATAACTTCAAGCATTGAAAAAGGAAACTACGGTGAACAGCAAACATGATACCGAAATCGATTCTGATTACAACAGATTCAACAAATTCAAAATACTGGCGCATGCAAAAAACATTGAGTGCTTGCTCAATGGTGGACCGTCACGGCCGATAGTCGTTGACCTTGAATTAAGTAACTTGTGTCAACAGGATTGCGTTTGGTGCGAACCCATTTCTTATAGGATGCAAAACCATGTTTTGCTTAAGCCAGAAACGATAACGCAAGTTATTGAAGATGCAGCCGAATTGGGTACAAAGCTGATACGGTTTTGTGGAGGTGGTGAGCCAATGACCAATCCATTTTACGGACAAGCTCTTCGACTTGCCAAGCAGAAAGGCTTGGGTGTTATATGCAATTCAAACGGCAGTCTACTTCATAAATATCTCGATACGATCGTAGAATATTGTGACTATTTCAGAATCAGTCTGGATGCAGCAACTAACGGAACCTATTGTAGACTGCACCAACCCAAAAATAAAAAAGACTTTGAAAATATTGTAAATGGATTGACAATTCTGGCTAAGCTGAGAGTAGAAAAATTCAGCCACACAGAGATCGGGGCTGCTTTCTTAATCCACCATGAGAACTATGAAGAAATCTCGCTGTTTACAAGAGTTATGCGAGAAATTGGAATAGATTTTGTCCACTTTAGACCAGTATATCTTCCATCCAAAACGGAGAATCAAAAACTTCTAGCAATAATTGACTATGCATTAGCAAAGGTTGCAGAAAGCAAACAAAAATTTGAAAGTGAGAAGTTCAAGATTTTCGGAATAACTAGAAAAATGAATGGGGTATGGTTTGAGCGCGAATGGAGCAATTGTTACTCTCCCTTTTTTTTACCAGTGCTTGGGGCTAACGGAAATATCTACGCTTGTTGTGACAGGAGAGATATATGCTTGGGGAGCTTTGCCAAGGAAGGTTTTGCAAAAATATATCGTAGCAAGAAATATAAGGAAAAGGTAAAAGCTATAGATGTCGGAACGTGTGTTAGATGCACCAACAGCGACCTAAATGAGATTATCTACAACTGCTTTGAGCACGATTTTTTGAAAAAGGACCTCTTATAACCGACATCTTGTAGACATTTATAATTAATCACAAAAAAAAGGGTGAACAGATGGCGCTAAGTGTTTTTGTAGACAAATCGAATCCCCCTAAAGATCAGGATCTTTTAGAAGCCTTAGGGGAAACCAAGCAGCTATGGGACCAGTTGAAATCCTATGTCAAAGAAATTTTTCCAGACATCGCCGAGGATTGGAAACACTATGGTAAAAATTCCGGCTGGACCATGAAATTACTGAAGAAAAAACGTAACCTGTTTTTTTCATATCCTGGCAGCGGGCAATTCGTAGTCGTGTTTGTGTTTGGAGACAAAGCGGTGCAAGCGATCGAACAAAGCTCAATACCCCGGCACATCTTCGACACTCTAAATCAGGCGAGAAAATATGCAGAGGGCAGGGGACTGCAAGTGCCTGTTCAAAACAGGAATGATATCGAGCTGGTTATGCAACTAATTACCATTAAAGTAGAGAATTAGAAAAAAGCAGACCAGCCAGTATCTGTCACGGACATTTATGTCTATCCTTATAATTTAAAAATTGGGGAATGTAGCCTTCAATGTACAAGCATGAATTTTATTCATGTTTCGATTGGGTAAACTAACAGATGGTTTTAATATGAAACTTACAGGACTGCATTTACTCTTAACTTACCAGTGTACTTTTGAATGCGACCACTGCTTTGTCTGGGGCAGCCCCCGGCAAAGCGGGACGATGACTCTGGAAACTATCGAGCACATACTCCAGCAGGCAAAGGAGCTGGGTACGATCGAGTCGATATATTTTGAAGGGGGAGAGCCATTTATGTATTATCCTGTTCTGCTCAAAAGCGTTCAGAATGCTGCACACCTCGGTTTCGAAGTAGGTCTCGTTACCAATAGTTACTGGGCGACCAGTGTAGAAGACGCCAGCGAATGGCTGCAACCGTTTGCAGGATTAATCCAGGATCTTTCGATTAGCAGTGATTTGTATCATTTCAGCGAGAAAGTCAGCCAGCAGGCAAAAGCTGCTAAAGAGGCGGCAGGAAGTTTGAACATCCCCATTGGCGTAATCAGTATTGCTCGACCTGAGACTTTGAATGCTGAGTCGATTTTCGGTCAGCTTCCAACAGGAGAAGCCAAGGTCATGTACCGCGGTCGCGCCGCAGCAACACTTGTTGAACAAGCTGATAGATATCCCTGGAATCAGTTCACTGAATGCCGACATGAAGATTTCCGCGAGCCAGGAAGGGTGCATGTTGATCCGTTTGGATATTTACATATTTGCCAGGGCATCTCTATTGGCAATATTTTTCAATCGACTTTGAATGAAATATGCGAGAACTACAATCCTGAAAAGCATTCCATAATTGGTCCGCTGCTCGAAGGCGGTCCTGCTGAGTTAGTTCGACGGTACAAATTGCCCAATGATGAAAGCTATGCCGATGAATGCCATTTGTGTTATGAAGCACGTAAATCGCTGCGGGAAAGATTCCCGCAGATACTTACGCCCGATCAGATGTATGGCGTGCCTGAAGAGTAAAACTAAATATAGAGGCCTCGATTTATCGGGATCGTATCTCTTCAATAAATAAAGAGAACTCAGCTTTACTAAACTTTCAAAATTTAGTAAAACTCCATTCACCCTCAAATTTTGAGTGGGTATTATTTATTTAAGAAAAGAAATAGGAGCATATTATGAGCAAATTCGAAAAATTTAGAAACAAGAAAAAATACTGGCATTTATTTTTATCTGTATTAGTATTTTTATTCATTACCACCGCGTGTGATCAAAAAAGCACTGATACGATTTCTGAAGAGAGTACTCTTACTAGTGGTGTCAGTATGGTAAAACACCCGGAATGGAGTTATAATCTCAGTATCTATGAAGTGAATCTCAGGCAATATTCTCCTGCCGGCACGTTTGCGGGATTTGAAAAGCACCTGCCGAGATTAAAAGAACTGGGCGTGGGCATTATCTGGATTATGCCCATTCATCCAATTGGCGAAAAAAATAGAAAGGGCAGTATGGGCAGTTATTACTCTGTCAAAGATTATCTCGCTGTTAATCCTGAACACGGAACGTTTGATGAATTCAAATTGCTGGTTAAGAAAATTCATGAAATGGACATGTATGTGATTCTGGACTGGGTAGCTAACCATACTGCCTGGGATAATGCGATGGCCACAGAACATCCAGACTGGTTTACGAAAGATGAGAATGGCAATTTTGCACCTCCGGTTCCTGACTGGTCTGATGTCATAGACCTGAACTATGATAATCCTGATTTAAGAGAATACATGCTGGAAGCCCTGAAATTCTGGGTTGCGGAGGCCGATATTGATGGTTACAGGTGCGATTTTGCCGGCGGTGTGCCAACTGACTTCTGGAATAAGGTGCGTGAAGAGCTGGATAAGATTAAGCCCGTATTCATGCTTGCTGAATGGGAGATTCCTGAACATCATGAAAAAGCCTTTGACATGAGTTATGGCTGGGAAATGAATGGGCTCATTAACAGCATAGCGAAAGGGGAGAAGACCGTTGCTGATATCGACGCCTATTTGGCAGAAGAAGTCAAATCCTATCCACGGGATGCTTATCGAATGTACTTTACGACTAACCATGACGAAAATTCCTGGAATGGTACTGTTTTCGAACGACTTGGAGATGGTGTGGAAGCATTTGCTGTGCTAACAGCGACATTATATGGAATGCCCCTGATTTACAGCGGGCAGGAGGCTGGCCTGATTAAACGGCTTGCCTTCTTTGAAAAGGATGCAATTGAATGGAAAGCACATAAATTCACCGAGTTGTATTCAACACTACTGAACCTGAAAAGGACGAATAAAGCGCTCTGGAATGGTGAGCGCGGCGGTGCATTGACTCGAGTCCACACATCTAACGATCAAGCGGTTTTTTCTTTTGTCAGAGAAAAGGACGATGATAAGGTCTTTGTCATCATAAATTTTTCTGATGGGGAGCAGAATATTGCTTTTCAAGGTGTGTTATTTCCGGGTGATTACACGAATGTTTTTACTGGCACGAAAATATCATTTTCTGAAGGCATGAGTTTAAAGCTGAAGCCATGGGAATATAGAGTTTTTGTGAAATAACTTTGAGCTAATGAACACCATGCTGTCAATTAAAGGGAATTTTCCTGCTTGACATTATCTGTCACTTCCAGCGGAGAATGTCGTTTGCGTTAATGAGGAATATGAATATAATGAAGCGCCAGCTATTTATTACAGGTACATTTGCCCTTCTACTTGCGATTTCTAACTGTTCAGCGAACAAAGAATATCTGCCTGCAACGATTTACAATCACACGCTTAAACAAAGGCTTGCCGGCCAGGATGCTATAGGGATAATTGATAAAATGCATTTTCAGGCGGTTGCAGCGCTTAATAATGAAATTGGTTTTTATGAAGGACCAAAAGGCCTGGCAACAATCTATATTACTTATTATGCGAACAGCGCTACGGCAGAGGCCGAACGGACTAAAATGACCCAAAAAATCTCTCCTGAAAACTCTGTGTTTATTGGCAGTGAATATTTTGATTTGCAAGGAATACAAATTTACAGGTGTTTTGGCATGGGCCAGACTCATTTTGTATTTGTTGTTGAAACAGAATTAATCTGGTTTTCAGTTAATACCCTCATAGGGAAAGCATTTCTCACTGATTATCTTGACAGTCTTGATTAAGTATTGGTAGTATCCAGTAGGTCAGCGTCTAAAAACTTATAGAATATCCAAAGGGCTTTTATTCCCGCAGTCTTTTTATAACCTGAATAATTCATAAAAAGTGACAAATGTGCGACGCACTTCTTGAAATGACTGAAGTTATGCCTATTTTTAGCTTCACCGCCAAAAAAACTTAGTTTCCAAGTGCGTCGCACATTTAGGTAATTCATGAATAATTCAGGATAAGCAATCATTTAAAGAATAATATGATATTTTCACAGGAAAAAAGACTTGATAATAAAATAACACATTTGTATATTTCGACACCTGACGAAATGTAATAATAAAATATGAGACATTTAATTAAAATTTTTAAAGCGCTTTCTGATCCCAGTCGAATTCGCATTTTAAAAATGTTAGAAATTCGATCATTGTGTGTGTGTGAGATTTCCGAAGTCCTGCATTTGGCCAACTCAACCGTTTCCAAGCATCTATCGATATTACGCGATGCTGAATTGATCCAGGATGAAAAAGTAGGTAAATGGGTGAATTATTACATAAATCGCTCTACCACCGAATTGTACGTGAAGGAAATCGTGCCCCTGTTGGCTCAATGGCTGCAAGACGATGAAATTCTTCAACAGGATGCTGAGACAGTGAAAAAAGTGGATCGGCTTAAAATCTGTGGCGGATAATTTTTTTTGATTAAATCATTTCGATAGTTGGCGAAACATAGTTAGGAACTCGATTGTATGAATTGGAAAGAACAGTATAAAAGCTTGTTGTGGATTCTGGGATTCTTTCTTTTTGCGTATTTCATGCCTGTTGGCAACGATACATTTAATCAGGCAATTAGTGCGGCTCTGATGTTGGCAAAATCGTATGCTCAGGATCATGTTTTGTTGTGCCTGGTGCCAGCCTTTTTTATCGCTGGTGTAATTGCTGTTTTTGCTAGTCAGGCAGCCGTGATAAAGTATTTTGGCGCAGCCGCTAAAAAATGGCTGTCTTATCTGGTAGCTTCGGTTTCGGGTACGATTCTGGCGGTTTGTTCCTGCACAGTTTTGCCGCTTTTTTCAGGCATTCATAAGCGCGGCGCCGGCCTGGGCCCCGCGATTACATTTCTCTATTCCGGCCCGGCTATAAATATTCTTGCCATTATTTTAACCGCCAGAATACTGGGTTTAGAATTGGGAATTGCCAGGGTGGTTGGCGCTGTGCTTTTTAGTGTGATTATCGGATTGACCATGCACTTAATCTATCGTAAAGAAGAGACGGCCAAAGCTGAAGCGCAATTAGCGTCGCCGGAACCGGAGGAAACGCGACCTCTCTGGCAGACCGGGTTCCACTTTTTCGTTTTGGTGGCGATTCTGGTGTTTGCTAATTGGGGCAAGCCGGACACGAGCAGTGGCATCTGGCATTCAATGCACGCCCATAAATAGCAGATCACAGCGGTGATGGGCATTATATTAGCATTCTCGCTTGTTTTTATTCTCAAGATCAATAAAATGTATGTAGTATTGGTCGGGTTGTTCGTGGCTCTACTGGCGCAGCTTTTTCCGGAGAATCCGCTGTTGCCTTTTACCGCTGCGGTCATTGGCCTTAGCATTATTCTTTCGATAACCCCTGGTGAACCTCAGGAATGGATGAGTTCTTCGTGGGATTTCACCAGACAAATACTCCCTTTGTTGGGCGCTGGAGTTCTAGTCGCCGGATTTTTACTCGGGTCGCCGGACGGCGCTCGGGGAATGATACCAAACCAGTGGATAGCAAATCTGGTTGGCGGGAATTCAATATTATCTAATTTTTTTGCTTCGATCTTTGGCGCCTTTATGTATTTTGCCACCTTAACCGAAGTTCCCATTCTTCAGGGATTAATTCAAAGCGGAATGGGAAAAGGGCCGGCCCTGGCCTTGTTGCTGGCAGGGCCAGCGCTCTCGCTGCCGAATATGCTGGTTATTCGAAGTGTCATTGGCAACCAAAAGACGTTGATATTTATTTCACTGGTTGTAATTATGGCAACAATCAGTGGATTAATTTACGGCTCATTATTTTAAAATAGGAGAACTGACAATGGTACAAATAAAAGTTCTTGGTCCTGGATGTTTCAATTGTCAAAAATTGGCAACCATGTGTCAAGAGGTAGTAGCTGAATATGCTATTGAAGCACAAATTGAAAAAGTCACTGATTTAAGAAAAATCGCAGAATTGGGTGTTATGCTGACACCAGGCTTAATTATAAATGAAAAATTAAAAAGCAGCGGAAAAATTCCGATGAAATCAACTCTAATAAATTGGCTCAAAGATGCCACCAAATAAACATAATTCAATTCAACGAAATTCAATTAAGAGGAACTAAAGATGAAAGAAGTCACAAAGAAGCTGTCATTTCTTGACAGGTATTTAACAGTATGGATTTTTCTTGCCATGTTTGCTGGCGTATTCTCTGGTTATTTATTTCCAGGAGTAGCAAAATTTTGGGATACCATGAAATCTGGTACCACCAACATCCCTATTGCAATAGGATTAATTCTGATGATGTATCCACCCCTGGCGAAAGTAAAGTACGAGGAGCTCGGGGATGTATTCAGAAACGTCAAAATATTATCTTTATCGCTGGTGCAAAACTGGCTGATTGGGCCCATTCTTATGTTCTTTTTAGCTGTGATTTTTCTGCAGGACATGCCGCACTATATGGCCGGTCTAATTTTGATCGGACTTGCGCGCTGTATCGCCATGGTTATCGTCTGGAATGAGCTTGCTAAAGGTGATACCGAATATGCCGCTGGCCTGGTGGCGTTTAATTCGATTTTCCAGGTTCTGTTTTTCTCCGTCTACGCGTATGTCTTCCTGACAATATTACCTTCATGGCTGGGCTTGCAGTCGTTTGTCGTGGATATCACCATCGGGCAAATTGCTGAAAGCGTATTTATTTATCTGGGCATTCCATTTCTGGCAGGTATCATCACCCGTTTTACCATGCTGAAATTCAAAGGTAAAGAATGGTATGAAACTGTGTTCATCCCAAAGGTTAGTCCGCTCACACTCATTGCCTTACTCTTTACCATTATTGTAATGTTTTCACTTAAAGGGGAATATATAGTTAAAATCCCGATGGATGTTGTCAGAATTGCGATTCCGCTGGTGTTTTATTTTATCATAATGTTTTTGGTTTCCTTTTACATGGGAAGGAAGATTGGCGCGGATTATTCGAAAACCGCTACGCTTTCTTTTACAGCCGCCAGCAATAATTTTGAATTGGCTATTGCGGTTGCTGTAGCGGTCTTTGGCATCAACTCAGGAGAAGCATTTGCCGCGGTCATCGGGCCGCTCGTGGAAGTGCCGGTTTTGATTGGTCTGGTTAATGTGGCGTTGTGGTTTCAAAAACGGTATTTCATAACTGATGAAACTGGAGCTGTAACTACGCCGGAGGTGTGTCCATAATTAAAGGTAAGTTATTAATTAAATCTTGTTGTGGTTAGTGAAAACATGCTATAGACATCATTATTTTGAGGAGAGTTAGAAAATTGAAAAATGATTTATCTGTAGATACAATGTTTAAATCGGGCTTAACCGCTGCCGAGACAATGGATTTAATTCCGGTTGCCCGTTGAAAAAGCATGAGGATACCATACATGAGATTTACCGCAAGGTGCTGGTACCTCTGTATCAGAAACTTACCGGCGGATGATATAATTCCTGATATTGAAATTTAACATTGCCTCAAGGAGACCTCAAATGATAAATAGATTATTTGCCTTGCTTATCTTACTGTTCACGGTTTTAATAATATCCTGTAACAAGCAGAACGAGCAATCGCAAACAATAAAATCTGAAGATGTAATGAACGATGGCTCGAATGTAAAAGTTACATTTATCGAACTGGGTTCTGTTAACTGTATTCCATGTAAGAAAATGCAACCAGTTATGAAAGCAATTGAATCCAAATACGGCGATCAAATAAAGGTTGTTTTTTATGATGTCTGGAAGGACCAGGGACCTGCACAAAAATATGGCATTCGATTGATCCCAACCCAGATATTTTTAGACCAGCACGGAAATGAACTCCTACGTCATGAAGGATTTTTCTCAGAAGCAGAAATCGATCAATTTCTACAAGCTCAGGGCTTAAAAATCGCACAACCCATTTAGGAAAGATTTATGATTACCCAATTATTCACAACGCTCGGAAAGGCCATGGGCGGTAATTTTGAAATCGCTTTGATGGCGTCGCTGGCATGGGGTGTCTTGAGCATTTTATTGAGTCCTTGTCATTTAGCCAGCATCCCCTTGATTATAGGCTACATTAGCAGGCAGGGACAGGTAAGCATTAAAAAATCATTTAACCTGTCGTCTGTTTTTGCGATTGGCATTTTAGCTACCATCGTTCTGATCGGAATTATCACTTCTTCCATGGGCAGATTACTTGGCGATATTGGCTTTATTGGAAACCTGCTCGTGGCTGCCATTTTTGTTGTGATTGGGCTTTACCTGTTAGACGTTATCAATTTTCACTGGAACGGGATACCTGTATTTCAAACGAAACGCAAAGGTGTTTTCGGCGCGCTTATTTTAGGTCTGGTTTTCGGTATCGGCCTGGGGCCATGTACTTTTGCCTTTTTAGCGCCGGTCTTAGGGGCGGTTTTTCATATTTCTCAAAGCAGCCTGATAAAAGCCAATTTACTGCTGTTGGCCTTCGGAGTTGGACATGTAGCGGTTATTGTCAGTGCTGGTACCTTAACCAACTGGGTTCAACGTTACCTGAACTGGACCGAAGATTCAAAAGCAGTCGTGATAATAAAACGGGTTTGTGGAGCGCTGGTTTTATTGGGCGGGATTTATCTTCTTTTTATAACAGTGTAGAACATTTTTGTTATTAAATAAATCACATGGAAACGTAAAAAAAGGAGTCCAGAAAAAATGAAAAATTATCAAAGCATTAGTTTTATCGGCGGCGGCCGCATTACATATTTGCTTTTGAAAGCCTTGCATAAAAGAAACGCACTGCCGCAAAAAGTCATTGTTTCAGATCCAAATCCAGATGTTTTAAAAAAGGTAGAATCAATTTCACCGGAGGTAATTCTGGGTGTGACTGATAACTTGCAAACCCTGCAGGCAGACCTGGTCTTTCTGGCCGTTCATCCGCCAATTGTGAAACAAGTAGCTGAGGAAATCCAGAACCAGCTCAAGGACGACACCATTTTAGTTTCTCTGGCGCCGGCTGTTTCAATAGAAAAATTATCGCAGCTTCTTGGCGGATTCAAGCGGCTGGCGCGAATGATTCCAAATGCACCGTCAATTGTTCACCAGGGATACAACCCGGTTGTTTTTCACAATACCATGTCTTTTGAAGAAAAATCAAAACTGCTGCATTTCTTTCATGACTGGGGCGCGTCGCCGGAAGTGGAAGAATCCAAACTGGAAGCTTATGCCGTTCTGACTGCGATGGGGCCGACCTATTTCTGGTTTCAGTGGCAGGAGCTGCAACATCTTGGCACAGAATTTGAACTAAACGAGGATGAACTGCAGAAAGCGTTACCAGCCATGCTGCATGGCGCTGTGGACACCTTGTTTAAATCAGATTTATCGCAGACGGAAGCCATGGATTTAATTCCGGTTTGCCCATTAAAAGAGCAAGAAGAGGCTATACTTAAAATTTACCGGGAGGCTCTGCTGCCTTTGCATCAGAAGCTTACTGGTAAATGAAACTTATGGATAGTTCATTTTTCACGGATACTGGCTGATGTGTTTGTAGTATTATAAATCAAATTTATGTTTTTTTGGAAAAAAATTAAACCACAAAGTTCATTAAGAAGGATAGATATTAATATGTCACCAGTAAACGCTTATGTTCAGTCTGTAATAATTGTTCTGTTGGCCGTAGTTATTGGAATTACAGCAAATCTTGTGCGCAAAAAGCCAATACCATGGATTGCTGTTAAACCAAAAGTTACGTTTGTTGGAGATCCAATTGGAGATACGACTGCGCAGACACCTGAAGAGAATACTCGCATTGATACAAGTTTTGTAGAAAGCTCCAATTTTAGTGAAGAAATTCGCGGGATTACTTTAAATCAGGTTTACAATATTTATCAAAAACAGCCGAGCATTATCATTGACGCGCGTCAGCCCGAAGACTATTCTGCGGGACACATAGTCACCGCGATCAACATTCCTTATGATCGTGTGGCCGAGCCGGAATATGCTGCAAAGCTCTCCACCATTGCCGTGGATAAAGTCATCATCGTCTATTGTGACGGAACAGAGTGTGACGCATCGAAGCATCTGGCAGCAAAATTAAAGGAGCAAGGCTACAAACACGTTTTTGTTTTTGTGGGCGGCTGGATAGATTGGTTGGAGGCCGGTTATCCCATTGAATCAACCTGGTAGATAGGAGGCTTGAATGTCAAAAGTCACAGAGATTTTGCAAAATCGCGTAACAGTGATTTTATTCCGCTGGATTCTGGGAGGTCTGTTTATCTACGCCAGCCTGCATAAAATAATCGAGACTGAAACCGTTGCCCGGGACATTCAAAATTACAAACTGGTTCCGTATGCAGTCACAAATCTCATGGCGACGATCCTCCCTTGGATTGAATTTCTTGCAGGATTATTTTTAATTACCGGTACGATGCTGCGCGGCAGTGCTGCTATACTGACTGCCCTATTATTTATGTTTATTATTGCAATTGCTATTTCTCTGGCGCGCGGCTTAAACATTCACTGCGGTTGCTATGAACTGGCAGGAACAACAGAGTCTGTCAACGCAAATGAAGTACGTGTAGAAATGATATGGCATATATTTGAAAATATTATTTTGATGGGTATGGGACAGGTGATTATCTTGTTTGGCGAGAAAAGCGCTATAGGAATTTATTTAACCAATCTGCAGGCGGGTAAAAATGCTGCCACAAATAAAAAGACCTTTGTTAAGTAGAAAAAACCCATCGGTAATTCGAAACATCCCTGAATGAAAACGCAGACATTAATTTTGCATTACAATGATTGCGTGAAAAATTAGAAAAGACAATACAACACATTATTGACTACTCTTTCTAATACCCACAAGAATATTTTACCATTCTGATTATGAATTTCATAGGAATAAGATTTCAGGAAATATTGTTCTAAAAAGTAATTAATCAGATTTATTGGTTCAACTAATGCAGGGAATAATAAAATGAAAGTTTTTTCTATACCATTGACATTAGCTTCTTTAAGCATACTATTAGTGCTGGGCTGCAACTCTACACTTTCGTCACCCGGTGAAGCTAATACTATTGAAGAAAATGAAATGATTTCTATTGTAGACGCGACAGGGAAAAAGTGGGATGTTACACATGCCAGAGATGTATATGGCATGGATCCATTGAAATTTCAGTTTGGACTTGGTCCTTTTGCTATTCGCCCAATTCTTAATCCAAAGATGCTTTCTCCAGGCGAAGCAGGTTATCCGCAAGAATCTGAATCCTTTCTTGTTCTTGGTGCAACATTGAATGGAAATACACGTGCCTATCCGATTTCGCGATTGACCATGGTTGAAATCGCTGATGAAAAATTCGGAGATTCACATGTTGCCGTAGCTTACTGATCTCTCGTTGATCTGGCTGCCGTGTACAGCCGCGAGATTGATGGCGAGGTTTTAACTTTGAGCGCAAGTGGTTGGACTTATGAAAACACTTTCGTGCTTTACGACTATGAAACTGAAAGTCTCTGGTATCATTTACCGGGGCAGGATGGTTTAACCTGTATCAGCGGTGAATATGCTGATCGGGAGCTTGAAGAATTTCAGTCAACAAAAACTCGTTGGAATAACTGGAAAAGTGACAATCCGGAAACAAAATTCCTTGCTCCATCTTCAAATTGAAGCATGGGGTTGCGAGATGCTGTTGAGAGTTTTGGGGATTGGGTAATAAATTGTATCTTATTAAAGCTCATAAGCCATAGTTTATCAAAATATTAGCAATTAAAATATACAAAGGATATTGTCCAATCCCCTGAATCCTTGTTTTTTTAAAAAAGTTTTTTGACTTTTAAATTTCCTTAATTTGAACTTCAAACTTTAGTCATTTTAAGCACTTCACACTTTTGTCACTGCGCTTTAGTGCGTCGGGTTAGTAATTTCACAAATCTATTGTCATCCATTCTGAAGATGAAACCTTCATAAAAAATAGTTGATTATTTTAAAGATAATGGTTAAAATTAACTATATTAATTAATCAATATCTCTATTGTTACCCATAGACTTCTGCAAAATGTAATTTTTCCGTCATTTCAGCTTTAATTGACACTCAGGATGACTTCAAGTCATCCGATGAATAGCAATATTTTGCAGGCGTTTATGGTATTCGAAGCAGAGGAGGTTAACATGTTCAGACGCTGGTTTATTTTCATAGCATTTATTTTTGCTTTGGTGGTTCCCGAAAACGATTTGTACACGGAAGAGGGGATGTACCCGATTAGCGAAATACATAAATTAAAGCTGAAATCAAAGGGCCTGCAGATCGATGCTATGGATATTTTCAATCCTGATGGTATAAGCTTAATTGATGGCATTGTCCAGGTAGGGGGATGTTCAGGTTCGTTTGTTTCAGTAGACGGCTTGATCTTAACCAATCACCATTGTGCTTACCGTGCAATACAAACGGCCAGTTCAGCGGAGAACGATTATATAAAAAATGGCTTTATAGCTCGCAATAGAACAGAAGAATTTGCGGCTAAAGGTTACACGGCTCGTATTACCGAATCCTACCGCGATGTTTCAAAAGAAGTGCTCAGCGTTGTCAACGACAAAATGGACTTAGCCGAACGCACAAAAGCCATTGAAAAGAAAATTAAACAAATCGTCAAAGACGTTGAAAAGAAACAGCCGGGCAAGCGTGCTGAAGTTTCGGAGATGTTTATCGGTAAAACCTATGTTTTGTTTATTTATACTTATTTAAAAGATGTACGTCTGGTTTATGCACCGCCGCGTTCCATCGGTGAGTTTGGCGGTGACGTTGATAACTGGGAATGGCCGCGACATACCGGTGATTTTTCTTTCATGCGCGCCTATGTTGCGCCGGATGGCTCGCCCGCCGATTATTCACCTGACAATATTCCGTATACACCCAAAAAGGTTTTACAGGTCGCACCCGCAGGAGTCGATGAAGGTGATTTTGTGTTTATTTTAGGGTATCCAGGACGGACGGCTCGTCACCAAACCTCGCATTTTGTAGCGTTCGAAGAAACATTTCGGTTACCTTATGTCGTGGATCTTTATAACTGGCAAATTTCCTTCATGGAGAAAATGGGCGAAAATGATCACGCGATTGCCATAAAACATGCATCCCGAATCAAAGGACTGGCGAATGTTGAGAAAAGAGCGCGCGGTAAACTCAAAGGATTGAGGCGGGTACATATTGTCGACAAAAAACGTGAGCAGGAACATGCCTTGCAGCAATATATCGAGTCGGATAAAAAACGTAAAGAAAAATATGGCAAGGTTCTTGTTGACATAGGAAAAATTTATGAAGAAATTCAACAACATGCTCTTTTCGAAAATAATATGCGCTATCTTCGCAGTAGTAGCAATTTGCTCAGTTTTGGATACAGCATTTATGAGTCGGCAATTGAGCGGCAAAAGGTGGATATCGAGCGGGAATCGGCTTATATGGAGCGTAATTTTGATCGTACAAAGCAGCGTATGAAATTAACGTTGAAAAACTATTATGAACCCACTGACAAGGCCTTTTTAAAAGAAATGTTCATGCGTCTTGTCCAACTCCCTGAAACAAAACAGGTTTCGGCAATTGCTGATATTTTGCTGAATGGGACCAATGGTAACTCAGTTGAAAATTTTATTGATAAGCTTTTTTCAAATACAAAGCTGACTGATAAAAAATTTCTCATGAGTGCAATGGAAAAATCACCCGAAGAGGTTAAAGCGCTAAACGATCCTTTTATTCAGTTTGCGGAAGCTCTCTATCCAACCTATCAAAAACTTAAAGATGCAGGTAAACGGCGTACTGGCGCTCTGGCTAAATTTCATGCGCTGCTCATAGATGTTAAAAAACAATTTCTGAAAACTGATTTTATTCCGGATGCTAATAGAACCTTGCGATTGACATACGGACATATTCGCGGGTATTCACCGGCGGATGCTGTCACCATGCATCCCATCACTACTCTGGGCGGAGTTCTCGATAAAACTACGGGTAAAGCTCCATTTGACACGCCACAAAAAATATTCGATTTGTATAAGGCGCGTGATTTCGGTCGATTTAAAAATGCGAAATTGAATGATGTGCCAGTTTGTATTTTGTACGATATGGATACTACAGGTGGCAACTCAGGAAGCGCGGTTTTTAATGCCCGCGGACAGATTGTCGGTGTTAATTTTGACCGGGCGTTTGAGGCTACCATCAATGATTACGCGTGGAACGAATCTTACAGCCGGTCTATCGCGGTGGATATCCGTTACGTGCTGTGGGTAACCCAAAAGTTCGGAGGCGCAGACTTTCTTTTGCAGGAAATGAATGTTGAGCTGTAAAAAAAATATTTTATTGTTTAATTGTATGATAATCTTTAATTTTACAGAAAAGCTGTACCACATTCTAATAAGGAGCATTTAGATGAGACCGGCCATTAAATTTTTAGATGAAAAACTCATTAAACAGATTGTATCCGAGGCAACAGAAATTCTTTGTACCCTGGGTGTTGAAATACATAATAAAGAGCTTTTATCGATGTTTTCTGAGCATGGCGCGAAGGTAGATATGGATAAGTTCCATGTTTTTTTTACGGATGATATAATTGAGAAGGCGTTAGAAACCGCCCCCAGCTCTTTCCAGCTTTTTGATGTCAATGGCAACGAAACTCATGATTTTTCCGAATATAATGTTCATTTTACTCCGGGTTCAGCCGCCTTAAATATTCTTGATCATCGCTCAAATCAGATGCGCAAGCCTGTAACAGAAGATTACATAAACTACGTGAAAGTTGTCAGCCAGCTAAAGAATATTGCATCGCAAAGTACTGCTTTCATTCCAGCTGACGTCCATGAAATGATTTCTGACAGTTATCGACTTTTCCTGAGCCTCCTTTATGGTGAAAAACCAGTCGTTACCGGCACTTTTACTATTGAAGCGTTTAACATTATGAAAGATCTGCAGCTTGCTGTTCGAGGCACTGAGGAAGCCCTTAAAGAAAAACCGCTGACAATATTCTCTTGCTGCCCAACTTCGCCGTTAAAATGGAGCGATGTAACATCACAAAATGTTGTGGATTGTGCCAGGTATGGCATTCCGGTGGAATTTATTTCCATGCCGCTTTCCGGATTTATTGCGCCAGTAACGCTTACTGGAACTCTGGTCCAACATACGGCTGAAACCCTGAGCGGCATTGTAATCAGCCAGCTTACCGTTCCAGGCACGCCCATGCTTTATGGTGGCTCTCCAGCCATATTTGATGTGCGCTATGAAACCACACCAATGGGAGCCATCGAAACTATGATGACTGATTGTGCTTATAATGAAATTGGCAAATACCTGGGATTGCCGACTCAAGCCTACATTGCATTAAGCGACGCCAAACTCCTCGACGCTCAGGCCGGCCTTGAAAGCGGCATGGGCGCGACTCTCGCTGCTTTAGCAGGCATAAATAATATTTCAGGGCCGGGTATGCTCGATTTTGAAAGCTGTCAGAGTCTTGAAAAGTTGGTTTTGGATAACGAAATTTGTGGTATGTGTTTAAGATTGCTTGAGGGTATTGAACCTAAAGAGGATTTTCCGGCAATACCGATATTTCAGGAGCTGCTGAATGAAAAGCACCTGCTTATTTCAAAACATACCAGACGCTACCTGAGAGAGGAACACTTTTTTCCGGGGCCGGTAATTGATCGAGCAAACCGAGCACGATGGAAAGATGAAGGCGGCTTAACCTTACAGGAACGGGCGCACAATGAAGTTGATAATTTATTAAAAACATACAACCCAACGGGTTTACCCGAGGAAGTTAAAAAAGAACTGATTAAACTCATGGAAAATGAAGCGAGCCGTTATGGCCAGGATAGTTTACCCGTACGGTGAATTTGTGGTATGCGTCTGGAGTTCAGCCTCAGGCCGCGAGTGCCACGCAATAGTCTGAATTTCAAGCTAACCAACCCAATGGTCTTTTTTATAGTGAATCAAAAAGTGATTCCAACATTCGCAATCAGTCAGAACATAATTTGAAATGGAGATTGAAATGAATATTTTCGAGCAAATTTCAGAGGTCTTACAACAGGGTGAAGATGAGAAAGTATTTGAATTGACTAAACAGGCAATAGAACAAAGTATCCCTCCCAAGGATATACTTGATAAGGGACTAATAGCCGGTATGAATATAATTGGTGAACAGTTTAAAAGACATGAAATATTTCTTCCGGATGTCCTGCTGGCGGCAAAAGCCATGTATGCCGGCATGGATCAAATAAAACCGCTTCTTATTAAAGAAGGGATTCCCAGCATTGGTAAAATTGTCATCGGTACTGTTCATGGCGATCTTCATGATATTGGCAAAAACCTCGTGGGCATTATGTTGAAAGGCGCCGGTTTTGAAATTATCGATCTCGGTAAGGATGTTCCGGCGGAAACGTTTGTCGAAACCGCCCAAAAAGAAAATGTGAATATTATCGGAATGTCAGCGCTTTTAACCACTACTACCCCGGTTATGAAACAGGTAACCGATCTTTTACAGGAAAAGGGACTTAAAGGCGCCATAAAAACCGTAGTCGGCGGCGCTCCTTTAACAGAAGAATACGCCCGGGAGATTGGCGCCGATGCTTACGCGTATGATGCCGCAAAAGCAGTGGAGTGTGTGAAACAACTCCTCGCAGGGGTTTAAAATGATAAGCATTCTTGAACGTCTGAAACAGGGGGATGTACTGGTCGGCGATGGGGCAATTGGCAGCATGCTTTTTCAAAAGGGCCTGCAACCAGGCGAATGTCCCGAGTATCTAAATTTTTCAAAGCCAGAGCTCCTGGAAGAAATTGCCTGGACCTACCTGCATGCTGGCGCTGATATTATTCAAACCAATACATTTGGCGCGTCACCGATGAAGTTGTCTGGTTATGGATTGGAAGATAAAACTGAAAAAATAAACGAAGCGGCTGTTTCTAATGTGGTAAAGGTTGTCGTTGATCAAGCATATATTTCCGGTTCCTGCGGTCCTTCAGGTTTGATTTTGAAGCCGTATGGAGACGCTGAAGCCGATGTTTTATATAGTGGCTTTGTACGCCAGCTAAAATCGCTGGTTGAAGCAGGCGTGGATGTTTTGTGTATTGAAACCATGACCGACCTGCAGGAAGCAATTCTTGCAGTAAAAGCTGCAAAGACGGTTGCCCCGGAGATTCCAACCATGGTAACTATGACATTTGATAAAATTCCAAAAGGATTCTACACAATTATGGGAGTGAGTATTGGAGAGGCTGCCGAAGGTCTTGAAAAAGCCGGGGCTGACATAATCGGCTCCAACTGTGGCAACGGAATTGACAATATGATTAAAATAGCGCGTGAGTTCAAGAGGGCTTCTTCTTTGCCAATAATAATTCAATCTAATGCGGGACTTCCGGAAAATAAAAGCGGTGTGCTGATATACTCTGAAACACCCGAGTATTTTGCGGAAAAATCACAGGAGCTGAAGGCTGCTGGTGTTTCTATCATTGGTGGCTGTTGTGGTACCACGCCTGAACATATTCGTGCGATTAGAAATATAATGCATTAATCAATTAGAAAGTGTTTGTTAATTATTTTTCTTACACGAAAAACAATTTTGAATGACAATATGTTATACGCTTAAACAATCATACGAAGAATGGTAATTCAAAAATTAAAAATAATAGTCAGTATATTTTTCCTTTCTTCTCTTGTCATTATGAGCGTTTTTGCTCAAAATGAAAAGGTTTATAATTTATCAATCAAGGATGAAACAGGAGAAGAAATAGGGCAATATTTTGATGTGAAAATTGATAGTATCTACATTACTTCTGATACGACTTTAAATTTTCAACTTATTCCCAAAATAGAAATTCAAGATTCTGTGCTTAAACAAAAATATTCAACATTCTTGGAAATGTTAATTCGTAATACTGATGCTGATATTGATAAGCGATGGAAAGATTTAACATTTGATTTTGGGAATTACAAATATGAAGGCCTTGATTATACTGATCGTTTTAAAACAATTGGAAATGAAATAAATACTTTAACCTTTATAAACATAATCAATGAAAATGGCAATGCCACTATATCTGTTGACTATTCTTATAGAGATGACTCAAATATTTCAATTACAGCTTCTGACAGTTCTGGAAATCCACTGAAAGGTATTTTGTATAAGAAGAGTTATGCCTTAAACACAGAAGAACTTACACAAGATATTCGATTGGCATTTCTTAAAACTCTCTTTTTGAATAATAACGTTGATGAAAATTTATTAGATACTGACAGCAATTTCACAATTGATGCAATTAATCTAATTAAAATTATAACTTCACTACAAAATGAAACAGATTTAAATATTTACATGAATGAAGAAAATTGGTCTCCTGTTTCAATTGCAAAAGTGAATGTTGATACTTTTTATGTTGAGCAAACTATAGAATTATTTGGTTCTGATTCATTTGACCCAGACGGAAATATCGTTAACTATTCATGGCATCAGTTACATGGAGATTCTTTGACATTAGATTATATGACTGAAAACGAAGGGATATTGACCGACTCTACTTTAGCAAATGCACATTTTGTAGCAGAATGGCCTGGGCTTTATAGATATCAATTAACAATTGAAGACAATGAAGGTTTGCAAAATTCCAGTTTTGTCGATGTCTTGGTAACAAATCGTTTCCAAAAAGAAGTCAAATACAAAGCAATTAATTTATTAGATTCAAAAGAAAACGATATTTCAAGTTTAGAAGATGCAACCATAAACAAAATATATTCAGACATAGGTGTTTTCTATGTTGAATTTGTTAATACATTTTACTATTTACAGGTTGAGCCATTACCAGTGATAGATAGAATGATCGGTCATCCGTACCAGCAAATTACCGATGAATTTATAATTAATTTTATAAATAAAGCAAAGGAAAAAGGATTTTCAATTATTTATTCGCATGGAATTTATCCAGCACCAAATGTCCCTTTCCCAACAAATGAATTAAAATCACAAGAATGGTGGAACACTTGGTTCGATCAATTTGAACCATTAATTTTACACCAAGCCGAAATTGCACAGCAATTAAATGTTGAAATTCTTAATATATACTATGTTGATTTAGCAAATTTATTCGATTCCCGTAATAGTATCCTCACACGTTTTAAAGAACTTTTATCAAAAATTAGAAATAAATATTCAGGCTTAATTGGTATTGGTTCCGCAATGGGTGGAAGTTATAATAATCTTTTTAATGTTTGTCAATATCAGGAAATTCTAAATGATGAAAATATTGATGTAATCATTGCTGAATATGGAGTGAAATTGTTTGAAAAAGCTGAACCTACCTTGACTATCAATGATATAGAAGAAAGAATCAAAATGTCACTCATAACTAAAGGCAATGGTGGTGAGAGCTTTATAGAAATTGCGAACAGAATCAGCAAACCATTTATTTTTCATTTTTCTTGGAATTCTGCAAAAAGACAAAATGAATTTGAGTTTTTTGAACCTGCTGATCCAATTGCTCTTGACAATCCTCATGTTAAACTGGATTTTTATGATCAAGTCAGAATGTATGAAGGAACAATTCAGGCAGTGCTTGATCCTCAAATTTCACAATATATTGATGGTATTATAATCCATGGCTATTTTTGGAATGATATGTTTGATACTTTTTACCCACCCAATGGAAGTATTGTAAATACATCTGGAGACAGAGCACCAAATATCAGAAATAAACCTGCTGAAAAACTAATTAGACTATGGTTCAACATATTAAAAAACTAAATAATTATGTGTCATAAATTCATAAGCATATATAGGAATAATAAATTGAAAGAGAGGTATACAATCTCAAAAGTCTTTCTTTTTCTCGCTTTACAAACTTTATTGGTTAATGTAGTTCCCAATATCACTGTCGCTCAAACATACAATACATTACAATTAAAAATTCTTGATACTGACGGTTCAGAAAATGGGCTTTACTACAATTATATTGATAGTGTTTCTGTGTTTAGCGATACTACAGTAAATTTTCACTTAATACCTAACATTGAAATACAAGATTCAACATTGAAAAAGAGATACGGAAATGATTTTCTTGAGATGGTCAAGTGGAATCTTGGCAAGGAGCCAGAATTATTTGATCAGCTCCGAATAGCGGGAGTTAAAAGCACTCGTTTGAATCGATATGAATTTCCAATAAAATACTATCCGGGAAATTATAGTGATCATCTTTTCGGTCATTTCACTTATGATGGTAACCTCCATGATGAACTTCCTTGGCACCTATCTTCGGTTGATTTTGATGATGTTTTGAGAGAGTTGTTCAATGAATTGAATACTAAGATCGGCAATTTATTTCTTGAAGTTCAAAGTAATCCTGATTGGACCTTTACATATGAAGGAAGAGATATAAACACTTCAACAAGTCTTGATTCATTAAATAACCCAGTATCATCTAATATCAACTTCAGAAACTATGTATTGGATTTCCCAAACGCCTTTGATGAATTGAGTATCGTAATTGTTGCGCAAATTCTATTGAATAATGATTTTGATAAAGATTTGCTTTTATTGGGTGATAACGATCTTTATGATTACTTCTCATTTCCAAAAGAAAGGTTTTCACCTGACCTAATAAATATAATAAAGCTTATCAGAGGACTTGAAAACGGTTTCGATTTTTCAAAGTGTGTTCATCGAAAGCCACGATTGCCAATTCCGAAAATTGATGTAATAGGCTCTTTATTGGTCAACCATGAAATTCTTTTAAATGGAAACCTTTCAACTGTTCCGGATAGTAGCAGTATTGTTACTTATAACTGGTCTCAAGAATTTATGGATAATCTTGATTTAGAATATATTTCATCAAATTTGTTAACAATTTCTGATTCGACAGGAGAATCAATTTCCGTCTCTACCGAATGGCCAGGGAAGTACAGAGTTAAATTAAAGGTAACAACGGACTCTGGACGTTCTTTTAGTGCTCATACAGAATTTGAGATTTTAATGGAAAAGCCACGAGATATTGGTATGGGAGTTATGATGGCCGATATTTGGGCTCCCGAAGGTTTATATAACATTGAAACTTTTTCTCAAACTCTTGAAGCACTTAAAGAAAATGGTGGGAATTATTTTGTATATGTTGATATGGTTTATATTACACAAGCTTATCCAGTCCCGAAAATAGAAAACATTTATCCTTCTCAGAAACAAATGACCATTGAAAAAGAAGACTTTCTTTATATAATGTCAGAAGTAACAAATAAAGGCTTAACCACAATTTATAGACATACAAGCCCAGGTTTAACGGGCGAAATATATCAAGAAGTGCATCAGCCCCATTCTATTGATTATTGGCAAGTCTTTTTTGATGAATTAAAGGCAAATTACCTTGAAAAGGCAGCGATGTGTGAGGAAGCAAATGTTGATAAAATGATTTTGGATCAGATTAATCTTCAAGGTTTTCCTTATGCAGGTAACTGGTCAGAAAAAGATTATCATGAGCAGAGATGGCGAGATATAATATCTTCTGTAAAGTCAATTTTTTCAGGCGACGTTGGGATACAACAGGCCATTGGTGGAAATTGGGATATGCAGCCATCACCCATATCTTACCTGAAAGTTATTCCTTGGCTTGACGCTGTAGATTTTGTAACTGTTTTTTTTGTAAGTCCATTGACAGATGAAAATGATATTACTGTCGAAGCTATTAGATTCAGAGCTAATAGGGCTGTTTCATCAATCTTAGATAATTTTTATGATCAATTTAATAAACCAGTAATTTTTCAAAATTGGATTGAACATATTGATGGAGCAGCAAAATATCCACCCCATCAATTTGATGGTTTTCCACCTGGAACAGAAGTTAGCTATAAAGATGCAGTCGATTTATTTGATGGTATTATGCAAACAATTATTTACAAGCCATATATTGTGGCTGTGGTTGACATTGGCTATAGTTGGTTAGATCGCTTCGATGAATATTACTCTAGAAGAGCCATTGGAATGCGGGCACATCCCGAAGAGGAACTTTACAAATTGTGGTTAAAAATAGTTAAATAAATAATGAGTCTAAAAATGAAGAAATTAATATTCCTTTTATTTTGTATTTTAAGTATTCAATTAAATCCCAAAGTTTATTGTCAAATCATTCAGGGAGTAGTTACCGACCCAATTACTCAACAAGGAATTCCCAATCTGCAAGTATGTATTGGTGATTGCACCACTGTAACTGATTCAGTTGGTCATTATATTATCAATTTGGGAATGCCGGTAAGTGTAATTAATGAGAAGACAAAAACACTGACCCCTAAGGAATTTCGTCTTTTTCAAAATTACCCAAATCCATTTAATGCAGAAACAACTATTACATTTCAACTGCCAAAGGCTTCAGATGCTGAAATAAAAATATACAATATTTATGGGCAAGAGATAAAATCATTGTTGAATCAAAAAATGCAAGCTGGCGCTCATAAAGTTATTTGGGATGGTACTAATCATTTCGGTGCGTATGTGTCTAGCGGTATTTACATCGTCCATTTTTCAACTTTGGATTTTCAGAAATCAATTAAGACTATATTATTAAAGTAAGTTGTCGTAATTAACTGTAAATATAGCGTATAAAAATGTTTTCAACCTGCTTGCAAGGACTATGTTTCAATTCTAACGACTGGATGTCCGCATCAAGTTATTTTGAAATATTAATGTTAAGTGCTCCAAAACCTTGCAAATGGTTAAAACAAACGATATCTTGATCCAAAATAAACAATGTAAAAAACTCCGCTTCCTATGAGTCACTATGTGATCTTGGTGTCCTGTTTTATTGAATTTGTTGTTAATTTATAATTTACGACTTAACCACGAAATGTATTCAAATTAAAGTTATGCAAAATGGAAAACCTAATTGAATTAGTACGAAAAGCTGGCGTGGTCGGTGCTGGCGGCGCTGGATTTCCAACTTATAAAAAAATCGATGCTCAAGTTGAGATCGTCATTGCCAATGGAGCCGAATGCGAGCCACTGCTATTTAAAGATAAAGTCTTGATGGAAAATTATCCTGAAGAGATGGTAAAAGGGATGGTTCAGGTTATGAACCATGTAGGAGCCACGAAAGGCATTGTTGCGTTAAAGAGAAAAAACCGTAAGGCTATTCAGTCTGTCTCTGCTCATCTACCGCGCAACATTTCAATTTTTGAAATGAATGATGTGTATCCTTCAGGTGATGAGTATGAAGTTGTTTATCACAGCACGGGACGGCGAATTCCAGCAGGCGGTCTTCCACTCGAAATAGGTGTTGTTGTGCAGAATGTGGAAACACTGTACAATATCCATCAGGCTGCAAATGGCGCCCCGGTGACTCATTCGCTTATGACGGTTCACGGACACGTGCGAAAACCGCTAACAGCCTGGTTCCCCGTGGGAATGAGCTACCAGGATGTTCTTGAAGTTGCTGGCGGCGCGACCATTGATGATTTTGTCCTGCTTGATGGCGGTCCTATGATGGGTAAGGTTGTCACGGATTTAGCAACCCCTGTGATTCGCACCTCAGGCGGAATCATTGTAGTACCTAGCGAGACAAAATTAGCCGTGCGGAAATCTCAGTCCGAACAGGCTTTCAAACGATTTGGCAAATCCGCATGTGATCAGTGCAGTCTATGTACCGAGATGTGTCCGCGCTATCTTCTGGGTTATCCTGTTAAACCGCATCTGGTTATGCGCTCACTTTTAACAACCGGCGAGATGAGCGAAACTCTGACCTATTGGGCACAGGCATGTTGTGAGTGTAATATTTGTACTCTGTGGGCCTGTCCGGAGGATCTTGATCCCAGAAACATTTGTGTGGTTACCAAAAGAGATTTAAAGCAACATGATAAATGGTTAGAACCGGCAGCTCTTCAGAGACTAACCAGGGAAGTACACCCTTTGAAGGAATTTCGCAACGTGCCGACTCAAAGACTGACTCGAAAACTGGGCTTACATCAATTCAAAGAGGATGCTCCACTTTTTACTGAAAAAATCGAACTGGCAACAGTTTCAATTCCGCTGCAACAACATATCGGAGCGCCTCCAAAACCGATTGTGAAGGAAGGTGATGAAGTTCAAATTGGCGATGTTCTGGCAAGAGAGGACGAATCTAAGTTAAGTGTCCCGATTCATGCCAGTATCAGTGGCAAGGTCAGGTCAGTTGGTCAATCAATTGTTATCCAAAAAGCATGAAGAAAGTAAAACGTTATTAATTGTCTGAATATTTATTATCTTGTAAATCCTGTTAATCCTGTCGAAATTAATAAAGGATCGTTATGGAAAATGCAATCGGTCTGATAGAATTGACTTCAATCGCAAAAGGATATGAGGTCGCTGATGCACTGTTAAAAACCGCCACCGTAAAAATAGTATTCAACCGGACGATTTGTCCCGGCAAGTTTATGGTCATGGTTGCGGGAGAAACAGATGCTGTCAATTCAAGCATCTCTGTTGGACTGGATATTGGCGGAGATACCGTGGTCGATGATTTAATTATCCCAAATGTGCACCATGAAGTTTTTCCTGCCATTAGCGGTACAAGGGTGATAGAAAAAACCGGTGCATTAGGCATAATTGAAACGTTTTCAGTAGCCTCAATCATTGAAGCCGCCGACGCCGCGGTCAAGGCGGCGGATGTTCAGCTCATGGAGATTCATCTGGCCATGGCTATTGGCGGGAAAGGATATGTGACGCTTACCGGTGATGTTGCTGCTGTCACTGCTGCTGTGGAGGCAGGAGCAGAGTATATTCGAAACAAGGGATTGCTGGTTAATAAAGTGGTAATTCCTCAGCCCCGAGAGGAGATACTTCAGGATAAGATTTAAGTTGTGTCTTATTTTTGAAAATTAATTTTCATTTTACAAAAGCAATACTTATATTTATATGTTATAATTTTTCAAGAATAGCATTGATGACTAAGGGAGAAAAATACCTATGAAAAAAGTAATTCAAAAATTAGGTTTTGAAAAATACATCACTAACAGAAATGGCGATGTAGAGTTTGTTGTTCTTCCCGTTTCAAAATATAATGAAATGGTTGAATTAATTGAGGATTATGGCTTAGGTTTAGCCATTAAAGAGGCAGAAGGAGAGAAAAATTACGATAAGGACGAGGCCATAAAATATTTGGAAAATGCTTAAAGTAAAATACAGCGAAAAATTTCTTAAGGATATAAAGAAGTTAAAAAACAACAAGATATATCACCAAATTAAAAAAGTCTGCTTTGAAGAGGTTCCGAAGCTTGAAGATTTTAGCTTAATCAAACATCTCAAAAAGATACAAGGTTACAATAACTACTATAGATTTAGAATTGGTGATTATCGGATTGGTTTAAAATTAGAAGAAAACACCATCTACATGATGAGAGTACTACAAAGAAATGAGATATATAAATACTTTCCATAATTCGTTCATTTCCTTATATTAGCCCCCTTCAACAATATTTAATTAAAATTGTAATAAATCAGTCAATCGGTGAGAAACTATGAGAAAGAATAAAATGAATTTCAGAACACTAAGTTTGATTTTGGCAATAATGGTTTCAACTATATTGCATGCTGCGGATGGAATTGAAATAAGCTACAATTTAAGCTGGGAGCAGCCCAATTCGCATTACCTTAACATTTCAATGACTATTGAGAATTTTCCAGGCGAATCTGTAGAGGTCACGATTCCGTCCTGGAGGCCCGGAAGATATGTCATTCAAAACTATGCTAAAAATGTTGTCAGCTTCCATGCTTATGATGAAAAAGAAGCCCCCTTAAAGCACCAGAAAATTGACAAGGGCACCTGGCGTATAAAAAAAGGCTCCTCAACTAAAGTCATCATAAATTATAAATATTATGCCAGGCATTTGGATGGCGGTTCAAGTTATTTAGATGATTCGGAAGCTCACATCAATCCCATTACCTGTTTGATGTATATTCCAGGTAAAGATTTGCTGCCGGTCTCTCTATCTATTGATAAGCCTGCGGATTGGAACGTAGCAACATCGCTTGAATTCAACGAGAGCAAAAACGCGTATATCAGTTTAAATTACCATGAACTTGTGGATGCGCCCATTCTCATCAGCCCTTCCTTTAATTTACTTACTTTTGAAGATAAGGGCGCAATTTATGAGATGGCTCTGCAAGGCGAAGGAAACTATGACGAAGAAAAAATTATTGAGGATGTCCGAAAAATAGTTGCAGAACAATCAAGTATGATGCAAAACGTTCCTTTCAAACGTTATCTTTTTATGTATCACTTACTGCCTTATCGTTTTGGACACGGGGTAGAACATAAAAATTCCACATCTATTGTAAGCGGACCGGTAGATTTTGAGGATGAACAATTCTATAATAGATTCCTGGGAGTGACTTCGCATGAGTTCTTTCATGTCTGGAACGTTGAGCGCATTCGGCCCGAGGCAATATATTATCCGGATTATTCAGCGGAAAATTATACGACTACCATGTGGTTATATGAAGGGATAACCAGCTATTACGGTAGCCTGACATTGGTACGGACGCATCTCGTTAAAAAGGAAAAATACTTTAAGAATTGGACTGACACAATTAAGCGATTTCAAAATACTTATGGTCGAAAAGTGTCCAGCGTTGATATGGTGAGCTGGGATAGCTGGACTAAAAGTATGGGCAATGCACCCCCCAATACTTACTATTCTTTCTATACAAAAGGCAACATTTTAGGTTTGTTGTTTGATCTCGAAATCCGTCACCGCACTAAAAACAAAAAGTCTTTGAACGATGTTATGCGTTACCTGAATGAAAATTATGCCATGAAAAATCAAGGCGTGCCAGAAGATGAGATGCAGAAGATTTTTGAAAAAATCGGGGGCGTCAGTTTTGAGACCTTTTTTGCAGATTATGTTCATGGCACCGCAGAGATTGATTATGACCGCTATTTGCGGCATGCAGGGTTAGAATTAAAAATAGAGAAAGATGAGAAAAGTCCGGGTGTATATCTCGGCATCAGTCTTTCAGGCGATGAGCAGGAAGCAAAAATACGCAATGTTATTCCTGAATCGCCGGCCTTTAAAGCTGGACTGGACATCGACGATATTTTACTTGCCGTAGATGGAAAGCGTACTCACAGCGCTAATCTTGAGTTGGTACTGAAAAGGTACTCTGCTAACGACACCATTCGTGTGACGGTTTTCCGCAGAGACCGCCTACAAAATTTTGATGTTGAATTAGCAGAAGCTCCTGCCAGTAAGTATGAAATTAAAGAGCTCGAAAAGTCAACTGAATTGCAGGTGAAAATTAGGAAAAGTTGGCTAAATGAGGTTGAAGAAAGGGAGCAAACAGACAGTGGAGGTAAGGCCAGGTAATAAGCAAAAATTGGATTATTAGGTTAATGGAGATATGGAGTGTCTGAAGGGATGGGGCAACAATTCAAACACTCCAATACTCCATTATTCCGCTGCACTAAAAAAAATCAGCCAGTTCATACCCTTCTTTTTCTCTCAATTGAGTAACATGGGTTTGAATGGCTTCTCGGTTCTTTTCCTTTTGCAGCGATGCTTCTAATGAGCTTCGAATCTCTTCGAGGGAGCGGGTTTCTTTATTACGTTCAATTACTTTGATAATATGGTAACCAAATTGCGTCTCAACAATGTCACTGATTTCACCAACAGGTACGGAGAAAGCAGCTTCTTCGAAAGGTTTTACCATCTTTCCCCGGCCAAAATTTTCATACAGACCGCCGTTCATTTTTGATCCCGGATCCTCCGTATGTTTTTTTGCCAGCTCAGCAAAATCCTCACCTTTTTTTGCCAGTTCTAAAATCCCTTCCATTTTATTGTAAATCTCATTTTTTGAGGAATCGCTCTTGTCCGTGGTGTTCAATAAAATGTGACGCACAGAAGCAGTTTTATCTTCCTGGTAAGCGGTTTGTATTTCTTCTTCAGTTACCTCGAATTCACTGGCTAAGATTTTGTCTAAATAGCGTTGAACAGTCAAATTGACTTCGTATGCATTTCTAACTGTTTCTAAACTTACTTCTGCATCTGTCAATCTTTCAAGGAATTTCTCTTCACCTCCTGAATGGACGTATTGCAAATTTAGCACGCTGTCAACCTCGGCTTGAGAAAGAACAGTGTTGGCTTTTTTTGCTTCATTCATCAACATTTTCTTCTCAGCCATCTCTTTCACATTTTGTTCAATGATTTGTTTCAGTTGCTCTTTCTCAAGAAATGCCAGTTGATTTGTGCGTTTGCCAAAGTTTGATTTAATATATTGAATAATATCTCCGGTGGTAATATCGAATTTTTTGGTTGATAGTAATACGTTATTCGATTCCGGATCGAGAAAAGCCAATTTAGTGGTGAGTTCTTTAGCTAATTGATATTCTGGAGTGTCTGCTTCCAGCTTTACACTCTCCTCTTTTTTGGTGCAGGAAAAAATTGTAAAAGCTGACAGGATTGAGATCAACAATAACCTTTTCATTGGGAGCTCCTTAGTAAGATATATAGAATTAATTAAGCGTCACATAAACGGCTAAAAGTACAAAATTGAATATTGAATTCCAAATCATTTGTAAAATTAATAGGGAATTGTTTGGGGCCATTCAATTGACAAAATTCTTGTCCAACCGAAAATTATATTTGTAATTATTACTTGCATTTATAGTAAGCAATTTTTATATTTTTTATAAATAATAAATAGCTTTTTTCAGGAACGCAGCAAATCATGAGGAAATGCAGACAAGCGCTGGCCATAACTTTATTCTGTATTATTCTATTGCTCAATTTTGCAGTTGAATATTCTCATGAACATCTTTTACCCCAAAATTCAAATTCTGCATTTTCCCAAAGCATAGAACTTCAGAATGATTTAACTAAAATCGATACTTACAGGATTGGTTGTCTAGCATGTTTATTCGGCCAGACTCAATTGGCTCCTGAACTATTTTTCTGGACTATAAAATCCAATCAAGTATCTATTCCTGCGACTTTTTTTAAAGCTTACTTTTTTCTGGTTATTATTCAATCGCCCTACTACCTTCGTGGCCCTCCCGCAGCTTAATATTGAAATAAATTATCCCCTGATTAAGTTACATTAAGGGGAATTATATTATCTTTTAAAAAGGATTCAAGAATGATTAATAAATATATTTTATATTCAATTATAATTATTTTGTTTATTATTAACATACAAAATCCGGCGCTTGGACAAGAGGAAAAACAGAAGACTGAGGAAGAATTTAAAAAGCTTAAAATGAAAGTGGCTGAAATGGGAAAAACCATATCTAATCTCAAAGCAGAATTAGATTCAATGAAAATTCAAAAAAATATAGGATCCGGTGTCGGCGAGCAAAGTGAATTAGAAAAAGAGCTGGCTCAAGAATTGGGCCTGGGAGAACAAGGTGGTCGAGAAAAAACTGGGGCAGCAGGTAGCCGGGTTTCTCAGGAGCCAAATTCACCAAAAAGAAAATATTTTCAAAATATGAATCCAAATGTGAGTGTTATCGGCACTATACTGGGCAGCGCTACATCAACCGGCTCGGCAGATCGAAACGTTGACCTCAGTTTTGAGGAAGGCGAGTTTTCTTTTAGCGCAGCTGTGGATCCCTACGCTACAGCTGATTTTTATATCGCATTTGGAAAGCATGCTGAATCTTATCTCAAACCGGACGCTGAAGTCAGTGGCGCGGCAGATGGGCATGAGGAAGAAGGTGGACTTGAACCAGAAATAGAGGAGGCCTATATGACAATCCTTTCTTTGCCATTTTCAACTCAAATCAAGGCAGGTAAGTTCAGAGGCAAATTCGGCAAGATAAACGAAAGTCATCCTCATGGTTATAATTTTATCGACCTGCCACTCATGTACAATAATTATTTAGGTGCGGAGGGTTTGAATGATGAAGGCGTGTCCTTGAGCTGGCTTTTGCCAAACGCTGCATTTTTCCAGGAGTTGACATTGCAAGTAACCAATGGTCCTTCAGAAAACACCAGTTTTACCCGTGCTAAAAATAATCGACTTTTGTATTTAGCTCATCTAAAGAACTTTTTCGATTTGAGTGACAATACGACGCTTGAATTAGGATTTACCGGTTTAACTGGACCTAACAATGAGAGAGGGGATGCGACACAAATGTTGGCAGCCGATTTGACTCTTAAATGGAAACCCCTGCAGCGTAATCGCTACAAATCTTTTGAAATCATGAACGAGTTTTTAGTAAGTAAAAGAAATAGTGTGGGACAAAATGTAACAAGTATTGGCTTGTATTCATTTTTAAGATATCAATTCGCTAAGCGCTGGTTTATCGGTGGTTTGTATGACTATTCTGAATTTCCTGAATTTAGCGACTTTAACCATCAGGCCTTTTCAGGAATATTGCAATTTTTTGCCACCGAATTTCAAAAATTAGAGATGCAGTACAAATTCAATAAAGGCAATTTTTTTGACAATTTCAGCGAATTCAAAATACGTGCGGTTTTTGTGATTGGAGCCCATGGCGCACATCAGTACTAATAGTTGAATTGCTACATAGTTTTATTGCTACTAATCAAACAATAAAACAATCGAGAATGGAACAGTAAAACAATGAGGACGAAAATGAATTGGAAATCAAATAGTCAGATTATTTTTTTAATAGTAATATGTATTTATGTACCACTTTCCCCAAACTCAGCAGTCAGCAAAATAAAAGTCGTAACTTCCATTCCCGATTTGGCCGACATTGCCAAACAGATAGGAGGGGACAAAATAGAAGAATTTTCCATTGCTAAAGGGTACCAGGACCCTCATTTTGTCGATGCAAAGCCAAGCTACATGATTAAACTCCAAAGAGCAGATTTGTTTGTGCAGGTTGGTCTGGATTTAGAAATTGGTTGGGTACCTCCTCTCGTGGAAGGCGCCAGAAATAACAAAATTCTCTGGGGAGGTTCCGGGTATATTGATGCCTCGCAAGGTATTAACCTGCTGCAGGTTCCGACTGCAGACCCAGCCAAACTGCGAGCGGAAGGGGATATTCATATATTTGGCAATCCCCATTATTGGCTGGATCCCTTAAATGGCAAAATGATCGCTGAGAACATTTTTAATGGCCTGGTGAGAATATCTCCTGAAAATGAATCTTATTTCAAACAAAACCTGGACATTTTCAAGCAAAAAATTGATGAAGGGACCCGGCGCTGGCTGGAAAGGATGCAGCCCTATAAAGGTGTTGAGATTTTTGCATATCATAATAGCTGGCCTTATTTCGAACAGCGATTTGGCATTAAAATTGCCGGTTTCATCGAACCAAAACCTGGCATTCCACCTTCACCAAAATATCTGGTTCAGGTCATTAATCAAATGAAAAGCAAGAAGATCAAAATAATAATTATTGAGCCCTATTTTCCAACAAAGTCCGCTGAACTTGTGGCAAAGAACACAGGAGCAGTTGTCGTCGAATTAGCCCCGGAGGTAGGCGGCCAACCTGATGTAGATGATTATTTTACACTTTTTGACTACAATATAAACAAATTAATAGAGGCGTTTAAAGATGTAGGTATCGTACCAAATCATACGAGTAATTAGGGAGAAAATTATGCTGGAAATGTTTCAATTACCTTTTATGACTCAAGCGTTTATTGCCTGTACAATGATGGGATTACTGCTGGCATATTTAGGAATTCATGTGGTTAGACGAGGGATTGTCTTTGTGGACCTGGCCTTAGGACAAATTTCATCTCTGGGTGTTGCTTTCGCAGCGTTTTTTGGCGGCGCAGTTTTGCCAATTTCTATCACCTTTACATTAGTTGGAGCGTTGCTTCTTTCATTAATTCATATCCACGATAAAAGACTTAAACAGGAAGCGATTATTGGTATTGTCTATGCAGTCACTTCAGCCGTGACCGTGCTTCTCATTTCGAAAACTCCACATGGGGAAGCCGACATTTCCGAGGTGCTTTTTGGCAATATCCTTGCAATTCGCACAAGTGAACTGATAACCATGGGCGTTGTTTTTGGAATTCTGGGATGCTTACACATGATTTTCTTTCGGAAAGTTTTTAGCGTTACCCGAGCGTTTCAGATTGGTGCGCCTAAAAAAGATTTTCAATTTCGCTTTTGGAATTTCTTTTTTTATTTGTCAATTGGTCTGGCTATTGTTTTCGCCGTTCGTGCTGGCGGTGTTATTCCCGTATTTTCCTATTTAGTTATTCCCCCGGTTGCAGCGATCCTGGTTGTGCGGAGAGAAATTGCAGTTTCAATTCTTGCACCCGCATTTGCAGTTTTAGTGAGCTTATTTGGACTTTACTTTTCCTATTCTTTCGATTTTCCCGCAGGCTCTTCTCTTGTAGCCACGTTTGGAATATTGTTTGCTATTTGCAGTTTAATTAAGCTTTTTAGGAATAAAATTCGACAGGCAGAAGGTGAGTTCGAAGAAAGTGAAATTTTTGAGGTGGAATCGTAAATATTTAGATTTAACCTGTTACATCCAGCGGCTTCTGGTTATCCATTTAACTCCACTACTGTGATTTCGAATCTGGGGAAGGAAATTACAAAAAATCAGTTTTACTTTTTTCTGACACGGGTATTCGAAACGCACTCAATGGAAATTGTCTGGATTTTATTCAATGAGAAATTAATAGTCATCAGGGTATTTTGGAAGATAAGTGTATTATTAATGAAAGTGAAAAGACCTCCCCAAAACTGATTGCTTATCGGTAGTCGACACAATGGAAAATAAACACAAATATCAAGACGACATTTTTATTGCACGTTGGATTGCAGGTGATTTGACAGATGCAGAAAATGCGGGATTAGAACACTGGATGAAAACAAATCCTGATGAGAAAAAATATTTGGTTGAGCTTAAGAACATTTGGCAGGATTATGAATCCATTAAGTTACAACCAGGACTATCCAAACAAGAACGCTGGGAAAAAATAAATGTTAGATTATAATTATAATCGCCGTCCCATCAACAACGAGAGGTAAAATATTTGGTGGCCAACCTGGTTTGGGAAAACAGTGTTCCGAGTCAACCGTAAGAGATCGAATGAAAACACAAAATAAGTTGGGCAGTGGAATAACTTTATTTCGAAAGTAAGTTGTATTATGAGGTCTTTGCTGAGTTATCCGCACTTCTGAATTTGTTTCTACCCGTCAGGAAGCACGTTCATTTTTCCTGAATTATATGGACTCCCCTGGATTGGCTTGAGCATAAATTATGTAACAGAAAATAAAGACGAGGGAGGAACGACCGAAGCAATCTCCTGTATATCCCCCGATTGCTTAGTTTCCATTCGCAATGAAAAAACGAATATTCCTGGTTATCGTTCAATCGCTATTTAAACTCTGCATTCTCAACGACCTCTGTTGGAAATAATTCAAGTTAAAATATTTCTTTATTTTGATTAATTATTTTTGTTTATTTTACTTCCGTACATTTTTTAGAATATTATTTTTTGCACAAATTGTCATTCCCGTCCCGATTTCCCTTTTTATTTAATAATAATGAATGTCGGGATAAATCGGGAAGTGATTGACATAAAGAAAGAGAGAAAGTAAAAAGTGTACATTAGTGAATATGTCATTCTAAATCATCCTTTAAAATTGAAAGTAGATTGCGAAATGGATAGAAAATACAGACAAAATGTATTTGCCTGGTTAGATGTTTTTTTGATAATTGTTCTAATTAATTTAGCGCTTGCATGCTCACGTCCGGAAAACCTGGATGGCCAACCAACAGTTATTTTAATTTCATTGGATGGCTTTCGGTGGGATTATCAAGAGAAAACAGATACTCCCAATTTTGATTTTCTCACTGAATCCGGCGTACGAACTAAATCGCTTATTCCAGTTTTCCCGACCAACACGTTTCCAGGTCATTATTCAATTGTCACAGGCTTATATCCTGAAAATCATGGCATCATCGATAATTCAATGTATGATCAAAAAATGGATGCAAGATTCAGCCTGGGCGATAGCGCTGCTATACAGGATGGCCGCTGGTGGGAAGGTGAGCCTTTTTGGGTCACGACTGAGAAACAAGGACAGATAAGTGCTACCTATTTTTGGCCGGGTTCTGAAGCTCAAATAAACGGAATGCAGCCCAGCCATTGGTTTAGGTATGATGGCAGTGTAAAAGAAGAAGAGCGTATTGAGCAAGTACTTAAATGGTTAGACTTACCGAAAGAAAAGCGACCCACTTTTATAACCTGCTATTTCAGTAATTTAGACGATGTGGGGCATGACGCTGGACCTGAATCTAAAGAGATCATTGCCGAAATTCAAAAAGTTGATGAAGCGCTCGGTTTGTTGTTAACTGGATTAAGACAAAGAAATATTTTGAACAAAGTTAACATAATTATGGTCTCCGATCACGGCATGACAGAAACGAGTCGGGAAAGAATTATCTTTCTTGATGATTATGTTGATCCTGCCAGTGTTGATGTCATCAATTGGCTGCCCCTGGAATTAAATCCAAAGGATGGCAAAGAAGATGTCGTTTACAATAAGCTGGCTCAGGCTCATCCAAACCTTAAAATTTATCGAAAAACTGAAATGCCAGTGAGATTTCATTTTAGAAATCATCATCGTATACCTGGAATCATTGGTGTTGTTGATGAAGGCTGGAAGATAACGACACATGAACATTTTGATTCAAGGCCTGATTATGGTAAAGGCGGCACACACGGATACGACCATCAATTAAAATCTATGGGAGCGATTTTTATTGCGCGTGGACCGGCATTTAAATCTGGTTTCGTGGTTACACCATTCCAGAATATTCATATTTACAATCTATTAGCTGATATTCTGGATTTAGAACCAGCTCCCAATGATGGCAATCTGGATTCGGTGCGAGTTATGTTGAGAAAATAATTAAAATATAAATGCGCACGGATTTAAACCGTTATTTTTGTGCTTTTCAGAGAGGTGAGATTGTTTGAACCTTCGGAAGGTTGGGTTGGAACGGTTTTGTGGTCAGGTGAAAATATATTTTGGCGAATTGAAAAACCAGAAGCCGAACTTCTCAAGGAAGTTCGGCTTCAATCCTTGCAGCCATCGACACCCGGTGCGTGTGTGTCAACTTTGGACCGAATCAATATTTGTGTAAAAATCTTTTAGATTTGTTACTGTTACATTTTTTCGAATCTGATAGGTATCCTCGACCGGAGCGATAATATAAACATCCGTTAAATTCAGATCATCGATAGCATTCCAAAATCCTTTAAGTGGTTTCGGAGCCTTGGACGCTTTGAATTCGACTCCCACTTTTCGTTGACCTTTGACAAGCAATAAATCCAATTCCGCGCCAGCAGATGTGCGATAAAAGAATGGCTCAAAATCATTCATCCATGTGATTATGTTTTCTAATGCCATCCCTTCCCAGGAAGCGCCAAAACTTGGGTGTCCCATTAATTCGTCAAAGGAAGAAATGTTCAACAGGGCATTTAAAATTCCAGAATCCCGAATATACAGTTTGGGTGTTTTTACCTTGCAAATTGAAAATCTTATTTACAAATAACAAGGAAAAGCTTTTTGAAGCTAAATAGTTTTACAGTTAAAATATTGCGTTTTTCTCGGTTTGCTTATTAAACCGGTCTATTTTCCTGCGGAAAAACTCCGCATTTCCGCATACCCTCTGTAACAAATCTCGCAGAGCTTAATCCGGGTTAAATATTAAAAGTACTTGATAATAATAGAATTATACTACGTTTAAAAGCTCCATTATTTTGTGGCATAATAATTGACAATTACGATTCAGATGAATTAACGAGTATGACAGAAAATTGTGGAAGAAAAAGAATCAGTCAAAAAAAGTTCAGGGTGTTTTCAACACCTGGTGTATTATTATAAAATCAATGAAAAGAAAATTCAACTAAAATAATTATGGAGGTAAGTCATGAAAAAAGGTATTTTTGTAGCAGCTATTTTAGTATTGGTATCACTAAACACTGCATGTGTTATTCGTGATGCATCAATGTCGCCTGATGAAAGAATAAATGGTTCAGGAAATTATATTACAGAGACACGTAATTTTCCTGACATTCATTCGGTGAATATGACAACCGCTGGCAATGTGAAAGTGACCTATGGAACCGAGCAGGAGGTCACGGTAACTGTGGAAGATAATATAATGGAACACATTGCAACTACTGTAAGTGGCGGAGAGCTGTTTATTGGCACTGCTCAAAATGTCCAGATATCAAATATGCATCTTACAGTAAATATTACCATGACCGATTTGGAGGCATTGACCACAAGCAGCGCGGGCACGATTGAAGGACAAAACAAGTTTGAAGCAGACGATGTAAGTTTATTTCTGAGCAGCGCCGGTAACATTATTTTGGAATTAGAGGCTGATGAACTTTATACAAGCCTGTCCAGTGCCGGCAGTCTTTTCTTATGTGGATCAGTAAATAAACATCATGCTGTTCTTTCTTCGGCCGGCAGCTTGCTTGCATTTGACCTGATAACAGATACGACAAAAATCACAGTAAGCAGCGCTGGCAACGCTCAGATATATGCATCACAGCTGCTTGACATAACCATAAGCAGCATTGGTTCAGTATTTTTCAAAGGCAATCCAACAATTACTCAGAGGATTACAAGTTTGGGCAGACTGTACGATGCAAATTAGTTACAATATTAAAACAGTGATCTTTAATGCATCTGTGTTCTGGAAAGGAGATATAGTATGATAAATACTAATCATGTAACTCAGAGAGGAAGAATGAGAGATAGAGCAATTTCTTTTTTAATTATTATTATAGCGTTCGCTTTTATCCAATGTTCAGAAACAGACCCAGGCGATGTTACAGGTCCCCAGTATACTCCTTCGGAATTGACAAATTCAACCTGGGAAATGATTACCGATCCTGAATCGGTCGGATGGTCAACAGAAAAACTACGGGAAGCCTATAATTATTCGCAAAATATTCAAACAGCGGCAGTGATGATAATTTATCAGGATAAAGTACTTTATCATTGGGGTGATTTAACTCGTAAATTTTGGGTGCATTCCTGTCGTAAAAGTTTTATGAGCGCCTTGTATGGCATTCATGTAGATGAAGGCAATATCAATCTGACAAAAACTATGGCCGGTCTTGGTATTGACGATAATCCACCTTCTCTGTCAGAACTGGAAAAAACGGCACCGGTGCAGATGCTTCTCCAGGCCAGATCGGGAGTATATCATCCTGCAGCAGCCGAAGCCCCATCAATGAAAGCGGCACGTCCGGAAAGACACAACCATGCACCTGGAACATTCTGGTACTACAACAACTGGGATTTCAATGTGCTGGGAACCATTCTTGAACAGGAAACCGGCACAAAAATTTTCGAAAATTTAAAAGAACGGATTGCAGATCCCATTGGCATGGAAGATTTTGAGGTAAATGATGGTCAATATCAACATGAATCATTATCAATTCATCCGGCCTATCCGTTCCGGATGTCTGCGCGTGATATGGCCAGGTTTGGATTACTTTTTCTTAACAACGGCGTCTGGGAGGGGAACCGAATCATTTCAGAAGAATGGATTAGTGAAAGCACGACTCCTTATTCGGATGCTGGGTCAGGCATGGGTTATGGTTACATGTGGTGGATTACAGGTGATAAGATTTTGAGTAATTTAGAAGATGGCTCTTACTTTGCCAGTGGTTATAATGGACACTACATATTTATTATACTTGATATGGATCTGGTTGTGGTGCATCGGGTTAATACTGATATAAATAATAGAGTGACCAGTCCGGAATTTTTCTATTTGCTTGGTTTGATTATCGATGCAAAGACCAATTAAAAGTCTAACTAAAATCTAATATATTAAATCTAAACACAAAAAAAAGGAGATCGAAAATGAATAGAATAACTAATTTATTAGTTGCGATTTTTACGGTATACTTTGCTCAACCTTCTGCTGCCCAAGTACAACTTGGCATTATTGGTGGAATAAATTTTGCTGATGCGGATGTTGAGGTCGAGAACCAGCCGGCTGAAATTTCCAAGCAAGCAGTTTTCGGGATCGGCGGCGTCTTTGATTTGAGTTTGAGCCGAACTTTTAGTCTGCGCCTGGAACCGATGTATCTGCAAAAAGGTGTCGGCAAAACAGAGCTTGCAATTCAACCGGACGTTGAATGGAGCGTGAAGTCGTCATATTTGGAATTGCCAGTCTTTTTGAAAGCTGAGTTTGGCAGCACCATCAGGCCTTATATTATGGCCGGTTCAACTATTGGACTACTTCTGAGCTCGGATTTGCGTGCTAAATTTGGTGGTATTACTTTCAATGGTGATGCCGAAAATGCTACTGAAAAAATTGATGTCTGTGCAGCGTTTGGTGGCGGGATCAATTTCCCAATGGGCAGAATCTCCATTTTTCTTGAGGGACGTTACTCTTATGGTTTAACTGACAATGTTAAAGGAGGCACAATTGAGATTTCTGCTGGAAATCTAACCCAGGAAATAGATTGGGTCAAAGAAACTGACAAGATTAAAAACCGAGGATTGCTGATAATGGCGGGTGTGACTTTTCCACTGGGCGGTAGCATTTAATTACTAGCCTGAATTATTCGGGCTATAAAAGTAGGTTTCTACACAATACTACTATGCATCGGATGACCTGGAGTCATCCGATGAGTGTTGATTATTTTCCTTATTTTGCAGAACTTTTTATTTAAAAGTACCAATGAGGATAATCAAAAATAACCGGGTCACGGCTGGAGAATTTGGCATTTTTCCTGGATTGATCCTGGATGCAAACGGGGAGTGAGAGTAAAACCAATTGATAAAAATACCGTATAATTTTGAAAGAACAAATACCATGAAAAAAGGGATTAATAACCTGTCAATAATTTTATTTTTGATCGCCGCCATCCAACTGGGGTGCAATAACAAAGATGATAATCCTGCTGGGCCATAACAAGTTGACACCATAACGGCGGGAGAGCCGGCTAAGAATTTGCAAGAGTTAGAAGAAATACTGGAAAGTTTACGCATTAAACTAAATATACCAGCATATCAGCGGCCATTGTCAAGGACAGGCAGATTGTCTGGGCAAAAGTAAATATTATCGATAGGAGCAAATTTATGCAGAATCGATTAAGAACAATTGCTATTAGTACTTTTGGTTTGATAACGATCTTCAATTTTACAATATGGGGTCAAGAACAGAGCTCTTTTATTAAAATAGACCAATACGGCGGGCGAAAGGTGCCGAAATCACTACTGAACCTGGTTTCTGTCAACCTGAATGAAGTGCCGTTTGAACAAGCGCTCTCGACTATTGCAGCAGAAGGCAACTTTAAATTGAACTTCATCCGCAACCGAGTTTCGATTCATAAAGAAGTTTCAGTAAGTATGGAAAATGCCTATGCTTTGGAGGCTTTGATGAAAGTACTCGATGCTACCGAAACTGAATTACTGATTACTTCAGAAGGCCAGCTCGTTATTGTGTCGTCTAAACAGGGGGAAAAAAATAGAGGGAGTATAACCGGGCAGGTTATAGATGCAAAGACAAAATATCCTTTGTCCGGCGCTAACATTTCCCTGGTTGGAATGAACATAGGCGGAGCAAGCGGCCCAAACGGGCGATTTTTAATAGAAAAAATTCCTTTTGGAAATTATACAGTGCAATTTAGTTATATTGGCTATGAAATCAAGAGGTTTGAGAATATTAGGGTCGACGAAAATACTTCTAATAATCTCATTGTGGAGTTAACTCCGCAAACACTATTATTAAAGGCGGTAACTGTCACCCCGGGCCAGTTTTCTATATTGGGAAAAGGTCCTTCGGTCCAACAAGCGCTGTCAAAAAAAGATCTGCAAACCATCCCTTTTGGTGAAGATATCTACCGAGCAATCACCCGGTTGCCGGGAATCTCATCCAGTGATTTTTCAGCGAAGTTCACGGTACGCGGCGGCGAACACGAAGAGGTTCTGGTCATGCTGGATGGATTTGAACTTTACGAACCGTTTCATCTAAAAGACATTGAGGGTGGCGCTCTGAGTATAATTGATATTGCTGCAATTGAAGGCATTGATTTGCTGACTGGCGGCTTTCCCGCTGAATACGGAGACCGCATGAGTGGTGTCTTTAATATTAAGTCTACCCGGGCGCCAGAAGGGGGAAAACGCACTTCACTGGGGCTTAGTTTTATGAATGCCCGGCTAATGTCGGAAGGCACGTTTAATAATAATAAAGGCTCCTGGCTTTTCTCGGCACGGAGAGGATATTTGGATTTGATTATGGATCTCATGGGGGAAGAAGAACCACCGCGCCCGGTTTACTATGATGTCCTGAGTAAAATCGAATATCAATTTAATGCAAAGCATACGCTTTCAGCGCACTTTCTTCATGCTGGCGATCGCTTGGATTTTGTCGAGGATGATGACGATGAGGATAATACAAGATACGGCAATACTTATGGCTGGCTGACTTTCAAATATATACCAAGCTCCAAGCTTTTTATTCAATCAATTGCTTCGGTTGGGAAGCTGAACCATGACCGTGAAGGTATTGGCTATACAGGTGACCTGGAGAATATCGATTTCATAGTAAACGATGAAAGAGATGTTGATTTGTATGGTTTTAAACAAGACTGGCAACTCGACATTTCTGATCGCTGGTTTCTGAAATGGGGTTTTGATTTCAAAAACTTTTCGGCCAATTACGATTATCTGAACACCAATAGAAAGGAGAATTGGATTCCTCCGGACAGTATTACTGCCTGGATGGATACAACACAGGTCAATCTTAATCCTTCCGGAAGGAAATTTGGCGCCTATTTTTCGAACCGTTTCCAAATTTTTTCGCCACTGACAGCGGAACTTGGCCTGCGTTACGATTACAATTCTTATACCCAGGATAAGCATTTCAGCCCGCGTTTCAATCTGGTTTACGCGCTGGGAAAGCAAACCTTCCTTCGAGGCGGTTGGGGTTATTTTTATCAGAGTCAGGGGATACATGAAATCAGAGTTAATGATGGTTATGACTCTTTCTTTACTGCGGAGTTAGCCAAGCACTGGGTAGCAGGACTTGAACACACATTTAGAAACGGATTCAATGTGCGGGTGGAAGGATATTATAAGGATTTGTCTGATTTACATCCCGACTTTCGCAATTGGAGCAACGAGATGGAAATATTTCCTGAAGTGCAGAATGACCGGTTTAAGTTGAATTTCAGAGGGGCAACATCCAAAGGAATTGAGCTCTACTTAAAATATGATCGTGGCGGAAAGTTTACCTGGTGGTCCAGTTATGCTCTGGCTTATGCAGAAGAAGATATCCGTAATCTCATTTATGAAGGTGAAGTATATACCAGAGAAAACAGTATCTACCCCGGAAAGCGCGACCAGCGTCATACTTTTTATCTGGATTTGAATTACCGACCAAATCGGAAATGGCATTTTAATCTTGCCTGGCAGTTCCATACTGGATGGCCACACTCAAAATACAGGCTTCATTCAGTGCAAGGCTCTGATGGAAATACCTACTACTTTGGTTCCTATGATGACTATAACGATGCTAAATATCCTGCTTACCATCGTTTAGATTTGAGGATTAATCGTTATTTTTACACGTCGCGTGGACGTATCTCGGTGTTTTTGTCGTTGATGAATCTCTACAACCGTGGCAATGTGAGAAGTGTGGATTATAATTGGCATTGGGATGACAGATTGCAGCGTCCTTACCTGGTCGAGGAAAGAGAATACTGGTTTAAGTTGCTGCCTTCAATTGGATTTAGTTGGGATTTTAATCATTAGTATTTGGCTGCAGTAATGGTGCAGGTTCTGCAAAAAAGAAAGAAGAAGTTTAAAGTCACTATCAATTTTATTGAAAAATTTAAGTAACAAGGAATTTGACATGCATTTTAAACAATATTTACGAATTCTTTCAGTATCATTTTTGCTTTTAATTATTCTTTCCTGTAGTAAAAATACAACGGGCCCGGAGGATAACCGTGTAGAATACAACTATCAGGTACCAGAACAGGTCAATAACGGCTGGAATGCCGTATCAATGACAGATGCAGGAATGAACACAGACCCGATAGTAAATTTAATGAATGACCTGTTGAACAGAAATGATCATTATATTCACGGGCTATTAATTATTAAGGACGGAAATCTTGTATTCGAGGAATATTTCAACGGTTCCGACTTGGATGTTATGGCCGATTCACTGATATCAATGGAAGATAAGAATTTCGATCGCCAGACTCTTCATTTCCAGGCTTCAGTTACGAAAAGTGTGACTTCCATCCTTGTGGGAATTGCAGTTGACAAAGGATTTATTCCTGGTGCGAATGAGCTGATTTTCTCCCTTTACCCAGAGCATGCTGATTTGAAAAATACGCAAAATGAAAATATTACGGTTTACCAGATGCTTGCAATGTGCTCCGGAATCACCTGGGACGAATCAACCTACCCTTATGATGATCCCAGGAGTGATACCTACCAATTGCTCTATAGTGAAGATCCGGTTCGATTTATGCTTGGCAAACCTGTTGAATCTTTTCCTGGATCTACGTACTTTTATAATAGCGGCACTACAAATATTCTTGGTGAAATTGTTCGAAAGACTTCAGGTCAGCTATTGACCGATTTTGCTAAACAGTACCTTTTTGATCCGCTTGGGATTGATACTTTCGAATGGATGCATTGCAGAGTGGCAACCCAGGTTGCTTTTGCTTCGGGTGGGTTGTATCTTAAACCCCGCGCCATGGCAAAGATTGGTCAGTTATACTTACAGGAAGGTATATGGAACGGTAATCGACTTGTCTCAGCAGAGTGGGTCAGAGAATCCGTAAAACAGTCAATTCCTCTTCCTGTTTCTATGCACGATCGTTATCATGCTTACGGTTATGGTTACCAATGGTGGCTGGAGCGGTACAGCTCGGGAACCATTGATGCTTATTCCGCCCGAGGCTGGGGAAATCAATATATCGTAGTATTGCCTGAGGTTGATATAGTTGTCGTGATTACTGGCGGCGCTTTTAACGTGGATATGTTTGCTGTACCATATATGTTCTATGAAATCGTTCAGGATTATATTTTACCTGCAGTGCGTTGATGTATTTCATTAAAGACTGTGATCGGAAATAACACGGTCTCGATTTTCATAAGAATATCAATAATTAAAGGGTAACGTTCATGATAAGCAAAAAAATAATTCCAGGACTCCTGATTCTTTTATTCATCCTTTCGTGCAACAAGAATCCCACAGAACCGGAACCACAGGATATTTTAGGGAAACTTCAAGCATTGCCGGGTATTGCCGTGAGTGAAATTGAGCCGCATTATGGTTATCCCCGCGCGTTCCAAATTGATTTCACTCAGCCTGTGGATCATCAAAATGCCAATGGCCAGCAATTCACTCAAAGACTGTATTTATCGCATGTTGATGAAACAATGCCGATGATTTTCGGTCCTTCCGGCTATGGTTCGTCTCCTGAGTATGTGCAAGAATTGGCTGGTATAATGCAAACAAATCATATTTCGGTTGTGCATCGTTATTTCATAAACGCAGAGCCTGAACCGTTGGATTGGCAATATCTTACTGTGAAACAATCTGCAGACGATCATCATCGAATTGTCGCTATGTTCAAGCAGATTTATTCAAGCGTGTGGATAAGCTCGGGCAGAAGCAAGGGCGGCGAAACCGTGCTTTTCCACCGTCGCTTCTATCCTGATGATATCGATGCCACAATCGCTTATGTGGCGCCAATGGTGTTTGGGACGGCCGATCTCAGGTTTGTTGATTTTCTTGGATCATTGGGCAGTGATGAGTGCTGGAATAGAATCCATCAATTTCAGCGTAGTGTACTGGAAAACAGAGATAGTCTGGTTACGAAGCTGCTCCAGTGGTTTCCTGATAATGGTTATACTTTTTCCGGAGATGCTGATATGACTTTAGAATCAGCCGTGCGGGGTTATGATTGGAATTTTTGGCAGCGTCACACCTACGATTGTGAAACCATTCCCAGCGAGAATGCTTCTTTTGATGAAATGCTCACACACCTTGCCGCAGTCGTGCGAATGCAAAATTCTTCAGACGAACTGGCAGGGTATTACAAACCTTACGTCTATCAGGCGTTCACTGAAATTGGCTATCCTGCACGTAACTATGATCATTTGCAAGACCTGTTACTCTATGAATTACAGACAGGAGCAGAAGCATTTCTTGAGTCCGACGGCATTGAATTAATTTACAAGCCTGAAGTCATTCAGGATGTCACTCAATGGCTGAAAACGCAGGGGAATAATATTATCTATATATATGGCGGCGCTGATCCCTGGACGGGAGGGGCGGTAGAACTAACCGGTCAGACCAATGCCGTTAAAATTATTCAGGCTGGTGCAGATCATGGTGTAAAAATTGTCGACCTGGAGCAGTGGCTGGGAATTGAAATAGGGCAGGCTGCAAAACGAGTAGGTCCAATTGTTCATTTAGAAAAAAAAGAGCTAACCTGAATAATTCATAAATACTCAAAAAAATAAGAGGAGTTTTCCTTATAAAT
>CAZIKB010000014.1:0-72136 GCA_964539665.1 uncultured Cytophagia bacterium
ATGATCTTACTCAAAATAAAACCCCCAGGGTTACATTTAATTTTGACGCAACACGAATGAATCAAGGAGGATAAATTTTGTAATTTTGAATTTCTTAACAAAGATAAATATATTTATCAAAAAGTCAAACAAAAAGTATTTTTTCATTATAACACACATCTTTTACACCTACAGCTTGACTATTCAATAAGTTGTTTGTATATTGAAAAATAGCTCTCCTTTAACGCTAAAACAATATTAGATTTCTATTAACCAAATTCTATGGGAGGATTTAATGAACGCTCGAACTACTTTCTTGTGTTGTTGTAGTTTTGCAATCCTGCTGTTTACTTGCTATACTGGAGTTTCAGGCCAGACAAACGACCCTGCCTATGCAGCAAAAATCAAAGAATACACTACTGAACCGCAATATTTGAATGAGATGGTGGATCATCTGCCACTCTCGGAAACCGTACCTTCACCACTGCAGCATTTTGGTGAAATTATCGGAGCGCCCGGAATTTTACATTACTCAGATGAAATTTACGGGTATTTTCAAGCATTAGAAAAAGCCTCTCCACGGTTAAAAATCCGAAAAATTGGTCAAACCGAAGAGGGGCGTGATATGATTGAGGTGATTATCGCAGATGAAGCTACCCTCTCAAACCTTGAAACTTACCGTGGTTATCTCAATAAATTAGCGGACCCACGAGACCTATCCGAGTCAGAAGCTAAGGAAATTATTTCCAAATCCAAGCCCATATATTATCTCTCTGGCGGACTGCATGCAGGAGAAACAGGCTCCCCGGAAATGATGATGGAGCTTGCCTATCGTCTCATTGTAGAGGATTCGCCTATGATTCAGGCTATTCGCAATAACTTAATTACGATTATGGTGCCGGTTCTTGAGGTAGATGGACGTGATCGCATGGTAGATACTTACAAATATCGCAAAGCCAACCGTGATGTAAGTCCATCTCTGGTGTACTGGGGCCGCTATGTTGCACACGACAATAACCGCGACGGTCTTGGTCTCACTCTGGCTTTGACAAAGAATTTTTTAAACGCCTTTCTCTATTGGAAACCAATCGTCGGTCATGATCTGCATGAATCCGTACCGTATTTATACGTATCGACCGGCACAGGTCCATATAACGAGTACATCGATCCAATTACCATTAGTGAATGGCACAACCTGGCTCATGAAGAAGTTACCCAATTAACCAAACGCGGTATGCCAGGCGTCTGGACACATGGTTTCTACACCGGCTGGGCGACCAATTATTTACTGTGGATTGCGAATAATCGTAATGCCATCGGTCGTTTTTATGAAACTTTTGGCAACGCAATACCTGAAACCAAAGAGCGAACCGTGCGAAAAAATAGAACTTCCCGTGAGTGGTATCGACCATCTCCGCCGCTGGAAAAAACCATGTGGTCGTTTAGAAATAACACCAATTATATGCAAAGCGGCGTTTTGGTAGCTTTAAAATACGTAGCTGACAAAAATCACGAATTCGTTGAAAATTTTTACATCAAAACCAGAAAAGCCATTCAGGCGGGGAAAGATGAAGCCCCCTACGCCTGGGTGATTCCGAAAGAACAAAAGCGCAATATTGCTGCAGTTGATTTAATCAATTTGTTAATGCAGCAGGGTGTGGAAGTTCATCAAGCGGAGCAGGAACTTACCTGGTCATTGGAAAAGCCCAAGAAAGAAAAAGCTAAAGAATCCACCAACGGCAAAGCGGACAAAAAAGAAAAAGTCAAAACAAAAAAAGCTCCAAAAGGTTCTTTCGTTGTTCGTATGGATCAACCGTATCGAACATTGGTCAGGATTTTGTTAGACAAACAAACTTTTCCAAAAGACGCCAAACCCCCTTATGACGATACTGGCTGGACCTTACCTCTTTTACGACAGGTAGAATCTTACCGTGTAGATGATGCAACTATCTATTCCGCAAAAATGACCCAGGTAAACGAACCTGTACAACTATCTGGCTCTTTGGAAGGAAAGGGCAAGCCGTATTATTTACTCAACAATAATACTGAAGATAATATTGCTGTTTTTCGTTTCAAACTGCCAGACGTAAAAATGCTGGCTGCTGAAAAAGAGTTCAAAGTTGGAAAACAACAATATAATGCTGGTACTTTAATTATTTCTTCCAAAGACAATCCTGCTGATTTAGAGGAACGATTAAAAAGCACGGTTGAAGAGTTGGGACTGGAATTGCATGGCGTTTCAAAACTCCCGGATGTGAACACGCACGAAGTAGAAGTACCAAAAGTAGCTTTAGTGCATACCTGGGTAACGACTCCGCAGGATGCCGGTTGGTGGCGTTTTGCGTTTGACGAAATTGGCATTCCATATACCCATATCTCTGAACAGGACTTTGCTACAGAGGATCTTTCACAGTTTAATGTTATCATCCTGCCTCGATCAAGGGCTAATTCCCAACGACTCGTTTCAGGAACTACTGATGCAGGAGATCCCATTGCCTGGAAAAATAGCAGTGAGTATAAACATTTGGGCCTGATTGACGAAACCGATGACATGCGTAAAGGCATGGGGTACGAAGGCCTCATTAACCTGAAAAACTTTATCCGCAACGGCGGCGTGTTTATCACAGAAGGAAGTACTTCTGCTTTCCCGATTGACATGGCTATTACTCGAAATATCAGCATTCAACGAACCAGAGAACTGCGGGCTCCCGGCACGGTTTTAAAAGCGATGGTGAAAGATTCACTTAGTCCCATTACTTATGGTTACTCGGAGTCTTTAGCCGTCTTTTTCACACAATCACCCGTTTTTAGAGTTAATAAAAATGTTGGTAATTATCGTACACCTGATTGGCTGAAAGATGAAGTATGGGCAAAAGAAGTTCCACGAGTCGTGCTGAGTTTCTCAAAAAAGGATCTTCTTCTTAGCGGCATGCTTAATGGGGAAAAAGAGTTGGCAGGTAAACCGGCTGTCGTGGATGTTCCGGTTGGGGATGGTCATGTGGTTTTATTTGCCATTCGACCCGTCCGGCGCTGGGTAACTCACGGTAGTCATGCCCTGGTGTTCAACACCATACTGCATTGGAATGATTTGCGCGTTGGCTGGCCCGAACGCCCTGAAGAAGAAGAGGTGGAAAGACCAACGCAGTCCCAGGAAGAAGGGTGGGAATGGCAATAGTAGTTTTAATTAAATAGAACACAGATGACATGGATAACACAGGAATTTATTATACAAAAATTAGTGCTTCTCTCTTAAAAATTTTTGAAAATCCATGTTATCTGTGTTCAATATTATTAATAATTTAAAGGAGGATACCATGCAATTAAAACAATTATCCTTAGTTCTGGTTTTTTTACTAACTCTAACATTAGTCGCAGTGGCGGAGGAAAATGACAAACTGACGGTTGATTTGTTTCTGGATTGGGAAAGTGTGTCCAACCCACAAATTTCTCCGGATGGAAAACAAATTATTTATGGCCGGCGGTGGACAGATAAGGTGAACGACAAATATGCCAGTGAGATTTGGATAATGAACATCAACGGCAGTAAAAATCGTTTTCTATTAAAAGGCTCGTCGCCACAATGGTCACCGGACGGCCAGCGTCTTTTATATACTGCAAAAGGAGAACCCGCCGGCTCACAAATATTTGTCCGTTGGATGGACACCGGAGAATCGAGTCAACTAACCAGGATGGAAAACTCAGCCAGCAATATTCAGTGGTCTACGGATGGAAATAAAATTGCATTTAATATGTATGTACCTGCTGAGAAATCCTGGCGGGTAAAAATGCCTTCCAAACCCAAAGGTGCCAAATGGGTCAAACCACCTCGCGTGATTGATCGATTGAATTATCGCAGAGACGGCAGCGGATATCGTGCGGACGGATTTCGACATATCTTTGTCATTCCTGCCTCAGGCGGGACACCGCGTCAGGTGACTTTTGGAAATTTCAATGATGGCGCACCGCAGTGGACTCCCGACGGTGCATCCATTGTATTCAGTGGTTTGCGCATGCCGGACTGGGAATGGCAATGGCGGGAGTCGGAAGTCTATATTTTGACTTTGAAAGATGGTAATATTCGCCCACTGACAGATCGAAAAGGTCCCGATTCAAATCCTAAAGTATCGCCAAATGGCAAGTTCATTGTCTATTCAGGCTACGACCGAACTGACGACACTTATAGGGTCAGTAAAATATATGTCATGGACATTGATGGCAATAACAAGAGAGCATTAGCCGCAGAAATAGATCGACGTCCTTCCTCCATTCAATGGGCGCCAAACAACAAAGGCATCTATTTCACAATGCAGGACCGCGGGTCAGCGAATCTGCACATTGTTTCTCTTAATAATGGTAAGGTACAGAACGTCACAAAAGGTGAACAGGCGATTTCATCTCCATCGATTAATAAACATGGAATGATAGCGGCTGTACTTTCGAGTGCCCACGAGCCAGGAGATCTGGTTACCTTCACTGTAAAAAATCCTACCCCTAAAAAACTAACTGGTGTTAACGATGATTTACTCGAAGGTCGAAAATTGGCTGAAGTCGAAGAAATATGGTACGAATCCGCAGAGAATGTAAACATTCAGGGTTGGATTGTAAAACCGCCTGATTTTGACGCCTCGAAAAAATATCCACTAATTCTCTATATTCACGGCGGGCCGCATGCTATGTACGGGATTCGATTTAATTTTGAATTCCAAAACCATGCCGCAAACGGTTTTGTGGTACTTTATACTAATCCCCGTGGCAGCACAGGTTATGGCCAGGCTTTTGGAAATGCCATTAAAAATGCCTACCCTGGCCCGGACTACGGCGATCTCATGAAGGGCGTTGATGAGATAATTAATCGAGGATATATAGATGAAAGCAAGCTCTTTGTATGCGGCGGCAGCGGCGGCGGCGTCCTTACATCCTGGATTGTCGGACACACCAATCGGTTTACAGCGGCTGTGGTGATGAAACCGGTGACGAACTGGTTTAGTTTCGTAGGAACCACTGACGGCAGCAGTTGGTACCGTAATTTCCAAAAATTACCCTGGGAAGATCCCGAAGAGCATTTGCGCCGTTCTTCTCTGATGTACGTAGGCAATGTCAAAACCCCGACATTATTGCTGACAGGTGAATCTGATCTTCGAACGCCGATGGAACAAACAGAACAATACTACCGCGCTCTAAAACTGCTGAAAGTGGAGACCGCCATGATCCGAATTGCAGATGAATTTCATGGCATTGGCCGCAAACATCCCACTAACAAAATCCAGCAGATACTTTATTTACGCGGCTGGTTCGAAAAGTATTTGGCGAAGGACATTACTGCCAAGTGACAATAATTTAAGCCGACTTAAAATAATTTTGTTCAATCCCGGGGATGTTTAACATCCCCGGGGATATGTCAATTTATGTGCTCATCAAGCTCTTCCGAATCCCGTCAAACGCACCACTTGAACAACTTCTCATGAAGGGCAATTCATGAGCTGGAATAAATTCTGGCAAAATAAAATCATTGCTCCCGTCATCAGTCTGCTTAAGCAAGGCTTGACGCCGGAAAAAATTGCGTTGAGCATTGCCTTCGGAATCACCCTCGGAGTTTTTCCGGTGCTGGGTTCGACAACACTCCTGTGTACCCTGGCTGTTTTCATATTCAGGCTTAATCTTCCGGCTATTCAACTGGTGAATTTTCTGGTTTACCCTCTGCAAATTCTTTTGATGATTCCGTTTTTCCAGGCCGGCGCATTTCTTTTTAACGCAGAGTCAATACCGCTGTCCGCAAAGCAGGTCATCGCCATGATTAATGACGATCTCTGGGGAGCCCTTCAATTATTGTGGGATACCAGCTTACACGCAGTGGTCGTCTGGCTGCTTGTTGGACCAATTGCGACATCATTCTTATATTACATCCTGACCCCGGTCATTCGAAAGTTGTCTGGCCGGACTCACGCTGCTGATCCGGGCTAAATTGGATTTGACCGAAAATATTCCACTTTGTCAATTCGATTCTACAGAGCGGGAGAGAAATCAGTAACTCCACCACTCCAATGAATTTCCGCTCTACCGCATTGCAAAAAATATAAATAGCTTGATTTTTTGTTACTTTTTTTTAATTTAAAATATATAGAGGCAGATTAAAGGGTATTTCGCGGTTTCCCCTGGGTGATGTTGAGTTGCGTCGAAGACGAATATTATTCCATATTACAAGATATACAGTTAGAAGATCCATATTAGAATGAAATTGTCGGATATCATTACATTTGTAAAGATATCAAGAAACCATATACTCACTTGTTCTCGGCGACTGGCGTCGCCGAGAATCGCGGCACTTGACCCGACTGCGCGCGCTGGATGTCCGCAGGCAGGGCCTGCTCCCATCCATCGTGCTCGCGGGTCAGCGCCGCGATTAGGCAGATAAATTTTGTACGCAGATACAAAAAAACGTTGAATAAAAAATGAGAGTAATCGTAGTTGACGATGATGTTAATTCGACAATGCATTTAGAGTCAATATTGACTGAGTCGGGATTTGTCGTATCAACATTTAATGATCCTCATTTGGCCATTGCATTCTTAGAGAAATTGTGTCTTCTGCAAGAACACATTGATTTAGTAACCTTAGATCTTAATATGCCAGCGCTAGATGGAATTGAGGTGCTCAAGTGGATTAGAGATAGCCAGTTAACTTATTCTTACGGAAACTTCAATCTTTGTTCAATACCTGTGATAATAATATCAGGTTTTTTAAACGACCGATCTTTTAACCAACGCTGTATCAATATACCCAGAAATACGTTGTTTGAAAAACCTGTGCCCCTTAACCACGATAAATTCGTTAACCAAATTGAATCAATTATCCTAGATTGGAGGAAAAACCTTCTTGAAGAATTGGAGTTGATAGGGCTTGGGATAAACTATGAATCTCAAAAATTTAGTATTGGTTATCTTTCACGACCCAAAAACACAAACTTGTCAATCCTGTCTTCACGTTTTGTTTCACAACCGCAGAACCTTCCGTATTTATGGCTAAATAAAGATTTTTTTGAGCTTGAAGCGTCTTTAGAAGAATTTGAAACCCTTTTAAATCTCTCTGCTACCAAGTCCAAAGAAATCCAAGAGAAAACTTTTCACGAGTTTTTTATTAGAAATCCGAAATTTATACTCAGGAACAACTACGGTGAAGTTTGGTCACAACCGAGGTTGAGATATCCTAATAAGAAGAAGTTTATAGAGCCAGATTTCGTGATAAAGCCCTCCTTATTTCCAGAGCTATCGAGTCGCTGGGAAGTCCTTGAGTTGAAGCTACCTGAAGATGGGTTTCTCAATAATTCAACTTTTCATCGAACTTTTACCGCAAGGTTTTTAAAATGTCTAACTCAAATTATTGATTACAAGAACTACTTTTCGCGAGATGATGTCAAACAGATGGTGCAAAAGAAATTTGGGTTTCATCCTAAGCATCCAAAGCTCACTATCTTGATTGGAAGATTTGAGGTACTTAAAAAGGACGAAGAGAAAATACAAGATAGGCTCTCTGACTTGGGGATGGCCGATATTGAGATCTTGACTTATGATGAAATACTTCAACAACAAAAATCTCGATTTACAAAGCTATTTAGAGGTATCTTGGATGTTTGATTCGATGCTGCTTTATAGAAGTTCTTGTATTTGCATCACGATTCGTCTAACAGTCGTTTCCAACCGATTGTGGGGCACCTGCATAATTTCTGAGTTTTTACAACATCAGAAGTTGTTTCTAAATAACAGCTTAGTGCCATGAAATCCCACAACGGCTGAAACGTTCGTTAGCAGTTTATGTAAATATAGCATTATAGCCAAAAACAGCTTCATTTGTTTTATTATTTTCATCATGTCAATCATCTACTTTCAAATTATTTCCAAGTGTCATTCATTAATAGTTAAATTATTCGATTGTTCCAGACCCCAGTTTGAACGATCAGACTGTGTGAAAATTAGCAGAAGCTGGTCATGGTTTTCTGAAATTTATTCAGGACTCATCAAGAATTAAGCCTGATTTCACCCTGAGTCCCGAAGCGAGTTCGGGAAAGGATAGCCTTTGACGGCACTATTAACTTTAGACACTGGGCTTAGAGCGTTATGTTTACTTTAAACATCAACGCACAAATAAGGTCTCACCAAATTTCATAACAACAAATTCATCATCATCGAGCTGAGCTTCCTTTAATGCTTCTTTTAAATAGATGGGCGGTTCTGCGAGCGGTTCGTCTGCCAGTTGAAAGGTTCCCCAGTGCATGGCAATAGATTTTTGGGATTGAACGTCAACGTGGATTTTCACAGCTTACGGAGGATCCAGATGCACGGGACTCATAAACCAGCGCGGCATATAGGCGCCAATAGGTATCATGGCAACTTTAATCGGCCCAAAGCGTTTGCCAATTTCCAGAAAATCCGGTGAGTAACCCGTATCCCCTGCAAAAAAGATGTTACCGAGTTTATTTTCAATTACCCAGCCGGACCACAGGGTCTCATTTCTATCAGAAAATGATCGCCCGGAGAAATGCTGTATGGGTACACTGTGAAAATTTAATCCGTAGAATTGCTGCGACTGCCACCAGTCTAACTCAACAACGTTGTCGATTTTCTTTTTGTCAAACCATTTGGCCAGGCCGAGCGGGACAAAATATTTTGGTTTGTTGCCTAATCGTTCAATGGTTGGGGCGTCAAGATGGTCATAATGGTTATGGCTGATAACCACCGCATGAATCTCTGGAAGATCTTCAAACTTTATGCCCGGCCGGGCTACTCGTTCGGGACCAGCAAAAGAAACCGGCGAACTACGCTTACTGAACATTGGGTCAGTCAGTATATTGAATCCTTCAACTTGAATTAAAAAGGTTGCGTGGCCAATCCAGGTTAATTGGATTTGGGTTGAATAGGGAGCGTTTATTCGGTTCAGAGCCGGCTCAACAAATTCTGGTTTGTAGGGCGAGATTTCCTTGATAGAGATAGCCGAAGTCTCCTGGGGACCGCGACCAAATTGCCAGCGCAGAAAATCACCAAAACCACGTTCTGGAGTATTATGCATATTCCGGAATCCTTTTGAAGTATGATGTGGCAGTAATTTAGAGAACTTTTTGGATTGCTCAACGCTTGAACAACCTATCCCAAAAAGCAATATCAGGAAGCAAATAAAATACCACATGAAGCTCACTCTCATCTTATTTACTATACGAATCATTGGTTCAATATTTCAATTTAACGATTTTTACTTTTCAGCTCAATCATTTTCTTTAATTGGACTGTTTTTTCCTGTGTGAGCATAACCGCTGTTCTCCATAACACTCGTCCGACAAGACGATTGTCAGATATTTCTTTTTGAAAATTTACTTGACAATAACTTATTACTTTAATATATTTACATTATAATTATAGGGAGATATTTCAGAGTCTTGAGCGAATTCTTCCTTTAATTATGCAACCTCTCGAATTGTAATATATGTTTTACTTACTATCTTAGTGAATTAACTTATCTCTACAAACAACAAGTGTAATATGTTTGTTAAATAATCATTTAATCACATTACTAACGGAGGAAGGTTATGTCTAAATCAGTTATTTATCGTTTTTTTACTATTCTCATGCTGCTAACGATGGTAGTATGTTTTGGTTCTTGCACAATTGCAAAAATCAGTGGTCGCGGTTCAATACCTTATATGTTAAATAATCCACCGGCCAAAACGGAGGTGATATCACATTTTAATGAGAGCAAAATGATCACATTCGACTACACCAGCGCCTTTGATGTCTCTGAAATACTCGCCGAACAACTGACAACTTCAGGTGCTGATGCAGCTATAAATTTAACTATTACTCTCAAAGCAGATTTTGCATCTTTCTGTATTAATATGATCACCCTGGGTATAGCAAATGCTAAAATATTCCAGGTTGAAGGCGACCTTGTGAAAGCCCCTAATGGATTAGGTTCATTACTTGAAAACAGCGAGATTCTTGCCGAAGCAGAAACTATAAAGGAATTACAACTCGCACTAAAAAAATTACAAAAAGATCAGGATGTGGTCAACCTGCCGACTATAGTTCGAACAGAAACAGGATTTGTAGCAATTAACTAAGCAAGTTGATTTTTGTTATTTGAGGTAATCATGTCGAGCTGCATGATTGCCTCTTTTTTTTTAATACATAAATTCACAGACTAAAATAATGTTCAGTTAATCATGAAGAGGCAATTAGTTCTGTGGTTATTGATTTTAGCTGCACGAAGCTTCGCTCAGGACGAATGGAATTGGGGATGGAGCCAATCTCAAAAAGATTCCGTGTCCTTAACTTCTTTTAGCAAAACAATTCGAACTCCAGAGGCTCAAAAATCCATTTATGGCAAGTTAATCTGGTTTTATAAGAGGAATGTATCGTCCGTTGTGTCAGGGCGCTGTCCCTTTTATCCTACTTGTTCCACATATACACTTTATTCAATGCAAAAATATGGATTTTTCTGGGGTTTATTAATGGGCATAGATCGACTATATTTGCGCGAGAATCCGGGGGTTTTCCGTAGAACTCACTATTTTTCTATCTGGATTAACGAAAAGGAACACGCATATGATCCACCGGAAGCAAACTCACTTTTTGGAAGCAAGGATTGGCGCATTATTCACCCTGATTTTCATCACCTTTTTTTCAATTAATAATAGCTATGCTCAAGAACGTACATTGAACATATCCAGTCTTCGACATCTGGCACAGCAGTTTCAGAAAAATAATCAGCCGTTTTTATCCTACCTTTATAATCTATCATTTTATCACCTGACAGCAGATTCAACAGAGAAATTACAGGCTGGCCTCGATGCCTTACATGCCAGCTTCACCACCAGTCATTTTGAAGAAAGCAAACAGGTAATCGGGTTGTTATTCAATGATTATCCAAATCTCAAAAACAAACTAACGTATCAATACGGTTATCTACTGATGAGAAACAGGCAATTCGGAGAGGGTGATAGATATATGCGGGAAGTTATGGGAATCAGCGCATTATTGTCCCGAATAAAATTTCTACGCGCCTATGCACAATTAACCTATTTCAATTATCCTGAAGGCTGTTTAAAAAAGCTTACCGAAATAAAAGACACCCAATTCCCTTATAATGAACAGCTATCGGAAATTAAAACTGCTTTACAATCCAAACCGGCCGGCACAAAAAAAAGTAATTTTGTTGCTGTTCCACTCTCCATGATAATTCCGGGCAGCGGGCAGATGTATGCTGGATTTTTTTTTGATGGTATGCAGAGCTTTGGATTTAACCTGGTACTTGGATATGCCACCTATGCATCCTGGCGACATGAGCTGGACCTGAAAAGAGGAGACAGAAATTATGTTATGCCAATTCTTTCCAGTTTTTTCTCAGGGCTGTTCTATCTGTCTAATATTTTTAATACGGTGAATTCAGTAAATAAAGCCAATCTCTATCGCCAAAGTAAGCATTATAATGCAATACTGGAAAAGTTTCGAATTGTCATGAAAAATGAGGAATATTTCCTGGACGTGCATTTGGAATTCTAAACCAGAATCGTTCATGCATCTAAGTCATTTTACGGTCCGGCTTCAGCCCGCTCAAAGCTGTTTGAAGTGAAAAATAACAGCAGTTCAACAAAACACAGAGTGATTATTATATTCGTAATATTAAACTTGATTTTTGATAAATTAATTGATAAACTTTTCAAGACATACTCATAGGAGGCAATATGAAATTATACGATCTCTCTCAACCATTAAACCAGGATGCACCATTTTGGCCATACTATCCACCTTTTGAAGTCAAATATATTAAGCGCAAAGCCGAACATGGTGTGAATGCACAATACATCCAAACATCTAACCATATGGGCACGCATTTGGATGCGCCACGCCACTTTGTTACAGGCGGCCTGACCATTGACCAAATCCCGCTTGAGTGGCTTTACGGTCCCGGCGTCATTGTAGACCTTTCGGATGAAATGGATGAACTGGCTGTGTACACACCGGAAATGATCGAAAAACGAGTCGAAGTTAAGAATGGGGATATTTTGATTCTTCACACGGGATGGCACAAATATGCTCAATTTGGTTCAGAGCCTGACGAAGAAAAGTATATCCATTGTCACCCGGGAGCCCACCCGGATATGGTAGACTGGCTCCTTAAGAAGAAAATTCATATCTGGGGTGTCGATGAAGTCTCCACAGATCATCCTATGAATTTGCCTATTGGGAGATTTTTGGGAAAGGGCATGCATGGTCACTGTGATCGTGTAAAAGCAAAATGCGAGGCTAAATTTGGCAAAAAGAAAATGAAGGAACTCTTTCCGGACGAAGCCTATCAATTAACCCACAATGGACTTTTTCCACACAATTGCATTCACATTGAGAATATAGGAGATGATATTGCAGCGCCGGAGCTGCAAAATAAGCGTACGACCATCGGGTGTTTTCCATGGAAATTCAAAGGCGGCGAAGCGGCTTTTTGCAGAGTAGTCGCTTTTGTGGAAGAATAATTCTGGATTACTCCCCGGGCTGTGATCTGAAATATTGAATTATGAATGAATAGATTATATTATCCATAATTGCTATATGGTCTCAATGTTGCATTGTTTCTAATTTATACTTAGTGCGCTGATTATGCTTAATGACTCAACTATTCCGCTGATAAGAAAGGCCATCAATCACAACAATCAGTTAGCCATTATCGACGATCAGGGAAAATACACATACAGTGAATTACTCATTGCTGCGAAAAAAGTAGCTTCCTGTTTATTAAAAGGAAAGCATGATTTACATGAAGCCCGAGTTGCTTTTATAGTACCCTCGAGCTTTGATTATGTGGCTGTGCACTGGGGCATCTGGTTAGCAGGTGGAATCGCGGTACCGCTGTGTATCTCGCATCCTTTGCCGGAAATAAAATACGTTCTTGAGGATTCGGCCTCGAACATGATTGTTGTCCATCCGGATTTTAAAAATAATTTACTTTCCCTGGCTGATGAGCGAAATTTACGAGTGGTTAAAACTTCAGATGCAATCGATTTCAAGGCTGGTCCGCTGCCGAAAGTTGAAGTGGAGCGACGGGCTATGATATTATATACAAGCGGCACTACGAGCAGACCCAAGGGCGTCGTCACAACTCATCGAAATATCAATGCTCAAATCGTCTCATTGATAGAAGCCTGGGGATGGACTGAGAATGATCGCATATTGCATGTTTTACCTTTACACCATACTCATGGTATTGTCAATGTTTTATTGTGTGCCTTGTGGGCCGGAGCAACTTGTGAGATGCTGCCAAAATTTAATGCTGAGATAGTGTGGGATCGGTTTGTTCAAAACGATTTAACTTTATTTATGGCCGTACCCACAACATATAATAAACTCATAGCTGCCTGGGAGAGCGCTCCAAATGAAACGCAAAAAATTATGTCAAAAGCCTGTGCTAAAATGCGTTTAATGGTCTCAGGCTCAGCAGCTTTACCCGTTAAAGTTTTTAAAAAATGGCATGAAATTAGCGGCCACCGGCTACTCGAACGCTATGGTATGACTGAAATTGGTATGGCGTTATCTAATCCTTTACACGGAGAACGAAGACCGGGCTCTGTAGGCCAGCCTTTGCCTGGAGTTAACGTGAAATTAATTAATGAACGAAATCATGCGATTCAGGAAGAGGGCGTACCAGGTGAAATTCAAGTCAAGGGTTCAAATGTGTTTAAAGAATATTGGTCAAGACCCGATGCGACTCAGGAAGCATTTTGTAATGACTGGTTTAAAACCGGCGATGTGGCAATTTTAGAAAATGGCTATTACCGGATTTTAGGAAGAAGCTCTGTAGATATTATTAAAACAGGCGGCTACAAAGTCTCTGCTCTGGAAATCGAAGAAGTTCTTATGAGTCACCCTTCCATACAGGAATGTGCTGTTGTCGGAAAAGAAGATGAGGAGTGGGGGGAATGTGTTTGTGCCGCTTTAGTACTTAAAAATGGCGATTCACTAACTCTAAGTGATCTACGGGACTGGGCAAAAGAGAGGATGGCGAACTACAAAATCCCGAATCGGATTTTGTGTTTGAATGATCTACCTCGCAACGCCATGGGTAAAGTCATCAAGCCGGATTTGAAAAAAATGTTTGAATCCGGAAAATGAAAATTTTAGAACGATTTAATGGGTAGATATGAATCAGAACCAGGAAATTGCTCTGCTATCAGCCACTGAACAACAGCGCTTAATCCAAAACAAACACTTATCACCCGTTGAATTAGTTGAAGCCTCTCTTGTTCAAATTGAACGATTCAACGACAAAATCAACGCTGTCGTAACATTGAATGAGCAAGCTCTGGACGACGCTAAAAAATCAGAACAGGCTGTATTAAAAGGTGATAGATTGGGACTCCTTCATGGACTTCCAGTCGGCATTAAGGATATCACACCCGTTGCAGGTCTCCGTACAACCTTTGGTTCTGCTTTGTTCGCCAATCACATACCAACGGAGGATGCCTTAGTTGTACAGCGACTTAAAAAAGCGGGGGCAATCATCATTGGAAAGACCAATTGTCCGGAGTTCGCTGCCGGAGGTAATACCTTCAACGAAGTGTTCGGCCGTACCCGTAATCCCTGGAATCCCAAGTTAAGCGCCGGTGGTTCCACAGGCGGCGGGGCTGCTGGCCTGGCTACTGGCATGATAGCTTTAGCAGAAGGGACTGATCTGGGCGGCTCGCTGCGTATTCCAGCCTCCTTCTGTGGTGTGGTTGGACTCAGACCGTCTCCGGGATTGGCGCCCACTTACCCTTCGGATTATCTCTGGGATTTTCTGGAAGTTACCGGCCCACTTGCACGTACTGCTGAGGATGCGGCGCTCATGCTGCAAGCTGTATGCGGGCAAAGTGCACTTTCTCCAATTAATCAATCCGTTGGTGGCAGAGATTTCTTGTCGGCTGTACGCCCCGGTGTTTCCAAAGGTCTTAAAATTGCCTACTGTAAAGACATCGCTGGTATCGGTATCGACGAAACCATAGAACAAATTTGCCGTCAGGCAGCTCTGGAATTGTCTCAGGCGGGCGCCATCGTGGAAGAAATAGAGTTTGACCTCTCATTCGCAATAAAGGCTTTTCTTGATTTCAGGGGTTATTGGTTTGTTGCCAAACTCTATCCGTATCTTGATAAATTAGATCAGTTTAGCAGTAACGTCAAAGACAATATAAATGCAGGTCTGAAAGTAACGATGAAAGACCTTGCAGCTTCAGAGCAAACCCGAAGCAAACTCTGGCATGTTATGCATGATTTCTTTCAAAAATATGATTATTTGCTTACGCCCTGCATGGCCGTGCCGCCTTTTCCAGTCGAGCAGAACTATCCTGAAACGATCTCTGGTAAAAAAATGAAAACTTATTTCGACTGGTTTGCTCCTACTTTTCTTTTCAGCCTGACAGGATTGCCGGTAGCTTCCGTTCCATGTGGACTCGACAATGACAACCTGCCTGTTGGAATGCAAATTGTAGGGCGGCCAATGGGCGAGGAAATGGTTTTAGCGCTTGCCAGACAGGTACAGGATTTCAATCCAATCGGTTTTCCTTCACTCCCCAATAATGTTGCTTAACAGGCTAATATTCCGGGTTTTATGGCTCACAGATCAACAGTTGTTACACTGTAAAAGACACACCAATAAAATGAAGAGTCGGAACCTCGGTATCCTTTATATTGTTGTGGCTATGAATTTCTTCAGTTGGAGAGTATCTAAGTGACAGTTTATAGAGAATCGGTGTTCTGATATTGCGGTGACTCAAAAGTTGCTGTACTATATGAATGTCATAAACTGTTTAAATAAATGCACCTTTTTTTTATTGTGATTTGATTTGATATTACATACATTAGTTCACTAAAAAGGAGAGCGAAAAGGATCTTTTTATCAAAGCAATCGGAAACAAATATAAAAATAAACCTAATTAATCCAGTATCCTGAAGTAAAAAACTGTGTTTTAAATCTGAAAATCTGTGGTAGGCGAGATGGTTTTTTTGATACGGCAGCGAACAATGTAGCGGAGAGCATTCATGATCAACAAATTGAAGATAGCGATTCTTATTATAACCATCTATTCTACCAGTGTAGTCGCTCAGACCGCAGATGATGATTCAGCAGCAACGCATCGACGCTGGACATTCTCCGTAAATTTTGGCGCAACGACAGCCGGGCCGGCTAAAAGCATAGAAGATCTCATGGTAGCTGGCAATTTCAATGAGAGTGATGTTTCTGGCTTGCCAGGAGCCATAGGCCAGGAATACCCATATTCACTGACTGGTTTAGATTTTGAATCGGGAGCTCACTGGATAGCCGGTATCAATTATTTATTCAGGCCACCTTTTACTGTTGGAATTGTCGTCAGCAAGACAATGATAGGAACAACATGGGGACATCGCTCTATCTTGACATACAATATTCTCTTACAACTTTAGCGCCAATTCTGGCAATTCAGGTTTCGGATATTCTGCGGCTTGGCGCCGGACCAGCGCTCTACTATCCCAGGACCAATACAAAGAGCACTGGTGCTGAGGATCAGGGTAAAGTGAGTAGAAAGGTTGGCTTTCTTATAGATTTTAGCCTGGCGCTACCGGCAAAAACCAAATTTTTTATCGAACTTAAAATTCAGTACCGTAAGGTCGGGGGAGTGGAAATCGGTCCGTTCAAATCTAAAAGCCTGTTTTATTCTACAACTCTGCCACCAGCAGTAGTCAACTACAATCACTGGTTCATCGGTCTTGGATTCGGATTGGGTGCTTAAAGTGCTATGTAAATCATCGCAAAAAAATTATTATTAATAAAAGTTTTTGAAAAATAGTACAAACTTTAATTCCTGAAACTGTTTAACAAATTCGAAGAGGAGGGAAAATGCAGAGTCGAAACAATCTTATCACAGGCGGTCGATTTTCTAAAACCATTATAGTCGCTATCTGGCTGGGCTGCTTTCTTTATGCCCACAGCCTTCTGGCGGGAAATGACGGCCCGCAGGCTTTCACCACGGAAGATGCCCTGAATGTACGAATTCCAAGAACTCTGAGTCTCTCGGACGATGGACTATACCTGGCAGTAACATTCAGATCCCACAGTGACAGGCTGAATGTTGACCACGGCCGGTTTGGCGATCCAACCTACATAGCCCCATCCTTTTCCGAGGTTTTTGTAATCAACACCAAAACAGGCGACACAAAAAAGTTGTTACAGGATAAAGTTCAGATGCGCTCTTTCGCATGGTCTCCTGACAGCAAAACACTCGCTTTTCTTTTAAGGAAAGATAATGAGTTTTCCCTGTACACTTATGACCGGGAAAAACGTAAAGTCAAAAAAATCAAGCTGAAAACCAAAAAATCCATCGCATCAAACTCGCCCCTGCTCTGGAGACCCGACAACTCCGGTTTACTCCTCACGCTGCGGGAAAGCAACTGGGCAGAATCATCCCGGAAAATGTATCTCGATCTCTCCGAGGGACCGATTATTGTCCAGGATTCGCGTGAACCTTTTCTGGCCTGGGATGCCGTACGCAATTGGAACGATCTGGGTGTCCTGACATTAGTGGATCCCAGATCGGGAAGTGTGAAGGAATTGCTACCGGAAACGCGCGTCGGAAATATTGAACAGGAAAAGAGCGGTGCATTCATAACCTACATCGAGACGAATCCATACGAGACCGCCTACAAAAGAAATGCAGGCAGAGAGTACGAAATGTTTATGTTAGACATGCAGGACAATAAAATCAAATCTGTGCGCAAAAAAAGCAAGACCCGCATCAATCCGCGGTGGAACAGCACAGGGGATGTCTTCGCGTTTTCTAACAAAGGCGATATCTTCCTACAATCGGTCACGGATACAAGTGAGAAGAATCTGACCAGGAAATATCGGACACAAGTAGCCGATGACGATACGACGAAACTCAAATACTCCCTCGTGCGCTGGCAGACGGATGATACTGCTCTCCTGATCAGCTCCCAGAGCGGCTTTCATCTCCTGCACACAGAGAAAGATTCCATCGAGTTGATTCTTGAAAATAAGAAAGACGACGATACTTCGCCGAAGCTCGAAGTGGTTTCATGGAGTCCGGACTCACGCTTCCTGTACTTGAGCTTCTCAACAAAGAATAAATGGCAGCGAGGTTTGGTCAAGTACGATTTGCAAACCAGGCAGATGAGCGATTTGGTTAAAGACGATAATCTCTATTCAAACTGGCATTTTTCTGAGGATGGCCAGAGAATCGTTTATGCATTCTCTGACGGCGATATGCCGAACGATCTATATGCAACTGACCCGGCGCTTAAAGAAAAACTCCGGCTGACCGACGTTAATCCGTGGCTCGATGAGAAAAGCCTGACTCGCAGTGAACTCATTGAGTATCTGGATGTTGATGGTGAAAAGCTTTACGGTATTCTATACTATCCGGTCAACTACGAGCCCGGGAAAAAGTATCCACTGGTAGCCGAAGTCTACGAAACTTTTTTCAATAACGGCTTTAATACCCGCATGAATCTGCTGGCAAACGCCGGTTATTTCGGCTTTCGTCCCTCTGTAAACTTTCAGATCGGATTTCCAGGGGAAGCCTGGCTCAAAGGCGTCACAGCAGGCATTAACAAGTTGATCGACCGCGGTCTGGTAGACGGCGACCGGTTGGGTGTTCAGGGCACCAGCTACGGCGGCTATGCAACCAACCTGTTGATCACTCAGACCGATCGCTTTGCTGCCGCAATCAACATCTCCGGCAAAGTAAATATCATCAGTTTCCTTGGTGACAGTCCCAAAATCACCACACGCAACTATCGTGCAGCCGAAACCGGCCAGGACCGGCTGGGCGCAACGCTGTGGGAACAGCCGCAGAAATATCTGGCGCACACAGCGATCCTCAACGCCGACAGAATTACGACGCCGCTGCTCATGCTTACGGGAGAAGGTGACTGGAACGTACCGGCAACAAATCAAAGAGAAATGTACTACGCTTTGCGCCGCCTTAAGAAAGAGGTTGTCTGGGTGCACTATATGAACGCCGGTCACGGCGCCGGCCGCTCAGGGACGGTCGAAGATTTTCACGATCACTGGAACAGGGTGCTGGACTGGTACAAAGAACATTTCGATAAAGTGAACCAAAAGCACATCACGAAAAAGTAAGCTGTACTTTAGTTGAATCAAAAGACTCATTACAAATGCGGAGGCGCAGAAAACGCTGAGAAAATAAGTAGTCAATATTATGCATCAGACCACAAAAAGACCAATCGGAATTAAAATCATCATTGGATTTCACTTGCTTAGCGCTATTCTGTGGTTATTTGGGCAAGGTGGAGCGGTAATTTCTTATGACACCGTTGCTAAGTGGGGATTCCAGGATTCGAGAGAGCTCATCGATCCCATTATTGTTGAAGTCAACCGGGCAATTGGCTTAGGAGATATGATAATACAAATACCGCTTTTTATAGTTGCTGTAATCGGTCTCTGGCGGTTAAAATTCTATGGCGCAGTTGCTTCCTGGTTAGTTTTTGGGACTACGTTTTATTGGCCGGTGATATTTTGGTGCAGTCAGTATTTCTATGCTCAGGCAGGAATAAAACACCAGCCAACCCCAATTTCGGTTACCGTGATTCTTACTGTGATTCTTCTTTTTTCTGGATGGGCGATCTGGTATCTGTTCAAGAATTATAAGCGGTTCGAGTAGAGGCATTTTCCACCAAAAATCAATTATTACTTGATATCAGAAAAATTATTAATTATCTTAAACAATTGTTATCGCCCTGTTATAGGATCTTATCTGCGAATCTACCATTCACCAATCACCAGCGCCTGCACGCAAGGACGGGGGATAACGGTACAATTCAGTAACAGTCAAGATGTGTGGTCAAACAGGAGCGGGAACGAGGATGACTTATGCAAGCTCAAAACCTGACATTACAAAAACACCGAATCTTCTTACTTTGGTTAAGACGAAAAATTAATAAGCCTATATATAGAAATAAAATGCCAGGGTAAAAATGCCTATATGTAGGCATGCGAATAACTGAAAGAGTGGCAACTAATATAATAGTTATGCATCTAATTTAAGTGATAATAATGAATAACGGAAAACATGACAAGATTACGGCTCTCGATTTTATAGTTCGTGAATTTGATGACGGAGTTGACGGCGAGTTCGTTTGGGGGCTTGGAAGAAGCCCTCTCTTTGAAAGATTCTATACCGCGGATGAACTTTCTAACCCTGAGTTGGCTAAACGAGCACTAAACAAGATTTTAAGACAGGATCCTCAATTTGTAGATGCATACAACAGTCTCGGTTGGTGGGAAATTGAGTTTGCAAATTATGGCAATGCAAAAGAATTATTCGATAAGGCATTTAATATTGGTAACGATGTAATCCCGAAGAATTTCTCAGGACAAATTATCTGGGGAATAATTGATAATCGGCCATTCCTACGGGCAATGCACGGATTAGGACTTTGTTACTTATTCACAAATGATTTCAATAAAGCATTGCAAGTATTCAACAAGATGTTGGGATACAATCCTAACGATAACCAAGGGATTCGAGCTTTAGCGATTCACTGTAACATTGCATTGGGACGATTCAATGCCATTTTGGAAATTTGTAATAAGTACCCCGAGGACATCTTACCAGACACTTTGTACGGGAAAGTGCTTGCCTTGTATAAGCTCAATAAGACTACAAAAGCAAAAGAAGCTTTGAAAGAAGCTGTCATTTGCAGTCCTTTGGTAGTTAAAGAGTTAGTAAAAAAACGGCACAAGAAAATCAAAAGTGAGTTTCCTGGAAGCGTTACTGTTGGGGGTGCAGACGAGGCTTATGATTACTGGGAGAGCTTGGGACAATACTGGACGGACCCCGATTTAATTGATTTTATAAAAATCGGTCTCAAATCTCTATCGCAGATTTAGAGGCCAATATTGGCATAACATTGGCTTCAGCGGATGCTACCGCAGGTTCTAATTTCTGGCTTTGGTGCTTTGTGGAAAGTGTGACCTTTGTTCAAGTTCAGTGGCCCGCACACCGCACCGCTAAGCCACTCGTTATACAGTAAAATTCTATAAGCCAAAAATTTAGTGCAACGTCTCAAAGGAACATTTTAGAGTTGTGCTTAAGTCCAATAAATTCTCAGTAAAGCGAGTCAATATGTGCGAAGAACCATGGGGAGTTCAGTGCTTTATATCTTCTTTGCTATAATCGAATATTGCATTGGAGGTAAATTGTTAGTCTCAAAAATTGTCGCTTTTGAGAAATTTACATTCCTTCCTGCTTTTCTGTTTGCAGTTTCAATCATCCTGGAAGATATATCAATACCATGAATCTCTTTCACATTTCCAGCAAGTGCAATGGAGTATAATCCTGTTGCACATGCAAAATCCAGAACCATGTCGCTATATTTGAGATGTTTTTTAGTGATTTCAAGAGAAAGGTGTTTTTTTGTACGAAAAGGTTCAAAATTCAAATTGAACGCTGATATACGCAGATTACCAATGATTTTCATTTGTATTTAATAATGAAATTATTAATCTGCGCTCATCATTGAAAATCAACCGCAAATTCGTTCCGCTCGAAATGACAATTTCTGGGATAAATCGATGCGAAAGACAGAAAAAACCATTTCATTTCTGTAATTGAAATTACAATTGCGTTTATAATATTTCAAAATAATTATCATTACGTGTATTATTTACTGCGAAAACCTGCCAGGGCTGCGTTAGATTAATCTGTTCATAACTACCAAATAAATAATAATTAAAACCACCTCAAAATTTTCCACACTTCGATAAAAGGAGCTATTTTCTAAATTCAAAAAAAGAATTGGTATCATTATTGCGAAATGTTTAGCCAGATATTTAGATAATAAATCCTGTGCCATGTCCTTATAGTGATTCGGAAAGGTCAAGGTCAGGATAGAATAAACATCAGTTGTAATGAGCAAAGTAAATGATAGCAGTACCAGGAAAATATACGAAGTTTCGTCTAATATTCTTAGTTACAATAGTTTGTAGTATTTTCATCACTCGTGTATCTGCAACTTCTCAAGGTCTTAGTGTCTGGAATCCGGCAGATCGCGATAGCCCCTGGACGTCTGCAATTAATCCGGCTGTTATCTCTTTTCAGGATGCAAAGATTTCGGCGGGTCTCAAGGTGTTTCATTTGGGCTTTGTACCAGATGCTTCCTTCAGCTTGCGCGAAAACCATCTTAATGTGAGCCTGCCATTTTATCTCCCTTATCAGATTGGCGTGGGCTTTGATATTCGCTATTTCAAAGGAGGTATTTTTTCAGAGCTGGCCAGCGCCCTGCTTCTGAGTCGTGAACTTTTTGATCGTTTCTCTTATGGGCTGAAAATCGGCTTGGAACACAGGTCTTTCAGCCGGGACAATTTCAATCTAATTGATCTTGACGATCCGGTTTTGGCGGGTAGTTTAGGCACTACCAGTTTAAATCTTGGATTTGGCGTTTACTGGAATCCAGGAAAATTAACCATTGGTGTGGGAATTGATCACGCCAACCGCGCCGACGTCGGCCTCCTGAATCAGGCAATTCTGCCGCGGGAAATTTCGGCGGCGGTTGGATATAAAATTGGCTTGTTAACCCCAACTTTTGTTTTGCATGATGATGGCACATATAAAGGCGTCGGCTTTTCATTAGCAGCAGCGCCGAGTAAATCCACCACTATCCGCTTTTCCTACGAGAACGACATGCCGTTTAAAGTAGAAGCGAGTTTTAACCTTTCGAAAGATAATAGCCTGAGATATGGCGTAGACCTTCCAACCGAAGGCACACGCGGGCTGGCTAACGGTTCACACGAATTAGACTTCACGCGCATCCTTGCCCGTGAACCGGATGCTGTCGCGCCTGAAATTTTATTTTCTACCCGGGAACTGCAGGTTCTGGAGGAAACGGTATTACGAAGCCTGCCTTCTGAGTTGCAGCCGGAAACTCTGTCCCAATTAGATGAATTAGCGCCTGAATATCTATCTTCTGTCGGGCAATTCGATGACACAGTAATCATTACCGCCGGCGCCCTCAGTGAGTTTGAGACCGAGCCAGGCAGGGGAAAGCGCTTCCAACAACTTGCATTGGAAATTTATAAATTAAAGCAGCACAATTCAAACCTGAAAATTATGTTACGGGCTGAGGATCATACTTTAAAAGACGCCTGGCTGCTGAAAAACTTCTTTCTGCGAAACGAGGTAGTTACGGCTGCAGATATTCCCATTATAGAATTTTCTTCTTCAGAGCCGGCAGACCTGTATGGATTTGAATCCGGTTATATGACCAGGGTACGGAAGAATTTGCAGCTATCTTCAGAAAATCTTGAGATTCAGTTGGTCGTGCCAGGTAAGACTCGCCGCACTCAGGGGTGGCGGTTACAAATTCAGGATTCCAAAGGTAAGGTGGTTAAGAATTATTTTGCCAAAGGCAATCTTCCGTATAGACTGAGTTGGGACTGGCATGACTATAAAGGTACAATTGTCGAACCAGGCCGATACACCTTCCATTTTAAATTTAAAACCAGAAGCGGAAAAACAGTAGCTTCAAAAATAAATGATGTAAAAGTAACGCATATTAAACGCAATGTAATGCTTAAGTTCCGGAGTAAGCCAGAGCCCGAAGAAGTCAGCTCAGGCGTATCTATGATTCGTTAAATAAAAAGACTAAATTTTAATAAAAATAATAACTTATAAAGATAGTGAGAAGCATAATGAGTCAGAAAATTAAATTCATGAACAAGAAACTTCAGTTTTTAACTTTGGTGTTTTTAGGAATTTTACTCGTCATACTTATTTCATTCAGGCAATCGGTTGGCCAGAATCAATCATCGTCTAAAGTAGCGGCACAAACTGCAGAAAGTCAGAAGCAGGTAAACGGTGAAGAAGCCGCGCAGGATGAACAGCTTTCTGTCTGGAGCATCATTGAAATGACAGACTGGCTATTTTGGCCATTTGTGTTGCTGGCCAGCGCCGGGCTTTTGCTTATATCATACCGCAGCCTGCAGGAATATCAGGAGAAAACCCGCTCACAGGAGTTTTATCTGAAGTTGGCACAAGAACGCGACATTAACTCGCTTGTTCAGACCATTCAGAGTAGTATGCCAAACCGGGCGTCCCGACTTATCCATCTTATGATCAGGACCTTCAATAAAACCGGCCGGGCAGAACCTATTGGTAATGATATTGACCAGTTCATAAACTCTGAACGCAATACATTCACAACTTTTAACCGGGTAATGGATTTCCTTTCGGATACCGCTGGAGCCCTGGGACTGCTTGGAACGGTCTGGGGCATTTTTGTCACTTTTCATGGCGGAAAACTGGATGGGCCAACGATTTTAAGCGGTATGAGTATTTCCCTGATTACAACCCTGGTCGGGTTGATTATCAGTCTGGTTTTAAATTTGGGCACTACCGCGGTTTTCGCGTTTTTTAATGGCCAAATAGAGCAGTTGTCAGTCCGGGCAAAAGAAACGCGTCAGGCGCTGTTGAACCTCGAAAAAAGATCACAATCCAACGGTAAAGTTAAAACCGCGCCTGTTCGTCGAAATACAAATAAAAAAGAAGTCATTAATGTCCATGAAGAACAGTACTTAAATAGCAGCAATTAAAACAGTGCAATTCAAAATGGTAATAAAGACATCACCTGATGAGAGTTTTACAGCAAATGGCGAATTTATTCAGTTTCATTATTCTGTCCGGACTAACTCTATTGCCTTCGTCGGGTAACGCAGCCGTGCAGGAAAACAAAAGCGAGGCGTTTAAAAATTCCAGTGCCCCAGTAAAAGTCTGGATAGAACAACCCGCTGATCCCTTATTAGCTGATACGCAATTTTCATTGAAAATAATGGTGGGTAATGATACGGAGCCCGTTTCTGGTTTATTCGGGCTCAGCTTTGAGCTGCATTATTCCGACTCGCGCTACTTAGAATTTATTGAACCTGTGGAAGCTACAGCCGGGCCGTTTTTAGAACCGGACACTTATACTTTCACACGTCATGAACCTGAGAATCAGGTATTTTATCTCGCTGTAAGCCGCAAACGCGGCGCCGGCAGTCAAAACGGGAATGGCTTGGTTATGCAGCTTCTGGCAAAACTATCCAAAGATGCGCCGCCAGACTGGGGTGTTTGCTTTGAAATTGTGAATGTGTCAGCGAACGATCATACCGGCACTGCCATACCTCTGCAAGCTGGCGACCCGATGTGTTTAACGGTTGCGGATATTACTATTGATGTGATACCCAATCCATTTACACCTAATGAGGATGGTTCGAATGACCAGGTAGAATTCAAACGTGATGGCGGTATTCCCGGGAACTGGTTAATTTCAATTATGGACCGTTCGGGGCGAGTTGTCAAACGATTAACAAACGGCGAACGTTTCTGGGATGGACGCAACGAGCAGCGACATCCTATGTTACCGGGTACATATTTGTACACGATTTATGATGGTAAGCAAACCATCAAACGTGGTTTGCTGTGGCTCATTCTTTAAACTAATTTGAATGAGAAAAGGAGATTTTTAAGATATTTAAATATTACAGGACGTTCTGATAAAAATTTCATAACATGGCCTGACAATACAATCCGTGGGCTTAGAGGTTTTATTATGAGTTGTTTAAGAAAAAAATTAGTTTGTTTGCCACTAACTAAAACTGGAAGGGGGAGATTACGAGATAATTTTAACATCTGGTGTTTCAGGAATATTTTATTCGCGCTAATCTTTTCAGCTGCAGCTGTAATATCAGGTTATTCTCAGACTGTTTATACTACAAAGGAACAGGGAAATAAGGTGTCAGCGCTGGCGATTCAGTTGTATTACCAGCACATCAATTCATCAGCGTTTCCGGAAATTGTTTCCTTTGTAAACGTGACTGATGATGGCGGCCTGATGATTGGCGGGCGAACCAAAGATAACTTTGAAGTCCACGAAGATGAAGTATTTGAGTTTCCGATTGAGGTTATAGAAATTACCGAAGATGTGGAGAGCGTTAGCGTGGCCCTTGCCCTTGATCGCAGCGGCAGCATGCGCGAATCCAATTCCTTCGATGATGTTAAAAATGCCGCTTCAAATTTCATCAGGCTTTTGCAAAACCAGGACCAGGCCGCGGTCATTAGTTTTTGTTACCGGGTTACGGTAGATCAACCTTTTACCTCGGATAAAGATTTGTTAATCGACGCTATTTTTCAACTGGCGGATTCCAGCGGCACGCACATTTTCGACGCTGTTATGGAAGCAGCCAATCTAATTGAGTTTCAACCGGGACGCCGCGCTATTATTCTGCTCACAGACGGAAAGGACAAAGGTAATGGAAAATATTTATTTCAGGCTGCTTTAAACAGGATTGTGGAGATTGGCGTGCCGGTAATCACAATCGGTTTAGGCTTAACTCCGGGCAGTCCGGAAGAAAATGTTTTGATAGATTTGGCAAACGGTTCGGGTGGATTGTATTTTGCCAGTCCCACTTCCGAAGACCTGCAAAGTATTTACGCAGCCATTGCTTCGCTCCTGCATAACCAGTATAAAATCATTTACACCACGCACAATCCAACTACGGATGGCACTCTCAGACATGTGCGAATTGATGTTCAGCACCAGGGCATGGCCAGTCAGGATACGTCCAGCTATCGTGCTCCAAACCATATCGTAACCATTGCTCCGACCAGCACATCGACACTTAGTCCAGGTCTTGATTTTGGACTAAACATTGAAATTCCATCTACCAGCAAATATCTCTACCACCGCATGCAAAATTTAAATATGACTTTGAAATATGATCCAACTTATCTAAAAGTCAAGCAACCCTACGGGCAAACCATTGTTGCCGGTTCACTCTTTGGCGACAATACGACTCATACGATGAATTTCAACGTAGATGAAAACAACGGACTCATAACTTTTACTTTGAATAAAAAAACAGGCTTCGAGCTCATTGAAGGGCGCGGTCAGCTTGCTCATATTGACTTTGAAACAGATAATAATTTGTCAGATAATACACAACTTAAATTTGAGATTGTTGATCATCTGGCTACTGATGAAAATGATTGGCCTATCGCCACCCAGGTGCAAGACCTGATTCTTGCCAGCTATGGGCTGATAGTATGGCCGGGCGATACCAACAAGAACGGCACAGTGGAATTGACCGACGTCACCGTGCTCGGAGTTTACTGGGACATCATCGGTCCCGGACGCCCAACGGAACCGGACCTTTTAGCCTGGAAACCGCAACTATCCGGTCGGTATCCTGTGATAGCCGCCGCCCATGCAGATGCAGATGGTGAGGGAATAATCAATGAGCGCGACATTGTACCCATTGGTTTGAACTGGGGCAAAACCACCTTATCTGTTACCGCCCTTGCTAAAAGATCTGCGCCCGCACCCGCGAGTGCACCAGCAGGGAATCTACGGATGGAGTTGTCAGGTACAAATGAGCCGGGTAAATATCTCCTGCATTTGATTTATGACTGCCCGCAGGCTTCGCGAATTAGCGGCACGACCTTTCGTCTTTTTTACCCCGCGGGTAATCTGACCGTTACTGCTGCACGTGCAGGAAAAGCCTGGCCGGCTCAGCCGTTATTCATTTCCTCGCCAGGTAAAAATAGTGGTGAAATTGCTGTTGGAGTGATGTTAACGGCAGACTCTCCTGCTTTAAAAAATGGCGGTGAGCTGGCAGAAATCGTAATCCAGTCGGAAAATATCCCGAACCTGGCGCAATTTAAAATCGAAAATGTTGGGCTGGTTTCTACGGACGGCGTGATCCATGAAGTCGCTGTTGACAACCATTCACCTGAAGTGACTCTAATTATACCAAGTCAATTTATTTTGTATCCGGCGTATCCAAATCCTTTCAATCCAGGTACAGTTTTACGCTACGCCTTACCGGAAGCTGGAGAGGTAGCCGTGCTGATCTACAATGTAACCGGACGTCTGGTATTAACTTCCCTGCAACAGCGAGCCGAAGCCGGTGAATTCGATTGGAAATGGGATGGTCGGGATCAAAAAGGCCAAATCGTCAGTACCGGGGTGTATTTTGTGCGTTTTGAAGCAAATGCGCTCAACGGTCAAACATGGCGAGGGCAGCAAAAAATCACTTTAATGAAGTAGAGCGGAAATATGGGAAACAGCAATTTAATGATTCGCATGATTGATATCGTGTTTATTCTTTTGTTCGGATTTATCGCGGTATCACAAATTAGTTCAGCAAAATCAATTGAGCCGCCCAAAAGCACGGAAGCTTCAGGCGCATCACCGGAGGGCACACACATTATAATAGTAGGCGTCCAAAAACATGGAACCTATACCATCGGGAGCGGCGATCCTGTATTTAAAGACCTGGTTAGCTTAAGGAAGTATCTTACAAATGAAACTAACGGATCAATGGCGGCTGGCAAGAAGGTTGGTGTGCGCATTCGCGCTAATTGGGATTCACCAATTCAGAGCAGTCTGGCTGTGGCCAACATTTGTAAGCGACTTGGCCTGCCGAAAGGTATCGATGTAATTAAAGTAACAGGGAAATAGGAGTATCTAAGGTGAAAAACAAACGACTTATGATTCGATTAATTGACGTGGCTTTAATTATTCTGCTTGGCTTTATCGCCATCAGCCGGCTGAAGACGGAGTATGTCAATCTACCTTCCGGTGGCAATAATAAAATAAAGACCCGAAGGTCCCATGAAGCCATGCTGCATATATATCAAAACTACTTTGTATTGCAGGATACTGGACGCAAAGAGAAATTACGCAACACACAGGAATTGGAAGACACAATGGTTAAAATATATAATTATTACCTTAAGAAGCAAATTAAGCTAATAGTAAAAATCGAACCCCATAAATCAAGTATTATGCAAAGCCTAATTGACGTATTTGATATTTGTCAACGAAATAATATTGAAAAGAACCTTGACTATGATGCCATTTAAAGACTATATAAACCAGCAGGATAACCTGTATCCCTTATCCGCGCTAATTTCTGGCTCTATTTTGCTGTTCGTGTTCATATTAGCACACATACTAAATTATTCCACTCCTGAGGATTCCGAATTGCTGACCAGGAAAGTGGAGATCCGCGAGCTTGTAAAATTAAAGTTTGCGCCGAAGGGAAACAAATCCCGGAAACAAAGCTCCAATCCTCTGAAAGCAAAACAACATAAAAATGAAAAGCAGGAGTTTCAACCTGCTAAACACACCCTGGTTGCAGCGGCTTTGATGCAAGGCCTGAATGTTAAGAATCTTATTTCAAAGAAAAATATGTCTTATAACAAAGCAACAAATCATGAGTCACAGCAAAAGACAGGAATCGCCACCAATTTCACAGATGTTTCAGAGAATTTTGATTTCAACGAATTTAACAACGAAATCAACCGTCCTTCCTCAATATCCAGAGGGCGGAAAGGCGGCATGAGCGGAGGGCAAGGCCAGTCGGTTAAAGCTGGTTCCGGAAGCAGCAGGGGCGTTATTTCCAGCCTGGATGGCGGAGCAATTTCTGGCAGAGCCTCTACCAGAACCACGCACCGGCCAGGTTCAGGCTCAGGCGGGCCAAAAATCACTTTCCCAACAGGCTCAGGCGGAAGCGATGCCAGCCTTGATTTACATGCCCTCATTAAGTGGATGAAAAATCATCCGGGCGCCATACCTAAATTAGTGCAATATGAAATGGGCCACAAGCGTGGCGATATATCCTCAGCGGTTGCATTTTCAATAAACAACCGCCGATTCCTTCTTTTTCTATCATGTAACGAGGTCGAATTGTTGTTGCGCATCTGCCTCGTCGAAGATGACTATTTTACTTTACTGAAAGATAATGGCATCCGGGAAGAGAGCAACTATCTAACAATCGGAGACGTGGGAATGAATAATGGTCAAATTCAATCTCTTATAAGCTCAAGGGAGGCGCCTCGGGATAAAGCGGCAGCGTTTTACGACATTTTCTGGAGCTGGTGGCAGCAACAGGAAAAGTGACTAAACGATAAAGCATGAACTTTAGAATAAAGTCAGAATTCTTTCAAGTGGAACAATAAACAGCAAATTTCAAAAAACGAAATAAAAAAAGAATAAGGAGCAAGATGCAAAGTAATTTCAAAATTAATTGCCTTATAATTTGCCTGTTATTAAGCCTGACTATTGGGTGTGCTCCGTTTGGTAATAAGACCAGACCCAGAGTGCACATTCCACCAGGTCTGGACAGCACGACTGTTGTGGTTTCATCCAGGATGGCTGATGGTAACTTTGTTTCATCAAGGCACGAAAAAGAAGCTAATGAACTCACCGGATTTGGTAAACAGAACTTAGCCCGGGTAGATGAATTCTGGGCTTATCTTGAGCTGAGTGTAAAAAAAGAAACAGCGATATCTGAGAATGAAAAGCAGCAATTTGATCGGGAATTCACGCAGGGTGCACAGGCGCTTAAGTATTGGAAAAGTCTGGCTAAAAATGAACAGGCTGCTAAAGCTGCTTTGGAGCAGTGTTTAATAGCCCAACATCACCTGGAGCAAGCCTTACGTATTAATCCATTTGATAAAAATTCCCGCATGCTGTTGTCGGTGACTTACTACTATTTACAGCACCATTTTGGGCTTCAAGGCAATCACGCCAAAGCTGCGGAAATCCTGGAACGTTTGATTCGAATTGAAATGGGTGAACATGAATTGTTTCGTTTGCTCGGAGAAAATTATTTAGCCGCGGAAAAATATGATCTTGCTCTTAACAGTTTCAATAAAGCCCTCAACGTCATGATAAAAACCAGCTTCGATGCGCCACCCGATACTACTATGATCTTCCATTATACCTACGCAATGGGTGACGCTTACGCACGCGGTTATGACGCTGCAAATGCTGTTGAGACGTTGAAGATTGCCGAGGGATTTGCTCGCAGCCAGCAAGAATTATCAGACGTCGATAGCTATTTGAAGTGGATACAATGGGATAGCGGTAATATTCAGGCCTCAGAAATTTGGGACGAGGTGTTAGCCCTGGAAACCTCAAAAGAATATCCCGAGATGGCTGATGCCTGCAAAAATTTGTTACCCATTTTGACAACTACAAACGCCCGAATTAGTGTAATGCACAAATTAGCAGTAATCGAGTTTGAAGTGCTCGGTGAAAAAGAGATAGGCATAGAGCGTATGCATAAGGTTTACGAAGCTCTGTCCGGCAACGGCCAGCAATTAGACATCCCGGGAATCCGTTCTTATCTGGATACTTACGGCGCCATGCTTTACCGTTTAGGTATAGATGCTCTTGAAAGAGATGATAAAAAAGAGGCATTAGCCTATTACAACAAAGCCGTTTCATTTGAATGGGATCAGGTAGCTAAAGCTTATTACGAAATAATGAGTTTGTTGTGGAATAATTCAGAAAAAGCTATATCTTATGGTGAAAAAGCCCTGGCTTACCATGACGGGCTCTCCGAGCAACAATACTGTAATTTGATGTCCAGAATGACCCGGGCGCACAAAAGCGCAGGTCAATATGACCAGGCAAGAATGTATTTCAATAAATGGAAACAATGTCAGGAGTAAATATGAATAAACTTAGTCTCTTGTTGGTGATTGCAATCTGTAGTATGAGTATAGTTTGCATCACCGACGATAAAGTGTGCGGGCAATCTTCAGAAATCGTACTTGACCAATCGATCGTACAAACAGTGACAGTCACAAATAAGAATCTCATCACCTTTTTTGCCGAGGATTTCATGATTCCGGAAAAAAAGGTCAGTCGGCTGGTAATTTATGATCTTAACGGAGATGGATTTGGCGATACTGACCTCGCCCGTACCTATCCGGCCGGAAGGTATTATTTGATTGCCCCTGGATCAAAAGCACAAAAAATCATGAACAACTGGAGTTTTGGGGGTAACATAAAATTCACAGCCAATTCAGATGATCCACCTGAGATGTTTGAGCAAGTGCCTGATTCACTTCAAGCCATGGGCGCTATCTTTAGCGCTCTTCTCAAAGGATTACGAAGGAATTATAAGGGACAGGCAATCAAGCTGCATCTTGAGCAGGGCGATGACGTCACATCCCTGGAAATGTGGGGCTACAATTCGAATTTGATGCAATATCAGCCGCCGCCTGTGGTCAAAATGGCTGTTGAAAAACCAGTTATGAAGCTGATCTATCTCGAAAAAACAGTAGTGGACAGTGTGCTTTATAATCCCCGATTACGCCAGTAATTAGCACGACTGCAAATGATCACAATTGAAACGCTCTGTGCTTTAGGATAAATATACCTGAAATTGAATTTCTTGCATAAAACAACGATTTACTTCTAACATTCATACGGCTACACTTTGTCCTATCTTTCTTTTTTTATGTCATTTCCGCATCCGGTTCAGAGATACACTAAGAGCTAATCTGATTTCATAATAAATGCTGAAAAAAAAGGCCCGGTTAATTTCCCGATAGCTTCAAAATTCTTTTGACTTAAAAATTCAATTTATGTATTTTCCTTTGATTGATGCCATTTGTATTTAATGTACAATTCAAAATAGAAATGAAAGGAGCAAATTCAATGCACACAAAACTTCAATCTAACTACACTCTTTTTGAGTTTGTAATCATTTCTCTCTTCTTTATCTGTATCGCTGCCTGTACCAGAAAAGAAAGAATGTCTCCACCCACAGCTAAGATTATCGTAAAAACAGACACCCTCCATGGTGAAATAGTGGTTGACAACTATTATTGGCTGCGCGATCGGGATAATCCTGAAATGATTGAGTATCTGGAAGCTGAAAATAAATATACAATGACTATGATGAAGCATACCGAAAAGTTCCAGGAAAATCTGTATGAAGAGCTGTTGAGCAGGATTAAAGAAACCGATCTGGACGTTCCAGTGAAAATCGATGACTTTTATTACTACAGGCGCACCGAAGAAGGCAAACAATATTCTATCTATTGCAGGAAAAAAGGCAGTCTGGATGCTGAAGAAGAAATTTTGCTGGATCAAAATGCGCTGGCCGAAGGCAAAAAATATTTCAGAACGGGCGTCTACAAAGTCAGCCCGAATCATCAATTGCTGGCCTATTCAACTGATACAACGGGCGCTGAAACCTATACCATTTATATTAAAGATCTCAATACTGGCAAATTACTCGGGGATGAGCTTCCGAATACGTATTATGCCGTGGAGTGGGCAAATGACAACAAGACATTATTTTACAACGTATTAGATGATGCAAAACGGCCGTATAAACTCTTCAAACACACATTGGGAACCGGCCCGGAGCAGGATCAATTAATCCACTTTGAAGAAGACGAGGCGTACCATTTATGGTTATCTAAAACGAGAAGCAAGCAATATTTGTTACTCAGACTGAGAAGCACCACCACAACTGAAGTCTGGTATCAGGACGCCAATCGGCCAAACGCCAATTTTAAATTGATTCATCCACGTCAGCATGAAATGGAATATTCAGTTGACCATCACAGCGATAAATTTTTTATTTGGACCAACGATAAAGCCAGGAATTTCAGGTTGATGGAAACATCTGTTAAAAATCCTTCTAAAAAGAATTGGAAAGAAATTCTTCCCCACCGTGAAAATGTAAAAATAGACAATGTGCATGCATTTAAAAATCATCTTGTCCTGTACGAACGCGAGAACGGACTAAAAAAGATTCGCATAACAAAATTAAACAGCCAGGATGTACACTACGTGGAATTCCCCGAACCAGTTTATACTTATTGGTCGAGCAGAAATCCTGACTTTAATACTGAAATGTTGCGATTTTCATATACTTCGCTGGTTACGCCGAGCTCTGTGTTCGATTACAATATGAATACTAAAGACCGTGAATTAAAAAAACAATATGAAGTTTTAGGTGGATATGAGCCTGCAAATTATGAATCAGAGAGAATTTTTGCTGAAGCGCCGGATGGTACAAAAGTACCGATTTCGATCGTCTACAAAAAAGGCCTGGCCCAAAATGGCCACAATCCATGCTTTTTATATGGCTATGGATCGTATGGCGCAAGCATGGATCCTAATTTTAGCTCGAATCGCCTGACTCTGCTGGATCGAGGTTTTGTATTTGCCCTTGCCCATATTCGTGGAGGCGGTGAAATGGGCAGATACTGGTACGACCAGGGTAAACTTTTGAATAAAAAAAACACCTTCGCTGATTTCATTGCCTGTGCTGAAAAGCTGGTTGCAGATAAGTATACCTCGCCGGATAAATTGGTGATTGGGGGAGGAAGCGCTGGCGGACTTTTAATGGGGACTGTGACAAATATGCGCCCGGATTTATTCAAAGTGGTAGTCGCAAGGTTCCGTTTGTAGATGTGATCAATACTATGATGGATGCTTCCATTCCGCTTACTGTGATCGAATATGAAGAATGGGGGAATCCGCAAGACAAAGAATATTACGATTATATGAAATCCTATTCACCATACGAAAACGTGGACGCGAAAGATTATCCGAATATACTAATCACCGCTGGTCTGAACGATCCGCGGGTGCAGTATTGGGAACCGGCCAAATGGACAGCAAAATTGAGAACCCGGAAAACCGACAACAATATTCTGTTGCTTAAAACAAATATGGGCGCCGGACATGGCGGTGCGTCTGGCAGATATGCGCGACTTAAAGAAACCGCTTTTGAGTATGCATTCATTTTTGATTTGCTGGGGATAAAGGAATAGGGCAGAACAAAGCTGTCATTTCGAAACCCGTGTTTTTCACGGGTGAAGCAATCACCCGGCACAAAAGCAAGAGATTGCTTCGTAACTGCGTTCTTCGCAATGACATAATCAATAAACCAGGAGGGAACATGAGACGTCTAATCGTTACCTGTCTATTTATATTGTGTTTTGAGCAAGGTTGGAGCCAATCCATACCGGACTACTATGTTCGCAATAGTTTTCTCCAGGCATCTCCGGCCGCATTTGAAGGTGGTTTGCTTGGATTTGCCAATCCTGCCAATCTTGCTTTACTCCATAGACCAGAGTGGCGCTTCTACTGGTCAACTGACGGCGCCGATGCAATTTCATTTAAAAATTGGGGCGTTTTTTCAGGCATCAGAGGTGTAGGCTTTACTGTGCAACGGCAGAAATTCGGCGGCATAGGAGTTACAGATTTCCGCCTTTCATCCGGATTTGGCTCACGGGCTATGGCAGTTGGTTTTGCTTATGGCTGGTCAGCGGGAAAATTGGATGATTTGGGTCGGCAAAAATTGATTTCAGCCGGTGCGATAGTACGTCCAAACCGCTTTTTATCGATTGGATTGATTGGCAATTTTTCGATAGAAAGCAGTAGTCGGGAAGGAGTAGGTGAAATCGGCATACGTCCGTTTGGCACGCCAACACTCACCCTGTTTGCTGATGCAGCTATTCAAAAATCTGTGAAAGTAAAGGATGCGCCCTGGAGCGCCGGGGCTGCTCTGCAATTGGCCTCGGGAATGCATCTTGTCGGGCGTTATTTTAAATCAGAAGCATTCACACTGGGATTGAGTGTGAATTTTGGCAAAAGCGGAATTAGCGCTCAGAGCCATTTCAACCCTGATTCGGATTATGAGTCTAATACGTACATGTTTCGCTCTGGAAGCATGAAACCAAGTCTCTTCCCCACCCACTTTGGTAAGGGCAAGCGCTACGTTCCATTTAGTCTGCGAGGCCGGGTAGAGCATCTTAATTATGTCATTTTTGACAGCGGTACAAAGCGCTTAATGGACATTCTTTCCAATATACAAGCTGCCACTGACGACCCACGAGTGAGTGTTCTTGCACTCAATCTCTCTTCCATGAGTGTCCGTCCTGAACATGCCTGGGAAATACGAGAGGCATTAAAAGATGCTAAAAAGGCTGGTAAAAAGGTCATTATGTTTTTTGATAATGCAGCCATGACGACCTATCATCTGGCCAGCATTGCGGACGTGATAGTGATGGATCCCCAGGGATCACTTATGATGGGAGGCTATGCTCTGGGGCGCACATATTTGAAAGGCACGTTAGAAAAGTTAGGCCTGGGTTTTGATGAATGGCGGTTCTTTGAATACAAATCGGCCATGGAGACCTACAGCCGCGATTCCATGTCTGATGCGGACAGAGAACAGTTCCAGGATTACGTGGACGATTGGTACGAACTCACACGCAGCGAAGTTTGCGATTCCCGAAATATCACCCACCCGGAATTTGACCGAATCATTGATGATGAGAGTTTTATAATACCAGAAAATGCGCTGCAATTTGGCTTGGTAGATACATTAGCACGCTGGTCTGCCATCGATAATATCATAGCCAGTCTAACAGGCGACGGGAAAAAGGGCCTTTCTGCAAATCAGTTATTGGCCAATGCCTTACCAAAACAAAATTGGGGCGCTCTTCCGAAAATTGCCATTGTCTATGGATTAGGCGTGTGTGCTATGGATGAGGGCATTAAAGCGCGCTGGCTGGAAAGAGTGTTTCTCGGATTGGCCGGCAGTAAATCTGTGAAGGCGGTCGTGTTCCGGGTGGACTCTCCCGGTGGAGACGGCATGGCCAGCGATCTGGTTGCGGAAGCTTTGAAAAAATGCAGCGAAGTTAAACCCGTAATCATTTCCCAGGGGCAGGTAGCGGGTTCAGGCGGATACTGGATCTCCATGTATGGCGATACCATCTTAGCCGGGCCGAATACCATTACCGGTTCAATCGGCGTTATTGGCGGCTGGGTCTACGACAAAGGCTTCAGTGAAAAACTGGGCATGACTTCCGACCTGGTGCAACGCGGCAAGCACGCCGATTTGCTGCAGGGGATCCGTCTGCCATACATTAACATTCAGGTTCCGGCGCGCAATTTGAATCCAGGAGAACGAGCCAAGGCAGAAGAGATCATACGTGGTTTCTACGATGTTTTTGTCAAGAAAGTCGCACAAGGTCGGAATATGTCTGAAGATAAAGTGCGGGAAATTGCTGAAGGTCATTTCTATTCCGGCATTAAAGGCAAAGAACTCGGTCTGGTGGATGAAGTTGGCGGTTTACTTACAGCGATAACCATTGCCAAACAGAAAGTCGGTTTAAAGCCCGATCAGGAAATTGAAATTGTCGAAATTCCAAAAAACAAAGGATTTATCAATTTTCGGGAGAACCTTTATCCTGTAAGTATGAAAATGCAGGAAGATGCGGTGATTCAATTTATCAGGATGATATGTGAGCATCCTGGTAAACCACTGCCGCTTTTGCTGCCGGGAACGTATCCGAGCCTTTACTAATCTGTCTTCATCGTGGAATAATAGTAAAAGATAAAAACCAATAATAACCACGGAATCACACGGATTTTGCACGGAAATGAAAAACAATATATTTTCAAGAAATTAGAAACTATTCAGGTTTGGCATTAATTCGGATGCAGGAATCTAATACCAATATTATAAAAACATATTTCCGTGTTTTTCCGTGGTAAATTGGATTATCATATTTCAGATTCGATGTTCTTATGTGTTTAATTTAAATCCCAAATGTGGTTAAAATTAAACAGTTGCACAGTTTTAACAGTTTATTTAAATTTGTAATAATTAATTTATGGAGGATAAGATGGAACAAAACTATTCAAACCACAGAAGATTGGTTCCCATGTATCATTTTGTATTATTTGCTTTCAGCATTCTCACTATAATTGGCTCAATCGTAAATTTCACCAAGTCTCTTGGAACAGCAGGACTCTACAGCGCTTCATTAATTTTGGTGATAACTGTCGCGTTTTTCATCTTGTCTGTTTTCACCAGAACTTTTGCATTAAAGGCTCAGGACAGAGCAATTCGTGCCGAGGAAAACCTGAGGCATTTCGCGATGAGCGGAAAATTGCTTGATCCCAAATTAGACATTCGCCAAATCATCGGTTTAAGGTTTGCTTCAGATGAAGAATTTTTAGAACTGGAGAAGAAAGCTGTGGAGGAAAATCTGAAGGAAGATGAGATTAAGAAAGCTGTAAAAAACTGGAAGGCTGATACATATCGGGTGTAATCGAGAAAATAAGGCACCAGTTTATCCTGCTATACCTAAAGTTAGTGCTATAGTGATTTTTTCTTGAATGACAAACTATCAAGAAAGGTAAATAGAATGAATGAAGAAAATCTGAACGAAACTGCCCAACAAATTATCGGTGAAAACAAACCTGATGATTATATAATTCATCCCGCGCAACACGCGAAATATTTAGAGGAAAGAGCGCCTGCATTATCCGCTATTCTGAGTTCTACAGAGATGAAAGAATCGGCAGGGCAATACGAAAAATTGGACCAGCAGGCTGTCAATGCACAAAAAAGATTTAAATCCATTTCAAACCTGGCAAGCTGGACGATTATTGGCTCCGCCATCTGCAGTACTGGACTACTGGTCATCAGTATTTTAACTGATGGGACCGTTGGCAGTCCTGATAATCTAAGAATTTTGACTGGCAATCCCAGGACCTTCGCTGTTTCATTTGCTCTGTGCGGAATATTATTTGGCGCAGGAGCTGTTATTCTGCTGAATTTACTTCGTACCGGACGCTTGTTAGGGCAATGGATGCAAAATCGCGCAGAGGCAGAAATGCAGCGATTGCAATATTTTACGCTGGTCACCAGTAAGCAAGTTGATTCTAAAAATGAATCGAATATTCCAATCTCGCTTTTGCAATTAGAGTATTTTCGCAGATTCCAATTAGATGTACAATTAAATTACTACACGAGTCGCGGAGCAGAACATGACTCAGCAGCCCAAAAAACGCTGCTTTACAGCTCTATTGCGATGGGCGTGGTCGCTTAGCAAACGGAGCAAGCGGTTTGTTGGGTAGCGCTTTCAGTATAAAATTAACGGCAATTGCAGCTCTGGCAATAATTGCCAAAGCCTTTGTTTCCAGAATTTCTAACACCGAAGCCATTAACCAGGATGGTAGAAATGCTGAACGCTATAACCGTACTGCCGTAACTTTAAAAAAATTGAGAAACAGGTTGAATGAAGTCAGACGACAAGTGAGTGCTGGTAACTTTGACATTTTATCTGAATTTGTTGAAGCGGTACACGATCAACTTTCCCTCGAACACCGGCAGTGGTTGGAAACGATTTCCCAGGCCGGTACAGCCTATGGAAATTTTGAACATCATTTGGAACAGCTTGTCAAAAATTAGGGACTTAGTAATTTGATTTTCAAAGCCATCGAATTCGCAGCCCAAGCCCATGCAGGACATTTTCGAAAAGGGACTAAAATTCCTTATATAATCCATCCTCTTGCTGTTGCTAAAATTTTAATCGAAAACGAATATTCGGAGGAAATTGTAATTGCGGGAATTCTGCATGATACCATTGAGCAATAACTCACAATAAGAGGATTTACCATGCAAATTACCGAACCAATGACTATACTTACCGATTACATTCTGGCAGTCTTCACAATTACTCTGGCGGTTTTCCTATATCGGGCCGGGCGTCAACAAAGACAAGTTTCCATCAAGCTCTGGGCTGCCGCTTTTGTTGCGACAGCAATAGCAGCCATTGTTGGCGGCACCGCCCACGGTTTCGCACTTTATCTGGGCCATCTTTCTAAAGCGATCATTTGGAAAGCTACGGTAATCTCAATTGGTATTGCCAGCTTTTTCATGCTTGCCGGCACAATCATAGCCTCTGTTAAAAAACCCGTCAGTCGATTCTTCTTAGCAGCCGCCTTGATTAAGTTTCTAATTTACGCAGTCTGGATGGTTTTCCATGATGAATTCCGCTTCGTGATTTATGATTATGCACCAGCCATGTTTGGAGTTATCTTTCTGCAACTGTATGTGTTTGTTAAAGGGCAAGGAAAAAGTGCAGGTTGGATTATTGCCGGCATCTTTGTATCCTTTGCAGCAGCGGGTATTCAATTGAGTGGTTTCACCATTCATCAACACTTTAATCACAACGATTTATACCATGTCATCCAGATTGGAGCGATTTATCTGTTGTATAAAGGCGCTTGCTTGCTAAAAGATAAATGACTATATTTGCCACCAAAACTTCATTAGTCGGTTTACTCTGCTTTAATTTAAGAAAGGAACATTCCATGAGAAAAATAATCAGTTTTCTGGTTCTGTATTTAGCATTTGCCGTCTCCATTTATGCGCAGGATCGCATCACTGGCAAATCCTTTGCCACTCGCTCCGAAGTCATTGCTCAACATGGCATGGCTGCCACCAGTCAGCCTTTAGCGACGCAAGTTGCCCTGGACATTTTAAAACAAGGCGGCAATGCCATAGATGCGGCCATCGCAGCGAATGCTACCTTAGGTTTGGTAGAGCCCACAGGCAATGGCATGGGCGGCGATCTCTTCGCTATAGTTTGGGACGCTAAAACCGAAAAGCTTTACGGTTTAAATGCCAGCGGCCGTTCACCCTATTCTCTGACCCTGGAGCATTTTAAAAAGCAGGGATTAAAATGGATTCCAAGCCATGGACCCTTACCAGTGTCCGTGCCCGGCTGTGTGGACGGTTGGTTTGAGCTGCACAAGAAATTCGGTAAACTTCCCGTGAAAACCATTTTGGCCCCGGCGATTAAATATGCCAGAGAAGGTTTTCCTGTGACTGAACTAATAGCATACTACTGGCAGCGTAGTGTGCCCGTGTTAGAGCAATGGCCTGGATTCAAAGAAACATTTATGCCCAATGGCCGGGCTCCCCAAAAAGGCGAAATCTTTAAAAATCCGAATCTGGCTAATACCCTCGAAAAAATCGCTCACAGCGGACGGGACGTGTTTTATAAAGGCGAAATCGCCAAAACAATGGATTCTTTCATGAAACGTGTTGGCGGCTTTCTGTCATACAAAGATTTAGCCGATCATAAATCCGAATGGGTGGAACCGGTTTCCACTAACTATCGCGGTTACGATATCTGGGAACTGCCTCCCAACGGCCAGGGAATTGCCGCCCTGCAAATTCTGAATATCTTAGAGGGCTTCGACATCAAGGGCATGGATTTTGGCAGCACAGCATATATCCACTATTTTCTCGAGGCCAAAAAGTTAGCTTTTGAGGACCGGGCTAAATTTTACGCAGATCCGGACTTCAATGAAATTCCTGTTAAAGAGCTCATTTCAAAAGAATATGCTGCTGAAAGAAGGAAATTAATTAGTCCCAATCAAGCAGCAGGAAGTTATGCCGCCGGTAATCCAGCTTTGGAAAATGGCGACACTATTTACCTGACTGTGGCGGATGGCGACGGCAACATGATTTCGCTCATCCAGAGTAACTACCGCGGCATGGGCAGCGGACTATCCCCCGATGGCCTGGGCTTCATTTTTCAGGACCGCGGTGAATTGTTTACATTAGAAGAGGGACAATTCAACACCTACGCACCGCACAAGCGGCCTTTTCATACCATCATTCCGGCGTTTATCACCAAAGACGGGAAACCATTTATGAGTTTCGGAGTCATGGGTGGTGCAACCCAGCCACAGGCACATGCCCAGATTGTGATAAATATGGTCGATTTTGGCATGACCCTTCAGGAAGCCGGTGATGCTCCACGAATTTTGCATACAGGCTCGTCACAACCCACTGGCGGGAAAATGGTCGATGGCGGTCGCGTTTATCTGGAAACCGGCGTCTCATATGAAACAATTCGTGAGCTGGTTAAAATGGGCCATCGGGTTGGTTTTAATGTCGGCAGCTACGGCGGCTATCAGGCGATTATGTTTGACTGGCAAAACAAAGTTTATTATGGCGCCTCTGAATCACGTAAAGATGGACAGGCTGCAGGGTATTAATTCATTGATTTGAATTGTCATTGCGAGGAACGAAGTGACGAAGCAATCTCCTGATTTTCTGCAACTTTGGAGATTGCTTCGCTTCACTCGCAAGTACATACCATATGCCTGAGCGTCTGTCTCAATCACAATGTCATTCATGATCATTCGGTCATTAAGTCAATGACAACAAATGATTTAATAACCACCAAATGACAGTTTATAATCAGAATTTAAAATTCACTGGGACGCTTGATTAGAAATCAAAGACATGCAGGCAGTGTTCCGCCGAATCCATCCGCGCGCAAAAAGACCAATATCCAGTGCCTCTGCTATTCCCTAAATAATTACAAAAATCAAACATCAGGGCTTGCTTTTTTTAGTTGCTGTCTTTACCTTACGAACATGTTCTTTGGCAATGCAACAGAAAAAAAGCTTTATAGGGTGATTTTTTTACACCCGAAATTGGTGTGTTATAGCACCTATTTGGCGCAAGGTATTATGACCCGCAGATTGGGAGGTGGTTGAGTGTTGATCCGGTTGGAGAGTAAGAATCCAAGTTTGACTCCATTTGCATATACAGCAAACAATCCTATTAACTTAGTTGATTTTGACGGTAAAGCTCTTGGAGTTGCTATCGGTGTTGGAATAGTACTGGGAGTATGTGAACTGACTGTACTTGCTTTAGGTAGTGTCGTTGCTTTGGCTGCAACTAGCAGATATGGAGGGAACAGCAGAAGCATTAAAGGGTATCTTCATTTGTCGATGAAAACGTTAACAAACCAATAATTGAAGGTGCTAAAGGATTATTTAACAAATTACAAAATCTATTTTCTAAGAAAAAGGTCAAGCAGAAACAACCAATCAGGTGATAAACAGGCACAAACCGAAAAAGAAAAAGCTTGGGCAAAAAGTAAAGAAGGAAGCCGTTATTTGGTAAAATATCCCTAACAATCTTTAGAGATTCCAGGAAAATCGTTGATTTGAAAAACCAAGAACAGTACAATGGAAAATAAAAATATTTTAGAAGCTATCGAGAATAAAATAAATACAGAAGATTATCATCAAGCTGATCAACTTTTCAAATCTATTGTGGTAGAGACACTTACAAAAAAATCAAAATTAAAATATTTCTTTTTGTTGGCAAAGGTTTATTTTGAACTTGATAAAAATGACTTAGTAATGCCTACTTTAAATAAGGTATTTCAAAAACCGAGTGTGTTTTCCGAAATTGACAGAGCTTACCTACTAGCTGCCTGCCTGAACATGGATGAAGCCCAAAAAAAACATGGTGAAGAAAAAACTAAACTTTTGTATAAAGCAGAAAGATATTTTGATAAAATTAAAAGCATAGAGAACTTAAACCGTGAGGAGCAGAGAATATTATATTTTCAAAAGGCAATTCTCGAATTATCATTGAACAGAGTTGCCGAAAGTATAGTATGTTTTGAAAATGCTTTGGCGATTCATGAATCAACCGACGACCAATGTATGCTTCATTCTTATTTAGCCGACGCTTATCGTGATACAAAGCATTATGAAAAGGCAATTGAGCATTATGACTTGGCTTTAGAAAAGACGTCACCAAGTGAAGACCGAAGTATTGCTTTTTTATCAATTGACAAAGCCAGAGTTTTAGATACGATAGGACGAGAATATGAAGCTAATAGAATTATTTTTAACGTGTTAAACAAATTTGACAACGAAAAGAAAAGGGAAGATCACGAAATCGCTATGTACTGCCAAGGTGTTTTAGGATATACCTATTATTCACTTAAGGAATACAAGACATCATTAGAACACTTTAATCAAGCATTGGGCCTAGCAAAAAGAATTGGAAGAGATACAACTCATTATTTATACGAAAGTTCAACAGTATACCGAGCCTTGAAGGATTTTGACCATGCTGAAAAAAGAGCAAGAGAAGCCTTGGAGTTAACAACTGATGATGACTATATTCAGTTGATTTATATCGAACTTTTTCGGCAATATAAGTATTCTGACCGATATGAGAAAGCAGTCGAAATGTTGCGGAAGTTAATTGAAGAATATCCTGATTATGAAGATTTGGGATGGATTTACCGTATGATAGGCCACATGCAATCACTGTTGAACAAACATGGTGAAGCCATTGAGTATTTTGAAAAATCTCTAGAGGTACTTGACAAGGATGATGAGGGTCGTATTACTGCTTTGGATTTCACTGCCTATTGCTCTTTGAAATTGGGCAACATTGATAGAGCAATGGATATATGTCTTGACATTATCGGAAAATATCCAGACGGTCCTAATTTGGCTTGGACACACGCAGTCTTGGCAAGATGTTATTTTGAAAAAGGCATGAAGATTCAAGCTCAGGATGAAGCTGAGAAAGCACAGCAGTACAAAGCGCCAACCTCGGAGGTTTATTCTTTTGCTGATAATGTCTTAGAAGAAATATTAAGAGACCTCGGGATCAAATAAACCAGGAAGTTCTTTTCGGACAGAATTTGTTAGCCCCATGCTTTGCCTAACAGCTAATACTATAAGGAACAATGAATCAGGGCTTGCAGCCCTAACATCTTAATTGACTAAGCAACATGACCAAACGTAACCTGTTGGACTTTGTCATTCATATTAAAGTATTGATAATAAATATTTGTGTGTCTTTCTTGAGATTGCAGTCGAACAAGAAGACTATTGTAAAAAGATCATTTTTTTCGTTTCAACAAAATCCCCGGACTTAAGTCGATAAATGTAAACACCGCTCGTTACTTTATTTCCATCTACATCCGTTCCATTCCATCGGGCGCTGTGTGCTCCTGCTGGTAGATCTGTGTTGACCAGCACCCGAACTTTTTGCCCCAGTAAATTGAATATAGTTAAATCCACCTGTGCATTTTGAGGCAATTCGTAATTAATGATCGTTTCAGGATTGAAAGGATTGGGATAATTTTGATTTAAGACAAACCGTTCCGGAACCTGGCCTGTCTTACTTTTCACGTTGGTGAAAGGCTCGTCGGACACATCACTGGAAGTGTGGATACCGTCGCTAACCCAAACCCGGAAGCGTCCTTCTGCTCCTTTGATGATGTTGCTGATGTGAATGTTGACACTCATACTTGTTAAGTTTACAGCCAAAGGCTGCCAGGTCTCGCCATTATCCGGACTGTATTCTAAATGGAATAAAAGCGGATCATTGTCTGGATCACTGGCCGTCCACGAAACCTTTATGGTATCCCCTTCAGTCTTTTCAACACCACCTGGCGCAGTGATTGTTACGGTTGGTTCTGCGGCTCCGGCTAAGACGTTTTCCAGGATTTCTCCCAATTTTTTGATGTTCACTTCTGTGGTTCCATCCACATAAGGTACCATCTCCGAAATAGCCAGCAGCTCACTTTCAGTGATTTTATCAGGAGTGAAAGGGTAATTGGCAAGGACTGTGCCTGCAGCGTCCAGGAAGACAATGGCATAGTCGCCCGGGGAACGAGTCTTTATTTCGCCAGCATTGGGCAGGATAAACATTGGCAGAAGCTCAACATGATTGGCAGCGGGATCAATCGTCCCCACTGCGAGCAGACGATCTGTCGGATTATTGTCTCTGGGATCAACTATCCCCGGCCCGAATCTGGTTTGGAAGTAGTCCATCAAACCTTCATAGGTGTAGTCGCTTATCCATTGGTTTTGACAGTAGGTCATCAAGTCTTTTCATTCGGGATCGTAAATGTTGAAATTGTCCTGGTCAATCATTTCGAACCCGAAAAGGGCGTTATCTCCCGTGAGGTCCTGGCTTATACGGCCATCGTCATGGGGGTATGCTGGGTCAGGATCAGCTTCATCACCGCATCTGCCAGCTCCATCATTGGGGCCGCCTTGAACATGGGAGCGACCAAAGGAGTGCGCCAGTTCATGGGCTCCATACCAGTCACCATAGGAACCATCCTGATCCCAGTCGAAATAATGACCGCTCTGAGGTATGCCGGTTGGGCCCGAGGCTACCTGGAGAGCAATATTTGCGCAACCACGCATAAAATCGCCACTGTCATCTACCATACCGTAGTAGCGTGTGTTAAATTTCACTTTCCCTCCAACGATGTCCCAGGCCCTGAAAACTTCGAGCTCAGAATTGACTGCTTCACAATCCGGCAGTCCCCCTTCATGTAAATAGCTGCGGAAGATAATATTCGCATCATGAATTGGAAACGCATGTCGGAGCCATTGTTCCAATTGGAGAGCATGGAAATGATCCGGATAAATGAATGTACCCGAATACTCATGGCCAACTTTGTATATGATGACATTTAAAGTTGGTACTGTCTCGAACGTCACACTTGTCGAAACACTATTATTTGTGTAGTCTGTCTCAAGTGGAGAATAGCCCTGCGTAGCGGTAGAGGGATTCACTATGGCTGTCAAGGAAACGTTGCTTAGCGTATACCAGTCTGGTAACTCAAAGAGGAATGCATGATCGAGCGTATTACGATCTGGCAAAAGTTGTACTTCGACTTGATTGTTCACTGGAGTGAGCATTGTATTACTGTTCTCACGCTGCAGGTACAGTCGAGCATCCGCCAATTGAGTAGCCGTAGTTGAGCTGACGTGGAATCGTACAAAAGTGTTCTTTTGGGCTACCAGTCGTATGCTGTTATTCAAATCCTGTATTGCTTGTGTTACCTCCAAATTGTTCGCGACCAGATCATCCTCTGCTACCAGTAGTTCTTTCGCCAGTACCATCATGTAAGCTGCCATGGCTCTAGTAACAGCCTGTTCCGGACAAAAACGTAATTCAAGTGCAGTCTGACATGGTGGAATCAGGCCCGCTCTGTACGCGGATTCAACCCACTTGGCATACCATTCCCCTGTTGACACATCGGTGAACAGTCCTGTTGGCGCAGGCGGCTGGTAATCCTTGCCTTTTAGCATTCGCAGGAAGAAGACCGTCGCTTCGGCTCGCGAGTGTGCTTGTTCCGGACAGAAGACCAACGGATCCGTACCGCAGCCGGCAGTGTAACCGTCTTGCCATAATTGATGCACCCACTTTGCATACCACTCCGTAATGGGTACGTCGGCAAATATCTGCTCGGTTGGCTCGGACGGAATGTACCCGGTGCCGTGGACGCCACGCGCAATGAAGACGGCCATTTCAGCCCGGGTCAGGGTGTCTTCGGGACAGAACATGAACCATTACACCGTTGTTTTCAAGTACCTTAATAGTCTGCATATTTTCTGCTGCATTCGCTATTACTTCATTTTCCCCTAAACATATAACATTGCCAACAGACGGATTGAAACCAAGATGCGGAACTTCAATGACATCAAAGCCTTTGAAAAAATTATCAGGAAATACCTCACTGCAAAAGAGTATTCTTTCGGGACCTCTTGCGCTCATTGCTCCACCCAGATGTTGATAGGAGCCTTTTACTGATATGGTTCGTACTTCAGATAAGAAGATAATTTCTTGAGTTGGCAAAGCTGGAAAAAAGTAGCCGAAATATTCAGCAAAACCCACGCCCAGAGCCGCGATGGAGCCGCCCATTGCTACCAAGAACAGTATCCAACCAAAGAAAAATCAGAATAGATGTCCATAAGTTTCTTTTAGATAAACATAGTGACCGCCGGCCTCAGGCATGGCTGCACCGAGTTCAGCAAAAGTGAAAGCGCCGGCGAGGATTAATAGTCCGCCTACAACCCATACCAGCAAAATCAGCACAGTTGAGGGGAGAGCTTGCGCCACGATGCCGGTGGTTAGAAAGATTCCTGAACCAATCACGATTCCTGTCATCATCATGATAGAATCGAATAAGCCGAGTTGCCTGGTTAAGTCTGCTTTTTCTTTTGTGCTCGTCTTGGAGTTTGACATTTATCTTAATTGGTAACAGGACAGGAAATTCCTTGAAAAAATCAATTTGATTTAAGAATCAAGAAATTTGACTTATTATGACTTTTATATATAATAAAAATGGGATTAATTTCCTACCAGTTTTTTGATTTGTTGCTAAATCTAATTTGAGGAATCCTCATGGTTTCATTCGTTGCTTCTTTTTGTGTAAACGGTCTAACCTGAATAATTCATCACGGAAAAACACGGAGCGGCGAAGCCGCAAATCACAAATATCAAATGATCAAATCCCAAATAAATATCAAGATTCAAAACTCAAGATCGTAAACAGCAGTCGAGGTCATGCCCATCAATGACCTAGTCGGCGTCGTTTGAAATTTCGGTGTTTCTGTGGTGAATAATTCAGGCCTGGTGACTCCCAAATGAATTTGAGCGTCCGTATGGCCTATTTTATGTATAACATCTTCATGGTCTTGTTATACCCTTCTGTTTCCAAACGACACAGGTAGATACCGCTGGGCTGGTTTGTTGGCGTCCAATCGAACTCAAAGAGCCCTTTTGACATGGTTCCCTCATAGAGCATTTCAATCTCTTTGCCAAGAACATTATAAACGGTTATTTTTGCAAAGCCCGAATTCGGCAGGTTAAACCGAATCGTAGTTGCTGCATTGAATGGATTGGGATAGCATTGATACAAATTATACGTTTTAGCCGATGCTTGTGCTTCCTCATCCCAATACTGAATATTTGCCCAGATATCGTAGCCTTTGCCGGGCGTGCGGTTATCGGCCCAGGCAGTATAGATTTTGCCATTAGATAATTGAACGCTTGGGTACCATTGAATTCTGTCGCCAGTAGTGTTTAATCGAAAACTGCCATTCAGAGGTTTGCCATCACTGGAATATCGCTGTCCGTAAATGTCCCCATTTCCTGTATAATAATCATCCCAGGCGATGACGAATCTACCAGTTCTATCCATGGCAATGGCGGAATAGTTACTAATGCTGCCGCCATCGAAGTTAGTGACCTGGAAATTATCGCCCAGTGGATCGCCATTCTGATCATATCTCTGGGCATAAACGCCCAAACTATCATTATCAAATTGCCATACGATTAAAAAATTTCCCTGTCCATCCACGGCTGAGTGAGGGCGGTATTGTTTTGCATTTTCGACATACTTGTTTACTTTGAAATTTTGGCCCTCTGCCGAACCATCACTGGAATAACGTTGGGCATAGATATCGCTTTTATAGTTTTCTCGACGATCTACCCAGGAAATGATAACATTACCTTTTGAATTTACTGCAATACATGGTTGCCTGTTAACATCAGCGCTGTCCTCAACATCATTGACTCGAAAAGTACTTCCTGACGCAGTTCCATTAAAGGTATATCGTTTTGCATAGATATTATCGTCATCATTTTCGCTACTAACTTCAGCCCGCCAGGTGATGATAAAGTTACCGCTGCCGTCTATGCCAACGGATGGAGAGGAAAGATACCCGGTACCCAGGTCATTGTTGACATGAAAGTTTGGGCCTTGCGGAGCCCCATTCCTGGAATACCGCTGGGCATAGATGCTCTTCTCATTATTTCGGACATCCAACCAAACGATAATGAATTCTCCTGCGCCATTCTGAGTAATTGACATAGAACCATATCTATAAACCATACCTTCATCATCGTTCACTCTGAAAGGAACACCAATAGGAATCCCCATAAAGTCGTAACGCCGGGCGTATATGTCTGTATAGCTATATATTTTATCATTCCAGACCACCACAAAATTCCCGTACCTGTCTGTAGCTATTTCCGGGCTTGTCTGCAAGCCGCTGTCTACATCATCATTGACTTTGAAATTATTTCCCGAATGGATTCCAGTACTCATCAGCCGCTGAACATAAATATCCTGCTCTCCATGGCGAGAATCTCCCCAGGTAATGTAATAGTCTCCTTGCTCGTCCGCCACAACCTGAACTTGAAAATAGTATTTGCTGAAGCTACCTTCACCGTCATTTATCTTGAAGTTATTTTCAACTTTCGTTCCATCATATTTTAATCGCTGAGCGTAAATATCTCTTTCATCTCTTTCGTCACTCCATATCACCAGCACATTGCCGTTATCATCCATGGCAACGGCAGGTGAACTTTGATAAGCGTTACCATTATCATCATTCACTCGAAAATTATTCCCCACGGCCGTTCCAGCTTCATTGTAGCATTGAGCATAAATGTCTTCGTCACCGTTTCTTCTATCTCGCCACGCAATAATGAATTGACCTTTCTGATTACTGGCAATTGCAGGCGCCCATTTGCCCGTATCATCACTGACGTTGAATGTGCTTCTAAGGGTGGTCCCATCTATTGCAACGTGGCGCGCATAAATGTTAGATGGATAATTACTCTTCCATGCGATAATAAAATTTCCCTTTCCATCAGGTGTTATCGCAGGCCTACGAGAACAGCAGTGTGCCTCCATGCCGCTTTCATTAACTTTAAAAGTACTCCCTGACCGAGAACCATCCCGAAAAAAGCCTTGCGCAAAGATGTCTTCAGATAAATAGCGGTCTTCATACTGCCAGTGGCCCATGAAAGCGATCATGAAATCCCCGTTATCATTCATGGTAATGGTTGGAGCGCGCCAAATCTTTACATCATCATCGTTGACTTTAAAATTATTACTTGTGGGTGTACCGTCCGGAGCATAGCGCTGCGCGTATATAGTGCTATGGTTATCTCTACGATCCCACCATGTGATCACGAAATTCCCATCATGATCGGATGCCACTGCAGGACCGTATGGGTTTGAAAATTTTTCATCATCGTCGACCCTGAAATTGTCCCCCAAAGGCGTGCTATTTTCGTCATAAAGTTGCGCAAATATGTCACGATCACCATTTCGCTCATCATGCCATACCACGATAAAACTGCCGTTTTGAAGTGCAGCTATGGCAGGCCATGATTGATCGCCTCCACGGGGACCTTTATTTGTATTGACCAGAAAATCGGGAACGAATGCATCCAGGGTTTCGGCACCATCTGCATTAAATGAAGCAGAATAAGATTTGTATGTGCGGAAATTCAGCGCATCGAGACCAGAACGGTTTCTTCTCGCCAGGTCATTGAAAAGTATTTCATCTTCACACTCACGAAACCGCTGAAGTTCCTGGGCTTCGGTTAAGATAGCCCCAGAGAGTGCAAAAAGAAACATGACTACGAGTACAAACGATTTGTTCAACATGATAAGTCCTCCTTGTTTTTAATCCATTTTACCGCGGTGCACCACGGAAAAGCACGGAGTGGCGACGCCGCAAATCACAAATAACAAATGATCAAATCCCAAATAAATATCAATGTTCAAAACTCAAAATCGTAAACAGCAGTCGAGGTTATGCCCAAAATTGACTAGCTCAGTACAGGAATCAGCGGATACCCAGGGTTACATTTCTTTCATTGATCCACAAAAAGGAAAGAACCATTGTGGGCGATTCCATGATCCTGCCGTCGGCTCTTTTCTATCGAAAATCCCTGGAAAAGTGTGCACTAATCGAGTCACCGCAGTAGGATCAATTTTCGGCTTTGTTCAAATGAACCTGCTTTCAGTCTGTAAATATAGAGGCCGGTAGGTAAATCAGTTGCATTAAAAATGACGGAATGTTCACCGGCTTGTTGTTGGGTGTTGACTATTGTTTTAATCTTACGGCCAAGCATATCATAGATTGTAAGCCGCACAGCACTGTTCGTTTTTAGAAAATAAGTTATGGTTGTCTCAGCGTTAAAGGGGTTAGGAAAATTTTGATGTAACGTGAACTTTTCCAACAAGGGCACTTCTTCTGTTCCAACACTGGAAATTAAATTGTTCTCATACCAGGCGATTTTACTATCAGATCGAGAAGCCGAAAGCACATCCATATCCCCATCGCCGTCGACATCTATAGCATAAACTGAAGCAGCGCCTCTCGCCGCGGAGGTGATGGTATAAGTATAAAAATAATGGCCGCCGCGGTTTACATGCAAGGCGATTTTATTATCAAAATACGAAGCCGAGAGCACGTCCATGTCCCCGTCATTTTCAACATCAACCGCATAGACCGAATAGGCGCCTTCGGCATGAAGAGTGATATCATGGCCGAGAAAGTTCTGGTTGCCGTCGTTCTCATACCAGGCGATTCTATTATCATATGATGATGCCGAAAGTACATCCATATTTCCGTCGCCATTGACATCCGCAGCATAGACAGATTGGGCATCTCCTGCCAAAGTGCTAATGGTATGGATACTAAAATTTTGGCTGCCGTCGTTCTCATACCAGGCGATTTTATTATTGCCACTTGAAGCGGAGAGCACATCCATATCCCCGTCGCCATCGACATCCACAGCATAGACCGATTTGGCGTACTTCGCAACAGCAGTGATGGTATAGGAGCTAAAATTCTGATTGCCGTCGTTCTCATACCAGGCGATTTTATCATCATTTTGAGAAGCAGAGAGCACATCCACATCCCCATCACCGTCGACATCTACAGCAAAAACTGAGCAGGCGCCATCTGCGTCAGTGGTGATGGCACGGGTACTAAAGTTCTGATTGCCGTCGTTCTCATACCAGGCAATTTTATCATCATTTTGAGAAGCCGAAAGCACATCCACATCCCCGTCCCGGTCTACATCAACGGCAAAAACTGAGCGGGCGCCATCCGCATCGGTGGTTATAGTACGAATGCTAAATTCCTCATTGCCATCGTTCTCATACCAGGCAATTTTATCGTCTCCGTATGAAGCGGAGAGCACATCCATATCCCCGTCAAAGTCAACGTCAACGGCATAGACGGAGCAGGCTGCATTTGCCGGTCTATTGGGGGCGATGACGGTATGCGGGCTAAAATTCTGGTTGCCATCATTCTCATACCAGCCGATATAATTAACATAATAAGCGGAGAGTATGTCCACATCCCTGTCACTGTCAATATCAACAGCTAAGACCGAGCTGGTTGGCAATACACTAGCAGTGATAGTATGGGCGTTAAAATTCTGGCTGCCATCGTTCTCATACCAGACGATTTTTTTGTCATAGTAAGAAGCTGGGAGCACATCCATATCCCCGTCGCCATCGAGATCCACAGCACAGACTGAGTAAGCGCCATCTGCACTGCGAGTGATGGTGTGGGTTCTAAAATTCTGGCTGCCGTTATTCTCATACCAGGCGATTTTATCATCATCATACGAAGCCGAGAGAACATCTATATCCCCGTCGCTGTCGAGATCCACAGCATAGACTGAGCGAGCGCCATATGCACTGGTAGTGATGATATGGGCGCTAAAATTCTGGCTGCCGTCGTTCTCATACCAGACGATTTTATCGTCATTTCGAGAAGCGGAAAGCACGTCCACATCCCCGTCGTCGTCGAAATCAACGGCAAAAACTGAGCAGGCGCCATCTGCATCAGTAGTGATCGTTCTGACGCTAAAGTTCTGATTGCCGTCGTTCTCATACCAGACGATTTTATCGTCATTTCGAGAAGCGGAAAGCACGTCCACATCCCCGTCGTCGTCGAAATCAACGGCAAAAACTGAGCAGGCGCCATCTGCATCAGTAGTGATCGTTCTGACGCTAAAGTTCTGATTGCCGTCGTTCTCATACCAAGCGATTTTATCGTCTCCGTATGAAGCGGAGAGCACATCCATATCCCCGTCAAAGTCAACGTCAACGGCATAGACGGAGTTGGCGCCATTCGCATCAGTAGTTATCGTTCTGGGGCTAAAATTCTGATTGCCATCGTTCTCATACCAGGCGATCTTATCATCATCATACGAAGCCGAAAGCACATCTATATCCCCGTCGCTGTCGACATCAACGGCATAGACGGACACGGGTCTATTTACAAAAGATGTTTCACTAGTGATAGTGTGGGGTACAAATTCCACCTGGTTTATGCTTGCGAATGCGGTCAAAAAGAAAAAGGTTAAAAGAGTTAAAATCGATTTTTTCTTCATTAGATTTCTTGCTCCATATTTTCCAGCCACCAAACAAAGTTTTTACTGTTAAAACATTGCTGCATCACTATTCATATTATATATTGCCGTTAGATGCTTATAAAAAGTAACACAGTTTTTGTTAGGAAATAACTTTCCAATTATTTATTATTTGACTGGATGAAATATTTATTCACAGTAATCCCACCAGGAAGGTCATTCTGAAGAAATCTTTTTAGTATTCCACCTACAAAGCCTGTTAACCATTACAAATTCCAGTATTTAATAAAGGAAAACTTCTGAAGCGATGCGTGGTTTGCTGAATATTTACCCAATAAGAGAATGTCTCAGCCAGAAGAAAATTCACTGTGGCTTGTGTATCATTTACCAATCAGGATAAAAGAAGCCCAGCGAGACGGATCGGCGAATTCCTGGTCAGGATGGAGCTGACTGTCAAGCAATCCAAGTTTTGCTTCCCGGAGCGCCTGTGCTTTTGATTTCCCTCTGATCAGCTCCTCATAAAAAGCCAGCATTAACTCAGAAGTAGCCCGGTCATCTGCTTTCCATAGAGAGACCAGAAGATTCTGCGCGCCGGCATAGAGGAAACCACGGCTGAGACTCATTAGACCTTCTCCTTTGACCGACTTGCCAATTCCGCTCTCACAGGCGCTTAAAGTTACCAGATCCGCATTTAGTTCCAGGTTGTAAACTTCCCCTAAAAAAAGCACATCGTCCTCTGCCGAGGTGGAATCCTGCGCCAGCAGCAGTCCGGACAGCTCCGGAGTGTTTTTGTTGGCAAAGCCGTGGGTAGCAAAGTGAACATAGCGGTAGTTCTTCAGAATAGCGTTTTTCAGATTCTCTTCATCCGCCTGACTTTCAAGATAGACCCGCGATTTAGTATCGAACAGCCAGTCCGAAAGCCGGTCTAAAATGCCATAGCTATTGCGAAACAGCTCCTGTATACCCAGAACTTCATCCCGAGAGGCTGGCAGATGCGTACGAGCAGCCCGGGATGAATCAGGAGCCTGGTTTGCTCTCAACAAATCTGCAGCTCGTGTATCGACCTTGATGCCGTCCGGGAAAACCGGCGCATACGCCAGGTAATCCCGCGGAGGCTCAAGGGCGCCCTGGTTAAGCGGCTCCAGCAAAAGCGTGGCCGAATAGGCATAGCATATCTCAAACTTTTTCAGGAGATAAGGCTGGCTGGCATAATCTTGACTGCTGGTATCGCCATCGGCCTCTGTAAGCAAAGCCTCAAAGGGGATATTAGCGACGATATTATCCGGAATGATAATTAGACTCTCCGTCATGAGATGGTCTCGCACGGGTTGGATAAGAGTCCGATACAATCTGTGGGCGCTAGTGATGTAAAGCTCATAATCGTGTTGGTCGATCCCTGTACGGAACCGCTCGATATCTCTTTCCAAAGAGGAATCTTTCGAAACGGTTGTGACCGCAAAATGATCTTTAGCAACAGTAAAAACATAGATAGACTGTTCTCCGGTAAAATACTCCACAACCGTTGTTTGAGCATCCATTCTTTCCTGCAATTCACCTATCGAAGCGGTTTTAGTTTGATATTTTAAATCGTAGTATTTCGGGTAACTTTTCTCCAATTCTTCGATCAACGATTCGTACTCTGTACTTAATGAAAAATATCTGCTTTCGAAATCCTGAATTTTGGTTTCATTCTGGTTTTCCTTCTTCTGGCGTTCTTTTTGGATTTGGGTATCGTAAAAGGCCAGATCGATTCTTAGTTGTCGTTCCTTTGCCAGTAAACTATCCGGGATACCGACGAATGCTTTGGCCTGGGATTCCTGCAGGGCCTGGCTCAGGACGCTGGCTTTGCCCTTTTCAGAGAAGAGAAAGGCGGTATCCGCATAGACTTTATTTTGGGTGATTTCATAGAGCTTGAGAGCGGTTACAATGGCTTTTTCATAAATTTCTACTGCGCCTTCGCCTAGAAACAACCTGGAACCTTCGGCTTTATAACCAGTACGCATCCTATCGATGAGCTCAACAGCAAGCTGGTAGGTTGAAAAAGCCATCCCGAGATCCTCTCTGCCGGTTTTCTCGGATATGCGTGCCAACACCTCTGCCTTCAATTTTAGTGTGTTGAGCAAATAGATTTCGGAACTGATGCCTTCCAGGGGCGGGTTAAAGTAGAAAGACTGCTCGTCAAATCCGGAGACCAGTGAAATAAGCGACTTTTGGCAATAAGCTAAAGCCTTATCCAAATCAAACTTCTGATATAAAACTTCGGCGATCCTCCTATAATCATCTGCAACATCCGGATGATAGGTTCCGAAAACTTTGAGGTCAATAGTCAGTGCTTTATGGTGGTATTCCAGCGCTCGATTATAATAACCCTTGTTTCTATATACATTTCCAATATTATTATAACTGCCAGAAATATCAGGATGTTCTTCTCCCAATAATTGTAACCTTATCGATAAGTCTTTCTTGAAGTATTCCAGAGCCCTGTCATAATCGCCTTTTTCATCATAACTAAGTCCAATGTTAATATAGCTTTGAGCAATATCAGGATGATCCTCTCCCAACAGTCGAAGCCTGATAGATACTGCTTTTTGGTGGTATTCCAGGGCACGATCATAATCGCCCTTTATCTCATAAATTACTCCAATGTTATTATAGCTAAGTGCAACTTCAGGATGTTCTTCTCCCAACAATTTAAGGTTTATCCATAAGTAATTTTTATAGTATTCCAGGGCACGATCATAATCACCCTTTTCCTGATAAATAATGCCAATGTTATTATAATTACCTGCAACTAAAGGATGTTCTTCACCTAATGATTGTAACCTTATCGATAATGATTTTTGGTAGCATTCCAGTGCAAGATCATTATCGCCCTTATCCCAATAAACCATTCCGACATTATTATAGCTATGAGAAACATCAAGATGTTGCTCACCCAATAATCGGATGTTTATAGATAATGACTTTTGGCAGAATTCCAGCGCTCGATCATAATTCCCCTTTTTCCAATACATAATTCCAATGTAATTATAGTTTTTGGTGATATTAGTATGTTCTTCCCCCAATAAGCGAAGATTTATTGATAAGGACTTTTGGAAGTAATCTAACGCCTGTTCATAATTGCCCTTCCTCCCATAAATCATTCCAGTGTAATTATAGATTTGGGCAACCTCAACATCATCTTCACCTGTTTTTTTCTTGCCAATTTCCAAGGCTTTATTTAGATACTTCCTGGCTGATTCATATTGTCCTTTAGCTATTTGGTTGCCTGCTATACGATTATTGCATTGGAGAATCTTTTTTAGGATAATTAATTCATCATGTTGCTCAGCTAACTTCTCATAAATCACATTTGCTTTTTTATAGTAAAAATTCGAACTGTCGTATTGGGCGGCTTTGCCCAGCCTCTCTGCACAATCAAAGTACTCAACAGCAAGAGTGGTGTCTTGCAAAGTATAGGTCGCTTTCTTTGGGTCATCTTGAACTGGCGTTTGCGCAAACAATAAGGTAGCCAAACTTGCGGAGCACACAACAGAAACAACGACTGCAATCGTCAAAATTCCGGTCTTCATATTTTCTCCTTTAGATTTCGGTTTGTAAGCAGCCTTGAATACAATCAGATTACATTGGTAGGAATATTTCCAATTGCTTTTTCCTGTTTATCACTTGTTTAATTATTCTTTCCTTCCTGCAGTTTTTTCAGTAATTCCGCTGCCCTTGCAGAATGTTTACCAGGGCGCTCAATCAAAAAGGTCAGGTATTTTTCTGCATTCGTGTAATACGTCTGTTCATCCTTGATAGAATAACGAAGCGCTTCCACAATGCCGAGAGGCCAGAAGATATCCCGCTGCAGCAGAACCCGGTTCGTAATTTTTGAAAGCGCCAGCTCGAGATACTTCAATGAACTGTCTAAATAAGCCGAATGGTATCGTGGGAAGAGACCAATTGTTGACTGCTGAGCCTGCTTCAAGTAAGTCAGGCCCAGGTAGTAAGCATATTCGACTATTTCACTTTCATGGCCTCTTTGGATTTCCTGGATTTCACTTTTGAATGTAGTGATTGCATCGAGATACCTACCCCTGTTAAACAAATCTTTGCCAGTCTCTAAGGAAGACTCACTATCACTTCGTGCGACCGGAAGCTGGATTTCAAGACTTTCCTGAATCATCGGGTAGTAGTCTGGCGTGGTGGTTTCACTTATAAAAGGTAATGATATGATTGCAAGGAGGAAAAACAAGGCGGCGGAATAAGCATATCGCATAACGGGCGACTTAAACCGATATGAAATTCGAGTCTCAGGTTTTGCGTGGACAGGCTCGAGAGTGATATTACCAATCTCAGACGCATCCAAATCCTGATAGATGTTTATATAGTTCTTTTGCAGGAAGCTCAGGTATTCGGATAATTGTGGATTAGCGGAGATCTGATGTTCCACGATGCTGATCTCATCCGCAGAGATATGATTATCCTCAATACTCACTCCCATTTCATGGGCGGCGAAAAAGATAGCATACCGTGTTAGTAGATCGTGATTTTGCTGTTCGTTGTCCATAGATTTCACTTGAGTATTAAGCCGTTACTTATCGATAAAAAGTAACAAAACTTTTTAGTTCTGAAATTGTGTTCTCAAGTATTCGATGGTTCGTTTAAAGCGCATCTTAGCCGCTGCTTCAGTAATATTCAATTTGTCAGAAATCTCTTTGTACTTTTTACCTTGCAGCCGCAGTTGGATGAGATGCCGATCAGTATTATTCGAAACCAGACGCATTATATCATCAAGTGTCATCTTATCCAGGAACTCACTGTTCTCTTTCAGGATATCAATAGGTTTTGAATACCCTGCTTCATCGTTGACATTGCTGCTCAAGATGATACCTTTCCACTTATAATGCTCACGAAAATGATCGTGAATTACGTATAATACCATTTTGGCAACGAAATTTTTGATTTTTACCGGCTCGGTTATGTCTTGAATCCCCCTGATTAATCTGACATAAGTTTCTTGTGACAAATCCTCAATTAGATCAGGATCATCGAACGTTCTTGCAAGCGTATTTTTGATATGCCCGTTAAGAAGACGGCATACTGCTTCCAATGCGTTTCTATCGCCGGATTTAGCACGTTCCACGAGGTCTGGCAGCTCGTTGATACTCATATACTGTAAGATTTTCAGTTTTCAAGCTAATTTGAAGAGTCGATGTATTAAGATTCGACTGCAAAAGCGGATTAGTCTGTAATACATCTTCTAATGGAAACAGGTCTCCTTCTCACATCCAGTAAAAATTATCCCTATTGACGGGTAAAATATAAATATGCTCCTGTTATTGTTTATGATCCCTTTCCCTTGAAGCTACGTAGTCATGTTATGTAAAGTACTTTCAAAAATTACGGATAAAATCTGGATAAACACTACTACGCCCCCGTCGAAAGCCAATAGCTTACAGGACTAAGGATATATTATGCTGGATTTTTCTTTTTTTATAACATAAATTTAACAACCAGCATTATATAAAGTAAGGAATTTGTGCCTTATGTTAAAATTGCTACCCAAACATGAGCATCCATTTTGGTCACCCTGTAATACAAGATTGTAAAACCTTGTTTTTTTTAGCAAATTTTTATTAAGATAGGAAATTCCAAATGACAAAAACACAAATACCAAACAGCACAAACCTGACCATTGATGGGCATGACCTTGACTGCTGTTGACGATTTTGAGTTTTGAACCTTGAGATTTATTTGGGAATTGATCATTTACAATTCGTGATTTGCGGCTTTGCCATGCTGTGAGCATTTTGTTCGTTTTGATCAATTTAGGATATACTTCACCGCTGCCATTACTTTTCATTCAGTTTGGTTGAAGACAAAAATTCATTGCGGTCATTCACAAAAGTAATAAACGCGCTGCTTTCTTCTTGACATACTTCTTTTTTTTTATTTAATTACAAAACTAGTTTAAAAATCAACCTTTTGTTCAAGGCTGTCCAAAAAGTCTAATTCTTTTCATCCTGAGCGGAGTCGAAGGATGGTTTAAGCGTATTAAATACAGGATGTTTCGACTCCACTCAAGTAGAAACTAAATAACACCATGATTCGGTTATGTACCGGACCATGAAATGATGAAACATAGAGCCGTTTCGAGGATCCTGAACGGTAATTTGGGAGGATTAAAATGAAAAAGTTTTTATGCACTTTCACGAACTTAACATTGGTTTTCAAATATCTTATTATTTTGCTCATAATCTCGCTGATTTTCACAATCCCACAAATATTATCAGCACAAAATAGTGATGTCTTGAAACGTAGCGTAATTGATGAAACCGAAAAGCTTCAGTCAGTAATTTATGAAATGGCTGCCAAGCTCTGGCAATATTCAGAAATAGCATTGCAGGAGACAAAATCTGCAAATTGTCTGATTGAAAAGCTTGAGGAGGCCGGCTTCACGGTTGAAAAAGGCGTCGCCGATTTGCCAACCGCTTTTGTAGCAACTTACGGTAAAGGTTCTCCAGTAGTTGGTATTCTCGCTGAGTATGATGCTCTGCCTGGCGTTGGTAATGAGCCGGTACCAGAACGTCGACCACGGGCCGATGGTGTGACTTCAGGCCAGGGTTGCGGACACGACCTTTTTGGCGCAGCCAGTGTTGGTGGAGCCATCGCTTTGAAAAATAGTATGGATAAGCACGGTATCAAGGGGACTCTCAAACTCTTCGGGACACCCGCTGAAGAAACAGTGGTCGGTAAAGTATACATGGCTAAAGCTGGTATTTTTAATGATCTTGATGCAGTAATTGATTGGCATCCAGGTACGGAGAATCAAGTGAAAAACCAGCCGGGCCGGGCGATGAACAATTTCGAAGTTGAATTTTTTGGCCAGGCAGCGCATGCGTCCGCTGATCCCTGGAATGGCCGCAGTGCACTGGATGCGGTAGAGCTTATGAATTACGGGGTGAACCAGATGCGCGAACACGTTAAACCGACCACCCGGATTCACTACGTCATTCCAAATGCCGGAGAAGCGCCAAATGTTGTGCCAGAATATGCTAAAGTCTGGTACTATGTGCGTGACATTAATCGTGAGGAAGTAAAAAAGTATTATGATAGAATTCTAAAGATTGCTGAAGGCGCCGCGCTCGCCACCGAAACTACCCATAAAGTTCATCTCATAACAGGTGTTCATAAATATTTGATGAATCGCCCGTTGCAGGAAGCCATTCAGAGAAATCTTGAAATTGTAGGCACTCCAGTATTTACAAAGGAAGAGCAGGAATTTGCCCGTAAGTTGCAGCTATTTGTGAAAAAGGAAGAAAAGGGTTTTAATGACAAAATACAACCACTGGCCGATTCGCTTGAGGCGCCGTCCGGAGGCTCAACCGATGTTGCGGAAGTAAGTTGGATTGTGCCTACTGCCGGATTTAGCATAACCACTGCCGCCGAGGATGTACCCTGGCACAGTTGGGCTACCACCGCCTGTCACGGAACAGAAGCCGGACGCAAAGGAGCGGTAGTCGCCGCTAAAATCATTGCTGCCACTGGAATGGATCTGTTCACAAACAAAGATCTAATCCATGCGGCAAAGAAATTTTTCGATAAGGCCTCTGGCGGTAAAACCTATGTATCGCCTTTAGACGAGCAGCTATCATCGAAAACCCAGTAGCTGTGTTGATAAACTAATGCTAAACATGTAGAACGCAGATGAGACGGATAACGAGATAGCTCTGCGGCGTGGTTGTTTGACATTGTTATTACTCTAAGTATTTTGTGACTTTCTGAAATCCGAAACTATGCGACCAACTAATATCGTCCGTTGCAGTGAGTGTTAGGCACGGAATTCATTTATTCAAGTTAAACATGTGTCTGGATGCTTTCCATCCAGTCGAGGTTTTTCTCAATATATCTACATATTTTCTATCTGCTTCAAATTTGGAACTATCCATTTTTGATATAAAATAGGCAATACCTGAATATCGGTGAATAGCAAGATCTCCTGAGATAATAATCTCGTCAGTTGTCCAATTTGGAAAACTGAAATAATATTCTCTAAAAAAATTATCCAGAAAATTGTATAAAGTATCTTTATTTGAAATGGGTTTGGAACCAGGGCCCAGAAAAATAAAATCCTCTGTTGTGAATTGTAAGTAATTATTTACATCAACATTCGTTTGCTCACATACTTCAACCCAATCTTTAAACATATTTCTGATTGCCTTTTTTTCAGATTCCAGAGTTGAATTATCAGTTGATTTATTGCATCCTATAATTGCAATGAAAATCAATAAATAGATCTTTTTCATATTTCCTCCATTTTTTGTACTTAACGGGTTTAGAGTTAACTGTGCATTGAGAATCACTAAGTTTACAGAGAAAAATGTGAAATACAAATAAATTAATTCTCTGTGAACTCTGTGCTGCTTTGTGGTTTCTGTGTCTCTTTATTTTTCAATTGTTCTATTGTATAATTAAAAACAATGCAACAAAGAGAAAATGGAGCAATTGTGAATCACAAATTAAATCAACTATTTAATTCAAATTCTAAAAACTAATTTTGAACGTTGCTGCGAGCCGCAAGACTCAATCCTTTTCTACTATAACCTTATCCTTCCCGCAGGTTTGAAGCATTGCATTAAATTCTTTAATGTTGTCCGAATTCAGAATTTTGCTAAGGTCAGTGAGATGTCCGGCAAGCGTTTTCTCGATGTCTGTCAGATGTTCATATGCGTAACGGCCTGGTTTCTGGTCGGCGCCGGTGGTCATGCCGTACTAATACCTCGTCGGTATTCTTTAAGTCATTTGAGTAACTTTCAAGTTGATTTCGTATCGACCTGATTTGAATGACAGCTTTCCTCGCTTCACTGATCCGGCCGCATATCCTGCTGTTCAAATCAAACTGCTCCCGAATGTGCGCAAGAGTAACATTATCTTTGGCTACTCGTGGGTCAATTATAACGTCCAAGCTATGGCTCTGGCTCAATTTGCCAACATTCAAACGAGCCTGATAGGTACCCGGCACGGCCAGTGGTCATCTTCCGCCGTTTCTTCCCTGCACTAATGCAATCGGTCTGGGGTAGCGTAGATAACCAGGTGAAACGATTTTAATAATTGTCACAATACCGTTCCTTTTAGATTTTTAAGTCGCTTTTTTGCATCTATCAATGCCGGTAAATCCTCGTCCGCATCTTTCCACATTTTCAGAAATTTTGTGTAATTTTTAAGGGCAAGATTACGATCACCTTTTTGCTCATAAATTTTACCTGATAAATAAATACTTTTCGGATAATACAATGCTCTTAATCCAAAACTTATATTTCGTATTGACTGCATTTTAATAAATGACTGAGCTGACTTACTATATTCTTTTTGTTCAAATTGACATTCTGCCAGATGATAAAGTAATAATATATTTATATAATCCGGGCTAGAATGTTTTAGTGTATCCAGCAAAACCTCTGATTCTGTACATTCCTTCTTTTTATTGTGTATTAGTGATTGCACAGCTAATTCCCACCATTTCAGAGACGCCGATTTTGCCAGATTTTCTGCTAAATCATATTCACCATTAAAAACATAGAATACAGTAAGGCTGAGCCAATAGAAATTATAGTCAATACTTGCTTGATAAGGATAAGTTTTCCTTATTTCAATCTCAGCTGCTTTTATATCATCCTGACCCGTGTATATAAGATGGCCTTTCGCTATTTGCCAATATGCTGCTTGCGAAGTATCTTGTTGCTGCCAGTAATAGTTTATCACATAATCAGTTGCTTTTATTGATTCCCTGTATTTTCCAAGATAATTATAAATTCCTACCAGAGTTGAATAACCAAGAAACCTTGAACTTTGCGGCTTGTCTTCTCCAATTAAAGTTATTAACTCTTTTTCAGCTTCATCATAGCGCTCTTGAAACACATAAAATTTAGCAACAATGCTAGTTAAATAATCTCTTTCAGGATGCAGTTCGCGTGTACGTTTTATGAATTGAAGTCCTTCTTGAAAACTTCCCAATTCAATAAAAGCATCAGAGAGCAAATTAAGTGATTCCTTTGAATCGGAGATAGAATTGTATTGTTTGGCAACATGAAACATATCTTCGTACAACCCTAAATCTCTATCTGTCCATGATAAATGCTGCAGAGCCCGAATAAAAACAGGATCCATTGCGAGCACCTTTTCAAGATACTGTTTTGCCTTAACTAAATCTCCAATATGGTAAGACCAGTCTCCAATGTTATACAGCATTTCTTTATCATTGGGATATATTTTCTCCATTTCATCTAAAACTTCAATTGCAGCGCTGCGTCCTTCCTGAATATTGGTAGCCAGAGCACGTGCCAGATATCTTTCTTTTTCTGGAATGCGATTAAGCATTGAAATTGCTTTGGTAATATATTTAGCTGAATGTTGCGGATTCATTTCCCAATCAACAGCATAAGCCAATCTGTAATAGGCTAAACCAAACGTGGAATCTAATTTTATAGCTTTTTTTAACTCTTCTATAGCCAGGTCAAAATCCAATTTATCAATAAATTCTTCCCCTTTAAAATAATGCTGGTAGGCTTCAAGATTTTGTGATGTTATTTCTGCTACATTGGTGGTGCTGGCTTTGATCTCAGATACCTTCTCCTTTAAACCCTTCCGCACATTTTCTGACAGATTATCTATCATTGTTGGAATGCTTTCCTGACCTTCACCCTGTTCTTTGGAAGTAAATAAATATTCGTTTTTATCTACATTAAGAACTTTAAAATCAATCGTATAAAGTTTTCCAAATTTTCGTATGGTAGCAGTAGCCAGCGTATTCACTTTGGCTTCTATACAAATCCTTCTTCCTAATGATTCATCGATTCTTTCAATTTCACTTATTTTTAATTGTTTCAAAATATCAAACATTCGTGATCGGGTTAATACAGAAAGTCTTTTAGATTGCTCCAAAGCCGTAATCAGCATTCCGGAAAGACCGTTTAGTTCTGTTTCATTTGTTTCATTTATGAAATCAATTACCGCAATTGGAATACGTTCATCTTCCTTTCCAGAATCATGCCGGGTAAATAAATATCCTATTACAGACAGGGTTATAATAACGAGTACAAATAAAGGAATAATGATTTTTATAAACATATTTTTTTCTTTAAAAGTTTTCTCCGTCTTATAAAGTTCTTTGGATATTCTGGAGACTTTTACTGTATCCCTTTTTAATCTATGCAGATCGATAAGCATATCTTTCATAGACTGGTAGCGGTTATTCGGATTTTTTTCTAACGACCGATTCAGTACATGCAGTAATTCAGATGAAATATCAGGTAAATGTTTTTCAACAGGCTCAGGTTCTTCATTTAAAATAGCATACATTAATGCTGCTTCATAATCCCCTTTAAAAGGTAATTGCCCCGTAAGCATTTCGTAAAGTACAATCCCAAAAGAAAAGACATCAGAGCGGGCATCAATTTCCCTACCATCAATTTGCTCAGGGGCCATATAAGCCAGAGTACCAACCGTACTGGATGATTTCGTCAGTTTTAGAGAACCTTTTAATTTAGCCAGCCCAAAATCCATCACCTTTGCCTGGTTAGCAGCTGTTATCATAATATTATCAGATTTAACATCCCGATGAACAATTCCTTTGTTATGTGCCTCCTGTAACGCTTCTCCTATTTGAATAGCATAATCAAAAGAATTGTCAATTGTCAACTGAGAATTATCAATTATTAATTGTCTTAGGGTTTTTCCATCCACGTATTCCATGACAATAAATTGCTGTTCTTCAAATTCCTGAATATCATGTATAACACAAACATTTGGATGATTCAGTGCAGCAGCAGCTTTGGCCTCCTGTAATAATCTTTCTTTTTCAGAATCATTTACTGTTAAATGTGATGGAAGAAATTTTAAGGCGACAGTTCGATCAAGTTTGGAATCATGGGCTTTGTAGACCACACCCATGCCGCCCTCGCCGAGTTTTTCGATGATTTCGTACTGAAAAATCTTCTTGCCAACCATTAGCTATCCTTTATCAAGTAAGAAGTTTTAGATCTTGCACGTTCAGTATAACACGGATTAACACTGATTTTTATTTTCATCTAAAAAAAATCTGCGAAAATCTGTGTAGTCAGTGTCATCCGTGTTCTATTCGGTTCAATCCTTTTCCACGATCACCCTTTCCTTCCCGCGTGTTTGAAGCATTGCATTAAACTCTTTAATGTCCGAATCCAGAATTTTGCGAAGATCAGTAAGATGTCCGGCAAGCGTTTTCTCGATGTCTGTCAGACGTTCGTATGCATCGCGGCCTGGCTTCTGGTCAGCGCTGGTGGTCATGCCGTACATGTAGGTTAACTGCCTTACCAGTTTGGGTTTAAGCTGTGCCCCTACCTTGCCTTCTTTGGTCTGCACAAGCTCTTCCTCTACCATCGTTAACTTTTCGCTGACAGACCTGGCCTGTAAAGATGCTTCGTCGCCATTCTCGAATTCCTTTGCGAAACTGTCAATTTGATTTCGTATCGACCTGATTTGAATGACAGCTTTCCTCGCTTCGCTGATCCGGTCGCATGTCCGGCTGTTCAAATCAAACTGTTCCCGCAGGTGCGCCAGTGTAACATTGTCTTTGGCCACTCGCGGATCAATCAGAACTTCAAAGCTCTGGGTTTGACTCCATTTGCCAACATTCAAACGCACTTGATAGGAACCCGGCACGGCCAGTGGACCACTGCCGCCGCTTCTACCCTGCTCTAAAGCTATCGGGCCGGGATAACGCAGATCCCAGATGAAGCGATGCATGCCGGCTTTCTTCGACAACCCTGGCTCACTTTGGTCGCCAAATCGACTCTGTGACATGCTTTCCTGCCTTGAGTCTCTTTTCTTGTCCTCTGCAGTTTTACTAAAAAATGTACGGATGAGATTTTCTTTCGCATCCAAAATCTCCAGCGTGACTCTATCTTTGGGCTCGTTTGCAAAATAGTAGTGAATCATAACGCCATTTGGAGGATACTCAGGCGCTGAACTACCTCCTCTGCTTGACCACCGCATACGGTACGTGTCACGTGGTTGATAAAGGTTGGAATTTGCAGACGCAACTTTTTGGTTGATTTGATGCAAAGGAGTCACATCATCTAAAATCCAGAAAGACCTGCCCATGGTGGACAGCACTAAATCTTTTCTGTGCACCTTAATATCTGTGACCGGCGTGGCCGGTAGATCAAGTTGGAATGTTTGCCAGTGTGCGCCATCGTCAAAGGAGACGAACAGGCCAAACTCTGTACCGGCATACAAAAGTCCTTCACGATCGGGATCTTCCCGAACTACTCGAGTCGGCTGGTCTGCCGGAAGGCCGTTTTTGCCGTCGGTCAGCAATTGCCAGTTTTTACCATAATTATTCGTGCTGTAGATGTATGGCGACCAGTCATCCAGCATATAGCGGTAAATCGCCACCAGTGCCTTGCCTGGTTTATGTGGTGAAGGATCGATGGTTTGCACTCGTCCTCCAGATGGAAGTCCTTTTGGTGTAATATTTTGCCAGTTCCTGCCGCCATCGCGGGAGATGTGTACCAGACCGTCGTTCGAGCCAACCCAGAGCACGCCTTCTTCGTGCAGCGATTCACGCAACTGATAGATGCTGCTGTAAATTTCCTCGCCAGTGATGTCACGTGTGATTGGACCGCCGGAGTAACCTTGTTTATCCGGTTCGTTAGCCGTGAGGTCCGGGCTGATTATTTCCCAGGTCTGGCCTTCATTAGTGGTTTTGTGAACATACTGTGATGTGTGGTAAATGACCTTTGGATTGTGCGGTGACAGCTCAATTGGTGAAGTCCTCTGAAAGCGATAAGGCATTTCACTCGCTGCGTGTCCATAGTTAAAATGTGGGTATACCCAGTACTGCTGTTCCTGGCCGGTCTCGTGGTTGTAGCGGCTGAACCTGCCTTTGCACCCGCCGTAAACAATGTTCGGATTATCAGGATGCACAGCAATCGGTCCGGTTTCACAGCCAGCAACGGCATACCAATTCTGCATTGGAGAAATAGGCCGGCTCGAAGTCGGTGGAATGCTTGGCACCATGATAGTGCTGTTATCCTGTTGCTCGCCATACACCCAGTACGGAATCTGGTTGTCAACTACAACATGGTAAAGTTCTGCAGTCGGCTGGTTATATTGGCCAGTCCAGGTTTTTCCGCCATTCAGGCTGACATTCACACCACCGTCGTTCGCCTGGAAAAGGAAGTCAGAATTGTCCGGATGAATCCACATGTCGTGGTTATCACCGTGGGGTGTTCGTATTCGTACAAAGCTGCTTCCCGCGTCCACCGATTTGAAAAAACCTTCGTTACTGACATAAACGGTGTTCTCGTCGTTTGGATCTGCGTCTATGTGGGTATAGTAAAAAGGCCGGTACATGAGACTTTTTTGTGAATTGATGAACTGGAAACTCTCGCCGGCATCGTCTGAACGGTAGAGGCCGCCCTGTTCGTTGGGCGCTTCCACCAGCGCATAAACACGGTCTGTATTCTTCGGAGAGATTGAAACGCTGATTTTACCGACAACACCCTGAGGCAAACCTTCTGTGATCTTGGTCCAGTCGTCGCCGCCGTCTGTGGTCATGTAGATGCCGCTCTCCACGCCGCCGCTGATAATGGTCCAGGGCCTGCGTTCGGCACGCCACATGGCTGCATAAATCTCGTGTGGATTATCCGGATTCATGGCCAGATCTACAGCGCCAGTGCTGTCGGAAACAAACAGTACCCGCTGCCAACTCTCTCCGCCGTCCCTGGTGAGGTAAACACCCCGCTCCGGATTCGGTCCAAACGGATGGCCCAGCGCAGCAACATAAACCGACCTGGGATCATCGGGATTTACCACCATGGCGCCAATTTGACCTGCTTCAGGCAATCCAATAAACTTCCAGCTCTTGCCGGCGTCCGTTGACTTGTACACCCCGCGACCCGTGGAAACATTACTGCGGATACAGGCGGAGCCGGTGCCCACGTAAATTATATTGGGATCTGATTTGGCTACTGCGATAGCGCCTATGGAACCGACTGTAAAATACTTGTCTGAGATGTTTTCATATTCCTGACCGTTTGAGGTGGTTTTCCAAACGCCTCCACCGGTTCCACCAAAGTAGAGTGTGGGCGGATTCGTTGGCACACCAGCCACAGCGGTTACCCGTCCACCTCGGTGAGGCCCGATCATGCGGTATTCCAGCCCTTCGTAGAGCGCCGGGTTGAAAATTATATTCGGATCGGAGTTTTTACTTTGAGCAAATAATGAGGCGCTATTTACTATTAACAGAAACAGCAAGATGCTGGCTACCGCTGCTAATTGTGGAATCGTGTTTTTTGAAATAATGTTTCGCATGGAATTTCCTCCTCTTGAAGTGAACTTTTATGGTAGTTAACAATTTGATGACTTTCTTATCAAAATAAAACGTTGTGAAGCGATCTTGTTGGATGATTGGAGTACTGGAGTAATAATGTGTACAATTGCTCACATGATCCCGCGCTCGTATTTATCCAGGACTTCAACCTTCCAACACTGCATCATTGTTTAATGAAAACAAAATTTGAAAATAATGCAACAATTTAGTTGAATTTACAGAAATAAACAACTAAATTTAGATAATTACAGATGTCTCCCAATTGAATAAAAATTCAGGTATAGAAATCTAACGGATGGAGCTTATAAAACTTTTTCGAGTTAACTGTTTTTTTAGGATGTCTACACTATATTTTAAGATAGAAGGAAACGAAGTTGCCAAAAAAATATGATTATTCTGGTTGGTCAAAAGAAGATTTGATTAAACGAGTCCACGAACTGGAAAAGCGGAAGAAATACGGTCTGGTGTGGGATGAAGAGCGGGAGCTTGAACAAGTGGTTTTGCAGTGCAAAAAAGAGTTGCCTGTTTTAAAAGAAGTAAAAGAAAAAGAAATAAAAAACAACCCCGATAAACCTACTCATATTTTAATTGAAGGCGATAATTATCATGCGTTGTCTGTTTTGAATTATACACACGAAAAGTCTATTGATATAATTTACATTGACCCACCATATAATACCGGCGCAAGAGACTGGAAATATAACAATAATTATGTTGATAATAATGATTCCTATCGCCATAGCAAATGGCTATCACTCATGAATAATCGTTTAAAAATAACAAAATCATTATTAAAGGAAGATGGTGTTCTGGTTATAGCGATTGATGATAATGAAGTGCATAGATTGCGTCTTTTAATTGAAGATATTTTCCCTGACTCTGATACTACATCGATAACAGTTGTGCAAAATCCACGTGGAAATATAACAAAGAATTTTGCACGAACGCACGAATATGCACTATTTGTAATTCCAAAAGGAGCAGCAGTAATTGAAAGATTGGTCGTTCCAAATAAAACACCTAGGAAACTTAGGCGATGGGGCCACAATTCTGAAAGGAGGGCACGGCCAACAATGTTTTATCCAATATATATAAAAGATAACCGTGTTCTCAGAGTTGGGCAGATTCCGGATGATGATCATCATCCAGATTCTAAGAATATTGAAATGGATAATGGAGAAATTGAGATTTGGCCTATTGATCAAAATGGAATTGAAAGAAGATGGAATTTTGGACTTGATAAAATTAACAATGAACTTGATAGAATTAAACCCATTAGAAAAAAGAAACTTGTTGATCTTTTCATTACTGATGAAATTACTGTACCTAAAACAGTTTGGACAGATCCAGAATTTGAAGCAGGTAGAAATGGTGCGACTTTAGTAAGGAAGATGACACAAAATGTATTCCCGTATCCTAAATCGATATTTACTGTAAAAAGATGTATTGAATTAGTTGTAAAAAATAAACATGATGCAATAATATTAGATTATTTTGCTGGCTCTGCGACTACGGGGCATGCCGTTTTAGAATTGAATGAAAGTGATAATGGTAGAAGACAGGCTATCATTTGTACAAATAATGAAAATAATATTGCGCACGATATTACTTTCCCAAGGATGAAAAGTGCAGTACAAGGATATGGCGATGCAGATAGTTGGGTAGATGGAATCAAAGAGAATTTAAAATATTATACAACTGATTTTGTACCAGCAGTATCTACCGATGAAAACAAAGGAAAATTAACCAGACAATCGATTGAAATGCTGTGCCTACGGGAAAATACCTTTGAGCCTGTACTGCAAGAAGAACTAATGAAAATATTCCAGAACAAAGAAAAATATTGTGCCATTTTATTTGACCAACTGAAAATTACCAAATTAAAAAAAATCATCAAAGATTATGACAAACCTGTTCACCTTTATATTTTTTCTTTGGGTGATGATGATTTCGCCGACGAATTTTTGGATATGAAAGATAAAGTGACCGTAAAATCTATACCTGCAGCAATATTAAGAGTTTACAGAAGGATTTTTAAATGAGTAAAAAGGGAGTTTTAAGAAACGATTCTCCGTTAATTAGCCGTATTGGCGAGATTATTATAGAAGCGAGAAAACAAACCGTTCGAACTGTGAATGTAATTCTTATTAAGACCTACTGGGAGATCGGCAGAGAAATTGTTGAACATGAGTTGGACGGAAAACTTCGAGCTGACTACGGGAAAGAAACGCTTAAATCAATTTCTATAGATTTAGTTCATCAATATGGTAAAGGTTTTTCATTTCCCAATATAAAGAGAATGAAACAATTTTATTTTGCTTATCAAATAGGCTCAACAGCGTCGAGCCTTTTAAATACAAAAGAAATTGTCACAACGACGATTAAAAATTCAAAACCTGAAAAAGTGCCGACAGTGTCTGCCAAATCTGTTCTTTCGGAAAAAATGCTTACCCGTTTGAGCTGGTCGCACATTTGCCTGCTTTTAGCAGTTTCGGACAAAGACGCTCGTTCATTTTATGAAATTGAAATCGTTGAAAATGGCTGGTCTGTTAGAGAAACAAAGCGGCAGATAGAAAGCATGCTTTTTGAACGTTTGGTTTTGAGCAAAGATAAAAAAGGCTTGCTTAAGTTAGCTCAAAAAGGGCAGATCATTGAAAAACCTGAAGATGCAATTAAGGACCCGTATGTTCTGGAATTTCTCGGATTAAATGAAAATGAAAATTGGCATGAATCCGATTTAGAACAGGCACTGATGGATCACCTGCAAAAATTCTTACTGGAGCTGGGCAAAGGATTCATGTTTGTCGATATACAGATGCGCATATCAATCAATAATGAGCACTATCGGATAGACATGGTATTTTATAATAAATATTTAAGATCGTATATTCTGATAGATCTGAAATCAGGAAAATTCGACCATTCTGATTACGGGCAAATGAAATTCTATCTCAATTATTTTCAGGAAGAATTTAATGATGAAGGAGATAATGATCCAATCGGTATCATCCTGTGCTACGAAAGGAATGCTGAATTTGTAAAATATGTTCTTAAAAACGAAAAAAATATCTTTGCCAAAAAATTCTTGTTGTCTCTTCCGGAGAAACAAAAGCTATTGGCAGAAGTGCATCGAGTCAAAGAAAAGTTTGAAAGAAAAAACCAATGAAACGATTAGACTATCAGGAAAACGCCGTTCAAAAATTAGTTGAAAAAACCAATGATTTGTTAAATATTTCTGCAAACCGAACCATCGTATTCAAAGCGCCTACAGGTTCGGGCAAGACGGTCATGATGGCAGAATATCTGAAAAATCTCGTCCATTACCGATCCGATGACAAA
>CAZIKB010000015.1:0-70722 GCA_964539665.1 uncultured Cytophagia bacterium
CCTTCTTTTATTTTCCTAAGAGATGCATTCACTTTCTTGATGAGCCTTCGTTCGTCTACTTCGAGCAGGTCCTTGAATGGAGTACTTGATGTAAAGCTTTCATTCAGCACTTCTTCAAATCTTGCAGAAGCACCGCTCCTAGTACATTCAGCCTCAAACAGCATCCTCCAAGCGAGGTTACTGGAACTGTCATTTTGAAGTAGAATAAATCCCTCCATAACAGCATCATATTCTTCTTTTTCGCTTGCTTCTATATTCTTATATCCCCTTGCCCTTAGACCTTTTTCGACAAACTCAATTTGTTTTCTCAAAGGGCATACGACTAGTACCGTCGGCATGTGATCTGTACTTGGATCGTATAATTCCTGAATATCCTTATCAATATTATATGCTAAAAATCCGGGGTATATTTTTCGTTTCAGGACGATGTAAGGATGCAGTTCAGAAAGTCTATCTTTATTTTCACTTGGATAGTATAAGAAGTCTTTGGATGCTCTATTCTGCAGGTATCCTTTTGAAATGGCCGTTTCAATCAAATTGCCGTATGCATCCATTATCACCTTTGTACAACGCGAGCAATATGGCAATTCAAATGATTCATAATCATCCGATGAGTATTTGTTTCGTATCTCGGCAGGCTCTGCATATTTAAACTCATACAGCGACTGATCATCATCTCCCACGATGACTACAGGGCTTTTATCTGAGAGAAAGAACAATAACCGTGACTCTAATTTATTAAAATCTTGATATTCATCTATGAGAATCTGGGAGTATTCAGGAATTTTTGTCTCATCATCTTCAAATATTTTTATCAATATGTATACAGAACAATTAGGGCTGAAGTAATTGTAATATCTTCTTCGTGCTGAGTAGAACGCCAACTCTTCTTCTGCGTCAATTAGGTTGCAGAATAACCTATTGTAATCGACTTCTTTTCCAACGGAAATTGTGAAGTCTCGTTCGATTACTTTACCCAAATGCAGAAACATCTTGTTGTTGCCTGGCACTTTGCCTAAAGCAAAACTATGTAAAGTTTTAACCTCGGCTAGTCGATTTAAATCTCTAGCTAAATCATCAACCAGTTCATTGATGAATGAAAGTGCAAGGATATTGGTATCACCTGCACCACTTCGCTGTTTACATATCTGCTGGAATAGATAGCTCTTTCCTGTACCAGGTCCAGCTATAATTAATTTCTTTCGAGCACTTGAATCAATAATTGCTGTAGTGATAGCATCTCGCTTCCGTGAGTATTCCGCATAATCATACTGCCCACTATTAATACTCATTCGCGATACTCCAACAAAGATAATCCAAGAGCGATTTCATTATTCTTTCTAACAAATGATTATCTGGTTTTTATGAGTAACATTCAAATTTAATTAACAAAATTTAATTTTGCAAATAAAAAATCGTTTTATTATTATTTTACGCACCAGGTAACATGAAAATAGTAAGATTATCAAGATCCCGGGTAACATGCAATGATTCAAGTTTATGAGTCAAATTCATCGCCGGCCCCGACACTTCCATGTTAATTTATGAAATTAGATACAAGTTATTTACATGCTTGTCAAGAATAAATATGTAAAAAGAAACAATCTACGGCTGACTCAACTACGAACTTAGTTTTACCTGGAATCGGAAAACTTATATTATTTCCTTATACCTCATACCCTATACCCTATTTCGCATGCATGGCCATATAGTCAATTGTCAGATTACATAGCGCTTTTACGCCTAATGTCAAACCACTTTCATCAATGTAAAAATCAGGGGAATGGTGCGGCGCGGCTTCTGCCTTATTCATTCCTATGGGCATACCACCTTAGGAGCAAAACAAGCCCGGTATTTTTTGCTGGTAAAAAGAGTAGTCTTCAACTAAGTATTTGAATTTCCGACTTTGCACCAAAGGGATTTTATTTCATGTCCTAACTATTGGAGTTTTGCTTAGAGAAACATTTCGCTTGTTATCTAAGTATTATTCTTTACTAATGGTTTGGCAGGTAAAGTTCTAATTGGATGACCACAGGTTTTTTCTTTCTCTTTTAAATCCTCACATATAGCATGCAGGTCAAAATTGAAACGTTCAGCATGTTTCCTTCGTGCTTCCCTCACTTCTTCTACAATTGGATCTATCATTATTATTCTCCTAATAATTCCTCTGGTGAACAAATAACGGGACATTGATACCCATGATTTTCAATCACTGTTATGATTTTAGCTTTCATTTGAGCGTTGTTGATATGGGAAAAATTCCATGTTAAAAGATATTCTATTCCATTTACGGCAGCAATTGCTATATGAAGTGCATCTTCGGGATTCGTTTTTGGTATTGGACCTTCTTGTAGTAATATTGATGCTAATTCCTCTGCTTTGTCAATTATCGACAAAACAGGCATATCTGAAATGGCATTTAGTCTTTTTTCGGCTGCCTCGGGATCACCTTGCTCTACTTCCTGCAATACTAAAGCTGAAATGTATGACTCAAATTTTTCTAAAGTCTTAAACCATTTTTCACGTGTTATTTCTTGCCGTCCTGCGATTATTATATCGCGACTTGGTTTTGAAGTGTAGTAGCTTATAACACTCGACTCAATATATACAGTTTCTTTCACTTATTTCCTCATGAGAATTTTTTCTAACAGCATTACCTAGAAAATCTACATATTAATTTAAGCAAATAAGACAATATTTGCAATTAACTTTTAAATTATAAGTCGAGTTGCTTAATAGAATAAACTTTGGAATTAACACAAAATTTTGAATTCTTACTTTAATTCTAAATCCCTATTTCGCATGCATCGCCATATAGTCAATTGTCAGATTACATAGCGCTTTTACGCCTAATATCAAACCACTTTCATCAATGTAAAAATCAGGGGAATGGTGCGGCGCGGCTTCTGCCTTATTCATTCCTTTGGGCATACCTCCTAAGAAGCAAAACAAGCCCGGTATTTTTTGCTGGTAAAAAGAATAATCTTCCGCGCCGGTAATGGCCTTAACAAGCAATACATTTTCTTTGCCTGCAGCGCGCTCTAATGTGGGTAGCATTTTTGCAGTTAATGCTGGATCATTATAAGTTACCGGCACCCCAATTGTAATTTCTACTTCAGCAATTGCTCCCGCGCTTTCTGCGATTTTGGTCGCGGTCAATCTGATTTTATCGTGAATCTTCTTCTGCATTGCAACGTCAAGCGCCCGAATGGTGCCGATCATTTCGACTTCTTCCGGAATGATGTTATTGCGGACGCCGCCGTGAATGCTGCCAATGGTAACCACAGCCGCGTTTTCTGTGAGTTCCGTTTGCCTGCTTATTATCGTCTGTAAGCCATTGATTATCTGAGCAGATACAACGATTGGATCAACGCCGGACCAGGGCGTGGATCCGTGCGATTGCTTGCCTTTTACTTTTATCCGTAATTTATCCGCGCTTGCCAGGGAACCTTCGGGTCGATAGGTGATTTTGCCAACCTCAGTGTAGGAGCTAATATGCAAACCAAAAATGACATCTGCTGCAGGATTTTCCAAGACACCTTCTTTTATCATCAGTCTGGCGCCGCCTTCTTCTCCTGGAGGCGCTCCTTCTTCAGCCGGCTGAAAAATGAACTTGACGCTTCCCTGCAATTCATTTTTTATTTCTGACAATACCTGAGCCACAGCCATTAAAATAGCCACGTGTCCATCATGTCCGCAGGCATGCATAACGCCGACATCCTGATTATTGTAAGTTGATCTGACTTTAGAGGCAAATGGTACATCCACTCTTTCGGTTACCGGCAGAGCATCCATGTCTGCACGCAAGGCTACTACTGGTCCTGGCCTTCCACCTTTCAACAATCCCACCACGCCGGTATGGGCTACGCCGGTTTGCACTTCTATTCCAATTGATTTTAGATGGGCAGCAATTTTTTCGGCGGTTTTAAACTCTCTGTTCGATAATTCCGGATTCTGGTGAATATCTCTTCGCCATTCAATTAATTGCGGTTCAATCTTATCCGCAAGATTATCAATCTTTCCCTTGATTTTATCGTTTGGCTCGGATGAATTTAAATTTGCGACAATCGACAAAGCAAATACTACCAACAGGAATTTAGTAAACTTGTTCATGTGCTCGTCCTTTCTGTTTATATTTAATCTGGAAACAACCTTTGTGAGGAATGCAATAATTAATATATCAGACTTCAATATAAGAAATTGTTTACAAATATGAAATGAAATATTTTATTGTCAATAGAAACAATAATGTACGAAAATGGTGAAAATCGATCACCATTTTATATTTTTTACTTGACAATACGTACACAATTACGTACTATTTGATTAACAATTGAGGTAAACAAATGAAAACAATTACAGTCACTAAAGCAAGAGAAAAATTGTATAAACTTCTTGATGAAACTTCCAATTCACATGAACCTATACAAATAACAGGCAAGAGAACAAATGCAATTTTGTTGTCTGAAGAAGACTGGCGCGCTATACAAGAAACTTTGTATCTGGTTTCCATTCCAGGGATGCGCGAATCAATAAGAAAAGGTCTTGAAACTCCGATAGAAGACTGTTCTGAGAAATTGGAATGGTGAAATGGAAAGTTGTTTATACTAAACAAGCTCAAAAAGATGCCAAGAAAATAAGCGCCGCGGGATTACGCAGCAAAACAGAAAAACTCATAGGTATCATAAACGAGAATCCATATATCACCCCGCCTCCATTTGAAAAGCTTATTGGCGATCTTTCAGGAGCATTCTCCCGCCGTATAAATATTCAGCACAGACTTGTATATCAAGTCTTTGAAGAGCAGAGAGTGATAAAAATTTTACGGATGTGGACGCATTATGAATAGACCATAATGTAAATCATTAACTACTGTTGCAAGATCTTTTTACTTAAGCGTACCATCTTTTAATTGCTTATGCTCCTTCCAGTATTCGTAAATGTTCTTCCTTGAAATCGAAAAGCGAGCTCAGCTTTAAGTCCGCAATATCGTACTTGCTTTCATGCCAGACACTCTTCTCCGGAATCGCAATGGTCTTCAGTTTCGCAGCTTTGGCGGAAAGGAGTCCGTTGTATGAATCCTCGATTGCGAATGCTTCGTCAGCACTCAAGCATAATTTTTGAAGGGTAGAAGTGTAAATGGCTGGATCTGGTTTACCGTACTCTTCAAATTCGCCGGAGTGAATAACCTCAAAAATATTTTCCAACCTCAATTTCTCTATTACAGCATTAATGATTTTTACACATGAAGAAGTGGCCAGGGCAAGTCGCATATTTTTCTCTTGAAAGTAATTCAAAATATAATCTACACCAGTCATGCGCTTCCCGTGCAGTTTTATGAGTCTTTCCATTTCATCCTCGATCTCATTTGCAATCTCCTCCTGCGATTTACCGGTCCATGATTGTTGGTTGAAACGGTGGGCGATCACTTCATCCGTACGCATTCCCATAGTTTCCATGCACATTTCCGTGGTCATGTTAATACCCACGCTTGAGAACACCAACTTTTCGGCTTCCTGCCACAACGGTTCGGAATCGATCAAGATTCCGTCCATGTCAAATATGACGGCTTTTATCATTGATTTTTTTGTATTAAATAAAACGTATGTTGGCTCTAAGAAAAGAATTATTTCAACAGAATCCCAGTTAATTTATTATCATAATTTATTACTGGAACGATTCATTTATGATTTACGATACTTAGTACCCAATTTCATAAATACAGTAACATAAACATATTGACAGGATTAACAAGATAAACAGGATGGAATCAATTTTATCCTGTAAATCAAAATGAATCATTAAAGCCAAATTGACTAATCCTGAGCCTAACAACAGACCACAAATCAAATGGGCGCTAAAATATAAAAGAGCCTTTCTCGGCTTTTAATTTAATCTATATTTTTTGCTTTATTAAACACAAGTTTTCACCAAAGAATTCACTTGTGCCAGGGTAACTATTGCTTTCGTATCACTTCCCTAACTGCTATGAACAGGTTTTAAAAAAGAAGCCCCGGTAAATGGTAGAAAGTCAAATTACTCCGAGGTTTACCTGATAAACGGGATGTCCATTATCTCGTTAATCCTGTAAATCCTGTCTAATGATTCGTAACTGTATTTATGAAACGATGTACTTAGTAATCACTCTACTGGTTATTCAACTTTATCCTGCAGGTAATTCAAACTCAACTTCACATCCACAAAAAACAAATCTTCCGCCACCTGAAAGTCCTGCGGATTGACATCAACGAGCTCGATAGTCTGCCAGGAGGTTGTGGGATAGATAAATTCATACTTTTGTTTTGAGGTAGTAACCTTGATTGGCATTCTAAAATCTTTGACATCGGCATTCCATTTGTACTTCGCAGTTATTTTTTTCCCTTTCGTAGTAACTGTAATTTGCAGTATTGGGATGTCTGGGTATTTCAAGTACTGTTCGAATAAATAAGTGTAATCGGTATTGGTTTTTTGGTTCACATATCGAACAATATCAGCCGTGGTAATAGTCTGATATTTAAATTCAGCAGGGATGCCGTAAATGATATTGAACCAGAGGCTGTCATTATCTATCACATGCCGCAAAGTGTGTAAAAACAGCGATCCCTTATTATACATATCGCCTGAGCCCGCATGGTTTACATCATAATAACCGATAATCGGTCGATCGTTAAGAACTCCAAACTTTTTGCCGTTCTGGTAGATAAGTCCAGCCTTATATCCTTGTAAACATTCCACATAAATGGCTTCTGTATAGGCGCCAAAGCTCTCATGAATCCACATGTCCGCAATATCCTTTGAGGTCACACTGTTGCCCCACCATTCGTGTGCAGTCTCATGAATTATAATAAAATCAAAACTCAGGCCAATTTCCGACGAAGCGCGTCCCAGGTAGCCGTTGCAGTACTTGTTGCCATAAGCCACCGCGCTCTGGTGTTCCATACCCAAATGCGGCGATTCCACCAATTTAAAGCCATCGCGATAAAATGGATATTTTCCAAAAAGTTTTTCAAAACAGGCCATCATAGGTTTGACCTGCTTGAACTGTTCTCTGGCTTTCTCCAGATTGTACGGCATCACGTAATAGTCAAGCGTGAGTTTGTCTCCGTCTTCACTTGTATAAACCTCATCGAAATGGGCATATTTAGCGATGTTGAGCGTGACGTTGTAGTTATTTATTGGATAGCTGACAAACCAATCCCAGCGGGTCCAGCCGTCAGACAATTCAGTTTTACCTCGCAGGCGTCCATTTGATATATTCATCAGACCATCAGGAATGGTTACACTTATCATCATGCTGTCCGGCTCATCTGACTGATGCTCTTTATTTGGCCACCAAAGAAAAGCGCCATCTCCCTGGACCGTAACCGCCACCCATGGATTACCTGCCTCATCTTTGGACCAAACAAAGCCGCCGTCCCAGGGAGGTCTTTTGGCGACTTGAGGTATTCCTGAATAGTAAATAGTAATTTCATGCTGGGTGCTTTTAACTAATGTTTTTGGAAATTGAATATAGACCGCATCAAGCTCTCGCTTAAATGGCAATGATTTTTTACCATCAAACGTTATTTTCTCAATATGCAAATTTTCAACCAGGTCGATCTGCATCTTATCAAAATCGGCGACAACTTTGAACTGGATCTTATTACTTCCCTGAATGGATTTAGTCAGGGTATCCACCTTGATGTTCAAGTGATAGTAGGTAACATCGTAACAGGTTCTAAGCGGTGTGAGCATGCCTCTTAGCGTATCTGCTTTGGTGAATTTTGGTGAATCATTATTATGGTGTTGTCCATGTGCGAAATGACAATTCATGAGCAAAACCAGACAAAAACATGTTACTTTCTTCTTCATTTTGTAATCCCTATCTTTAATTTAACCAGCAATAATGACTTTGTTGATTTGCCACTGGAAATCCTCCCGAAGGTTTATTGACTTTCTGTATATGGTATTTAATAGTCAATTAAATAATACATATTGAGATTTATTTTGAATTAAACCTTCGGGAGGTTACTTTTTCAACATAGTCATTTATATTGTGAATTATTCACACTCATTCATTATACAATTTATTACTTAAGGATTCAAATTCATCACCTGTTCGCCAATGAGGTTTTTCAGTCATATTCGCAATCAACCGGGCTGAATGAGTAAATGCCTGACAATATCGCAAAAGATACTCAAAGTCGAAATTCTCATCAGCTTCATCCGATGGTTGGTGGTAAAACCGGCGAATATTCTCATCAAAAGCACGAAATCCGGGACTGAATGTTATTGACGGCACACCTCTACGTGCAAAGTGTATGTTATCCGAAGCGCTGAAGAGATTATATTCCGGGACTGGATCCTGAATGGCTTCCAGGCCAATCACTTTACAACCCTCCTCAATTGCAGATTGAGCTGTCGACCGTTCCAGGCCAAGTACTGTGACAATACCGGTATCGGTATATCCTCCTCCATCTGCATTTTGTACGAACACCGTCCGGTTTAGTGGAACCAGCGGATGGTCTGCATAATAACTGCTGCCAAGCAATCCGATTTCTTCTCCTGTAAATGCAATAAAAACTACTGAACGGGCCGGTCGGATTTCTATAAGCGCTTTTGATGAACTTATCAATGCTACTGTACCCATACCATTGTCGCGGGCGCCATTAAAGATGGTGTCTGCAGGTGTAACACCCGGACGCATTCCAGCTCCAACGTGATCAAAATGAGCAGTCAGCAGGATATACTCCTGTCGTAAAGTAGGATCCGCACCTTCAATCATTCCAACTACATTTGGCGAATTGAGGAATTCTTTGTCTGGTGCGTGAATGGAAAGAGATGTGGACAATTTGTTGTCATTACTTGAAATTACAGACAAATATTTGTGCTCAACATCGTTAATTAAAATGTGAGGAATTTCGTCATCAGCCTTTTCTTCTTTGTTTTTGGCAATTTCATAATTTGGTCCGCTTGTGTAAGAAACCAATCGCTGCCAGGACATGGGGCTATCATAAAGTTCGATTAATGCAAGAGCGCCGTGTTCTGCTGCAATAAGGCGTTTTTCCTGCCCGGCGCCGAAGCCGGCTCTCATTCCCGAATTCTCAGCAGCGCCAAATTTTGCAATGACAATTTTTTCCCGAACATTTTTGCCTTTGTAATCGTCATGTCCTTTCTCCGCATCAACCATACCAAAATCAACAAAGACTATCGGAGCATTAAGTTCAGCGATTTTTACATGCCTGACAATCATATTTTGCCCCTGTCTCAACGTATCACCCTGAATAACGACCTGGTTTAATTTCGAAGGTGTGGTTTTTGCCAATGGTACTTTCTGTAAATAATCTTCGGCACCGGGCAGAGTTGAAAGTCCATTTGCACGAAACTGTTCAGCAATATAACGGGCAGCCACTTCATTTCCAGGTTTCCCCGTCATCCGGCCCATCAGTTCATCCGCAGCCAAAAACTTCAAATGTCCTGACACCTCTGACAATTTTAATTCTAACTCAGGATAGGCTTTTTGATTGGTTTGAGAGAATACAATTGAAGTGAAAATAATAAGTAATATAAACAAAAACGATTTAGTTTTAAAATAGCGCCATCTTCTATAAAGCGATTTAGTTGCATGAATTGTAACAATATTCATTGAATACTCCCTTCCGAATTTATTCACTTTTCAACAAATAATTAAAAGGACACCTATTTCCTGACAGTCAATTCAAAACGCCTGCTCAAAACCAAAAACCCAGCGAAACTGAAACTGATTGTCCTCCGGCAAAGGCTCATTTACCCAAAACGGAAAATCAAAACGAAGGTTTAAATTTCTGCCGCCAGTAAAGAGTGTGAACCAATTATCCGGCAATAATCTTTGCAGCCGGATTCCCACTCCCGCATCCATATAAAACTTGTTTTCAGAATCCCGTTTTTTCATTTCCGCTAAATCAGCAAAAGCTACTAAAGTTACATTACCGAGCAAGGCATGCCATTTCCTGCCCAATAATGTTCGTTTGAAATTTTTACGTAATTCTACATTGACCGCAAGAATTTGGTCGCCATAAATGGGCTGGTTAAAGTAGCCTCGCAAGTTTCCGCCTCCCGGCAAATGATAATGCAATTCTTCAGGAATAGAGCCATTACTTCTTAAATAAAATCGTTTAAATCTTTCTCTTGGGTTGGCGCTATCTAAAAAAATTAAATCCTGAATCGGTGTATCATCTGAACTAAATATTTTATGTCCATATATTCTTAAAAATAGACCTTCGTCATTTTGGGGTAGCCAAAACTTCACTTCGGTATAAACTGTGTTATAATTAAAATCACTGCCCCAATCATCGTTAACCAGATCGGCTCCAACCGTAATATTTGAATTCCAAATCAGCCCTCTTGGATTGACCATATAGCGTAAATAGACATTGTTGACTTTTCCGCTATCCCAACTCGTAACAGCAAAATCGTTTTTTTGATCAAATTCTCTTTGCGTATAAAGCGCTCCCTTGTTTTCGATTAACTGTGAATGATTAAATCCAATCCATAATCGATGCTGCGGTGGAACCGACAGTTGTTTCGCTTTCACAAAATTCAGATGGGCGTCTATTTCAAATCGACCTTCCATTTTCTGAGCACTAATTGTACCACGTGTCTCTTTCCCCATTAATACGATCGGATTAGTATATCTAATCCGGGCATCCAATTCATGTGAATCTAATCCGAACCACGCGCCCAAATATACATTCCGACTCCTTCCGTAACTTCCTTTTAAGCGTCCTCCTATTCGCATTTTATCTACTTTATTATACCAAATACTGGGACGCCAGGTAATCAAATATGCATCACGCGGAGTATAGGACATATTTGGATATTCAAACAGAAAATTGAATTGTAAAGGACCATTGTCCAATCGCGACCTGTCTAAAATCGCGTCATCCGGGTCCAGGATTACTTTTCCGGGTTTGCTTTCGGTTTGAAAAGTAACTGTACCGCTTTCTCCAAAACCATCCCACCGCTGAACAAAAATCTCCCCTGATTGAGTGGTCAATTGAACTTCGACCGGCATAATGACTTTATTCTTTCTGTTAATTTCCACATCTGTGTGCCACTTATCATCGATTTTCTCCTTTTCAACTTTCCCTAAAGAATAATCAACAGACAGAGAGTCATGCAGCCACTGTTCAAAAAACCAATTCAAATTTTTACCACTAACATCTTCACAGACTTGTTTGAAGCGAGCTTCGTTAACGTGTTTGAATGCCCATCGTTTGAAGTACTCGCGGCAGATTTGATCAAAAGTATCATCCCCTACCACATATTTCAGCATATCGTAAAAATAGGCCCCTTTAGAGTAAGCATTGATATAATAAGCCATCGGTTCATCAAATTCAAAAGAAGCCTTGGAAATGGGTTCATTATGGCTCGAATTTATATAATAAAGAACGAAATCCCGATCCCTTTCGCGGCTGGTTTTTCCTGGTCTATGCCTTTGAAGCGAGTTGGCTCTTTTCAGAAATCCAACTCGATCATATCCCCATTTACCATATCGAGTTTCCAGGTACCAGCGGGTTTGAAACGAAGTGAAACCTTCATCCAGCCAGGATTCTTTCCATTCATTGCTCGCTAAAATTCCATAAAAATAAATGTGTCCGACTTCATGTAAAATGAATCCCTCGCTTTCTGAACTATTCATTACTAACATGGGATACTCCATTCCCCCACCAAGCAGCCCATGAGTGATGGAAAGCTGTGGATAAGGGTAGCGGCCAAATTTCGAAGACAACCATTCCAAAGCTCTGGCGCCTCGTTCTGCTGCTCTCTTGCTCCATCGATTTTTAGCATACGAGCGGTATAGTACATGAATCGGTATGCCATCCCATTCGCCCTGTTCGTATAAAAAGTCCGTACAAGTAATCCAGGCAAAATCATGTACTTGTTCGGCGTGAAATTTCACCTTTCTCATTTGGCCATCTTCTGCTTGTTCTCTGATATTCTTCCTCATTTTCTTTAGTGTTGTTTGCCATTCCTGGTGAGACAAGGAAGTATCCACCTTTACCAATTCCCATCCCGGATTACCCTCGACTACTTCACCCGTAGCAGCCACTATATATTCAAATGGAACGTTTATGGTAACATCAAACGTACCGAACTCACCATAAAACTCACCGAGAAGATGGAAAGGTTCCGGGTGCCAGCCTGCCTCATCATAAACACAAACTTTTGGGTACCACTGGGCAAAATCGTACTGGGAGCCTCGGTATCCGGCCCGACCAGAAAACTTTCTCACTTTAAGATAGAATGAAAGCTCGACCTGTAATTCTTCGCCAGGCGGCAAAGGAGTCGGTAAATCAGCTTCCAGAATAGAATCGTTTATTTTAAAAACAGTAAGTGTTTTATCTTCTTCGTTGGTGTTTTTGCTTAGAACACGAAAAGATTCAATTTTCAGATAACCGGCATCTTCAGCTTTTATCGATACTTTTCGGTAATATTGTTTGGATTCCTGTGCTCGAATGGATTTGGAATTTTGATACCCATTCGGATAAAGATGAAGGAAAAATTGGTGTAATGTGTCGGGAGAATTATTTTTATAAGATATGGTTTCCTCGCCGATCAGGGCATTTTCAATCGGAATTAATGTCACATCCATCGTATAATGAACAAATTGCTGCCAGTATTTCTCTTGAGCCGGAAGATACTTACAAACAGCAAGAATCAAAAGTATATTCAGAAGCACTAATTTTCGCATAATTCAGGCCTTTCAATGGACTAAAGTTTTTTAATTAATCAGGCAGGATAATTACAGACCTATACGATTTATTCAAAATTAGAATTGACAGAAAATTTACAAAATAATTTCCAGAGAATCAAGCAAGAAAGCTGTCAGTGAATAATATGTTAGTTAGTGTGAGGTGAGATCATGGATTCCCGATTTAAAGATTTCGGGAATGACATTTTTTGAAAAAAACAATTTTAATAAGTGTAAGATAGCAAAAAAACCATACTTTTCCCATCCGAATTAATTACATGCCTTAAAAATCGTGGATCTTTATTTCAATTTTTAATTGTTCAAGCTCTTCATTCACCCTTGCCATTTCTTTTTCAAGTTCTTCGCTGACCTTTTCCATTGCCGAACTTATTTCTGCTTCGATATCTCCCAAATCAATTCTATGTCGATCAAATCGCAGCCTTTTCTGCTTAATTTTATTTTCAATATTGAATCGAATTTTATCACGCAAGTCGTGTAGTTGGTCGCGGTGAGAATCATCTCTCCATTCTCTCATCTTATCTGCATCAAAATAATAGTTACCAGTGCCACGCCCCAACTCAACCTGGATCGACTCATTCCTGCCTTTTCTTTTAAATTTAATCTCTATTTCATCGCCGACTTCTCTGTTTGAAATCCTGTCCTGAACATCCTCCTCATCCCTTACCCGTCTACCTTCGATTTCCAACAGTACATCGCCGGCTTTCAGGCCAGCAAGATCGGCCGGGCTCTCATCCTCTACTGATAATACTAACACCCCCTCCCTTTCATCCACCTCAAAATACTCAGCTAAATCTTTATTCAATTCAGCCAGACGCACCCCAAGCCATACTCCTCGATTTATGCGAAATGAGAAAGATTTTGGCCGCTTGGATTGATCATCAAACTCTTCACTATAATAATCCTGAGTTTTTCTGCCGATTTTTATTTTCATTTTTCTTTTCTTCTTATCACGAACAATTTCCACTTCAACTTTTTCACCTGGATTTCTTCTTTGAACGGCTCGAGTCAGATCCGTAGTTTTGCGGATTCTTTTATCATCAAATTTAACAATAACATCCTCATTTCTTAAACCCGCATCTTCTGCCGGACCGTCTGCAACAACGTCGTTGATTAAAACTCCATATCTTTCATTGATATCCAAATATTTGCGCAGTTCATTGTCGAGCTCCTGAACGTAAACGCCAATCCAGCCCCCTTCATCAAAATCTCTATCGTATGAGCGGGGACCTTGACGTCCACAATTTGTGAATAAGAAGAAAATGAAAATTGCACCTAATAAAAAGGAAAGTAGTAGCCATAAATTAGCAGTCTTGGTTTTCATCATTGATGTCTCCATAATTAAGGGAATTGTTTTATCCCGGTTGAAATAAATATTAAGTTTCATTCGTTTTGACGATTTTTCTTTTGAATTAGTTGCAAAGATTTTAATTTAATTCAGGAACATTGAAAAGATTGAGCACGTATTAAATATAACTCGTTTCAATCGCCGCAATGAGTCGTCCGATTGTTTGTTAAGAGACTCTAATAATTCAATAAACCTGTCAAAATTATATTCGGAATTTTTACCGTATTAATAAAGTTACATTAATAGCCCATTGAACAGGATAAAAACATTGATACAGAAGACTATTTTCTTTCTTTCCATCTGCCTTAACAGTATTTTAGTATTAGCATCAGTTTCCGCTTTACCAGATGAATCTCTGCAAAAAGCCAATAAGCTATTTCAGCAGGGAGAATATTCCAAAGCTATCGCCCAATATGAAAAGGCAGTTAAAAATAATAATCTCGCTTTTAAGGCCCATCTTGGATTAGCGCAGGTATTCATTGAAAAAGGTGAATATACAAAAGCCGAGGCCGCTTCAAAAAACGCTCTCAAAATTTCTCCTGAACATCCGGATGCGTTAAATATTTCAGGGGATATTTTGAAACTAAAAGGCAGCTATGAAAAAGCTAAATCCAATTATCAAAGAGCCTTACAAATCGACGCCAACCATTTACCAGCCCGTTTAAATTTAGGAATAATGCAGTGGGAGTGGGGTGAAAAAGAGTTAGCGAGACAAACGCTGCAATATTTCATTTCCTATTATCGTTCACATTCAAATTTAAGCGCCGCTGATTTAAATATAATAGCGCAAGCGTGCATCTATCTGGATCGGTTTCGCGACGCCAATGACCTGTTTTATGAGGCCACAAAAGCGGATACACAGCTCTGGCAGGCTTATATTCCATGGGGAAATCTATTTTTATCAAAATACAACCTACCAGACGCCACGGGTGTTTTTGAAGATGCACTCAAAATAAATCCCAATGCAGCGGAAGCACATTCAGGTCTGGCCAGATGCTGGCGACATAATAATTTTGAACAAGCATCACAAACTGCAAATAAAGCCCTCAGTATAAATTCCAATTTAAGCGAAGCCGTCAATTTGTTAGCTGAGATGGAAATTGTCATGGGAAATTTCGAGACAGCTCTCGAGAAATTAGAAGCCCCGTTACAAATAAATCCCAATTCTCTGTCGACACGAACTTTGAGAGCTTTGTGTTTTTATTTCCTCAAAGATGATAACAAATTTGCTAATGAAGAATCATTAATACTTTCAATAAATCCCAAATATGGGGATCTGTATTATGAATTAGCGGAGACTTTGGCCAAGCGGTATTTGTTCAAAGAATCAGTTGACTTTTACCAAAAAGCGCTGGCATTGGACCCGGAACATTGGGCTGCACGAGCCGGTCTCGGCACCAGTTTTAGTCGTTTGGGAAAGGAAGCAGCCGGTAAAGAAGAATTGGAAAAAGCCTTTGCAAAAGACCCTTACAACAAACATGTCGGGAATTTACTCAGGCTTTTCGATGAGTTCCCCCAATACAAAACCCATGAAACCCAGAATTTCACTCTGCGAATACACGAAAAGGATGACACAATTTTATCAAAATATGCTATTGCATTGGCAGAAGAAAGCTATTCCGACTTAAAGAATAAATATGCAACCAAAAATGCGGATCCATTTATTTTGGAAATTTTCCCCGAACATGATGATTTTGCTGTTCGATGTTTTGGCATGCCTGGCGCTCAGGCTTTTTTAGGAATATGCTTCGGAAATGTGGTTGCCATGGATTCACCCCGGGCGCGCACGAAAGGTGATTTTGTCTGGGGGGAAACATTATGGCATGAATTAGTGCATGTTTCTCACTTACGTCTGACAAACAACCGCATTCCCCGCTGGTTAGCGGAAGGCATTGCGGTTTACGAAACATCCACTGCCAAACCGCATTGGAGCATGCATCTGGATTTACCGTTTATCATGGCATTTAACGATGAAAGAGTCCTGCCTTTGAAAGACCTCGATTCTGGATTTAACCGCCCAACCAGTCCGGGGCAAGTTATGCTGTCATATTTCCAGGCTTCGAAAGTTGTGGAATTTATTGTGAAAAAGTATGGCCAGCAGAAGTTATTACAAACTTTCCCACTTTATAAATCAGGAATGAACACGGAGGAAGTCGTAAAAAAAGTATTCGCAAAAAACATACAAGTTATTGATGAAGAGTTTAAGCAGTATATTAAACAAATATATAATTTAGACGCCCTGGATTTGAATTTTAATCCACATGAATTGAAAGCCAATTCAGACGATTTGGAAAATTATTTATCAAAAAAACTAGCAGAAAATGCCAACAATCCATTCTTGAATTTTCAATTTGGTGTGTATTATAAAAAAGAAAAAGTTTATGATAAAGCTATCACATATTTACAAAAAGCTAAAGAGCTTTTTCCAATGTATGTGGAGCCAGAAAATCCTTACAAACACCTCGCGGAAATTTATTTAGAAACCGGCCAGAAGAGCAAAGCTGTTGAAGAATTAACACTCCTGACCTCGCTGAATGGTAAAGATTTGGGGATGCTGAACCTGTTAGCTAAAATAAGCGCTGAAACAAAGAATTACTCGGATACTATTGAAGCGCTGAATAAAATAATTTACATTACACCTTTCGACTCTGATGTTCACGACAAACTGGCTTCTGCGTATCTGGCTGAAAAACAGTACGAAAAAGCTATCAGTGAATTGCAGATTCACCTCCTGACCGAGCCGCAAGATTTAGCCGGCGCACACTGCGAGTTAGCGAGCGCGTATTTACAGGCGGGCAGAAAATCTGATGCAAAGATATCCGCTTTAGCTGCTTTAGAAATAGCCCCTAATTATGACAGGGCGCAGGAAATTTTGCTTGTCTGTCTGGAATGAGTATCATTCTCAATGAACTCTGCAATAAAATGCAATGAATGAAGCCTAAAAAACACTAAGTGAGACGCAAAAATAGAACAGTAGAGATTTAATGGAGTATTGGAATAATGGAACATTGGAGTGATGGTTAGAAAAATTATTGAAGTTTGGTAGTACATATTTCCAATGCTCCACACATTTCCTGGAAAAAGTAAACTAAAATCTCTCAGGGGAATTGCATGTTAAAATCATTTTACTTCAAACAAAAACTACCAGCAGTTATCGGTATCATTTTATTCTCAGGCGTCTTCGGTCAAAATGCACTGGCCCAATTGCCTATGGGCGACAAATTTGAATTCGTAAGAATTCGATGGCGGGACAATGGAATCAGGTTCGGCTACGGATTCTCAAACAATGATCCGCTCTGGGCGCATGACTATCCCAGGGCAGAGGAAAATTTACATACAGCGCTTAAAGCTACCACAAGTATTAAACTTTCGGAAGATTCCAAAGTTTTGACATTTGCTGACGAAGAAATATTTAAGTATCCGTTTATTTACGCCTGCGAAATTGGCTATCTCTCATTGTCAGAAGACGAGGTTAAAAATCTTCGAGAATATCTGTTACGAGGTGGTTTTTTAATGGTTGACGATTTTCGCTGGGAGGCAGAATGGTTTAATTGGAATAAAGAGATCCGCAAAGTTCTGCCGGATTCCCATTTGCGCAGACTGAATGTGAATCACCCTATATTTCACTGTTTTTTTGATTTATATAACATACACAAATATACACCTTATCTTCGTCAGCCTCCTCAATATTGGGGTCTTTTTGATGATAAGGATAGAATGATGGTTTTGATTAATTTCAACAATGATGTTGGAGATGGCTGGGAATGGCCAGAGCAAACTCCTGAGTTTTCCACCGATTCTTTTAAATTGGGAATAAACTACTTAATCTACTCCTATACGCACTGAAATATTAAGAGATTATCATGAAAGCTGTATTAGTAAAATTAGACTATTTCTTATTAGTACTGTTATTAATGTACTCCTTCACAAACAAATCTATTGCGCAAGGCAGCAATGGCGATGAGTTTACTTTTGTGCGATTAAAATACCATTCAGGCGGTACAAATTATCAACTTCGGAATCCATTTGGACCTAATTGGCCAAGCTGGGCCGTAGATTATCCGTCAGCAGAGCAAAACTTCATGGAAGGTTTAAAGAACTGGACCGCTCTGAATGTTGCTGACAACCCGGTCTCGTTTTCTATGTTAAATTCGGAATTTTTCCGTTATCCTTTCGCCTACTTGGTTGAAGTAGGATTTTTAACCATGACTCAGACTGAAGCAGACAGTCTACGCGAATGGCTTTTACGAGGCGGTTTTCTAATGGTGGATGATTTTCACGGGCCATTTGAATGGCAGAATTTTATTCAGCAAATGAGAAAAGTGTTTCCTGAGCTCTCGATCTCTGATATTCCAATTGATCATCCAATCTTTCACTGTTTCTATGACTTTGATGAATTCGTACAGATTCCGGGGCTTGGTTCGTTAATGCGGGGAGTGACGTATGAGAAAGGGGGAATTAATCAGCGTTGTATGGGTATATTTGATGACCATGGCCGGCTCATGGTGCTGATCATGCGAAACATGGATATGGGTGACGCCTGGGAACATGCAAAAGATCCAAGATATCCGCCGAAATATTCTGCAGAAGCATTTAAATTAGGAATAAATTTTGTGGTTTATGCATTAACACATTAAAAAGAAAATGCAATGAACATCCAATCCAGATATGTGTAAATACATCGATAGAGAAATGATTTGCTTTTAATCCGTGCAGTCCGTGGTAAAGTATTCACTTTTTGAAAATTAAACATGGAGTAAAAATGTTAGAATTTGCCAATCAAACCGATCAGAAGGAAGATTTAGTTTTGGTTGAAAAGTTAAGAGAAGGCAGCAAACGTATTTTAGGCGAGCTGCAAAAAATCATCATTGGCCAGGATGATGTTATACAACAGGTAATGGTTGCTCTTTTCTCTGGCGGAAATTGTCTGATTACCGGGGTTCCGGGGCTTGCGAAAACATTGCTTATCAAAACGGTATCTCAGATTCTGGATTTAGAATTTAAACGCATTCAATTTACTCCGGATCTGATGCCGGCAGATATCATCGGAACGGATGTTATAGAAGAAGATCGAGCTACCGGCCACAGAACGCTTAACTTTATCAAAGGTCCGGTTTTCGCAAATATTATTCTCGCTGATGAAATTAATCGAACGCCGCCTAAAACCCAATCAGCGTTATTAGAAGCGATGCAAGAGCACAGAGTCACAGCAGGCGGTACAACATATAATCTCGAAGAACCTTTCTTTGTTCTGGCTACTCAAAATCCAATCGAACTCGAAGGTACCTACCCGCTGCCTGAAGCCCAACTGGATCGGTTTATGTTCAACATTGTGATGGATTATCTTCCGGAAGAGCAGGAAGTTCAAGTTGTGACTTCAACCACTTCAGATTATACACCAGAATTAAAATGCGTCATCACCGGACAAGAAATAATGGAATTTCAAAAAATTGTTCGAAAAGTTCCCCTTTCCGAGGAAGTAGCGAAATATGCCGTTCGCCTGGTGAGCGCAAGTCGTCCAACAAAAAAAGGCAACCCGGACTTTGTGAAAAACTGGGTAAGCTGGGGTGCGGGCCTCAGGGCTTCGCAATATTTGATTTTAGGCGGCAAAACCCGGGCCGTCATGGAAGGCCGCTACAATGTTTCGATTAAAGACATAAAAGCTCTGGCAGCGCCGGTTTTACGTCATAGAATTGTGACCAATTTTTATGCAGAGTCAGAAAAGGTCACGTCTATCGATATAATAAATCGGCTTTTGGAAACCGTGCCGGAACCCAGGTCCGGGCTGTAATTCATAATAAGACTCATTTTTCGACAGGATTAACAAGATGATTGTAAGGTCAGGTGTTTTAATAGAAAATGTGAGCTAAAGAGATTATGTCAAACCAACTACGATTTTTAAAACCAGCGATTCTTTCCAAAATTTCAAATATGGAATTGCGCGCCCGAACAGTGGTCGAAGGCTTTATTTCCGGCCTGCATCGAAGTCCGTATCGTGGATTTAGCGTAGAATTTGCTGAATATCGAGAATACACGCCGGGAGATGATACCCGGTTCATCGACTGGAAAGTGTACGCTCGTTCTGACCGGTACTATCTAAAACAGTTTGAAGAGGAAACCAATCTTAGCTGTCATATTTTATTAGACGTTAGCGCTTCCATGAATTATTGCAGCAACGGCCTGACGAAATTGGAATATGCTTCTTATTTAGCCGCTTCTTTAGGGTATTTAATATTTCAGCAGCGCGATAGCGTGGGATTGCTGACCTTTGATCAGAAAATAAAACAGTTCATTCCATCCAGAAATAAAAAAGGACATCTGTTTTCCATTTTAAGTTATCTTGAAAATTTAGAAGGCGGTCATCAAACAGAAATTTCAATTCCGCTGCATCATTTAGCAGAGAAATTGAATAAAAAAGGCATGGTGATTTTAATTTCTGATTTGTTGGATGATCCCGATTCTGTATTAAAGGGATTACAGCATTTTAGATTTAAAGGCCATGATGTCATCATCTTCCACATTATGGATGAAACCGAATTAACCTTTCCATTTAATACAGCTACCAGGTTTTTAGATATGGAAGGCGCGGCACAGTTTGAAACGGTTCCATCTTTAGTGCGAGAGACCTATTTAAAAAACTTGAACGCGCATATCGAACAATATAAAAAAGAATGTGGCAGACTCAAAATTGATTATCAAATATTAAACACTTCTAAACCTTTAGATTTTGCACTTTTCAGTTTTCTGGCTTATCGTAGTATTAAGGTTTAATTTATGTTTGGACTATCGTTTTTAAATACATTTTTTTTATGGGGAATGGCAGCCGCAGCGTTACCAATAATTATTCATTTAATCAAGCGAAACCGTGCGGTAAAACTTCCATTTGCAGCCATGCGCTTTTTGCAGCTTAAACCCAATCAAAAAGTAAAATCCCAAAAGCTGAGACAACTACTTCTCCTGTTGATGCGTATAACCGCGTTAGCTCTTTTAGCTCTTGCCTTTGCCAGACCTTTTTTTGAAAACGCCGACGCCGACAGCATCTGGGGAACTCAACAAAAAGCAGCCGTGATTCTGGTAGACAATTCATACAGCATGGGGTATGGCGACACGTTCAATTCTGCCATCGAAAAGGCTCAGGATTTGCTCAGGACGTTTAATCCCGGTGACCGTGTAGCTGTTATGAAATTTTCGGAAAACGCGGAAATTGTAGCAGAACCTGAAAATGAATTTGGAACGACTGCCAGCCAACTAAATCAGCTTATTTCACTTTCCAATCGTTCGACAAATTATTTGCCGGCCATTCAATCCGCTGAATCTTTCCTTTTACATAGTCCATTAACATCAAAAGATATTTATCTAATTTCAGATTTTCAAAAAACCGGCTTAACAAGCGCTTACACGAATTGGAAAGTAGAGCCGGGGATACGTTTACACTTTGTTGAAATTGAGAAGGAGAACTTCTCAAATATCTCGATTAAAGAAGTACACATTTCAGAACAGAAAAAATCGGGTAGAAATAAAGATGTTCTGGTAAGAGTAACAAATTTTGGCGCTGAAAAGAAAAAAACTTCAGTCATTTTAAATATCAATGATCGCAAAATTTCACAAAGAAAAATTACTCTTTTAGCCAATGAAGAAAAAATTATTCAATTTAATAAGGTTCGCATGCCAGCGGGTTTGGTCACCGGGTATGTTGATATTCAAACTGAGGAAGAAAAAATTACTCAAGACAACCAATTCTTTTTCCTGTTAGAAAACAACACCCGCACTCAAATTCTCGCGGTGAACGGGGAGCCAAATACTCGTGACGTAACCAGAGATGAGTTGTTTTTTGTGGACCGTGCTGTGAATCTACCAGAACTGGCAAAATACACACTGGTCAAAAGTAAAGCCGATAGAATTAGCAATTTCGATTTCAGCGACTATCAATCAGTAATTTTGGCAAACATCAAAGATATCGGACGAACAACTTTGGAGCAGTTAAAATATTATGTCCGCGGAGGTGGAGGACTGATTCTGGCGCTGGGAGATCAGGTCAACCCAACCATTTTCAACCGTCTTTTCCAGGACCTTTCCCCCGCCTCAATTACGAATAAGGCTTTTAATTCAATTAATCGTGAAAACAGCGTTATCCTGGCGGATGTGGATTATCAGCACCCGATATTCATGATTTTCGCAAATTCTGGCCATGGCGATCCCAGTACCGCTCAGTTTTATCAATATTATCATACTTCACCCAGCAATTCCAATTCAGTACTTGCTTATTTTGATGACGCCAGTCCTGCATTTCTGGAACGACAAATAGGAGCGGGTAAAGTCATACTTTTTACTTCCAGTTTTGATACAGAGTGGAATAATTTGCCGGTAAAAGCAATTTTCCTGCCCATACTTTACCAAACACTGCAGTATGTAGCCTCGGAAAAGAAGGGACATAAATCATATTTAGTAGGACAACCTGTTTCCTTAAATAATTTACCTGTTGGGGAAATTGCCGATGGACAACTTTCAGTGCAACTGCCTTCCGGCAGTAAAGTAGATTTAGATAAACCTATTTTTAACAGGACTTATGAGCCCGGAATTTATCAAATTCAGAGAAAAGGTAAAAACCGAAAGCCTGACTATTTTGCTGTAAATGTTGATACTAAAGAATCCGATTTAACCCCGCTGGATTTGGCAGATTTTCAGAAAGCAGTATTGGAAGATTCTGAACAGGAAATTCAATCAGTAACTATTATTCCTCCTAAATTCAATGAGCAGCAGGAAAGACATCAAAAGCTCTGGCGTTTTGTCGTCTTAGGGATTATCATACTTTTGGTAGGAGAAACCTGGTTAGCTAATCGAACCTATCGATAGGGACGGAAGGTTGGAATGATGGATAAATGGAACATTGGGAAAATGAAAAGTAATACTATATTTATTGTTGCACCATTACACTTATTTGATATAATCTGTCAAGTAACAGCTATTTAACCAACAATGAGTTTTGTGAAATGAATCCTCAACATGAGATACTTGAAAATAGAATAAACCAGGTTTGCCGCCGCTGGCAGAATTTGATTCTTCTGAAAGGCACGGCTCAGGTTTTACTCGCAATTGTTAGCGCCGTTCTAATTGCATTTGCTCTGGATGCCATATTTGAATTGAGTAATACGATCCGACTATTCTTATTAATAGCTATCGTTGCCCTGACAATGGTTGTTCTTTATATGGAGATCATTCATCCGCTGATAAAATCACCGTCCAACAAGCAATTGGCGCGATACATTGAAGAAAAGCATCCGGAGTTAGAAGACCGCCTTGTAAGCGCAGTGGAATTGGGCGGAGCAAAAAATCCAAGAATCTCATCTCAAATTCTGGAAAAATTATTAGATGATACCCGTTTTCATATAGCACCGATAAATTTGCCAAAAGACATTCGCACCAAAAGTACCATGGTTTGGACCAGCCTGGCATTGGCTGTAAGTGTATTTTTAAGTGCATTTCTTATTTCCAATATTGACTTTTTTTCAATAAAATCACATCGATTATTCGCGCCATGGACTATTCCCACTATAAACTTACAACCCACCTTGCTTGTGAATCCAGGCAATACAAGAGTGCCAAGAGGCTCAGCTCAGGAAATTACAGCCGAAATCACCGGCTTTGAAGCTGAAGAAGTGGCTTTATATTACACCGCCGATGATTCGATCTGGATTAAAATGACAATGGATCGAACCGAGCAAAAAGGTATTTATGTGTTTCACTTCTTTGACCTTCAGAATCAAACACAGTACTATGTAAAGGCAGATGATAAGCTTTCAAAAATTTTCAATATGACGCTTTACGACGCCCCACAGATTAAGCGTGTGGATTTGGTCTACAACTATCCAAAATACACCGGTCTGAAACGAAAAAAGGAAACAGACACCGGGGATGTTTGGGCGCCGAAAGGTACCGTTGTAAAAATAACAGCCGTGGCTGATAAACCACTCCGTGAGGGGCAAATGATCATGGGAGAAGGAAAAAAACTGAATACTTCTATCACCGCAGACACCTTAATCACAACCACATTCACAGTCAGGGAAGATACGTATTATAAAATCCTGATTACCGATAATGACGATCTTTCCAACCATCCACCGCCTGAATATTTCGTACATGCATTGCCGGATCAACCTCCTGTTTTAACCATAGAGACACCCGGTCGTGATATCAAGGCTTCAATGGTTGAAGAGACGCCCATTAAAATCCAGGTGCAAGACGATTACGGCTTGTCATCATTGAAATTATTATACACGGTAAATGGAGTGGAAGAAAAAGCAGTTAATTTGTCACTTGATAGATCCCCGAATAATCAGAAAGAAGTTACTTTTAATGAAATCCAGGAATTCAGCGCCAGGCACATGTTTTATCTGGAAGATTTACAGGTGCAGCCAGGGGATTTCCTGACATACTATGTAAAGGCAGAAGATAATAGTGGTTTAAAGAGCAAAGAACCTGTTCTTTCGGAAATCTTTTTCATCGAAATTCGTCCGTTTGAACAGCAATTTTTCCGTCCGCTTTCACAATCACCAGGTCAAATGCCAGGCGGCAGTCAGAACCTGGGCGGTCGACTTTCCCAGACACAAAAAGAAATTATTATTGCAACCTGGAAGTTGCTAAATAGAAGAGCAAAACTCAATGCAGATGAATTGGGGGGAAATATAGATGTACTCGTTGAAAGCCAGAAGAACCTGCTGGAAGTCACACAAAATGCACTTTTCCAAATGGAGCAACGATCGCTATTCTCACGAGACTCGGGAAATGACGTCGCGAAATTTTACACCGACGCCATTAAGGCAATGGAGCGCGCAGTAAATGAGCTAAGCGGCAAACAAATAAAAGCGGCATTAACACCGGAAAGGGAATCCTTACAGAATTTACTAAGGGCAGAGGCACAAATAACTGAAGTGCAAATGCAAAGAGCACAGGCACAAGGTGGAGGCAACAGAGCTGCGCTGGACGAGCTTGCCCGACTTTTTGATGATGAACTGGATAAGCTAAAAAATAAGTATGAAACTCCCAGACAAAACCAGCAGCACCAAAAAGATGAAGTCATCAATGAAGCGCTGGTAAAAGTTAAAGAATTAGCGCGAAGGCAGCAGCAGTTAAATAAGAAGACCCGCGACCTGACGCAAAAAAACCTGTCACCTGAAGAGAAAAAACGCCAGATTCAGGAATTACGCAGACAACAAGAACAAATGCGTCGGGAAACCGAGAAATTAGCCCGTCAAATGCAAAACCAGCAGCAGAACAGCAAAATTCCGAGAGAGATTCAGGACAATTTAAAACGGGCTACTTCCGATATGAACAATGCTTCGAATAATCTCCGTCAGAAAAATACCGAACTGGCCGCTGCTAAAGGTCAGCGCGCATTAAACAGGTTAAAACGCCTCGAAGATATTTTAAAACGCAACCAAAAAGAATCTTTACGCCAGCAAATTGACTCCATAGAACAAGATTTTCAGCGTTTAGCCGACGCTCAGAAAAAACTCACCCAGGATGTTGAGAATCTTGCTAACGAAAAAGAAAAGTCACCGGAAAAACAATCGCTAGCCCAGGAAGATCAAAACAGATTGAAAGAAGATTTCACGGATGCTCAAGATCAAATTAAGTTTTTATCAAATAATGCTAAAAAAACCAGGCATGACGTATCCCGCGAACTGAATAAGTTTTCACAGGAATTACAGAATGCGAAAATTGACAAAAAGATGGAAAGCGCTGAACAACTCATTAAGGAAAACAGGTTGAATTCCGCGCTTCAGGCGGAGCGGGATATAAAGAACATGCTGGAACGCATGCATGATAAATTTACTCAACTTCGCAGTGTCTTAGCGGAAACTGATGAAGAAAAGCTGGATTTGGCGCTCAATCAGACTCGCAGGTTACGTGAAAATATTGAGGGCATAAAAAGACAAATAGAGAATTTTAAAAAAACTGGTGACGAACAAAAACAAGGCGGTGCGCCAAAAACAGAGGAACAAAATTCACAAAACATGCAATCCGGCCCAGGCAAAGGTAAAACACCCCCGCAGAAGCTTGATTCAGATAAACTGGACTGGTTAAATAATGAGTTGGCAGAAAGTAGTAAAGCCATGGATGTAATTAAACAATCAACCCGGGCTGATACTTCATTATCAAGGCAAGCCAGTAAATTGAATCAAAATATGCAAAGTGTAATACGAACTTTCACTGGCGGCGACCGAAACAGATTAAAAATAATTGAAGACCTGGTTTTAATTCCTCTGAAAGGATTTGAGGCAGAGTTAGCCCAGAAACTGGAACTTATTAAAAATAAAGAAAAATTGTTTCTGGCACGAGAGGAAAAAATTCCTCCGGAATATGAAGAATTGGTGGAAAAATATTATGAAGCGCTGTCAAAGATAAAAAAGAAGTAATTAAATATTTAACCAAGGAAACACACGGAGTTTTCACGGAAAAAAAGATGACATTCATAATTGCTAAATTGTCTCATTGTTGTATTGCTACAAATCAAACAATATATAAATAAAACAATGGAACTGTTGAGCAATGAGAACTGAAAATAATATATTTTTTAAATAAACGAAGATTTAACTCTTAACAGCTTAGCTCCATGTTTGAATTCTTATTAAAATACAGTCCGGTTGTTTTTAAAGAAGGTACCTTTATTTTTAATTACATGCCTTCTCTATTTACTTTAATGGGAATATTTATCTTCTTACTGATTCTCCTCTGGTTTGTCTACAGAAAAACCACACTTCATATTAATCGCTTTCTTAAAGGCGCTTTAATTAGTCTGAAGTTTTTTGTCATTGGTTTACTATTATTTACTCTATTGGAACCCATACTCAAAGTTTCCGTTATCGTCCCTCGTCAAAGTTCTTTAATTCTGCTGGTAGATGATTCAAAAAGCATGACCATTAAAGATACCAATGATGACTTGTCAAGATCAAATTACATGATTAATCTTTTAGGAGATGAAACAAATCCGGGTATGGTTGCCAAATTGCAAAAGAATTTCAAAATCCAGATGTTCAAATTCTCATCCGACGTTGAACACCTTAATAATACTGAAAGTATCACAACTAAGGGTGAAATCACTGATCTGGCAGAAAGTTTAAAATTCGCTGAAGAAATGGGCCAGCATGGTTCCGTTGCCGGAGTGTTACTTTTTACCGATGGAGCCAATAATGGCAACGACGATCCATTAGAAACTGCTGCCATGTTGAAAAATAATAAGCTGCCTGTATACGTCGTAGGAATTGGCAGTGAAAATGCAAATGATATTGAAATTTCAAAAGTAGCTGCCAATCATTCGGTCATTGAAAACTCGGTTGTTGAAATTTCCACATTGATTAAAAATAAAAACATCAAGAACAAAGAAGTTGAAATTGAATTAAGAGAAGAAGGCATACTGGTAAAAAAACAAAATGAGAATTTAAAAGGTTCAGCCACTCGGATTTCCATGAAATTTTCCCCACAGAAACGTGGTTTTGTGCATTATACTCTAAACGTGGTAGCACACGAAAATGAAACCATAAAAGAAAATAACAGCAAAAGCTTCTTAATTGACAACCGCAATAAGGAGGCGAGAATATTATACATTGAGGGCTACCCAAGAGCTGAATTTAAATATCTCCGCCGAGCACTGGATGAGGATAAAAGCCTGGGACTTGTTTCACTGTTAAGGACAGGGCCGGATAAATTTTATCGTCAGGGTATCAAAAACCAGAATGAACTAAAGTCAGGTTACCCAAAATCTAAAGAGGACCTATTCAAATATGACGCGATAATATTTGGAAGCATTGAGGCTGATTTCTTTAAAGGCCAGGAATTGCAAAATACCGTGGAATTTGTTTCCCAGCGTGGAGGTGGATTTTTAATGCTTGGCGGTGTGCATGCATTTGGTCAGGGTGGCTACTTCGAGACTCCCATTGAAAAAGTACTTCCAGTGGAGCTTCCTTACCAAAACGGTACCGGAAGATCAACACCTGCAACATTCAGCGACAAATTTAAATTAGTTTTAACACCCGAAGGATTGCGTAATCCAATATTACAATTATCTCCTGAGGAAGACAACAACCGAACCTGGTGGGAAAAACTACCCGAATTAGAGGGATACAATCCACTGGGAAGAGCCAAACCGGGCGCCACTATTTTGGCAGTGCATCCTTTAAGTGAATTTGACAATCCAAAGACCATTCTTGCTTTGCAGCGCTATGGCCGGGGCCGGTCCATGGTATTCGCGACGTCGAGTTCCTGGCACTGGCAAATGGGCATGCCTTATGAAGATATGAGCCATGAACGATTCTGGCGACAGATGCTGCGCTGGTTAGCGCTTAGCTCTCCCAGACCCCTGGAAGGCCATGTTGATAAAGAAACATACGTTCCGAATGAACAGGTAACGCTTAATGTGGATGTAAGGGACAGTGCTTTCTCTACCATAGAGAATGCCACCATCAAAGCCGTAATCACGACGCCTTCCGGTAAATCTGTGGAAATTCCATTTAACTGGTCATCAAATGGTACAGTGGAATACACTGGTAAATTTCACCCGGAAGAAGAAGGATTGCATGTAGTCGATATTGTGGCATATTCAGCAAAAGGAGAATTTCTTGGCCGGACAGAATCCGCGTTTTTTGTAGAAGAGTCCAAAGTTGAGTTCACCAATGCGCAATTACAATCCGGGCTATTAAACAGGATTGCTGAAATCAGCGGTGGTAAATATTATCACGAGGAAGAAGCTGAAACTCTGCCGGATGATATTTCTGTGATGCAAAGCAGTTACTCCAGATTGGTTGAATACGATTTATGGGATATTCCGCTGCTTTTTCTATTAGCCATCTGTTTTTTGTCGGGTGAATGGTATTTGCGTCGCAGTAAAGGAATGTCATAGGTGCAAGTAAAACAAGGTGTAAATTAACGAAGTCTTGATTGTATAAATGAAAAATGCAGATTGTAAATTTAAAAATGCAAAATGATTATTTTAAACCTTAATTAAAACTGGCAATTAATAACCAATGTCATTACAAATAAAATGAAGATATTTAACACAAAACACTTTCTTATTCCAGTACTATTTTTATTCTTTGGATGTATTTCATCCTCAATTTATGCGCAATCCTCTTTTTCGTTAGGCGAACGATACGCCCTCATCGTTGGTGGCATTGGCGGGCAGGAAGAGTACACGGAACAGTATTTTTCTCAGACCAGCTACATGTACGAACTGCTCGTTGATTCATTAGGATATGATAATAACAAAATTATTTATCTATTTGAAGAGCCAATGTATGATTCATTAGTCATCAATTATCAAGCTACCGCAGAGAATGTCCGTAGAGCGTTTTTTCAGTTCGGACAAACCATGAAAGAAAAAGACCAGCTTTTTATTTTTATGGTGGGGCATGGTTCATTTGATGGAAACTGGAGTAAATTTAACCTGGTTGGTCCGGATTTGAGAGAGATAGATTTTGGTCGGCTATTAGCTGAGCTGCCAACCAGGAAAATTATCCTGGTTAATACAGCCAGCGCCAGCGGGCCGTTTATCGAAAAGCTGAGCGGCAAAGAAAGAGTCATAATAACAGCCACAAAAAATGGTTTAGAGATTTTTGAGACCAATTTTGCTGATTTCTTTTTAGATGCGCTTTCCTCAGATGCAGCCGATTTAAATAAAGATAAGCGAGTTAGTATGCTTGAAGCCTTTAAATTTGCCAGGGCCAATCAGGATAAATGGTATGAAGATAAGCGCCAATTACGTGCAGAACATCCGCTGTTAGATGACAACGGCGATGGAGAAGGCAGTCAGAAACTGGACAATTCTAAGGACGGCCTCTGGGCCAGCCGGGTTTATCTTGCTCCCGTGGCTTCTGAATTAGAAGCTACCTTAAATAAAGTCAAATCAGGTACGCAATCTCCCGCAGACAGCTTATTTATCACGAAGTTATCTCTCGAACAGGAGATCGAAGATTTAAAAGCCAAAAAGTCGCAGATAAAGTCCGAAGACTATTTCAGCCAACTCGAAGTCCTGCTTATTCAATTGGCTAAAAAAAATCAACAGATAAAAAAGCAGAAATAATCACCACGGATTTTCACGGATTGTAGCTTATTGTTATAAAGTAATATTATTTTTGTAACTGTACAGACTGTCATTCTCTAAGAATCTTTTTATGAGTCCAAGAAAAGAACTACTTCACCAAATTTGATTTTTACACCCTACAGCAGTCAACTCCGAGCTATTTTCGAGGATGAAAGTTGACGCTGAACAGTTGCGGTTTATTACTTTTAATTCTGTATATTTCCGTGTGGCTCCGTGGTAAACAAGTAGTGCGTTTTTTAATAAATACCTTTCCTGTTCAAAACCTCACTTTGTCAAAACCTTAATTCTATCCCCGGGTCGGACCCTGTCTGTCAACGTCATTCCATTCACGATTGCCAATTTATCGTCAGACATTTGCTCGTTTGGATATCGAGCTAAAAAATCTTTTAATGTTCCGTCTCTGGTCACTTTCACAACCTTTATCCGCGTGGGTTTAACATTTCTGGCTTTTGCGTTTTTTAGCCGATCGAAATTATTCATTGTGTACTTAAAAGCGCTTAGATTTTTGCTATAACCATTAAGCCCGCTGATACCAAGAAATGAAAATACATATTTATCCTTTTCGATATAATAGGCTAGTATTTTAAGATCACCTTGTTGGCCTTTAACCGCCACCTCTCTTATCTCCGTAGTGAAGCCGTTTAATCTTTTATAATCTGAACTAATAAGATTGGCTTGTTGATCTGCAACAAATTTATCAGCCGCAGTTCTGGCGCTGGCTTGCTGAGAAAGTGAAAATAGTATGCCTGAAGATTGATCTTTTTTTATTATTTGAACTTGCTGAGGAGTATTGACTAACCGCCAATCAGCAGGCACTGGAAATTGAAACTCCAGAGTTGGATGGTAAAAATAATTATTTTCAACAAATCCCTGACGAGGATCATCCCCAAAAACCATTCCATCGATTAAGTTGAGATGACGCACTCTATCTGTTTTAAAATCAGATAAACCTGATTTCTGCTGAGCGTCTCTGGCTAATTGCAAAGTCTTGGCTTCCCTGTCCACCGGATCAGGATGAGTGGAAAACCAGGCTTCCAGGGCGCCGCCGCCAGATCCGCCTCCTTGCTCTCTTAATTGAGCCAGTGTTCCAAAAAAATGAGACATGTTGCTGGCATCATAGCCAACAGTCGTGGAATATTGAACGCCAAGCTCATCTGACTGGCGCTCCTGATCCCGGCTAAATCTCATAAATAATAATCCCACTCCCAATTGGGCAACGTCGCTGTAGCGGCGAAATGTTTCGGAAAAAATGTACGCCGCGCCAAATCCAGCCTGGGCAAGTTGGGCACGCGTGTAGGCTTTAGCCCCGTGTCTTGCCGTAACGTGACCTATTTCATGCCCCATTACTCCGGCCAGCTCTGCTTCGGAATTCATATAGCCAAGAATACCCCTGGTAAAATAAACAAACCCTCCAGGTAGTGCAAAGGCATTAATAACCGGGCTGTCTAAAACTCGAAAATGGAATTCTAAATTTGAACGATGAGAAATTTTAGCCATTTTCTGACCAATTTCATTCACGTACTCATTAATTTCAGGATCATCATACAGCCCATACTGTGCCACTATTCCCGGATCAGCCTCAGTCCCCAGCTTGATTTCATCATTATTACTTAGCAAGCTAAATTCTTTTTTTCCAGTAACAGGATTTATGGCGCACGAGGCAAGAAATTGAAATAAAAATAAAATAAACAGAACATAATTTATTTTTTTAAATATTCCTGGTCTCACTTTAACCTCCTTGTGATTTTATTACACAAAAATAACTCGACTTTTAATACCAATCAAGAGTTTCGTCCAATCACTATTTAGAACCGTTATTACTCTTGACTTTATTTCTTTGAATTACTATACTGAAGTATCCTATCAAGCAATTACTATTTTCTATTGAAATCTTTACTCTAAAAGTCAATAAAAAAATTACGTTTTAAAATTTAATTCAACATAAGATCATATCTGGATATCTAAATGACTCCTGAAAAACGAAATAAATCAGTCCGCAATTGGATTGAAAGCGCAGAATACGATCTGGCATCTGTACAACATATAGCAAGAAAAGGGTCGCTGTTTATATGTTGTATTTATGTGTCATTTGGCACTTGAAAAAATACTCAAAGCACATTTAGAACTATACGAAAATGAAGTGCTACCCAAAATTCATGATCTAAAAACTCTGGTTTCCAGAGCTAATCTAGAAATTCCCGATTTCATGATGAATATTATTCTTGAAATGAATTCTCCCCACAGCAAGCTGACGGGGTATCTTTGTTGTCATTCCCGCAATCTTTTAAGCGGGAATCCATACGATCACTGACTTCTGGATGTCCGATTAAGGCATTCGGGCATGACACCTTTCAAAAAACGAAGCAAGCTTCGGGGAATTAAAACCGAAGAGATTAAATACAGTAAGCGTTCCAACTCGATATCCGGAAGATTTACAAAAAAGCTTATCCGTTTTTACGAAAGAATATTGCTCAAAAGTACTAAAGGAAACCGAGGAGACACTTAAATGGCTCAAAACTCATCAAAGGTTTTCAGAACTATAAAAAAATACGTGCAGGCGCTTGAAGACAATGGAGTACAAGTTCAAAAAGTATTTCTGTATGGTTCATACGCAAAAAATTTGACCCACCGCAATAGCAATATTGACATTATTATTGTTTCTTAGATTTTGTGGGGAAAAATTTACTTGAACGATTACAAATATTGGGGCAAGCTCATAGGAATATTTCTGAACCCATTGAAGCCTATGGATTCACAGAAGAAGAAGTAGAAAACCGTGACCTCTCTGCATTCTGGGAGGAAATCATTGAAACTGAAGCCATTTCTATCACTGATGAAGTAACTTAAAAGTCATCTGCTAAAATTGTACACTCAAAATAACCTGGGATTAGAAAATAAATTCAAATTGAAAGGGGAATAATCATCATTCGGATTAGTTTAATCGTGATTTTAATAATCGTTGTCATTGTTTATGCGATAAGAATGACAATGATTAAAATGCCTGGCGCAAGTCATGACGGTACTTTATCACCTCTACCCAGCAGTGAGGAAGCATTCCGGGACGCACTGCGACAGGATGTCGAAATACTCAGCGTTGAAATCGGAGAGCGCAACCTGGTTCTGTATGAAAACCTTACTACTACCAGCAACTTTATAGAAAAATCATTTATTGAAGCCGGTTACGGGGTTCGGCGGCAAAGCTACGATGTTTCGGGGAAGCCCTGTTATAACATTGAAGTGGAAATTCCTGGTTTGGAAAGAAGGAACGAAATCGTCATCATTGGCGGCCATTACGACTCGGTGATCGGTTGTCCCGGCGCAAATGATAATGCCACGGGTATTGCGGCGCTGCTGGCATTGGCCCGAACATTCGCCGGTAAAAAGACCTCTAGAACGCTGCGCTTTGTCGCGTTCGCTAATGAAGAACCTCCCTATTTTAAAACCTCCAATATGGGAAGTCTGGTTTATGCAAATAGATGTCGTAAACGCAATGAAAATATTGTGGCCATGCTCAGCCTGGAAACCATTGGCTATTATGCGGATGATGCTGGCAGTCAGGGCTACCCCTTCCCGATAGGATTTTTCTACCCATCAATCGGTAATTTCGTTGCTTTCGTCGGCAACTTCTCATCGCGTGCACTGGTTCGTGAAGTCGTGGCATCATTTCGTCGTCAGGTCAAATTTCCATCGGAAGGCGCGGCATTGCCCGGATTCATTCCAGGAATCGGTTGGTCGGATCACTGGGCATTTTGGCAAAATGGCTACCAGGCCATAATGGTTACAGACACTGCTCCTTTTCGATACCTGAATTATCATACTTCACAAGACACGCCGGACAAAATTCATTATGAACATTTTACCAGGGTGGTGGTTGGGCTGAAGCTTGTTGTGGATGAGTTGGCAGGTTTTGTTGATACTCCGAATAAGTAAATGTTTCCTTTGTGTCTTTTTCTCTTTGAATTTCTCACATATCATAACTAATTACTCCTAATAAAAAAATCTTGACTTTAATAAAAGAAGCATTTATATTTAATAATCATGTTGCGCAACAATTTCGTTGCGCAACAAAACATGGATATTAACATTGAAAACACTAGAGCAAAATATGCCAGAACTAATTATTGGTAGTCCCCCACGTGGTGAAGATTATTTTGGACAAAATGATTTAATAGAAAATTTATGGACAAAACTAAAGCATGACAATGTCCTCTTAGTAGCACCGAGAAGATTTGGTAAAACTGGAGCCATGCACAAATTATTAGATGAACCGCGAGGAACATTTCAACCATTTTATATAGACGTTGAACCCATCAATAACGCTGCTAACTTTATGATTGAGCTCATAGCTGTATTACTTCGTGATTCCCATATAAAGAAAGTAATGAATGACTTTTGGGAAGGAACAAAAGGATTTGGACATTTCATAAGGGACTTACCTGAAAGTATAGATGTCGGTGGAGTAAAGATTAAACTTCGTGAAAATACAGATATTCATCAGGAATGGCTATCATACGGAGAAAGAATTATGTCCCTGATAGCAAAGGATGGGCCTCCATTGCTATTGCTTATCGATGAATTTGCTATCATGATTAATAAGATTGCAAAAAACAATGAATCTGAAATGGAGCAACTCTTGAGATGGTTTCGATCAGCTCGCATAGCGCCGAAAACTCAAACTCGATTTGTTATAGGCGGTTCTATAAATTTAATCTCTACTTTAGATTCTTTCCGTTTGGTAGACACTGTAAACGACCTGGCACTTGTGAGGTTAAAACCGTTTACAACCGACATTGCCAAGGAATATATCAATGCGATTTTCGTTAAAAAAGGAATTAATATAAAATCTGAAATGATAGATACAATTCTGGAATTAGTAGGTACACCCATTCCGTATTTACTTGCGGTTTTGTTATCGTCCATTATAGATAGACAACGTGCGATAAAGGGAGTAATATCGATAGATTTGATAAAAAATGCATTCAATGAGGACTTGCTCAGTGGAGCCGCTTCTGCGTTTTTTGGCCAATATCGTTCAAGAATAAATGATTATTATACTGAACTTGAAGCCAAGGTTGCTAAAGCAATTCTCGGTATGATGTCTCGAGCTGATAGTACGGTGAGAAAAGATATCCTTTACCAAATATATCTTAAAACACTAAATATCCAACCTAATACAAATGTGCAAGAAGATTTTTTACAGCTTATGTACAAACTTGAAAACGATTTTTATGTAATTGCTGAAAATGACACTTATGCTTTTTTTAGTCGGGTTATTCAACTCTGGTGGAAAAACCATTACGGTTTTCAAGGTGAATAACCAATGTCAAATGTAATTCATTTATATCGTCCACAAAGAACCTCGGCAGAGAATCTTGAAGCAATTTTTGTAGCAAGGGAACCTTTGCTGAACGACATTATCGCTCGATTCAAAATTTGGCAGCCAGGTTCCAGTCGACAGCATTACCTGATAATTGGTCCCAGGGGTATTGGAAAGACTATTCTACTTAGACTTGTTGAGCATCGGATCAAGCAAAATTCAGAACTAAATAAAAAATGGAAGCCTATTGTTTTTACAGAAGAAGCTTTTTCCATTACTAAAATTTCTGACCTTCTAATTGAATCCCTTAAAATCCTTTCTGAAGAAACCGCTGATTCAGCATTATTAAATGCATACCAACGGGTCCAATACGATGACAATGACGAACGTGCAATTGATTTATCTTTAGATGCACTCAGGAATTATCACAAATTGAATGGCTGTGGAATATTGTTGATGATCGAGAATATTAATCGCATGTTTGAAGGTCAGATGCGCAAGAGAGACGAAATTCATATCCTGAGAAAAATACTCATCGAAGAAGAATGGCTGGTTGTAATATGTACATCCCCTACTTTCTTAAATGCGGTGACCGGACCCGAGGAACCTTTATTCGAATTCTTTCATGTTCACCCTCTAACAGAATTAACACCTGATGAACAACTGCAGCTACTAAAAAAACTGGCCATCCTTGAAAAGAATCTTTCTTTTGAAAACAATATATTAAAATACCGCTCACAACTTCAGGCTCTCTACCATTTTACAGGTGGCAATCCCAGATTATCTATTATGTTATATGACTTGATTGCCAATCAAAATATTACGGACGTGAAATCAGAACTCGATCACCTGCTTGATAAGCTAACGCCATTTTACCAGGAACGCATGCAAGATATTCCAGAACAAGAAAGTAAACTTCTTGAAATCATGGCCTTAATGCCAGAAGGATGTACGCCGACAGAATTGGCTAAAGAATCGCGAATGCGGGCAAAAATAGTTAGAGCGTTAATAACACGGCTGGAAAAAGCGGGTTACATACGCCGTGAAGAACGTAGGCTTAAAAAAACCGTTTATATCATACCAGAGCGTTTTTTCCGCATCTGGCATCAAATGAACCATTCTCGTGCAGCCAGGGGACGTGTGCAATATTTACTCGAATTTTTTTCTAATTGGTATGCTACTAAGGAGGAGAGAGATAATGTTTGGAATGAATTGACCGCTGAATTTCAAATAGAAGTAAAAGAAGACGATGACAGCAGAGCCGATGATATAACCGAATATATGATGTACATTGCCGCAGTTTCTGAGGGTCAGGAAAAATATGCAAGAGAATTTGACCGACTTCGCAATATAACCTTGGTTTCAAGCGTAGATGCCATTCAGCAAGAATTAGCTAAGCTTGATAACGAATATTTTTCAAACGGAGATTACTTTTTTCATAAAGGCTATTTCTTAGCAAATGATTTAAGGCAGCATCAGGCAGCGCTCCAAGCTTTTAAAAAAGCTAATGAATTCATACCAGATGATGTGGTAGTGCTTTTCAATCAGGCAGTTGCTTTAGATAGACTTAAGCGGAAGCCTGAAGCAAGTGAAGTTTATGATAAGACTGTAGAGCTTTTAACTAAGCGAAAGGGCACCAGTGAAGCTCGCGATAGGATGCTTGAGATACTTCGTGAAGATAATAATTCTCGTATAGTAAGATTAGCCGCCTCCCTGCTGGCTCGCACTGCCGATTTAGTAATCGTTAGCCAAATCATATTAATTTTAGAAAATTCACATTTGTCATGGCGGCGCCAACACTGTGCTACCGCTCTTGGACTCCTTGAAGCAAAAGATGCTGAATCGACTTTATTGAATTGTTTGAATGACGAAGCTAACAATGTTCGTGGCAGCGCCGCTACAGCTTTGGGACGAATTGGCTCTGAACAAGCAGTCAAATCCCTAATCGACTGTTTACAAGATGAAGCCAAAAATGTTCGTGGCAGTGCCGCATACGCATTAGGACAAATTGGCTCTGAACAAGCAGTCCAATCCTTAATTGAATGTTTACACGATCAAGCTAACGATGTTCGTGGCAGTACCGCTTACGCATTGGGTAAAATTGGCTCTGAACAAGCAGTCCAATCCTTAATCGAATGTTTAAAGGATAAAGCCAACAATGTTCGTGGCAGTACTGCTTACGCATTAGGCCAAATGGGTTCTGAACAAGCAGTTCAGCCATTGATCGAATGTTTAAAGGATGAAGCCAAAAATGTTCGTGGCAGCGCCGCCTCAGCTTTGAGACGAATCGGCTCTGATCAAGCAGTGCAATCCTTAATCGAATGTTTACACGATCAAGTCAACGATGTTCGTAACAGTGCCGCTTCAGCTTTGGGACGAATCGGCTCTGAACAAGCAGTCCAATCCTTAATCGAATGTTTACACGATCAAGCCAACGATGTTCGTGGCAGCGCCGCTTCAGCTTTGGGACGAATCGGCTCTGAACAAACAGTGCTACCCTTAATCGAATGTTTACATGATCAAGCCAACGATGTTCGTGGCAGCGCCGCTACCGCTTTGGGTCGAATTGGCTCTGAACAAGCAGTCCACCCCTTAATCGAATGTTTAAAGGATAAAGCCAACAATGTTCGTGGCAGCGCCGCTACGGCATTGGGACGAATCGGCTCTGAACAAGCAGTGCAATCCTTAATCGAATGTTTGCGCGATGAAGATAGAATAAATCGAGGCAGTGCTGCTACTGCATTGGGACGAATCGGCTCTGAACAAGCAGTCCAACCCTTAATCGAATGTTTACACGATGATGACAGGGATGTACGAGGCAGCGCCGCTACCGCATTGGGACGAATCGGCTCTGAACAAGCAGTCCAATCCTTAATCGACTGTTTACACGATGAAGCCCACAATGTTCGTGGCAGTGCCGCCACTGCATTGGGACTAATCGGCTCTGAACAAGCGGTTCAATCCATAATCGAATGTTTATATGATGAAGCCAACAATGTACGAGGCAGCGCCGCTACCGCTTTGGGACGAATCAGCTCTGAACAAGCCGTCCAACCATTAATCGAATGTTTACACGATAAAGCCTACGATGTTCGAGGCAGTGCCCTGGCTGCATTAGGTAGGATAGCCTCTGCAATACCCATTCCCGAACTAGTTCCTGTAATCAAAATCCTCGTTGAACAGCTAATTGAAGGTTCACGGCAACAATTGGAATCAATCATTCGAATTTTAGTGCGCTCAGCTTTTCGTTCGGCTAATCTCGAAATGATTGCTGAGGTAATTCATGTTCTGACCTCTATTCTGAGTGATAGTGACGTTATATGCACACCCTATCTGGCAGCACATGAATACCTGAAGTCAGACAGAAATCCCGCAATACTTGAACGTCAGCACCCGGAAATGCGTGAGGCCATTCAATTGTTAGTAGAACTATTCGATAAGGGCAGTGATTAATAAAAGCTATAAATTCCTATTGACACCATCCCTTCTAAAACTTATATTATAACAACTTCAGCAAATTTCGTTTCAGTTCTTGAATAAAGCCAGGGAAGAGGCTATGACGCCTGAGATATACACATCAGTGATACAATCCATCGCTTATAGTAAAGCCATATTATTGATTTCTCACTAAAAAGGAGAAAAATATGGGCAAAACAATAAAAATCATGATTTCGAGTCGGTGCAATGATCCGATTATTTTAAATGGCGAAACCGTCATGTTTACTGATATGCGCAAACAACTTAAAGAAGAAATAGAACATGTACAATTATTTGAAGAGCAACTTTTTGAGGTCTAGATCAACGAAGACGCCCCTCCCGAAGAAGGAGCAACTGACTCCTGGGACGCCTGTCTAAAGCAAGTTGATGATGCAGATATAATGTTAATCTTGTACAATGGCAATGCTGGTTGGGCTCATGAGAGCGGAGATATCGGCATCTGTCATGCAGAAATGCAGCGTGCATTATCCACGGCCCCAGCTAAAGTACGATTAATTCAATTACCGTTGAGTGACCTTGGCGAAAATCATGTAAAGAAAAGCAATCAGACGTTTCGTCAATATATTCAGTATCAGAGTTTATTTAGAGGAGCGCTTGCTGAAAATGGCGAGCAAGCAATCGCTCTGGCTAAAGAAGCACTAAATGCCGCCGTTGTTGATATGGTTGTATTGGGAAAATGTGAAGCTCTGAAAGGCAAATATCATTTAGGGGAAGCTTTAAACTGGTCGCGTCTGGATTTCTTAAAACGAAAAAAAGCAATGGAAAGCATCATCCTCGATAATCTTCGAAATAGAGCCGGCTCTTCTGAAGTACAGCTTGACAATGGTACACTATTAACAATTTTCAACAAACATGTGCTGGTCGTATCCCATGCTGTCCCTGCCGGGCTTTCAGTCGCGGCAGCCAGAGAAATGGTTGGCAGACCTTTCTTACACGACCATGAACATGCAACCCACCTTGATAATAATATCGGCGGTCCGCTCCATTTAATCGGCTGCCACAAAAAAGTAACGGAATCACAGGCTGTTAATCTTTTAGGGCAGCCAGACATTTCAATAATAAATGCACCTTTTGGTATTTATGCAATAGATATCATTTATAACATTCAAGTCGTTTTTCTCTCAGATTGTCGTGATCAAAGCTCGACGCGACATGCTGTGCAGCGATTCTTCGACTGGCTCGATCAATCAGGGGAAGCTCCCCTTCTGGTCAATCGGGCTGAAAAACGCATGCGGATTGTGAATGCCATTGCCAAAGAAGTGCAATAATTGACAATTAGGTTTAATTAGAATTAGAAAATAAATCGTTTTATCAAATGCGATACAAAACTTTTTATTTCTATTTAAAGAAAAAAATTACATTTTGGACTATAATTTAGTAGAAAGAGGCCACCATGATATTTTTAAAGTCCTGGCGTTTTTTATGGTCAATACTGATCATTATCGTATTATCATTCTACCTAACCACCTGCCAGAAGGACAGCCCATTCCAACCAGAACCCCAAAAGCACTGGGTGGTGGACACCACACTGATTCCAGTCATCATCTCCCAGGTTGATTCTTCACACATCCGCAGTTCCATTCAAACCCTGCAGGATTTCGGCACGCGTTATGCCTATTCGCCAAAATGTTTTGAGTCTGCGGAATGGATAAGGAGTGAACTGGAAGGATACGGCTATTCGGTGGAATATCAAACTTTTTCTAGACTCCCAATAAATGACATATATTTTATCAATGAATCTGAAGGTTTGGCGGTGGGTAGTTACGGCGTGATATTAAAAACTGTTGACGGGGGTAACACGTGGGAACGTAAGGAAAGCAACACGGATAGCCACCTACTCAGGATTTTTAGTCTTGATGGGGAATTTTGCTGGGCCTGGGGCGTATGGAATGAATATGTTGTTTTGCAGTCAAAAGATAGCGGAGAAAGCTGGGAAAGGATGAATCTAATAAATAACAAGTCCGTACAATCCTTATTCTTCCAAACCCGCATGAAGGGCTGGATGGGCGTTGGTGGCAGCGCATTGTACAAAACTACTGATGGCGGAATAAGCTGGACACACAATTTTTCCGGAGGCGCTTGTTTTGATATTTACTTCATTTCAGATTCTGTAGGCTTCATTGGCACATCTCAGCATTTATACAAAACCACGGATGGTGGCGATTCGTGGGGAATCGTTCCGGATGTGCCCGGCATGATAAAACGAATCCAGTTTTATGATAATAAAATAGGACTTATGGTTTCCGAGAACGGAGAAGTGATCATTACGCATGATGGTGGCGAGACCTGGGAAGTTAAAAAGGTTGTAGATTATATGTTGCAAGAGTGCACATTTATTGACAGTACAAAGTTTGTGATCATGTCAGTAAGAAGATATCTTATTTCACATGATGGCGGTTTAACCTGGAAAGAGCTTCCACAGAATACGTACATACATTCAATAGATTTTATCAATAAGCAAATAGGGTTCCTTGTTGGATTGGGAATTTTTCACAAAACCACTGATGGTGGTCTAACCTGGAATGATGTAATAGCAGGTCTTCCCCTAGATATATTATGGAACAATGTAAAAGCAGAGAAATCAGGCAGGATTGAGTCGGATAAAAAGATAATTGTAGGCGCTCATTATGATTCTCGTAGTGACCATCGTTCTTATTATGAAGCACCAGGTGCCAATGACAATGCCAGCGGCACGGCAGGCGTTTTGGAGATGGCTCGCGTTTTCAAAGATTACGATTTTAACCGTACTGTTGAATTTATTCTTTTCTCAGGAGAAGAACAAGGTTTGAGGGGAAGTTACTATTCCGCTGCGATTTCCAGGCAGAATGCAGAAGACATAGTAGGAATGATCAATCTTGATATGATCGGTTATTATCCTGATAATGTTTATGATATTGGTATTTATTCTATCAACCCTGATTTTCGGTCATCTTTTATTCAAGAGACAACTAAATATTCAAATATTATTTTTTATGAGTTTGATAAGTTAATGAGCGATGAGAAATCATATTTTGACAGAGATTATCCTGCGCTTGGAATCTTAGAATATACTCTTCCTTCGGTTCGAAGCTATCCCTGGTATCATAGTGTAAACGACAAGATAGATAAACTCAATATGGATTTTACGGCAGCAGTGGTACAATTCACAACAGGAGGAATTTTTAGTTTGATTACTCCTGTTGTCTTAAAACCAATCAAATGATCTGCAAACGAAAGGAGGCGGTATTCGAAATGGTACTATTTTAGTGCAAGGATTATTTGTAAAGAAAAACATCATTATTATTAAAAACAGGAGGAATGTCATGAAGAAGAATGTTCGATTTATTGTAGTTTTGTTATTCGTCGTTTTCAATCTATTTTTTTTCACCAAGGACATGCACAAAATGAATATGCAGTTTTACTATTTGGTGGTAGTGGAGGCGGAAGAGTCCCAGCAGAAGATTCGCTGTATGTTAAACATGAGATAGCGCCAATGTATATTACACTGCGGTCTATATATGATTATAATAAAAACAATATTTATGTGTTGAATTTAGATGGCTCAGAGCTGAACAACTATAAAGAACACTTTGATCCATATGATGATGACCTACCAAATTATAAAAAGGCATCCATCGATAGTTTCGTAAGTACTTTAAAAGCACTCAATTCAACTATGTCTCAAAACAACAGCAACCAGCTGTTATTCTACATCAGCGGACATCAGGGCTCCGGTGTTGATCCAAATGGGTATCATGACGGCAGGTTATTGGATGAAGAATTCGCAGATTCGGTTGATACGCATCTTTTGGCGAATGGCGTCGATAGTAATACCAGATTCATTTACGTTATAGGCTCATGTTCAGGATATGGATTTTGGAATGATTTAAGCGCTGACGCTGATACTATTTCCTTTGCCGCTGCAGATACAGCTATTGGCTTTAATACAATTACAGCGGGTCCGAAGTTTTCTTTCATGTATTACTGGCGGGAGACGTCTCATAATATCATCAATGCTTCCATCCATGATATTTTCAATGTCGCGAAAGATTCCCTTTACCAGCATTATGGCTGGGATGATGAACGATCCACTCCTCAAGACGTGCCAAAAAAACATGCACTGCCATCAGGTTGGGATACAGATTGGACACTCTGGGGCGCTCGTAGTGTTCCTGCGGCTCTCAATATTGGGATCACTGGTCCTGATATGCTTGAATATAAGGAAAAGGGAACATGGGCTGCGAGTGGAAATTGGGGAGATTATTCAGTTATCTACCAGTGGTGGAAAAAATATGATGGCAGTTCTAGCTGGACAACATTAGGCTCCGACTCCACCCAAAGCGTGCTAATGCTAAGAACAGGATTTACCTTGAAATTAAGAGTTACAAGAGGCTGGGAATATGACGAAGCTACCCATTACGTCCAATATGGCTACTGTAAGGGTTCTCCACTTGGAAAAGTGCATGTGAATCTGATATCTGAAAATCGTACACCAGATAATTTTTCTTTATATGCAAACTACCCCAATCCCTTCAATCCCGGCACCACCATTCGGTTTGATATTCCTGCTATCAAACAGGCATCAATTGAGGTGCAAATTCAGGTTTATAATTTAATGGGGCAAAGAGTGGCCACGCCATTTAAGGGTGATTTAGCGAGTGGCGCCTATGAAATTCGATGGAATGCAATAAATGATCAAGGAGTTCCGCTGCCGTCAGGTGTTTATATTTATACCATTCAATCCAATTTATTTCATGCATCTAAGAAGATGATAATAATAAAATAATTTGACTGTGTTAATAAAAGTATTTACATTGTTTACTCTGATAAATCCCCTTTAACAAACCAGGGAAAAGGCCATGTTAAAAGAAAACCTTCTTATCGACGGCAAACGAGTTCCAGCTCATTCAGGTAAAACCACCACACTTATCAATCCCGCGACTGGCGAACCTCTGGCTGAAGTCGCCCGGGGCGATTCAGAAGATATTGCTGCTGCTGTAAAATACGCGCATCAGGCATTTCAGAATGGCTCCTGGAGGCGAATGAATAGCCGTGACCGCACACGCCTTCTGTTACGTTTGTCAAACCTCATTCGTGAAAATGCAGAAGACCTGGCACGCCTGGAAAGCCAGAATGTGGGCAAACCCATTCGGGAAGCCCGCGATGAAGTGGATTTAGCCGCCAACTGTTTTGAGTACTACGCCGGGGCTGTCAACAAAGTGGGAGGCCAAACCATCCCCGTTGCCGCGCCAGGTATCAGTATGACCTTTCGCGAACCCATTGGCGTTTGTGGGCTAATTGCGCCCTGGAATTTTCCAATCGCCATCACTGCCTGGAAATTGGCGCCAGCGTTAGCTATGGGCAACACAATAGTAGTCAAACCAGCCAGTCTGACTCCATTAACAGCCCTGCGTCTGGGTGAACTGGCATTAGAAGCTGGCATCCCTACTGGGGTATTAAACATCGTTCCCGGCTCAGGCAGCACAGCCGGCGAAGCTCTTGTGCATCATCCCCTGGTACGCAAAGTTTCATTCACAGGTTCGACTGAAATTGGCACCCATGTCATGAAATTAGCGGCGGAAGACATCACGCGGGTGACTTTGGAATTGGGCGGCAAGTCAGCCAACCTCGTTTTTGCCGATGCAGATATTGAACGCGCCCTGCCTGCAGCGGTCTGGGGTGTGTTAGGAAATGCCGGACAGGATTGCTGTGCCCGCAGCCGTTTACTCGTAGAACAGTCAATTTATGATTCATTCGTGGAGAAACTAACCGAGCTATTTAAACAGGTACGCCTGGGCGAACCTCTTGACGACAACACTGAGCTGGGTTCGCTGATTTCTACAGATCACCGTAGCCTGGTACAGAGCTATATTGATTCAGGTAATAACGAAGGCGCCAGTCTCGCCTGCGGCGGTGAGATACCGGAGGGTAAATCTTTCAAACAAGGGGCCTACCTCTCACCTGCCCTTTTCACAGATGTTAAACCTGATATGCGTATCGCCAGAGAAGAAATCTTCGGTCCAGTTCTCTGTGCCATGCCATTTAAAACTGAGGCAGAAGCCGTCGCTATTGCCAACGACAGCGTCTACGGCCTCTCAGGCTCCATCTGGACACAAGATTTAACCCGGGCGCTCAGGGTAGCCCGGGCCGTCGAAACCGGCGTACTTTCGGTTAACTCAGCCAACAGCGTTCATCTTGAAGCTCCTTTTGGCGGTTTTAAGCAAAGCGGTATGGGACGCGAATTAGGACTAACTGTTTTGGAGCATTATTGCGAGATTAAGAGTGTGTTTATTCACACAGGTTCGTAATAACGGGAAGTAAGATCACGACGCATTTATACCACATAAATTTATGGAGGACCAAATATGATGCCAGTACGCGGCATGCTTGAAATTAAAACACTTAAACAGATGATAATTGACGAACAAATAGAAACAGTAATCATGGCATTTCCCGATATTTATGGCCGGATGATTGGAAAGCGAATTGCCGGACATTTTTTCATTGATGAAGTACTTGATGGGGCAATCCACGCTTGTGATTATCTTCTGGCATGCGATATGGAAATGGAACCAGTACAAGGTTATTCATTTACAAGCTGGGCCGCAGGCTACGGTGACTTCCGTCTTGTGCCTGACTTCAAAACCCTGAGATTGGCAACCTGGCTGGAAAAGACCGCGCTCGTCCTGTGCGATTTATATAATGAGGATGAAGATGTGCTGGTAGAAGTCGCACCGCGAACCATTCTACATAAACAGGTCGACAGGGCATTAAATCAGGGATATGTGGCAATGGGAGGTTCTGAGCTGGAATTGTATGTTTTCAAAGACACCTATGAGGAAGCCGCTCAGAAACACTATATCGAACTAAAACCGTTTGGTAATTACATTGAAGACTACCATATTTTACAGGGTACAAAGGAAGAATTTATTATCGGCGCAATCCGGCATCACATGGACCGTTCCGGAATTCCAGTTGAATTTTCAAAAGGTGAATGGGGTCCCGGACAACAGGAAATCAATTTGCGCTATGCAGACTTCCTGAAAATGTCCGATAGACATACAATTTATAAGCATGCAGCCAAAGAGATTGCAGTACAGAATAATTGTTCCCTTACATTTATGGCAAAATGGGACCAACAATTTGCCGGCTCAAGTATGCACCTGCACGCAAGTCTGTGGGACAAATCCGGTATAAATTCACTATTTCCGGGTGACAATAAAATTGGACCTATTCATAGCTCGCCCGTTTTCCGCTGGTTCCTGGGAGGGTGGATGGCACACATCCATGAGATTTTTCCTTTTTACGCGCCCTATCCTACCTCGTATAAACGTTTCGTTGCCGGCTCCTTTGCCCCGACTGCAATAGCCTGGAGTTACGACAATCGAACAGCCTGTTTTCGTATATTAGGGCATGGCCCGTCATTGCGAATCGAGTGCCGGGTTCCGGGCGCCGACGCCAATCCTTATCTGGCATTTGCGGTAACACTGGCAGCTGGCCTCCACGGCATTGAAAATCAGACAGAACCGCCATCCAGTTTTGAAGGCGATCTTTATTCTGCTGAAAAACTTCCCCAGGTACCGAAGACTTTGAATGCAGCCATAAGTGAATTGCAAAAAAGTACCTGGGCAAAAGAAACTTTCGGGGAAGCAGTAATAGAACATTACCTGCATTTTTTCAAAACAGAACAGCGCAAGTTTGATGAGGTCGTGACGGATTGGGAACGGGCACGATATTTTGAGCGATGTTAAATGAGGATGCAGCTAAATTTGTGTGAATATTTATAGAGGTAGAAATAAAATGGTATTTTTCATTTCTATTGATTCCAAAGTTTTTGAAACCATTTCCAAATCTTCTATAATTTGGCCGATAGAAATCCGTAGTGGATGGGCAGATATTATACCAGAAAAAAATTATTGCTTTTTTGACGAAAGGATGCTTCTTTTAAAAAATCTCTATCAAAGCTTACTAATGTTCTTTGTAATTGTGTTGCTCTGTTTAATAATTGTGGATCAGGATAAGTTGCTGCATTGTCTTCTTGTGCGGTAAGCACATCAACTCCACGCATACGCAAACCCAATGTTATGGCTCTTGGAATATGCATATCCATGTATAAACGAATAGGCATTTACAATCTCTTCTTTCTAAGCTTTTTTATAAAAGGAGGGGAGGGAGATTGGTTTTTTAGTTCATTATAATAATGCAGATCCTCTTGTATTTCTTGATCAATACCTTCGGTGTGATCGGAATAGTATGCTAAAGCTGCATAAATTTGTCCTAATGATAAATAAGGATGCTGAAAATGTAATTCTTCAGGACTCCAGCCATAAGCTCGTTTCTCAGCAACCAATTGACTTACTCGCAGATTTGTTTCAGCAATAAAAGCTTTGTTTTTAGAATTTATAGTTATATGTTCATAAAAAGTTTGAATTTGTTCCATGATTGAAAATCTCCACTTAGCTCAATTAGTATTTAACACACAACAAAATATTCAATTTATTTTGAAAAATCAAGTAATACCTTTTTTGTCTTATATTTACTCGCTCTTAATCACTTAAATATTTTTTTTCATTCCAAATAAGAATTCAATTTACTTAAAGTATTGTATATATGGAAAAATCATCCCACACATCTATTATCGGAATCACCACTTATGGACGAGACCAGTCAGGAAACTTTTATTTACCTGGTGACTACGTTGATGCTGTAAGAGAAGTTGGCGGAGTACCCATTCTTCTAACCCCCGGTGAATCCAAAATTGAGCAAATATCCAAACTCGTGAACGGAATCATTTTCGCGGGTGGCGGTGACATTGACCCGGCCATATTCGGCGGGCTACCCCATCCCGCCATTTCCAGAGTAGATTCTGAGCGCGATGCATTTGAACTCCAACTTGCTAAACACATCTTAAATGAAGGTACTCCCATATTAGGAATTTGTCGTGGCATTCAAATCCTGAATATTGCCACTGGTGGAGATCTCATAGTCCATATCCCCGATGAAATTGAAGCTTCTGTTTTACATATAATTGATGAAGGTGTAGAAACTGAGCATTCTGTGTTAATTGAGCCTGATAGTCAATTGGCTAAAATCATCGGGAAATCAAAAATTTCGGTTATGTCTAAACATCACCAAGGTGTTGGTAATATTTCAAAAGAATGGGATATTGTTGCGAAGGCTGCAGATGGTGTCATCGAAGCACTGGAACACAAAACACATCCCTGGATGGTAGCGGTTCAGTGGCATCCAGAACTCTCGTTAAATGAACCAGACCACCAAAAAATCTTTCAAGCACTTATCAAAGCAGCAAGTGGAGACAATGATTAAAATAATTTATGGAGGTAAATCATGCGATTAGAAAACAAGGTGGCGCTCATTACAGGCGCAGCCAGCGGCATTGGCCGGGAATCTGCATTGCATTTTGCCAGAGAAGGCGCAAAAGTAGTGATTGCAGACATCCTGGATACCCAGGGAAATGAAACCGTTTCTCTCATAAAAAACAAAAACGGCGAGGCGGCATTCATTCACACAGACGTCTCAAATTCTGCTCACGTCCGCGCCATGGTCGCCTTTGCTGAAAATACTTATGGCCAGCTTAATGTTTTATTTAATAACGCTGGACTCTCCCCTTCCGAAGATGGCTCAGTTCTTGAAACGGATGAAGAAGTCTGGAATTTTGTTATGAATGTAAACCTGAAGGGAGTTTTTCTTGGTTGTAAATATGGCATTCCAGCCTTAAAACGTGCAGGTGGCGGCGCCATCATTAATACTGCTTCCTTTGTTGCAATGATAGGTGCGGCAACTTCACAGATTGCCTATACAGCCAGTAAAGGCGGCGTCCTTTCCATGACTCGTGAAATTGCTGTCGAATTCGCCAGGCAAAATATACGCGTAAATGCCCTCTGTCCAGGCCCGGTTGAAACACCGCTTTTGGTTAAATTTTTATCCGACCCGGCACGACGTGCTCGAAGAATGGTTCACATACCGATGGGGCGACTTGCGCAAGCAAGCGAGGTGGCTCAGGCAGCATTATTTCTCGCCAGTGATGAGTCGGCCTATATAAACGGCGCCACATTCACAGTTGATGGAGGCGTCACAGCGGCCTATGTTACACCAGAATGAAGCATAACGCAATAAAGCGCAGTATCTAAAGTATAAAGTGACTACAGTTTGAAGTCCAAATTCACTACCGTACGCTTTTTCCTTTCTCTCTTTCTTTATATCATGCCCGCATGTTATGAGCGGGAATCCATTATTTAATTGCTGAATATCTGCCCGGGCGTGCCAGGTTTTTATTGCGCAATGCTAAGCGTTGCTTTCTTCGTTTTTTTCTATCCAGTTCTTTTCGCACAACCTTCGCTAATATTTTTTGTGTGATTGGTTTGGTAACAAATGAGCCTGCTCCCAATTTTAAAGCCTCCTCGACTTTATTAGACATCGCATAACCGGAAAGAATGATGGCTTTCTGTTCAGGGTCACGTTCTAAAATTTGGCGATATGTTTCAACCCCATCGATACCATCCATAACCATATCCAGTAAAACCAGATCATATCTGTGTTTTCTCAAATGATTAACCGCTCTTTCACCGCTTGACATCGCTCGTACTTTGTAACCTAACCGCTTGAGAAGCTGATTAGCCACTCTCCTCTGGATAGGATCGTCATCGACAATCATTATCTTTTCATCACCACCCTGTAATTTTTTAGTAACGTTTGTAAATTCTTTTTCAATTTTCCTGGAAACCGGAAAAAAGATAGCGAAAGTCGTTCCCTTTTTAATTTTACTATCTACCAAGATATAACCATGATGGTCCTCAATAATCCCATGGACAACACTCAATCCCAGGCCGGAGCCTCTTTTTCTGTCCATTTTTTTTGTAGTGAAAAATGGATCAAAAATTTTGTCTAAAATTTCTGATTTTATCCCGACACCAGTATCGGAAATTTGTAATTTTACATATTCTCCCTTCGAAACAGTTTGATACCCTCTTAACGGTTTTTCTAAATATGTATTTTCAGTGCATATTTTCAAAATTCCTTTACCGTGCATAGCCTCTTGAGCGTTGCTAATTAGATTGACAAACGCTCGGGTTAACTGGGCATTTCCCGCTTTTATGAGAAATAACTCTGAAGTGAGATTCTCTTTAATGACAATTTCCTTTTGCAAATTTTCAGACATTATAACTTTATGAATTAGATCATTCAAATCAACTGGTTCCATTGTGTAGTGACCGCGTCTACCTAAAGCTAAAAGTTGTTGATTTATTTCTGCGATTTTAATGGCAGAATCTTCCATCTCATCCACCATTTCAATAATTGGATGTTCTTCATCAATCTCCTCTCGAATCAAGGTGGGGTAGGCAGTCAGTGGAGATAGCAGGTTGTTAAAATCATGAGCAATCTGACCCGCTATTCTTCCGGCAGTTTCCAAACGTTGGGCTCGCGCTAATTCATCTTGTAAATATTTTCGCTCTGTAATATCGCTTAGAAAACATAAATAAGCAGGTAGGCCTGCCCAATTAATAAATACAGAACTGATTTCTATCCACTTTATCTTGCCACTCTTTTCTATTATCCTGAATGATTCAATCCTTGACAATAGTTCTTCCGAACGATTTTTGCAAATATATTTTAATACGATATCATGATCATCCGGGTGACAAATTTTTAAGAAAGGTGTCGAATCAAGTTCTTTTTCCTCATATCCGGAAATATCTGATGTCTTAGGATTAAAAAATTTGATTAAGCCATCCTGAATAACAAGTATTGCTTCATTGTTGTTTTGCACAACCAAACGATATTTTTCTTCTGATTCACGTAAGGCTTCTTCTGCCTGCTTGCGTTCTGTTATTTCAGAAACGAGGCCATCATAGGCCACAAGATTTCCCTGTTCATCGAATCGGGGCACGGGTGTATTCTTAACCCATCGCACAGAACCGTTTTTATGAATTATTCGGTGCTCAAATGGCAAAACCTCTTGCTTAGATAGTAAATTAGCAATATGATTTGTGACAGCATCTCGATCTTCTTCATGAACCATACGATACCACAAATTTGGATCAGCTTTGTATTCATGAGGTTCATATCCCGTTATGGCTATACAACCCGGTCTATGCATGGTCTCAATTTCCTGGCCATTCCTGACAATAACCGTATAAATATAGTCCGTCACTGATTCAAGCAAATACTTGTACCTGTCCTCGCTTTCCAGCAGCGCCTCTTCAGCCCGCTCGCGTTCCAGCTCCACTGTGATATCCCTGATTATACCAAGATAACCCTGAACCTTGTTTCCAACAGTCCCTAACAAAGTAGACGTAAATAAAACAGCTATTTCTCGTCCCTCCTTTGTGCGGAGTTTTGCTTTAAAATCAGTAACAGAGCCATGCTTCCTGAGCTGCTGTTGAAACACAACTTTCACCTTCGGTTCGACGTACAACTCCTTAATATTTTTAGATTTTATTTCTTCTTTAGAATAACCTATGAGATCTGCAAAAGCCTGGTTAACCCTGGCAATTTTGCCACTACAATTGGTGACATATATTGCATCCCGGGATAGTTCAAATAATGTTCGGTATTCTTCTGCATTCTTCTGCTGAGCATTTTCCCCCTGCATGTTATTTATCAATGTTGCTTCTAAATCGGGTAAATGATTGGACATTATTCTTGACTCTCTTTCGATTGATTTATTTTGTCTTAAATTACTATATGACGCTTATCAAAATAGTAGAATTTTTATTATTGATCACAGAATAAACATAAGATTAAGAAGTTCCACTTTTCTTAAGTCGGCAAATCGGAACGACAGGTGAGATATTATTTCGGTAAGTACATTACATCCTTCGGACTCGAAGCGGCACAACTAGTGGAATGGTAAGATTGAATTGATTTCTATTTGATCATAAAAGTGTAATTATGACTAATGACAGGAAGAGTGACGATGCATAATATACTAAATGTATAATATTTTTAGAGTAAAGCAAGTAAAATGACAAACATTTAACATCGCTTTTTATCGATTTATATGGATGACCATGCGTGTTTCATTACCCCCTTTTGATCTTTCCTTGTATTCCACTTCATCTACCAAATTTTTAATAAGAAACATGCCCCACCCCCTCATGTCTTTGAATCCATTGATTTGATCTTCAATTTTGGGATTTATAATTTTTTTTCTTACTCCCCCACCCTGATCTTTAACATTAACTTCAAGACTTTTCTTACGCATCTTTAAAGTAACCATTACCATCGTGTCTTTTTGTAATCGATTTCCATGTTCAATGGCGTTTGTGCAAGCTTCAGATATGGCTGTTTTTAAATCATCAATTTTATTTTGATGAAATCCCATTATTTTAGCAACTGCTGCCGCCGATTCCATGGCCACTTTTTCATAGCCTAATTCAGATGGGATATTAACCTCGATTAATTTCTCTTTTTTAGGCATTTTTCTATTACATCATTTTAATAATTACTAAAGTTACATCATCATTATAATCTGAATTGTCGCTATAATCTCTCATTTCAGTGACTAACTTCTCCACCATTTCACCTGGAGCAAGTTGAATGTTTTGACTAATAGAGTCCGACAACCTCTGAAAACCATAAGACTCATAATGTCCATCCATAGCATCGACAATTCCGTCAGTATAAAAAATTAATATGTCTCCTTGTTGTAAATCGAATGTTAATTGTTCGTAAATAGAAGATTTTACAATCCCTAAAGGAAACCGGTCACTTTTTTTAGCCTGTGGCAGAAATCGGACTTTGCCATTCCGCCAGAGATACGGCATTGTTTGCCCTGCATTGGTATAGTGTAATTTATGAGTTTCGGGATCGATAATTCCATAGAAAAGCGCTACAAACATATGATTTTGAATATCTTTGTTTAAGCGGGAATTCACTAAATTCAACACCTGGTTAGTTTGCACTTTTTCTTCAGCGGCAAATCTCACAGCGCCCATTGCTGCAGTCATGACCATAGCTGCCGAGACACCGTGTCCAGAAACATCACCAACAACCACGCCTAATTTGCCACCATCGAGCTGCAGGAAATCATAAAAATCGCCGCCTACTTCTTTAGCCGGAATTGATTTAGCGCTAATCTCGATACCTGATATTTCAGGGAAAATTTTTGGCAACATTTGAGCTTGCATATCGCGCGCAACATTAAATTCATGCCACATGCGAGCGTTTTCACGTAGAGATTGTACCATTTGGTTAAATGAATAAGCCAATGTTCCTATTTCATCATTCGATTGATAATCAATGGAAATATCCCAGTTCCCTTTTGCCACTTCCTTAATTATATCGGTAAGTCTTTGCACTGGTTTAAACATCTGCCTAATAATTAAATAAACAATTATGACTCCCACAAAAATAACCAGTAGCACTAGTTGGAATAATGTTTTCCTTAATTGATCCCGACTGGAAAAAACATCTTTTTCATATCCTGTTGCAAGAATGACCCAGTTCCAGGATGCAAAATATTTGTAGTAGCCAATCTTTTTTTCATCTTGTCTGCCTTTGGCTATAGTATGCTGTCGGTAATTCGTAAAACCTGAAAATCCATTAACCCGGCCATTAGCATCAATCTCATCAAGAATCTTCATGATGTGTGGAAATTCAGCGTTATATATGTGTCTGCTAACATCCGTCGGGTGAACTACCAACATCCCTTTATTCTGAGTATTGTCGTTGTTAATGACCGCAATATATCCATATCGTGCAATTTGAATAGATGCGATTTCCTTTTTCAATTCTTCTGACGGCTCGCGAGAGGTTTTAAAATGACGATCACACAAAGCGTAAGCATGTTCTGTTTTCGCGATAAGCAACTCCCGAGCTAAATCTTTAATCTTCCACTTGGATTCCCGGTAACCTAAAAATCCTGCTACCGTGACAGTTACGACTATTACAAAAACCGCCACCAGGATAAGTTTTACTTTTAGACTCATAGCTCAATATTTACTTGCAGTTATTTTGTGCATAAAACGTATGCCCGTAAATGTTTACGCATTAGACTTTATCTCAAGTCTGTCTATTTTTTTTTGTAAACCCAACCGGCTGATCCCCAGCTTACGAGCCACCTCACTTTTGTTCCACCGATATTTCTCCATTGCTTCCTGGATTAAATGGCGCTCTAATTTATCCAAAGCCTCACGTAATGAGTCTGCAGACAATGCAGTAGGAAGCTCGATGTTTGGAGCGGCTTGATTTATCTTGTGAGATAAATCTTCGGCTAGAATAATTGCATTTTCGCTTGCCAGAGTAATCGTGCGCTCAATTTCATTCTCTAATTCACGTATATTCCCAGGCCAATCATATTCCATCAAAAGTTTCAATGCCTTAGCTGAAAAACCCTTACTCTTTTTTTCTATCCTTTCTTCATATTTTTTTACAAAATGATTTGCAAGCAAAGGTATATCCTCCCGTCGATTTCTCAGCGGCGGTATATGCAACTCCAACACGCTCAATCGAAAATAAAGATCTTCGCGGAATTTTTCATTACGCATTTCCTGCTCAAGATTTTTATTTGTTGCTACAATGACTCTGACATCTACGGTTATCTCTTTTGTTCCACCCACACGGCGCAAATTTCGCTCCTGTAATACACGCAATATTTTCGCCTGGGAGCTTAACGGCATATCTCCTATTTCATCTACAAAAAGAGTCCCGCCTTCTGCCTGTTCAAAAAATCCTAAATGCTTTTTTACGCCTGTGGCTACTCCGGCGTCAATACCAAACAGTTCTGACTCTACCAGGTTTTCAGGAATTGCCATGCTGTTGAACGCCACAAATGGTCTGTCTTTTCGCGGACTGAGATAGTGAATTGATTTAGCAACCAATTCTTTACCGGTCCCTGTTTCCCCATAAATCATCACGTTTGTTGGACTTTTAGCTATACTTTTAATTTGCTCCAATATTTTTCTGATGCCTTCGCTCTGGCCAATAATTCGTCCACCTTCGAACTCTTTGTACACTTCTTCTCGCAGAGCTATATTTTCAAGCTGCAGCCTTTCTTGAGCATCTCTCAGCTCTTCATATAATCGTAAATTTTCTAATGCAGTCGTAACATGGCTGGCGACAGTCTCTAACAGCTCCTGATCCGCCCCAGAATAGTCCTCGTTGGATAATTTCGTACCCAGAAAAAATCCCCCTAATACTTTGTCCCTGCCCAAACATTCAATCCAAACGGACAAGCTTTTCGAAATTTCTCTTTTGTTTATCTCCCGAACAAAATCCAGCAAATATGCTTTTTTTAGTGAGGTCTGCTTTGCATTAAATTTAGAAATATGCAGTTTTTTTTCAAGTTCAGAACAAACCTCTTTATTAAATCCTCTTTCAGCAACCACTTTCCACTCGTTTTGATTTGAAGAATCCAGGGCAATTCCATACTCAACGCCAAATGTACCCATTAAAATCGAAAGCACTTCTTTAAAAATCTGCGTTCTCTCCCGACACTGATTTAATGCGCGAGCAACTTCGTACAACGTTTGCAGGTGAAACACCTGGCGTTCAAGTTCCATGGTAGTAGTCTGAACATTATTCATATTTTACTCTATTTTTCAAACTAACCTGCTGACAAATAATAAGTAAATCAAAACGACCAATCTTAATAGTAGCTCTTTTCTTATAAGATATACATCGAGGCAGTGTTTGCATTCTCATATTCGCAATTAACGAGGCCCGCGCTTGATGACATCATTGGCAATGATCATCCGCTGAACTTCATTAGTACCTTCAAATATACGGTGGATGCGGGCATCGCGATACATGCGCTCAATCGGAAATTCTTGCATATACCCCATACCGCCGTGAATTTGAACCGCGTTATCCACTACTCTCCCCAGAACTTCAGAGCAGTACAATTTAGCGATTGCAGCTTGCCGGGCAAATTTCATTCCCTGATCGCACATCCAGGCCGTGCGGTAAACCATGCTTTCCATTGCATAGATTTCTGAAGCCATATCTGCTATCATCCATTGAATAGCCTGGTTCTGAGCAATAGGTTTGCCGAACTGGACACGGGTTTTGGCGTGTTCGGTTGATAGTTTCAGCAGCTCTTTGCAAGCGCCTAAACAACCCGCAGATAATCCCAGTCGACCTCGATCCAGGGTCTTCATGGCTGTTGTAAATCCAGAGCCGGCTCGTCCCAACACATTTTTCTTTGGAACACGCATGTCCTCAAACATAAGATGACTGGTATGGCTGCCCCGAATTCCCATTTTATCTTCGTTTTTCAGTACTTTAAAACCCGGGTATGAGGATTCAACGATTAACGCTGACACTCCGCCGCGTGCTCCCTTTTCTCTATCAGTTATAGCAAATACTGAGATGATATCGGCAATACTGCCGTTGGTGATATAAATTTTCTGACCATTGAGGATATAGTCATCACCATCTTCGACAGCGATGGTTTCTAACGCTGCGGCATCGGAACCGGCACCCGGCTCAGTCAATGCAAAAGCCCCGATCTTTTTACCTTGCGCCAGTGGAACCAGATACTTTTGTTTTTGTTCTTCTGTGCCATCCAAATATATTGCTGTAGCACCGATACTCACATTCGCGCCAATCATTACCGCTGTGGAGCCACAACCGCGTGACATCTCTTCCATCATGATACAATAACCTGTTTCCCCGGCTCCACCTCCGCCGTACTCTTCGGGAAAACAAATTCCCATCATACCAAGCTCCCCAATTTTATCTATAAGCTCACGTGGGATATCTGCGTTTGTGTCAATCTCGCCAGCAAGGGGACGCACCTCATTATCAACAAACTCTCGCACCATATCTCTTAGCATATTTTGTTCTTCAGTAAATGTGAAATCCATCATTCGTCTCCTTTATTTAAATATTATTCTAATTCATTATTTGTCCAGCATTTGCAATGCAAGTTCAGAGAACTTTATCTTTAAGACTTTAAATAGCTGACGTTTAAATTAATTCACTGCGCCTATATGGCCCGGCCGGATATATTGGCTATATCGCTAATCTGTTAAATTAAGACGATCCTGTTACAGCTTATAGTTTTCCTTAAATCAACAATAAAACAATTCTTAAAATATTGAATAAAATGAATGAGTGGTAATTTTAAATCGATTACGTTCGATTGAATATGGTTGATCTAAAATCAAAAGCCAACATAACACGCCGTCACGTTCTATCGTAAAATATTACTCCTGATGAAATCGTTAATCTAAAGTAAAACCGATTTTAACTGTAACTTGCCATTGTGCCACTTTACCGTCTTCAATTCTTCCACGGGTTTCAAGCACCTGAAACCAGCCCATGCGTCGAACCGTTTTCGAAGCTCTGGCCAGTGCATTTTGCACCGCATCCTCAATACCTGTTGTTGATGTGCCTGTAAGTTCAAGCATTTTGTAGACGTCAGCGTTCATGGTTTCTCCTTTCTTCCAACATTATTGGACTTCTGTAATGTAAACAATGTTAACAAAAATTGGTTTAATTATAGCGACCTTTTTGATAAATGTCAAGCGATTTTTATCTTAGGTAATAATATGTCAGTTTTGGTTGGGTGGAGTTTATACTACGACTGGCTCAGTATGAAGATGGAACGTTTCCTAATTATAATCGCATTATTCACTCAAATATGGCTGCAAGTTTGCCCGCCTTTTCCAAACAAAAATCGGGGTTGGCTTTGTTTAGTAACTCTTCATTACGATAGCCGTAGGTTACTGCACAAGTGAAAATATTTGCTTGCTGTCCGGCTATAATATCCGAAGGACTATCACCAATCATGACCGCTTTTTCCGGTTGTATTTCTAATTGATTCAAAACATATAATACAGGCTCCGGGCTGGGTTTCATCACTGGCAAGGAATCCCCGCCGAGAATTAAATCAAAATAATGCCCGACACCAAGTCCTGTTAAAATCATGCGACAGAACTCTTCTGGTTTGTTGGAAATGACAGCCATCTTTTTACTTTTAAAATGCTCAAGGACCTCTCGAACGCCGGGATAAAGAATTGAAAAGTCTATTAAATGTTCCCGGTAATGGCTTCGAAAATGTGCAATTGCTTCCTCTATTTTATTCCAATGCGCTTCAGGTAGTGAACGGTGCAGAAGTTTTCGCAATCCATCCCCAACATGATTCATCACTTCCGCTAACTCCAGAGCCTGGAATCCTAACGCTGATCTGGCATAATTTATAGAGTTGGTCAAATCCTGACGGGAATCCACCAACGTGCCATCTAAGTCAAAAATGAGTAAGTTTACTTTGTGCACCGCGCCTTACCAATTTAAGTGTGATTTAATGTAAAATATCTAATTTATAATCATTTAACCACAAGGATTATTTTAAATGAAATATGCAAAATACTCCAAATCCGTAAAGAATTTTGAATTCTGCATTTTGCACTTTTCAAATTGAATATGCTTATATCTATTTCTTTATTACCTTATATCCGTATTCCCCAATTTCCTTACTCACTTAGTTACCTAATCAATATTTGGGAAATCTTTGATCAGGTCGAGCGCCGCATTAATTTCATCCTGTGGCAGTGAATATTCTTCTAACTTTCCAGCAAAATAAGCATCATAGGCTGACATATCAAAATGGCCATGGCCACTCAGGTTAAAAAGAATAACTTTTTCCTGTGCGGCTTCTTTAGCTTTTACGGCCTCATCAATAACAGCTTTTACAGCATGTGCGGTTTCAGGGGCGATAATGATACCTTCACTTCGAGCGAACCGTACAGCTGCCTCAAACACTGCAATTTGATCATAAGCTTTTGCTTCTATGAGTCCATCTTTGGCCAACTGGCTGACAATTGGTGCATCGCCATGGTAGCGTAAACCACCTGCATGAATTCCCGCTGGCATAAACTTGTGTCCTAATGTGAACATAGGTAATAATGGAGTCATTTGTTGGGTGTCACCAAAATCGTAATTGAAGTGACCACGAGTCAGGGTGGGACAGGCTGTCGGCTCTACAGCTAAAACTTTTATTTCTTTGCCATTAATTTTATCCAAAAGAAAAGGAAAACTGAGTCCCGCGAAATTGCTGCCGCCACCGCAGCATCCGATCACCACATCTGGAAAATCTCCGGCTATCTCCAACTGTTTCTTTGACTCCAAACCAATAACTGTTTGGTGAAGCATGACATGATTTAGAACACTTCCAAGAGAGTATTTTGTATCATCATGTTTAGCAGCATCTTCCACAGCCTCGCTTATAGCGATGCCAAGACTGCCTCTGGTATCTGGTTCCTCTTGTAGAGCTTTTTTCCCGGCCTCTGTGTCCTGGCTTGGGCTGGAAACTACCTGCGCGCCCCAGGTCTGGATCATTGAACGACGGTAAGGCTTCTGTTGGTAACTCACCTTTACCATATAGACCTTGCAATCTAAATCAAAAAGGTTGCAGGCAAAACTCAAAGCGCTGCCCCACTGACCAGCGCCAGTTTCGGTCGTGAGTCGCCGTACACCTTCTTTTTTGTTGTAATAAGCCTGGGCAACAGCGGTGTTGGGTTTATGGCTGCCAGCAGGACTGACGCCTTCATATTTGTAATATATTTTTGCAGGCGTCTTTAGGGCCTTTTCCAAACGATGCGCTCGGTAAAGAGGGGAAGGCCGCCAAAGTCGATAAATATCCAGTATTTCTTCCGGTATATCGATCCAGCGATCCTGGCTAACTTCTTGCATAATCAGTGCCATTGGGAATAATGGCGCCAGGTCATCAGGACCTATTGGTTGGCCAGTACCCGGATGCAGGGGCGGATTCATGGGGTTGGGCATATCAGGAGCGATATTATACCATTGACGAGGTAAATCCTTTTCATCCAAAAATATTTTAGTCGGGTTAGTCATGTCTTCCTCCTTTTCCTTCTCCGATTAGTGAATAATAAATTTACAATAAAAGCTATTTTTTAAAAATAATCAAGATATTTCCAAACTGCATGGAGAAATTTGCAGATCCCCAAAAGTATCATTCCCAACAAATTCATCACCTTGCACAAGAATTCTCCCCCGCAGGATAGTATATTCTAAATTACCAGCTATTTTCATTCCCTCATAAGGCGACCAATCTGCTTTTCCATGCAGCCGCCGGGCATCTATCACTTGTTCAACATTGGGATTCCAAATTACCAGGTCAGCATCGGCGCCGATCTGGATTGTGCCTTTTCGAGGATATAATCCAAATATCTGTGCAGGATTTTTAGCTAACACTGAAACCAACTTCTCCAGCGTGATCCGTCCAGACCTGACTCCGTAGGTATAGAGAAGAGGAAAAAGGGATTCTACCCCGGGTAATCCATTAAGGGTTTTGTAAAAACATCTTTGGCCGCTTTCTTTTTGCTGGATAGTAAACGGACAGTGATCCGTAGCCACTACATCGATATGCCCTTCCGCTACGGCTTGCCATAAAGACTCAGCATCTTTTTGTGAGCGCAACGGCGGAGTTGTAATAAAAAGGTGACTGTTTTCTTGAGAATAACATTCATCAGTTAAAAGCAGGTATTGCGGACATGTTTCAAGGTAAAGATTCACGCCTTTGCCTCGCGCTTCCAGCGCTGCCTCCAGACCGTCCCAACTGCTTAAATGGACTATGTAGAGAAATGCATTCAGTTCGCCAGCAATTTCTGCCGCCTGTCTGATAGCTTTAGCCTCTGCATCAGGAGTACGGCTAAGACTATGAAAAACAGGCGTTTTTTGACCCGCGGCCTTAAACTCGTTTGTTAAAGATTCAACCAGGTAATCATCTTCTGCATGCAGCATGAGCAGGCCATTATTTTCATTTACTTTCTTTAAAATCTTATAAAATTGCTTTCGGGTCACCATCATTCCAGCTTGCTTGTAAGTAGAAAACACTTTAAAACTGGCATAGCCCTGCTTAATCAACTCTGGAATTTCCAGCAAGCGCTTCTCTGGCTCATTGGTGATATTCACATGCAGGCCATAATCAACATGACATTTCATTTCTGCTTTTTGAATTCGAGATTCGATTGATTCCCTGAGAGTCTGTCCTTTTGCCTGAACCGTAAAATCAATTATAGTGGTTACGCCGCCAAACGCTGCCGCTCTTGAGCCAGATTCAAAATCATCTACAGATTGGGTGTCCTTGATGGGAATACCCATGTGGGTATGCGCATCGATGAAGCCGGGAAAGACCAATTTATTTGTGGCATCGATTGTTTGTGAGGCATTTACAGGCAATGAAGTATCAAGGGCGACAATTTTGCCTTTTTTCACGCCGATGTCTGATTTTTTTGTACTCTCGTGGGTAACTACCTGGCCGTTGCGAATAAGAAGGTCAAATTGATTTTCAGACATTTCTAGATGATTATTTAAAAAGGTTGTCAATTACATAGTCAAAGCCATAATCGCTTTCGCAGTGTGCAATCGGTTTTCAGCTTCCTGGTAAATAACCGAATGTGATCCATCGATGACTGTATCTGTCACTTCGTAACCGCGGTCTGCGGGAAGACAATGCATATAAATGGAATCTTTCTTGGTACGCTGCATCAGTTTCTCATCACAAATCCAGTTTTTGTACTTTTTCGAAATCTCTAATGCTTTTTCTGGTTTATGAAACAGGGACTCGATGCCCCAGCTTTTTGGGTAGACGATATCGGCGTCTTCAAATGCTTCCTCCATCGTATCTACAATCTCAAATTTCACACCGGCATTTTCCGCATTTTGCTTCGCCGTTATCAAAGTGTCATTCATAAGCGTGTATTCAGGTGGATGCGCTAAAACGACATCCAGACCAAAACGAGGCATGAGCATAATCAAACCCTGGGGCACAGACATGGGTTTAGCATAGGAAGGGGCATACGCCCAGGAAACTGCAATTTTTCTGCCGCGCAAGTTACTTCCGAATTTTTCCCGAATCGTCATGAGATCAGCCAGAGTCTGGCAAGGGTGATCTACATCACATTGCATGTTGATGACGGGTTTGTCGGCCCATTTGGCTATTTCGCGCATGTAGCTGTTGCCCTCACCTGGTACTAAATCATGACGCACAGCAATGCCGTGGCCATAAGAAGAAAGAATTATGCCGGTATCTTTTGGGCTTTCCCCGTGTGCAATCTGTGATGTCGAAGAATCGATAAAATGCGCATGTCCGCCAAGCTGGGTAATGCCGGCTTCAAATGAATTGCGGGTACGGGTGGATTTATCAAAGAATAACAGGAAGACTGTTTTATCTGGAAGATAACGGTGCTGCCGGCCATTTTTAAAATCATCCTTCAACTCGGCAGCGGTTTGCAAAGCAAGTTCAATTTCTTCAAAGCGCCAGTCCTGGGTTGAAATGTAATCTCTTCCTTTTAAGGTTTCGTTCATACAAGGTCTCCTGACTCACTAATTAATTTATTAATTTATTAAACAATTAGGGATAGTTAAGCAATTTCAGAGAAGGAGATAAGAATATTGGGAAATAAGGATATAAGGTGTGTGTTAGAGCTTAGTGTTTGACCGATAACTAATCCCAAAAGTCATTTCGAACGAAGTAAGAAATCGTGTTCTATTAAAAATATAGGAGTTACAGATTTCTCCTTTCAGTCGAAATGACAAAAAGAGCTGTTTTCGGTCAAACACTAATTAATCTTTCCGCTTATCCTTACACCACTACTCACCTCGTTCACCAATTAATATCGTATCACTTAATTGCCTGCAAGATCTTTGGACTTCCTTTAAAAGCCGGGCAAGCCGTTTTTCAGTTTTCTTATCCAGCCTGATTTTCTGCATTTTTTCGCACTCTGCCTCTGCTTTTTCATAGTTGTTTTGTTCCATATAAATTAAGTGTAGATTTTTTCGGCAGACAAATTCATTATAAGGCGAATGTACCTTTTGGTTTTTTAAAGAAGAAAGAATATTATTATAGGAATCAATGGCATTTTGCCAGCGCCCGAGTTTTGTGGCTAATTTTGCAGCGCACCATAGGAAAACACGGCTGTCCGGAAATTCATTCAGTGCTGATTGCACCATCTGCCATCCGGCCTGATAGTCTTCTTCTTTGATCGCGATCCAGCAAAAGTTGTTCATGGCGCTAAGCCTGGCATAATTACCTTTATTAATGGCCAATCTAACCAATGCAATACCTTCAGAACGTTCATCCTTGACAAATGGCAGCCAGGTAAAATGACGGCTTAATTTACTGCGATAATATTTATAGGTTCCCAGACCTAAATAGGCATCATAAAGCGTGCTATCTGCTCTTAAAGCATTTTCAAGCACTCTCACACTCCGCATGCCATTCTGAAACGATTTTACGTAATCATTTTGTTTTGCCTGATAAAAGGATAAATAACCATAAGCGGATCCGAGGAAAAAATATGCCCGGGCATCCCGATGATTTTTTTTGAGATGTAACTGAGACAATTCAATAGTTTTTGCAATTAATGAAAAAAAGTCATCCTCATGATCGTATATTTCCGCGTCCATCATTTGAAATTGTAAAACCGCCGCACAAAAAAAATAGCCTGCAGGATTTTCAGGCATTTCATTTTTCATGGTCGAAAATATTGAGAAAGCTTCACCGAATGATTGTTCAATGCTAAGTCGAATGCCTGTTTGTATCAAAGAATCCGTTTTTGCTGATATCAGCTCCCGAGCTGAAACCGGATTTATTAAAATCAAAAATAACGAAATGAGCGTGAATAATTTTTTCATACAACTGCGTCCCTGCAATGGATTTTCATCCCTGTTCGACAATTAAAACTTAACATGCATTTTATTTGTAATGAGATGGGTTTAAACTATCTTTATCTATACAAAATTAATCAATTTAGAGAATTTACCATATAAATTTTCATGTGCAAGTTTTAATTAATTATTTTCTAATTCTTCACAAATATAATTTATACCGTGTCCCTTTAAATCCTCAATCAATTTCTTAAAACACAGAGGATTCGCGCCAATAAATTCTGGCGGACAGATGCCTTTTTGGGTAAAATCACCATCCAGGACCAAACGCGCAATAGCGCTACAAGTGTATCCCGTAGTACGGGCCATTGATGATACTTTTTTCTGTGCATCAAATTGGTCAAAAAGATTATAGATATATTGTTTATGTTTACCCTTCTCTTCTCCACGAATAATAATCCGCATAACGGTAAATTCAGGCTCATCTTTTTTCAGCTGCCATTTCGAAAACAGCAACCTGGCTGTAAGATCAATCGGTCGAACCGCAGCGCCGTCAATTTCAATTATGCCCTTGTCTAAAAATCCACTTTCCCGCAAAACTTTTATGTATTCAATATGTCCCGGATATCGCAGAGTTTTTTCTTTCATGGTAGGAATATTCATGGTTTTTGTCAGCGTGCGCAGGCCGTCTGTGTTGAAGGATTCAAGAGTGCCGACAGGATCGAATTCTACATATTCTGCATCAGAAAGCGCTGGCTTTGTCACCAATTTGCCGTTCTCGACCAAGCGCGCCGGACGGGAGTAAACTTCGAGCACATCCACTGGTGAAAAAGGCGCTTTATACTGAAAAGGCCAACTCCTTTTAAATGGCAGCCCGCCGACCAGGCACTCAAAATATTCTACATTCATCTGCTGAGCGTGATACCCTAAAATGACGTTGCTCATTCCGGGCGCCACGCCACAATCGATTATTGCAGAAACGTTTTGCTTTTTTACTAGCGCATCCAATTCAAACGGATCTTCATTAAAAAATGAAATGTCAACGATATTCTTTCCACCTTCAATAACGGTTTTCAATGTATTGAATCCTAATGACCCGGGCAACGCTCCAATAACTAAATCAAAATCAGCTATGGTCTTCTTAATGATCTGTGAATCTGAAATATCTGCCTTAATTGTCTGAATAGGATGGTGGTTTTTAAGATGACCCAACAGATTGCTATTGATGTCAACCACACTCACCTGATACTCCTGGCAAAGATCAGCAGCAATTGCACCACCTACCATGCCTGCTCCGAAAATGATAATTCTGTTAATTGGTCTTTCTCCTTAGTAATTAATTCATGAATCAAACATTATGTCCAATTTTAAATATATTAACAATAAAGGATTTTCACAAGGTTCTTTTTAATTGGCATTCAAAAAAAATATTGTTATTTTAAGTCTGTTAAATAGAATTCCAAATGAGGAGTAAATAAAAATGCAATGTTATAGTTGTCATGCTACGATTAACCTGGAAAGACGACCCTGGCGCAACGAAACCTGTCCCAAATGCTCGTCCTATTTACATTGCTGTCGAAACTGTCGCTTTCACGATCCTTTGGCTCATAACCAATGCCGCGAACCGCAAGCAGATTGGGTCAAAGAAAAAGAGATGGCCAATTTTTGCAACTATTTTGAAGCCGCCAAAGACCTAAAATCTTCAGGATCTTCCAAAAAAGACGAGGCAAAGAAAAAACTCGACGAGTTATTTAAGAAGAAATAGTGGATCATTATGTTTGCGGAAGCTGTATGATAATACTCCAGGTGAGAACTTATTAATTACGGTTTTATTGTATTATGCATTTTCCAATCAAATTATTCTTAATTATCATGGGAGTGATTTTAATAGCCTGGACAATTGCTGGATGTGTAAACAATAAAGTTGAAGAAGCTCGTGAAGAAACTGGTACTCCTGTAAAAACAATCAAGCAGGCACTCAGAGATCACACCAGAGATTTGATGTCTCTACCCGGTGTAGTGGGAACAGGTCAAGGCCTCTGCGATGATAAACCTTGTATAAAAGTGTTTGTTGTAAAAATGACCCCAGAATTTAAAAAAAACATCCCCAAAAATCTCGACGGTTTCCTAGTCAGCGTTGAAGAGACCGGCGAGTTTAAAGCTCTTCATAAAAACAGCACAAACTGAATTAATCCAGACTCCCGATGCAATCCTCTTTGAGGAAAGCAGGTGTGATGAGCCCCCGCTTCATACGTTTAAAACAGTTTGGTAAGTTAAATTCAGCATACTGGAATAACAAGTCACCCTTAAAAAAACAATTGAACAATATCCACCTTAAAGTGAATTGAAGGTCTGCATGATTTTCACGATATTTTCACGTTGACTGCTAATCTCCAAGTGATTTTCATTGACCAGTGGAATTTGTAACGTATCAGCAACTGGTACAATCTTCTTCAAAGCCAGAACCGCTCGCTAAGTTTCAACAGATTCGTTTTTGATTATAATTATGGTGATATTCAAAGATACAACCAAAGGAAAATAAACGGGAGAATAATCCCAATCGTAGTAAACCAGGCGCCTCGTCCGGTTATGCCCTTTTTGCCTTTGAGTACAAACAAACCAGTGATAGCCAGAAACGCCAGGGCTGCAGCGTAGAGATCTGCAAAGTAGGTCCAGATTTTTTTGGGATGATTAAGATGAAGGAAATTCATTTCCTTCAATATAGTTCGGCTTGTTACTTTTTCCAGCACAACATCGCCAGTATTTAATTTAACCGAAATATTGCTCCCTTCAACAAAAATCTGCAAGGTTTCGGGATCGGGTTGAAAATGACTTTTGTAAACGCCGTTTTCGCCCAGACGACTCAGAATTTCTGGAATCACTGCTTCAGGAATCAAACCATCCTTTGCCACAGGTCCGATATTCATTGACACATTCTCGATATTGTAACTGGGATTCCAATCTGCTACATGATTCACCGCTACTCCTGATATCGCATAAATAATAGTCAAACCAAAACACAAATACCCGAGATCCCGATGTAGAATATTATTCCATTTTCGCCATTTCATAGTCTTAATCCACAATCACTAAAAACAACCTGAACCGAACAAATAGTGTTTGAACGAAAACACCCTATTTTGTCATTTCGACTGAAAGGAGAAATCTGTAAATCCAATATTTTCAGAATATACAGATTTCTCGCTAAGCTCGAAATGACATTTACTTTTCGATAACCGCGCCTAATCCTTTAATTCGGTAAATCGTTTCTCCACTGGTGACAGATGCAGGATCAAATTTCTTGTCATACATTTCAGCCTGATGTTTTTTCATGGCCAAAACCTGCTCTTTAGTCAGCTTAAGCTCTTCAACCTCTCCCTCGACGACGGCGGTTTGCCCTTTAGCTGTAATCGGAAAAACAATCTCGCCATCTTTTACTTTTACCTGAATCTTTTCGTAAGGCTTATCACTGGCAATATCCATCCAGCAACCTCGGTGAGCACAAACATCTACTACTATTCCGGAAATGAGTACTTTCTTTCCTACGAATTTCTCGGGTTTTTCCATAATTTGGGAAACTTTGGTGGTGTCTTTAATTGTAAGAGCTTTACCATATTTTTTGCCCTCTTCAGCAAACATACAGGTAGCAATTAACATAATCGCGGCCACAGGAATAATAATTAATTTCTTCATTGTTAACTCCTTTTACTTATGGAATGTGAGCTTATATTTTATTTATTTTCTAAACAAAATTTGAATTTGGATAAAAGACAATACTAACGATAACGCATAAGGTTCCTTTTTTATCATTTTGGGTCCAACTTAACAATTTTTCTTTATAAGCAATTTAAATGCCAGAAAACATTATCTTAATATTTTATGTAAGCAGATATAAATTATTGATATTATAAATCTTACTGGTTACATTATTTTATGCTCGCTAAAGGATGGTGTCTATTTATCAATTTTGAGAATTATTAATCGAATTAATTCTCATGTTTAGGAAAAATTCCTTCCACTCAATTTTCTATCTTAAATTTGTATTTCTTTGCTACAATTATAGTATTAATCCTATCTCATCCTAAATCAATTGCCTTTATTAATATTTCTACTTATTTTCATGTAAAAGTTAAATACCAAATCAATATGATATTCCGCTGGTGAACAAAAGATTTTAGTGCCAAGTTTAAATCCGGAACGTTGGGATCTGGCGGGTGACAGTCCATTAAAATACTAAATGTAACAGGCATCTACAATCTATAAGAAAGAGCTGTTATAAGACGATCATGACTCAAGAAAGACTAATTGTTTCAAAGCCAAATGGCTGCATCAAAACAATTGTTACAATCTTTATATTTTTCCATTTAGCTATAAATGCATCTGCCCAGCAGTACTCATCGACCCGTCCGGAAGGCAGTATCCTTGCCGAGCAATATTTTGCCCTAGCAAATGGTTTATCCCGGGACGCCCAATATGATAGCTCAAATATCTACCTGGATAAAGCCATCGCAATCTACGAGGCGATGCCAAATCAAAACGACCATACTATCACATCAAGACGTATTGACTGCTTCGGACTTTCAGGACGAAATCTCCGCAAACTTGGACACTACGAGAAGGCTCAATTCTATCTGAAAAAAGCCCTGGGAATTTGGCTGGAGAAATTCGAAGAGAACGACATCAGAGTTGCCAGCATTTACTACGAAATCGGCAGGTTGCACTACAAAATTTCAGAGTTTGACTTGGCGGAGAGATTTCTAAACAAGGCTCTGAAGGCAGCACTTCATGTGACGAAGGCTGATCCAAACGAAAAGATCCTGCATATATTGTCCATAATCTATAACGGCCTGGGCTCCCTTTATTTTAGACAAGGTTTCAACGACAAAGCGAGACAGCACTATCAAATGTCATTAGACGTTTATTTGAAGCGAGGGCCGTGAGTATGAATCGATTGTCGCAGGACGGTACAACAATTTGGGCATTGTCGCCGAAAGTAGAGGCGATTACGACCAGGCTCTCGAATATTATCGAAAGAGTCTTGACATGAAGCTCAAATTTGTAGGTAAGAATCCATCAATTACCACACAACTGGGAAATATAGCAACGCGTACTCTGAAAAGCGAGAATATGAGCAGGCGATTCAAATCCACCAAGAGTCACTCGATATCATGTTGAAAGCTGAGAGCAAAGATTCTCTTGGATTTGCATGGACCTACAGCAATCTTGCATCGGTTAAGTTCAAACTGGGCCGCTACGATGAAGCTCTGAGTGACCATCGTTTAGCCTTATCTATCCTGAAAAGATATTATCGCGAAAAGAATCATTACCGGATCGCAGGGGAATATCTCGAAGTTGCGGATTGCTACATGGGAAAAGCGGATTTGGACAAGGCTATGCTTTATTACCACAAGTCTCTGAACATGAGTCGTGCGGTATTTGGCGAAAAACATGCTGGTGTCGCTCGCGCGTATTATCATATTGGTCGTGTGTTGGAAGCAAGCAATGACGAAAAAATGGCGTTGAATTATTATCAACGCTCCCTGAGGTCCCTGTCCGGCGAATCTGAAACGGGTCAAACCAATTTGGATAGTGTATCAGCGGAACCTCTTTTTCTTGAGGTTTTGGCGAGCAAAGGCGCTGTGCTGAATAAATTGTATAGACAACATTCCGGCATGATCGACTATCTGGAACGGTCACTTTCCACATATCAACTCGCTATTCGTATGGTAGACAAGATGCGTATCGGCTTCAAAAATGATGGGTCAAAACTTTTTCTTGTTGAAAAGTCTGCGGGCATTTATGAAAATGCGATCAGGACTGCGTTGAAGTTGTTTGACGTATCAAAAAACCAAGTATATCGAAAGCTCGCATTTTCGTTCGCCCAGAAGAATAAAGCCAATCTCCTGTTGGAGAAACTCCATGAATCGGAGGCCAGGCATTTCTCTGGTATTCCTGACTCCTTACATACAGAAGAAAGTTCCTTGAAGGCCAACCTCACCTATTATGACACTGAAATTAAAAACGCCAGATTCAGGGTAGGGGATCGAGATGCAGCGTACTTGCAAAAAATGAAGGAGCTTTATTTCTCTTCAAAGAGTGAATTCGATGCGCTCCGCGAGCGATTCGAAAGCAATTATCCAAAGTACTATCAATTGAAATACAAAACGTAGACCGTTTCGGTTGAGCGAGTACAGAAGACACTCGATGAAAATGCGGTCTTTCTGGAATATGTTGTGACGGATAGCAGCGTGTTCATTTTCGCGATCTCGAAAGATGAGTTTCACATCAATAAGGTCGATATTGATACCTCTTTTAGTATGCACATTAACAGCATGCTTACAGGAATCAGAAAGCGCAACTACGCTGAGTACGTCGCTCATGCATATCCGGCTTATGCGACGTTGATCAAACCGTTGGAGTCCTGGCTCGTGAACAAGAATAGATTGATCATAGTACCCGATGGTTTGATTAGCAGCATCCCTTTTGAGGCTTTGTTAATTCGTGATGTGAGTCAAAACATGAGCAAGCAGGATTATCGAACGCTGCCATATCTCAACGAGAAGTTCACGGTGAGTTATGGCTACAGTACGACCTTATTATTCGAAACCTTCAACAATCATGTCGAACAAGAACCAACGTTAGATTACCTGGCGTTCGCCCCGGCTTTTTCGAACGGTTCAAACCGCGGTTCTAATGCTGCATTTTTGTTGAAAAGTGGGGAAGATAATGGCGTCTCCGGTAGTAGAGATATCTCATTGCCGGCGGCTAGAGACGAGGTATTCGCTATAAAAAATATGTTCGATAATAGCTACGGAAGTTTCAAGTGGATTAGAAACAGGTTGTTTGGTCAATTGACTCGTGTTCATGTTGGCAATGCAGCAACTGAGGAAAAGCTAAAGACCTCTGAAGTAAGCCATTCTCGCTACCTTCATTTAGCAACCCATGGAATTGTTAATAAAAAGCTGCCCTCTCTTTCCGGTCTGGCATTTGGACATGAGACAATGAATGAGGATGGAGTTTTATACTTGGGCGAAATCTACAACCTGAGACTTAATGCAGGTCTGGTGGTACTTAGCGCTTGTGAGACTGCCAACGGAAAGCCAATGGCCAGGGCGCTGAAAGAAACCAAAGAAAAAATGATAGCCAGTGAATAC
>CAZIKB010000016.1:0-69862 GCA_964539665.1 uncultured Cytophagia bacterium
TAAACCAATTAATGAAATCAAATATGCCTTCTCTTAATTATGCACAACGGGTTATGTATATTTAAAATGTAAGCGTAAAAATATATAGAGTTCGAATAATAACCCATCCTTATTGAGGGGGTATAACAACAATGCCAAACCATGATTCGAGCAATTCTCCCATATTTGATTTTTAAGTACTTTGAACTAAACGAATGATGCTTTTTGATTCATTATAGATGTCGTTCTTAAGGTTTTTATCAAAAAAGAAGATACACTCCGCAAACAGAAGGAGTCTAGACATCATTTTAGTATTATAAGTTAAGTGTAACTGTTCATACATAGCGGAATACAACAAGCTACGGACAGTTTTTGATTCTACGACCATATCTCTCAACGAGAATAAATGAAATGTACAAGGAATAATCTGTATGCCTAGTTTGGTTCGTGCGTTGTTCAAAACACTCTCAACAGCCATAGGTCCGCTCGGTGCACCAATCGAGGGGGGTATCAGTCTTTATGAGGATTACCAACTGGACAAGATTCACAAAGAGATTCTCAAACTTATAACAGACAGTAAACGGGATGTCGTAAAAACTGTAGAAAAATTATTGGAAACAATTAATGAAAGACCTGTCTCATACAATCATACTAGGATTAGTTTTATAGGAATACTGACTCAGCTGCACATTGATGAAAAACTACGCAATGAACTGCTAGATACCGTTAAAAATCCATCTCACACTGACCAAGATTTGGCAAATATTATTTATAAAGTTGTACAGAAAATACAAGGACATCTTGAGTCAAAAGGTTTTTTATCAGAGAAATTACTTCATAAGGAATTACTTGATTATTTTCCTAATACTTCGTTATTTATACCTGTTGTCGCATTTATCCCTGAAATAGCAGCGGGATTAAGTAGAGGTTATCCGCCAATCCAAATGTATTGGGAATTTATAGAGATCTGTAGGGGACTTGATTACCCAGAGAGACAACAAGCATTCAGCGAGCTGAGTAATCAAAAACCTGTAAGTAAAGTATTCAAAGCTTGGGCCGACCTTTATGATGAAATTGAAGCTTAATGATCGTTCACCTTTTTTATTCTATTATATTTATCGAGGGTAACTCGCTAAAGATTCAAAAAGAAATCTACTAAAATCTGAATAGGATGGTTGAAAAACATTTGTACAAAGAATTAGTATTTCAATTTGGAGGAAATACGTCTAGTTTCTTTACAACTATAGAGATGTCCAACTTCCCTATGGAAGAAATAGAACAGAATGTTCCTATGGGACAAGCCTATCGGAGTTTCATCCTGGCCTGCCGTGGTCCGGAATTATGTCAGTTGGCTAAGACATTTAAAGACATCAGCAATGTAAAGAAACAAAGCGATTTGTTCGTTGAACTTGCGAGGAGACTCGATAAAGCTAAAGGTGATGAAGATTTTGTTACTATCTTGTCGAATATTCCTTTTAAGAGCAAAACTTCGAGGAAACCTGAGGAGGTTCCTATTCGTAATTTTCCTACGGAGAAGAAAGTAGATAGGAAAGACGTAGATAATGATTTTTTGCATCCATCAATTTTAGAACGGATCATTAATGTTGTCGGGAGCGATAAGGATCGCGAAACCATAACCAATATTTGTAATCCCTCTAAAGAAATAGATCATAAAAGAAGTTGGCTTTGTTTTCTTTGTCTGATTGGTGAAATGCGTAGATTAAATGAAGCGATAGGTGAGACATTAACTCTTGTCATAATACTAAAAGACATTCGTTTTTGGGTTGCTAGTATGTACGAACATTTACATAGAGAATTTGAATATTCTAACATTCGAGATTTATATACCCAACTTAAGGCTTGCATTGACGATTTTTATGACTTTTGGAAAGAACTTGAAAGAGATTATCCGAAGCCATTAAGCAGTACGGATACACGTTTTAAAAAATTCATAGAACACCGAATTGGTTTATGTATTAATGATAGTAGAAAGAAGAATTTTTTTAATTCCATGCATATAATTAAAGAGAAAATTTACAACCTTGAGAACTACGAATGTGATAAAAAATTGTATGAGATTTTAAATGGTGGAAAGTTTAAGCAAGCTTTAATCGATTTTAAAGACCACTCTGATCCGTTCTTAATTAGATTATACGACTTGGCTAAAGAACGAAAAATATTTACCAAAGATGCTTTTATAGATGGTTTTAAAGGTCTTGATCAACTTCAACTTTACAATAGTTTATGGAACACAATTTTATCTTTACCTCAAAATCAAAATCAAAATCATAGTATTTTCAAAACACAATACGAAAATCACCAATGAAAAATGTTGAAAAATTAATCAAATTACTTTTTAAGTATGAAGTAAATAGGAGAAAACTCTATTCCGAACTATCGCTTCAAATTAATAAACTTAAATCATTTTCGAATGGTCTGAACAATAAATCACGTGATGAGGTAATTAACGCTATAGAAGCAAAGGCACAAATAGCCAAGCATATACTCCTGATTTATAAGGTTGCCTCGTGCGCTCTTAGACTTAATCAAGATCCGGCAATTGATGTTGATCACTCATTTTGGAATATTACTCAAACTCTATTTGAATGTGATAATGGGTTGCTAGATAGGTTATTTCTATCAGGCATTGAACAAATAGATATTGATGATAATGAATACAATTTCATTGAAAATCATATCATAAAATCTATTGCGTCTGAAAGATCGGTCGCTGAGGATATCCTCCCTGCTATTGAACATTTGAGCAGTATTACTGACCCTCAAAAACGTGTAGAGGCTCAGGAAGAACGCGCTAAACAGTTCTCTGATTTGTATGAGCCATCGGAAGCAGAAGTACAGACTGTACAAAAAGTGGTTGAATCCGAATGGAATAATAAGGAGGGAAAAATTCAGTTAGACCAAAAGTCATTACGTGTAATTTCTTGTGTGTCCGCAGCTCTTGACAGAAATGTAATCTATAAAATAGGTAATGATTTTTTCTTATCTTCATTTGCCTTACGAGTTAACTATATGAAACTCTCAGAAGTTTCTCGGACGCCAGCAAATATCGAGAAAATTATTATGAATACTATGCATTTAGAATAATGCAAAAATATAATAGATTTTTCTGACAAATAACAAACTATGAAAGATTTAGGAAATATACTTAATGCAAAGTCTGAGAATTATTTAACATCACCCAAAGCAATTGTAGAGCTTTGTGGTGGTTATTCAGAAGCCATTGATGCAATAGTCTGTATGAGTCGAATATTATGGCACATTGTGATCGACTCGGATCAAAACTCTGAATTGATGCATGTGGGCGAGCCTCGAGCAAATTGGAAAGGTTCATTTATTTATCGGGTTATTGATCCAAATCTGCTCGTAGTGAAATTAGAAAAAGAATTTCCAGAGGAGAGCATTTCTCTATATCTTTTCAAAATGATGCGCGATAAGAAACTAAATTGGACTCGTAGGCATGATGGCAAAAACTGTTTCCATCACACTGTTCTATCCCCTGTGGCTCTTGCTAGGGAATTAGTAGAAAATATTAGGCCGGATCATGAACTCGTTTATTTTGTCATGAAATCAATCCGTCTAAGGTATAATTGCCCACTTTCTCCAAGGTTAATGTATATATTTCAGTTTTTGGCCAAAACTATCAATAATCTACCACAAGACAAGAAAGTAAATGAGAACGAAACCGAACCTCCTCTTCATCCTTTTAAACATGAATATAATACAAATATTATCAACTATTGTAGGAATATATTAGAACAAGAATATTTTACTTCAAAAATTGGCCTTGAAAAAAGTGAAGTTGCAACTCCTACTCAAGAAATGTCCACTCAAATTAGTAATATGGTCAATTGCTTTTTCGAGGTCGCTCGAGCAGCCAATTATTTTCGTCCTTCAAATCATCCCAACCGACTTAAGCTGAAAACTTTAACTATAGATCCAGAATACATTATCTCACTATTATTTGGAGTGGCAACGGGAATTGAAGGTTTGGATGATCTTTTTGGTGGTTTCGGCCCTGTATTACCAGAAGAAGCTACTGAATCAGAGTCTGACTTCTTAGGTTTACATAAAAACAGACTCAAAGCCAAGACAATTATAATAATTGGAGAGATAGGCAGCGGTAAATCTATTCTATCGCTGGAACTTGCAGCGGCTGTAGCCAGGAAGGGTGGTATAGCTTGGCTATTACCTCTTGAACAATCTCCTAGCGAATGCCTTTACACTTTGAGTTCAATTGGTGCTTTTACTGAGAATATGCCTTTTACTGTAGCAACTGATGTGGCTTCATCAAGTGAAGCAATAGCCCAAAGAAATCCCAACAATGGTGCTCTGATCATTTTGCAGCCAGATATTGGGCTGCAAGAGAAGCAATCCTATGAGCTTTTCTTACAATCTGTTGTGCATAGGGCTGAAAGTCTTAAAGATGGTATTCGGCTACTGGTTGTTGATCCAATGAATAGTATTGGTTTAGGCGAAAAAGAAGGAAAATCAACCTCTTCAATTCGTTCTTCGACGATGCGTATGATAGAAAAAGTAAAGGAATGCGGCACAAATGTTTTACTCGTACTCGAAGAATCAAAAACTTTTGATGAAAACCAATATTCGAATGAGCTTCTAGTAGCTCAAAACATTGCTGATACCGTAATACGACTTTCAGTTAAACGAGAAAACAATTATGCTCAAAGATGTGTTGAGATAGTTAAATCACGGATGCAACGCGAGCAACGTGGTGTGCACTCATTTTCAATAATACAAGGTGAAGGAATCCACGTGTATCCTTCCTCCGCATCGGTTGCTGCAAGAATTCGAACAAGGCAACCATTACGGTCTAGAAAAAATGATTGAATTTGGTCTCAGGCAATTAGATGAGATTCTGGAAGGCTCTCTTTTTGCAGGAGATGTTATCGTGTTAAAAGGCTCGACAGGTTCGTTCAAAACTCCACTCGGGTTATTCTTCCTACAAATGGCCTCAAGGAAAGAACGTGGCCGGGAAATTAAAAAGAAACCATTATCATTGCTTTTTACTGCTCGAGATGGTATAGAAACTGTTCATCACTTGCTTCGAGAATTGCGTGTGAATGGGGAATCATCTCGACCAGTAAAGATTCGTATTTGCCTTATTCCGAAGGGTCATGTTGATCCTGGACAAATTCTACAGATCATTGAAAGTGAAATTAAAAGCGCTAGATTGGAGGGTAAGATAGTTGACAGAGTAATGGTTGACAATATTGATGAGTGGCAAATATCTTCACCTGCGATGCGTGATGATCGCACTTTTCCGGTGACTATGGTTCAACTGCTTAGAGGACTACGTGTGTCAAGTCTATTAGTTGTGAGCGATTACTGTGAAAGAAGTGGCTCTATTTTGCAAGATTCTATTGTTGAAAATTCAGACTGTCACATCGAGTTTGATCGGTTTGAGTTTCGTGGCATGAGGCATGTATTATTGCGTGTCATGAAAAGCAGAGGAATGCGGCATCGACTTGAATCATTTGAAGTAAAAAGGGATGGTAAAGGGATTGTCATAGGCCACAACTCATCTTTGCTCAGAATTAATAAGAGAGATTTCACAGTCTCACCAATTAAGATACGATTCTTCTTTCATATAGACTCGGTGATGCAGTTAAGATATTTTGAATCCATTTGCCATGCAGTGCAGGCAGTACTTTCAAGTAAAGCAGAAATAGACTATCAAGATCGACTTTTTCTTACCCGTGCTATTGACATTGGTCTTTTTTCAGCTGTGGATGAATTACAAATTATACAAATAGATGAGTATCAACTCACTATTCACTCCTCATACACTGAAAAGAAATATTTACCATTGTTTCAATTTTCAGGTAACTATTGGCAATGGGACGATATGGGAAGTCATTTGCTTAAAAAACGATTTTTTAAACGAGAGCAAAATACCGGTAAAATATTGCAGTTTCAAGCCGTTCCATTTTTTGAAAACATAAGTTTGTTGGCCTATCGGAAAAATGAATATCAGGAACCTCCGAAAGATTGGGAGCAACTAGTAAAAGACTGCGAAAAATGGGAAGAAAACCATCCTGTTGACCTCAACAGAAAAAACACAAAAACAGCAAAGACAAATTTGCAGGGGCATACTATCACAGATAAATTTGACCTGTTTTTTGATTTTGTTAAAACTACACCAGAGAACTTTAACTGTCTCTTTTTTGAGATTCTTTTGTCATTGAAACCGCTAATTGATCAAGAAACTGAGATTGAAAGGTCTAATAATAATAATCGAATGTGCGCATTGAAAAATTGGTTCCAAACCAAAGAGGCAGAAAAGGCTGGTCGCTTTTATCGCCGCCTTTGCAGAAGGGCATATCTGTTTGATAAGAATAGGGATCGGGTGCTTCAACCTCCCGCCAAGGATGATCTTAAGAAACCAATTACAGTCAATCCGAATGCCAAAGTTTGGCGCCACTGGTACACTACACTGAATCAAATGCTGTCTGAGTTTGAAATAGGTGAAAGAGAGGGAATTGGAATTTCTTCGCTGCCAGGCGAAATTTCTATTGCTGGTGAATGGTATTTAGGTGTGCCGGAATATTCGGCTGCTCCAGATGTTGCCCTGGAAATGATTAAGTTGATGGTTTCTCGAAGCGCCGAATTTAACCGTGTACGAATGGGGATTGGTCTACCTACAAGGAGCAGTTTTTATTCTGATGACAATAATGATTCAAATTTGTCGCATAAAAGTGATATTTCTCCATATTTCTCGTTAGACAGTTATATGGTTGGAAAACTTATCAAGAATGCTTTTAGACGTTCAGTTATGGGTTGCTATCCATATATTTCGAATATCCTTGCTTTCCATCTTATTAAAATTATTGAAATCCCAGAACCAGATGTTAAAGAAAAGATGGAAAATGAAGAAAAGTATAGGCTAAGAGATGAGATAATTGAAGGAGAGGTGAGAAGAATATTAGACGAGTTGATTGAAAGAATTGAATTTGTGCAAGGGAAAAATATCTATGGAGAAAGATATTTAACTCATGATGAAAAGGTTTGTGAACTTTGCAAAAAGAAACAACAATAGAATGATCTTTATATTCTTTAACCCTGCTTATTAATTTCGGCTGAAGTCTGTTTTTTTCAGTGTATTTGATATAAGGCCATCACTTTTTAGTTTCTGATTTATATCTTCGAGTAAAATTGTTTTATTCACTTTTTTCAGCAACAGCTACAAAAACTCGCAAGCCCTCCATCAAACCTAGAATTCTTTGAATGGAAGAACGAGATTTGTTCTATCATCCTAATAGAATAAATCGAGATAGACATTATAATACCTGAACATTCTTAAATCACTGGAAAAACAACATGAGAATGATAGTAGCTCAAATCTCATTTTTAAATGGAATATATAATTGATTATTATGTATGGAGTAATTAAAATATGTTAGTTTTATTTATTTTTTGACAAAACGAATTCCTTGATTAACGTCGACTACGTTTCTAAATTCGATTATAATTGTAAGTTGAATTGTATGGAGATTTTCTATGGGAAAATAATACATCAAAATTGATTTTCTTTAAGTTGATAATTGCAGATATTAATGTGAAAAGTAATAGTGATAGATTATTCATAATAGAAAATAGTGGAAATCGCATTATGCAAAAAGCAAAATTAGGCACAACCGATCTAAATTTGACGAAAATTGGCCTGGGCACCTGGGCTATAGGCGGGGGAGGCTGGCAATACAGTTGGGGAGCTCAAGACGATAACAACTCCATCTCCACCATTCAAAAGGCTTTGGATTCAGGCGTCAATTGGATTGATACTGCACCAGTTTACGGACTGGGGCATTCCGAAGAAATCGTGGGGCAGGCAGTAAAAGACTTAAACCAAAAACCAATAATTGCAACAAAGTGTAGCCTGGTTTGGGATGACAATAAAAATATATCGTCCAATTTAAAAAAAGAAAATATCCGAAAAGAGGTAGAAGCCAGTCTGAAACGGTTGCAATTAGAAACCATCGACCTTTACCAGATTCACTGGCCCAATCCGAAAAGTGACATCGAGGAGGGTTGGAGTACTGTGGCCAATCTTGTGAAAGAGGGGAAAATACGGTACGCCGGTGTGTCCAATTTCAGTGTGAAGCAGCTTAAACGCATTCAACCGATTCATCCCGTCGCCTCTTTACAACCGCCGTACAGCATGTTAGAAAGGAGCATTGAAAAGGAACTGCTACATTATTGCTTGCAAAGCCAGATCGGTGTTATTGTGTACAGTCCGATTCAAAAAGGCATTCTTACAGACAAATTTACCCGAGAATGGGTGAACGCTTTACCAGGGGATGATCACAGGCTTTATGAAGATTCGCGTTTTCGTGAACCTGAATTGACCGCTAATCTTAAGTTTGTCGATGCTCTGCGTAAAATTGCCCAAAAACGAAAGATTACGGTTTCGCATCTTGCTATTGCCTGGATTTTGCGTCGTGAGGAAGTAACGGCTGCTATTGTTGGTGCAAGAAGACCAGCCCAAATCGAAGAGGTTGTGGTTGCAGGTGATTTGAGACTTTCAAATGACGAGCTTGCTGAAATTGAAAAGCATTACAAAGAAATATGATCCTGTAGTATTTCCACGGATGATTAAAATTAATCTTGACATTACCAAAAACAATTGTTACATTCGCTTCAATTTTCGGTAATGATTATGAGAGAAATATTTTAATGAGTAATTTGAATCTAAACAAGTATACAAGCTCAATTAATCCGACAAGCATAACGAGGAAATGTGCGTTTTTTTTCAGGCCGGGCCTCAAGCGTTTGTATATTTGGAAGGGCTTTAAATAAAGCAATTAAAAGAAAAAACTAACAGAATATTCTAAAAAGCCTTTCCAAATAAAATTTGGAAAGGCTTTTTAAGTTTAAAAGCACAATAATGATGTTAATGTTTGTCATAAATTTGTTTGCTAAAATTATTCACTATTAAACAAAGGAGAGCACAAAATGAGTAAAGTAGCTGAATGTCCAATTTGTGCAGCGGATGTTGAACAGAATGAAGATACCGTCCAGGGCGAATTGTTAGAATGCCCTGATTGCGGTACAGAATTAGAAGTCACCGGAATTGTGCCTTTTATAGTCGAAGAAGCGCCACAGGAAGAAGAAGACTGGGGCGAGTAATCGTGATTTAAATACAGAACTAAGGAAAGATTAGATGAAAGTTGGATTCTTACATTCGATACTTAGAAAAGATGAAAAATTTCTATTACAGGAATTTAAGTCAAGATTAGATGTAGAGCTGGTTTTGATTGATGACCGAAAGCTAACCTTCAACCTGGGAAATAATAGTTTCAATTTTCCGGTGGTGTTGGAAAGGTGCATCAATCACTCTCGGGCATTACATGCATTAAAGCTGTTTGAAAGCGCCGGGAAAAAATGTGTAAATTCATATCGTGTGGCAACTATTTGCGGCGATAAACTGCTCACTTCCGATGCTTTATCGGAAAATAACATTCCTCAGCCGGAAGTCCGAATTGCCTTTACTGAAGAGTCTGCGCTTCATGCAATAGAAGAATTGGATTACCCGGTGGTATTGAAACCGGCCGTTGGTTCCTGGGGCAGGTTGCTATCAAAAATCAATGACCGGGACGCTGCTGAGTCAATTTTAGAACACAAGACTGTTCTGGGTACCTACCATCACTCCATTTTTTATATTCAAAAATATGTTCAAAAGAAAGGACGAGATATTCGAAGTTTCGTGGTTGGTGAAAAATGCGTTGCAGCTATTTACCGGACTTCTGATCATTGGATTACTAATACGGCCAGAGGCGGCATCGCCAGCAATTGTCCGGTCACTGATGAAATTAGTGAAATATCTGTGCAAGCAGCCAGAGCTGTAGGCGGCGGGATTGTCGCTGTTGATCTTTTCGAAGCAGATGAAGGAATGCTGGTTAATGAAGTCAATTATACTATGGAGTTTAAAAATAGTATTGAAACTACAGGAGTAAATATACCTAAATTAATTGTTGATTATGTCATCAATATTGCAAGAGGAGATGTGAATGCGTAAGGTATCGGTTTCCATTGCCGGCGGCTCCGGGTATTCTGGTGGAGAGGTTCTTCGACTGCTTTTGTTCCATCCCCAGGTAGAACTCAATCAGATTACGTCAGAAAGATATGCTGGAAAATTTGTCTTTAAAGCTCATCCCAATTTAAGAAGCATCACCCAATTAAAATTTTGCCAGTTGTCCGAATTGCAAAAATGCGATGTCCTGTTTCTCTGCCTGCCGCATGGGAAGTCAATGCAGAACATAGCAGAATATAAAAAAATAGCCGGCAAGATCATTGATCTAAGCGGAGATTTCAGGCTAAAAAACGGCGACGTCTATGAAAAGTGGTATAAGCGCCCTCACCTGAATCCTGAAATGTTAGGCCAGTTTGTGTACGGTATTCCGGAACTGCACCGAGAGGAGATGCGGAGAGCCAGTTTCGTTTCCAGCGCTGGCTGTAATGCAACCGTAACCATTCTGGCGCTGTATCCGCTTTTTAAAAACTGCCTGGTTGAATTGGGCAAAACCGTTGTCGAAGTGAAAGGAGGTTCCAGTGAGGGTGGAAACTCGCCGTCGGAGGCTTCCCACCATCCAGAAAGGAGTGATTGCATCCGCTCATATAAACCTACTCAGCATCGGCATATTGCTGAAATGCTGCAGGAGTTGAGCTTTGGCGAAGATATGCAAATGCATTTTTCTGCGACGGCCCTGGATATTGTTAGAGGTGCGCTTACAACGTGTCATGTTTTTTTGAAAGAAGATTTGCAGGAAAAAGACATCTGGAAAATTTACAGAAATGAATACGGCCATGAACCGTTTATCAGAATTGTTAAGGAAAGAGAAGGCTCATACCGCTATCCGGAACCAAAATTACTTAGCGGGACTAATTATTGTGATATCGGATTTCAAAAAGATGATGACTCGAACAGGCTGGTCGTGATAAGCGCAATTGACAACTTGATGAAAGGCGCCGCGGGGCAGGCCGTGCAAGCATTCAATATTATGCATGGTTTTGAGGAAACAACTGCGCTGGATTTTCCGGGACTGCATCCAGTATAGAATGTGCCAATTACATTTATTAACCCATTAATTTTAACAGGAGGAAAACTTGGGAAGGATAAATTGAGAGTCGGATTTTTACATTCATTAATCCGGCAGGATGAAAAGCTGCTAATCAAAGAATTTCAATCTCGAAAAGAAATTGAATTGGTTTTGATTGATGATCGCAAAGTTGCATTTAATATTGATGATATGGGATATTCTTTGGATGTTATACTGGAAAGGTGCATCGCTCATCTAAGGGGATTGCATTCATTACAGCTTTTTGAATGTAGTGGTATTAAGTGCATTAATTCCTCGCATGTGGCCACAATTTGTGGCGACAAAATTCTCACTTCGTTGGCATTGAAGCAGCATAACGTTCCGCAACCTGAATTAAGGGTGGCTTTTACCATGGAGTCCGCATTACAGGCGATGGAAGATATGGGTTATCCGGTTGTTTTAAAACCTGCTGTGGGATCGTGGGGAAGATTGTTGTCTAAAATAAATGACCAGGATTCAGCAGAGTCTATATTGGCACATAAAACAACGCTTGGTACTCATCATCATTCAATATTTTACATTCAAAAATTTATTGAAAAGAAAGGACGGGATATCAGGAGTATTGTTGCAGGAGATGAATGTGTCTCGGCCATTTACAGGACATCAGAGCATTGGATTACCAATGCAGCCAGGGGCGCTGAGGCGGTAAATTGTCCGGTTACGGATGATATAAAGGAAATTTCATTGCAGGCTGCTAATGCCGTGGGTGGGGGAATCATTGCTGTTGATCTATTTGAAACAGATGAAGGTTTATTAGTAAACGAAGTCAATCATACGATGGAATTCAAAAGCAGCTTTGCTGCGACAAATATTGATATACCGAAAATAGTTGTGGATTATGTTATTCACGAAGGGAGAATGTGAGGGCGGAGAGATATGTGCAGGCTTTTATTAGTAAAATCTGAGAAAGAATTTCAAGTCCACCATCATTTAAAGAAATTTGCAGCCATTGCAAACAACAGTAAGGAATACCAGGGCCATGGCTGGGGCTGTGCTTTTCTGGTCCATGATGATTGGAGGTATTACAAAAACATTCACCCTGTCTGGGAAGATGACCTTGCTAAATTTGGAACTGCCACCCAGCTCATTGCGCACGCAAGAAGTGCGTTTAAAGATCGGGACATTTCAATCGATAATAATATGCCTTTTTATGATGACAGGTATGTTTTTGTTTTTAACGGTGAGCTGCGTGGAGTCAAAATCAAAGAATCTGGGAGAATTGGCGCAGAGAAAATTTTTAACTACATTAAGAAATTCGACAAGGGAGATTTTTTACAAACCCTGAAGAAAGCGGTTGGCATAATTGAAAGAAAGACCCGCTACATTCGGGCGATGAACATGATTATTTCTGACAAACAAGCTGTTTATGTTGCATCACAGTTTCGTTCAGATCCTGATTATTTCACCATGCATTATAAACAATCAAACGGAGAACTCATTATCTGTTCTGAAAAATACCCGGATGAAAACAACTGGCAAAAAATTGCAAACTACACAATAAAGGTATTCACACTATGATGATCATTAAAATTGGTGGCGGGGTGTCCATTAACATCAAAGGAATCATTGCTGATTTGGCAGATTTAAAAGAAAAATATATTATTGTTCACGGTGCGAACGCGGTCAGGGATAAGCTGGCGGAAGACTTGGGGCAGCCCAAAAAGGTCATCACCTCAGTTTCAGGATACAGCAGCGTGTTCTCCGATGAAATTGCGCTTGACCTGATAATGATGGCTTATGCTGGTCTCAGGAACAAACGCATAGTAGAACTTTGTCACCAACACGGCATTAGTGCAGTCGGGCTTTCAGGAGTGGACGGTAAGATTGTTCAGGGGCGGCGAAATAAAGGGATAAGAGTAAAGGAAAATGACAAGTTAAAAATCGTGCGGGATTTTTCAGGAAAACCCAAACAGGTTAATAAAGAATTGATAGATTTATTATTAAAAAATAATTATGTTCCGGTTCTATCTATACCTATAATTGATGAAAACAATTTTGCCATTAATTCAGAAAACGACGATATTGTGAACGTGTTACAATTCACAGTTCAAGCTGAAAAAATTATTCAGTTGATTGAGGCACCGGGATTTTTAGAAGACAAAAATGATCCTGCTACACTGGTGGCAGAAATTTCACAGGACGAATTAAAATTCCGTGAACAGCAGGTTGAAGGCAGGATGAAAAGAAAGATGCTTGCTTTGGTAAAACTGTTTGAAAACGGTGCGAGCCAGGTAATTATAAGCGATGGCAGAGTTGAACATCCAGTTAAAGATGCATTAAACAGGAAGGAGGGCACGATAATCAAATGACAAATTACTTAGAATTAGAAAAAAACTATGGCATGGATATCTACCCCAAAAGGGATATTGTATTAGCAAAGGGTAAGAATGCAAAAGTATGGGATGTTGGAGGGAATGAGTACATTGATTGTGTAGCTGGACACGGTGTAGCCAATTTAGGTCACTGCAATGAAAAAGTTATTCAAGCTGTCAAAAATCAGGCGGAGAAATTGATTACCTGTTCAGGGATATTTTATAATGACACTCGGGCGAGGCTGCTTGAAAAATTAATCAATGTTGCACCAGTAGGTTTAACTAAGGCATTCCTGTGTAATTCAGGTGCGGAAAGTATAGAAGCCGCACTCAAATTTGCGCGAATAACTACCCAAAAGGCCGAATTTATTTGTGCAATGAAAGGCTTCCATGGTCGCACGTTGGGTGCTTTGAGCGCGACATTCAAACCAGACTACCGCAAGGGATTTGAACCATTAATTCCTGGATTTCATCATGTGCCTTTTAATAATTTTGAGAAATTGGCTGAGAAAGTCAGTGAAAAGACCGCAGCAGTTTTATTAGAAATTATTCAGGGAGAAGGGGGCGTGAACATTGGCGGTGAGGATTTCTTCAAAAAAGTCAGAAAGCTCTGTGACGACAAGGGAGTCTTACTCATCATCGATGAAATTCAGACTGGATTTTGCAGAACCGGAAAAATGTTTGCCTGCAATCATTTTGATTTAGAACCCGATATGCTGTGCGTGGCTAAATCCATCGCGGGTGGAATTCCCATGGGCGCTGTGTTGTGTAATGATAAAATCAACGTGCCAAAAGGGAAACATGGAACTACCTTTGGGGGAAATCCGCTATCTTGTGCTGCCTCTATCGCCGCAATAGATTTTATGCTTGAAAATGCACTCGATAAACAGGCAGAAGAAAAAGGGCATTATCTGGTCAGCCGGCTTAAAAAGTTCGATTTCAACAACATTCGGGAAGTAAGAAACCTTGGATTAATGGTAGGCATCGAGTTAAAAGAAAAAGTAAAGCCTTATATTTTAGAGCTTATGAATGAAGGAATCCTTGTTCTGCCAGCGGGAGCAACCGTACTCCGATTATTGCCTCCGTTAACGATCAGCTATGAGGAAATAGACATTGTAATTGAAAAAATATCTAAAGTACTAAAAAATAGAGAGCTCAATTAAAATACCCTGGAAGGAGAAAAATGTCAAAGAAAAAAGTGATTTTAGCTTACAGCGGTGGACTGGATACTTCGGTTCTATTAAAATGGCTAATCAACAAGGGCTATGATGTTGTCTGTTTTGTTGGCAATGTAGGCCAAAGAGAAGACTTTAAAGAAATCAGTCAGAAAGCTTTTGATACCGGAGCAACTAATGTTTATGTTGAGGATTTACGCGAAGAATTAGTCAAAGATTTCATTTTTCCGGCTTTGCGTGGAAATGCACTTTATGAAGGCAGATATTTACTCGGAACATCTTTGGCCAGACCCCTGCTTTCTAAAAAGCAAATTGAAATTGCTGAGAAAGAAAATGCGGAATATGTGGCCCATGGCTCAACCGGTAAAGGGAATGATCAGGTTAGGTTCGAATTAGCATACTATGCTTTAAACCCAAAAATAAACATAATCTCACCATGGAAAGATCCGGAATTTCTAAGTGACTTTAAGGGTAGAAGCGATTTATTAAACTACGCGGAACAGTGGGATATTCCAGTAAAAGCATCCAAAGAAAAATCGTATAGTGAAGATGAAAATCTCATGCACATAAGTCATGAAGCCGGTGTTTTAGAGGATACGCTTTACCGTCCGCCTGAACATGTCTTTTCCATGACAATCTCCATAAAAGAAGCCCCTGAAGAAGAGACTGTTATCGAGCTGTTTTTCGATAATGGATACCCTAAAAAAGTAGTCAACAAGATGGATGGCACCATTAAAGAGGAGCCTCTGGGTTTATTCATGTATCTTAATGAATTGGGGATGAAAAATGGCATTGGCCGGCTGGATATGGTTGAAAACAGATATATAGGCATTAAATCCAGAGGAGTATACGAATCGCCGGGCGCAACGATTCTCTGGCTGGCTCATCGTGACCTGGAAGGCCTTGCCATGGACAAGGAGGTCATGCATTTAAGAGACATGCTCATTCCAAAATTCTCTGAACTGATTTACAATGGCTTCTGGTTTTCCCCTGAGATGGATTTCATCATGTGCGCGTTTAATAAAAGCCAGGAAGCGATTGATGGTAAAGTAATTCTTTCTTTATACAAAGGGAATGTTCAGGTTATTGGCCGAGAATCGCATACATCGCTTTATGATCAGGAACTCTCCAGCATGGAAGTAGAAGGCGGTTTTGATGCGACGGATTCGAGAGGCTTTATAAATATCACGGCGATTAGATTAAAAGCACATAACCTGGTATTGCGAAAAAGAAAGCCTTATGACTGGCGGAAATAGAATTTATAATAGGTGCAATGATGAAACTTTGGGATAAAAATTATTCATTAAACAAGCAGATTGAAGAATTCACAGTTGGTGAAGATTATACCCTCGATCAAAAATTAGTTAAATATGACTGCATGGCTTCAATTGCGCACGTTCAAATGCTTGGCAAGATTGGCGTTTTGACAAAAGATGAAACACAGAAGCTTGTTGAGGAGCTCAATCAAATTATCAGTCTTGACGCAAAAGGTGATTTTAAGATTCTAAAAGAACAAGAGGATTGTCACACAGCTATTGAAAATCTCTTAACAAAAAAGCTGGGAGATTTAGGGAAAAAGATTCACACCGCCCGTTCGAGAAATGACCAGGTACTGACCGCTTTAAGGTTGTATTACAAAAACGAACTAAACGATTGCAAAAAACTGATTGACGAGCTGAATAAATCGATATCAGATTTTGTTAAAGAATATGGTCAAATAAAATTACCGGGCTACACACATACCAGAAAAGCCATGCCTTCCTCTATTACATTATGGGGGAATGCATGGATTGATTCTATGCTGGATAATTTAAAAGTCCTTAATCTGGCGCTGGAACTCATCGATCAATCTCCATTAGGGACTGGTGCAGGTTATGGCGTGCCACTTGAAATCGATAGAAAATTTACTTCAGAGCTGCTTATTTTTAAAAAATTACAAGAGAATCCTGTTTACACTCAACACAGTCGAGGGAAATTTGAGTCCACGCTTGTGCATGCTTTAACTCAAATTATGTTTGATATTAACAAAATAGCCACTGATTTAATAATATTCAGTTTGCCGGAAATGGGTTATTTCGAATTGCCAAAAGAATTCTGTACGGGCAGCTCTATCATGCCGCAAAAACAGAATCCGGACGTCCTGGAATTACTCAGGGCAAAATACCACGTTGTTGTTTCTTACGAACTCCAGATAAAAAGTATGATGAGCAATCTTATCTCAGGTTATCATCGGGACCTGCAGCTTACCAAAGAGCCCACCATGAAAAGCCTGGAAATAACCAGGCAATGTTTGTCTGTCATGCGCCTTATTTTCGAAAACCTGAAGGTCGATGAAGAACGTTGCCGCCAGGCCCTGACCGAAGATATTTATGCAACTGCTGAAGTTTATGAGTTAGTTAAGCAAGGCGTTCCATTTCGGGAAGCGTACAAAACTGTTTCTAAAAAGTACTGAATCAGGTGTTGAATCTACAAAAAATAATGAAACAATACTTGCTTTTTAGAGTAGATAGTTGTAGTTTTGACCTGATAGTCATTTGATGACTACTCAGTCACTTTTAGGAAAAGTTGAATTATGGAATCCCAGATAGATTTACCAAGAAAAGAACGCGAACGCCTGGCGCGACGGGAACAGATATTAAACGCAGCCAGAAAGGTGTTTTCAGAACGAGGTTTTGAAAAGGCCACTTTAGATGAAATCGCCGAGGTTGCTGAATATGGTAAAGGTACGATTTATAATTACTTCAAAAATAAAGAGGAACTATTTTCCTGTATCATTAAAGGCGGCATTAGCAGCTTTCAAAGATTTGTAGAAGAAGCTATTCGAAATAAAACCACTCCCAGAGAGAAAATTGAAACCTATATAGATGCGGCCTTTGAGTTTTTTGAAACACACCGGCCGATATTCAGCGCTTTGGAATTAGAGAGAAACAGTTTAGCACAAAGTTTAAATTGCGAGATGTATGAAAATTGTTATGAACAACACAGAGCCTTATTGAAGTATTTAGGTCAATTATTTAAGGATGGCATAAAAGGAGGAGACTTCAAAAAATTAGATGCTTTCAAGTTAGCGCAATCCCTGTTTGGATTGATTCATGTAGCTTTTTTTCATGCAATCAGAGAACCCGCAACCAGTAATTTAAAAAAGGATGCTAAATTAATAAAACAAATATTTTTCGAGGGAGCAGCTAAAGTTTAATAATGTTAGCTTAAAGTTAAGAATTTTAAACTTTATGCCGTATTTTTCACTAATGTCAATAACAGAACTCAAATAAATTTAGAATTAAGGAAGTGCAAATGAAAGTTATGATATTTTCGTTTTTAACCATTATTATTTGTATTTTATCATCGGTCAATTTTTCTCAGGCACAAAATACACCCATTGTACTTAGCCTGGAAGATGCTGTTGAGATGGCTACTGAGAACAACGAGAACATTCTTATAGCAAGTAACGATGTTCAAAATGCCAATGCCAGAATTCGGGAGGCCTGGGCGGATGCTTTGCCTGATATAAATTTTACTGGCATTTACACCAGAAATATTAAACAACCAGTATTTTTCTTTCCCGATCCAAGTACTGGAGAACAAACAGCATTTCGAATTGGCCAAAAAAATTCATATGTTTTAAACTTTACTTTTGACCAGCCCCTTTTTCAGGCCGGCAAAGTTTCTGGTGGCATTAAAGCAGCTAAACTGTATAAAAAATTTTCAAATGAAGGCTTTCAATCTGTAAAATCCAGTGTAGTTTTGTCAGTTAAAACAGCATATTTTACAGTACAATTAAATGAGCAGCTTTTGAACATTAATCAGCAATCCCTTGATCAGCAATTCGCAAATTTAATCAATACTCGGAAACTTTTTCAGCAGGGTCAGGTCTCGGAATTAGATACCCTGAAAGCCTGGGTCGATTATGCGAATCTTCAACCAATAGTTTATCGCTCCGAAAACAATTTGCGTATAGCAGAGAATCAGCTCAAGGAAATAATTGGTCTGGATTTGGATAAGGAAATTTCTTTGAAGGACGAATTGCATTTTGAGCAAACAAATGGTTTATCTCTTGAAGATATGCAGGAAGTAGCATTGAGAGATCGACCGGAACTCAAACAATTAGATTATCAATCAAACATGCTTAAACATAACATTGGCATTACGCGTTCGGACCTTTTACCAAAGCTTTCTTTTACTGGGAATTACCAGAGTGTCGCTCAATCAGATATTTTCGATTTAGGATTAGGATTTCAAACCAGTGTCAGTGGAGCGATAAGACTGGAGGTTCCAATTTTTAACGGGTTTAGAACGTTCGCAAAAGTACAACAAGCGAAATTAGATTATAGAAATTCACAGCATCAGGTCGATATGTTCAAAGATAACCTCAAAATTGAGATTAAATTTATTTTGTTAAATATAAATGAAGCTGAAAAAAGGATTCAGGTTCAGCAGCATGCCATTAGCCAGGCTGAGCGGGCTCTTTTTATGGCGGAACGAAGATACAAAGAAGGAGTAGGAACACAATTAGAGCTTGGTGATGCGTTACTGGCATTAAATATTACAAAAACTAATTATGTGCAAGCAGTTTATGACCAAAAGGTCGCGCTTGCCGAATTAAATAAAGCCACAGGGAGAAATTAAGACATGAAGCTTAAACATTTAACCAGTATTTTGATTGTTCTGGCATTCATTATCTTTCATTTGAATTGCGGAGGCGATAACAACGGGGAAAATGATTCTAATAATGGAGTTCCTGAAAATTTCACTGATGTGAAGGTCCTGACAATTAAGCCCGCAAATTTTGAGGATTTTATTGAGGTGACTGGCACAGTCCGTGCCGACATTGCCGCCACTATTAGCTCGGAAGAGATGGGAGTCATTGAAAAATTTTTAAAAGACAAAGGCGACCGTGTAAAAAAGGGCGAAGTTATCGCAAAGTTAGAAAGTAAGACGTTACAGGCAAGCCACGATGAAGCAAAAGCATCCTATCTTTTGAGTGAAGCGACTTTTAAACGACAGGCAAACCTGTATCAAGATAAAGTTATTTCCGAGCAAAGGTATTTAGAATATAAATATAGTCTGGACAGAGACTTGGCACGCTATGAGAATATTAATGCGCGACTCGAAAAAACCAAAATAAAAAGCCCGATTTTCGGCATTATTGATGATAGGTTAGCTGAAGTGGGCGAATTGTCACTCCCTGGCACACCGTTATTTAAAATTGTAAAAATAGACGTTGTAAAAATAATCGCGTCTGTACCGGAAAGGTTTATTACAGATGTAAAAAACGGCTCGCTAACCCTCATAACTTTCGATGTATTGCCAGATGTGGAATTTGAAGGCCGGGTGTCTTTTGTGGGGCCAAGTATAATTGCAAGTACCCGAACATTTCCCATCGAGATAAAGTTGCAAAATACGGATGGTCAACTTAAACCTGAAATGTTTGCTAATATTAAAATTAAAAAAGCACAGCTTGATGGCGTGGTAGTCATCCCAAGAGACGCCATCATTGAAACAGAAACGGGTAAATTTGTTTTTATTAATCAGGGAAATTTGGCGTCGAAGCGTGAAGTGAAAATTGGTGCTTCATACAATAATCGAATTTGGATTTCGAATGGAATCAAGCACGGGGATGAACTCATTGTCGTAGGACATCGTGATTTAGTAGATGGTGAAAGAATTGCAGTTCATGAATGATACTTCAAAGATATAGAGGACAAAAATGAAAATAATTGATTTTTCATTAACACACAAACCATCAATATTTGTCTTAATAACCATATTTGTAATAATGGGCCTGAGCTCTTACAGCACCCTGCCGAGAGAATCAGCGCCAGCAATAACCATACCGATTGTGTTAGTTTCAACCCCATATTTTGGGGTAACGCCGGGCGACATCGAAACTTTGGTTACGCAGCCAATTGAACGAAAAATAAAGGAAATAACCGACCTTAAGGAAATTCGCTCTACATCCGCCGAGGGAATTTCTATTATTGAGGTAGAATTCAATCCAGATGTGGACATGGATGAGGCGATTCAAAAAGTGCGGGATAAAGTTGATCTGGCCAAAAGTGAGATTCCTGAAGATGCGGAAGAACCTATTATTAATGAAATAAGCTTTGAAGAGTTTCCTATTATGTTGGTTAACATTTCAGGAAATTATGACTTGGTTAAACTAAAAGAAATCGGCGAGGACTTTGAAGACAAGTTTGAAACGATTCCTGGAGTTTTGGACGCGGTCATCAGCGGTGGGCTTGAAAGAGAAGTCAAAGTAAATGTGGATTTGGGCAAGCTCAAACATTACAACATTGCCTTCAATGATGTGATTGAAACCATCCAGGATGAAAATAAAACCATTCCGGGCGGCTCGATTGAAGTAGGAAATATAAAATATCTGGTGCGCATTCCTGGAGAATTCCAGGAAGTAGAAATCATTCCAGAACTGGTAGCCAAAGTAATCGATGGGACTCCAGTATATATAAAAGATATCGCTGAGGTTGAATATGGGTACAAAGATCGCTCAAGCATGGCACGGGAAGGCGGCCGCAATTGTGTCTCTCTAAGTGTAAAAAAGCGATCGGGCGCGAACCTGATTAAAATAACGGATGAAATTAAAAATATCATTGAAGAAGAAAAAGTGACCCTGCCCTCCGGCACGGTCATCACCATTACTGCCGACCGTTCCAAAGATATCAGACACATGGTTTCTGATTTGGAAAATAATATTATTTCGGGCCTGTTTTTAGTTGTTGGAGTTTTGTTTGCCTTTCTCGGTTTCAGGAGTTCAGTATTTATAGCTATAGCGATACCGCTTTCTATGTTAATTTCGTTTATTATTATTCAGGCTCTGGGCTACACGTTAAATATGATTGTGTTATTTAGTTTGATTCTGGCTCTGGGAATGATGGTAGATAATGCCATTGTTCTGGTTGAAAATATCTATCGACACCGGGAGGAAGGATTCAACGCTTTTGAATCGTCCCAAAAAGGCGCCAATGAAATTAGCAGAGCGATCACTGCTTCAACCATCACAACCCTTTGTGCTTTTGCACCCATGATCTTTTGGCCAGGCATTATGGGCGAATTCATGAAATATCTACCCATAACTTTAATTATAACGTTAAGCTGCTCGCTTTTTGTCGCATTGACCATCAATCCTGTTCTTTGTGAAGTATTCCTGAAAGTTAAAAAGGGAAAAAAGAAAGAGACCCTGTTTCCCAAAATTCTGATATACTATGATAAAGCGCTGAGATGGAGCCTGAATCACAGGGGTATGAGCATCGGTGCGTCTTTTGCCAGTCTATTAGTGATCATTATACTTTATGGTTTCTTTGGCACCGGAATTGAGTTTTTTCCTGAAGTGGATCCATCTCAGATAACGGTTGAAGTAACTGCACCTACCGGTACAAAACTGGAAGAATCTGACCGTATTGTAAGAGTGATTGAAAATAAGATACCCAAATTTAAACAAGATATTACCAGCTATGTCGCGAATGTAGGCGCAGAAGGGAGTGGATTTAGTTTTGGCGGCGGAGGCGGCACGCCGCACAAAAGCATGGTCACAATTGAATTCCTGGATCAACAGGATCGGCATCAATCCTCAGATATTACCATGCAACAGATAAGACATGAAATTGTGCGTATTCCCGGCGCTCGAATTGAAGTAGATAAACCTGATATGGGACCGCCCGCCGGACCGCCGGTAAACGTTGAAATTTCAGGGAATGATTTTACCGTATTAGGAGATTTAGCCGCTCAGGTCAGAAGAGAAATTAATAATATTCCAGGCCTGGTTGATCTTAAAGATGACTTTGATCAAGGACGGCCTGAATTAAGAGTGCGAATTGACAGAAAAAAAGCGGCCATTTATGGTTTGAACACTTCCAAAATTGCGTCTACTATTCGAACTGCAATTTATGGTACCGAGGCTTCAGAGTATCGAGTTGCCGATGATGAATATGCTATAACCGTTCGCTTGAAAGAACAGACTCGTAATCGGTTGGACGTATTAAATAACCTCACCATATTTGAGGAGGGTACACAAATTCCCCTCATATCATTGGCCACATTTGAATTTGAAGGGGGATTTACCGCAATTAAGCGCAAGGATCTAAAACGTGTGGTGACGGTTTCTGCTAATGTGGAAGGCCGCCTCGCAAACGATGTTTTAAAAGATGTACAAACAAAAATAGCTGATTTCTCATTTCCTCCGGGTTACATGGTGGCTTACACAGGTGAAAACAAAGAGCAGGATGAAAGTCAGGCTTTTCTTTCGCGGGCTTTTTTAATGGCGCTTTTCTTAATGTTTCTGGTTCTGGTTTATGAATTCAATTCTGCTTCGCTGCCTTTTGTTATTATGATTTCCATCATATTATCTTTAATAGGTGTGTTCTTTGGCCTGTTGGTCACGCGTCTGCCATTTGGAATTCTGATGACTGGCATTGGCGTTATTAGTTTAGCAGGTGTGGTGGTAAATAATGCCATTGTTTTGATTGATTATATTCAGCAACTACGGCAACGAGGTTTAAACAAATTAGAAGCAATTATTCAGGGTGGAAAAACCAGAATGCGTCCAGTCATTTTAACTGCTGTCACAACAATAATGGGACTGATTCCTTTAACCACAGGATTGAATTTCGATTTCCGCAACTTCAGATTTAGCATTGGCGGTGAAAGTTCCCAGTGGTGGGGCCCCATGGGCGTCGCGGTGATATTTGGCTTAGCTATCGCTACCTTTCTAACATTAATCGTGGTTCCCGTGGTTTATTATATTTTTGACGACTGGAGTGAAAGGGCGAGCCGGAAATTTTCAACCATGTTTAACGGCGAACTTGGAGAGCCGTTGGTGGAAGAAGCAGAGGTGTCTGAGCTTTGATTCATTGGTGTCATGCCCTTCCCGACTTTCCTTTAGATTAACAATAATGAATATCGGGATTAATCGGGCATCCATGACAATTCTGTATTCGTGCTAAAAAGAACACGGGAATGACAGTAATGGCTTAATGACTAATGACTTTAGCTGTGAAACTCTTTCGCTGAAATTATCGTAACCAGAGAAGATATATCCAACAATAAGATTTGGAGGTTCTCGTGGAACTCGCCGTACTTTTGCTCATGCTGGCCGCTATTATAATTTTCTTCAAGCTTATAGCTGTTATTTTTAAGGCTGGTTTCTTTGTCTTGAGTATACCATTCCAGATTATCGGTGCAATTCTGGGAGTGGTTCTGGTTTTGATGATTGTACCTTTTATGGTGGTGGCAGGAATAGCCACGGCCTTACTTGCTCCGTTATTAGTGTTGTGACCTTTCCTGCCTTTTATATTAGTTTTGGTGGGAGTATATCTTGTGGTGAAGAAGTAAGATTTTCACCCCGCAATAACCACAAGATTTCCGGACGTTTCTGCATCAAATTTATTTTTACTCAAATCTGCGAAAAACTGCACTTGATTAAAGCCATTCTTTTGCAGTGTGTTTTGGAGCTCGGACAAACGCCAGGGATATAATTGCGTACTGATCATCTGGTGAGAAAATCCACTTTTTCCCTTCTCCAGTATCAATATATTGAATTGGATTAAGTGCTCTTTGAAATCATAAAATCTTATAAATATTTTATTTCCGTATTCAGTAATTCCAACAAGTCTTTCTTTTTTATTTAAAATCTTTGCATAATTGAGAAGCTGGATTATTAGATAGCCTCCCGGAAGAAGACCCCTTCGAAAATTCTCAGCCACTGTATCTAATTCGTGTTTACTTAATAGATGAGCCAGTGAATTTCCAAGACAAAAAATAGCGTCAAACGAATCCTGCACCTGCTCAGGAAAAGTCAGGAAGTCTGTTTCAGTAAATTTTGCAGACACCTGATGTCTCGATGCGTTCTTTTTTGCCAGGTCTATCATCTTTTTTGAAGTGTCAATGCCCGTTACTTCAATTCCCAAGCTCGATAGCAAGATTGAGTGAAAACCGCTGCCGCAGCCGGCGTCCAGCGTCTTCCTGAAACCATATTGTTTATTCAGCTCTTCAAAAATCGGACGCTCTTTGACCATCCTTTCATCAAAGCGGGTCATCAAATCGTAATCTTCTGAAAGTAGATTGTAGAAGTCCATATTAATATTAATTTAATGAATAATTTTTAAACTATTTTGTTATAGTAAGAGTGAAAAGTTTAAATTAGTGTCTGACCGAAAACCGCCTTTTCTTGTCATTGCGAGCGTTTCTCAGAGAAGCAATCTCCCAGTTAGACAGGCATGAGATTGCTTCGGCAAAAAACACCTCGCAGTGACAGCAGGAATGCAGAGATTTGGTTCAAACGCTACATAGTTTTAATTAGACAGTGCTCGGAAAGTTTATCACTGATTTTTGAGATTAAATGTACTTTATTTTAATAGATACTGTCAAATATAGTCACTATATTCATTTCTTTCAAGAAAATTCTTTGTCACATTCAAATTTGGGAGACACAATTTTGATAATAAAGCATCTTTCGCCAAGACTCGTTTGTATTATACTATTTTGTATTATTCATTTTCTCTCTTCCTCCAGAGTTAAAATCCTCGCGAATGATGGTAACAACAACAAAACTTCAAAAGATCCCAAAATTGTAGAAGTTGTAAAAAAATATCTCGACGGTTTTACGATTGGTGAGGATACACGTTTTTTTCCTTATGTAAGCCTTGAAGATTGGTTTGATCCATATTTGGGTACGAAGCTGGAACATGGTACTTTTTGGAATCAAACAGATAGAATGTTTCACCATATAAAGATTGAAAATTTTACCGAATTTTCATGGAAGTTTCGATATCAGGCCAATTCAATCTCATCTGAAAATACAAAATTAAGTATTTTGTTTAAAACAAAAATGACGGATGATGATTACTATTATGGAATTGGTGATACTACTTTAAAAAAGAACCGTTTTGAGGTGGATTATTTCGCGTATTTTATCGGCGGTGAAATTCAGCAATCCCTCTCAAAAACAGTTTTACTCCGCTGGTCAGCAGGATTGTGGAATTTTAATACAGGATTAAAAGAGGGTGGAGAATTTGAAAAAGCGTCTGACGCTCAATATGTAACCTCCCGTTTTACTTTTAGCGATAAGAAATCTGCAGATTACTGGAAAGCTTCAACAGACCATCAATGGTCCATCTATCTCGAAACCGGTTTGCCGGTTCATTCTTCTGTTTCCTCGTATGCACGGCTAAACTACTATTCTTATACTCATTTTCGACTCTTCACAAAAACAAGAATTGGCATAGGCAACCGGATTGAGTTTCTAATTGCTAAAGATAGAGAATTAGTCCCATATTTTGCCCTGCCAGAAGTCGGTTCAAGAAGCGGGCTTAGAGGTTTTTCAAAAGAGAGATTTCGAAATTTTGTCCTGACTGCATTAAACCTGGAATATTCTTTCCTGTTTTCAGAATCTATTGAAGGATTTCTGTTAACAGATCTGGTTCTAACCGGGTCAAAGCCTGCCAAACTTTTTAAAGGCAGCCTCCATCAAAGCTTTGGAGTTGGTTTTCGGTTTCAAAATACATCACATCCTTTTACTCTCGGATTCGCGGCTGGCAAAGAAGGCTGGAAATTGTTTTCTTCTATTGCAGTTGGCAGTCCGTGGTAAATAAGTTTAATCCTGTAATCTATTGTTCTCTTTAGGGCGAAATTTGAGATCCTGTAATTTCTTCAAAACGCCTACCTGCATAACGTGCTGAAAAAATCCAGACGACCAGTATTCCGACTGTAAGTAATGAAAGCCAGCGAATAGCGCCAAATTGAGCGAAAATGGTGGTGATTATCAGACTCAATCCAACCGCCAACGCCTTGGCAAAACGCTGCACAAACATATCGATGAAAGCTTTGGCCTTGTATTTTTCGTTTTTTGTGGTTGGCACATATAAGGACTCTTTGGCCGATTGGTTAATAGAATAGCTGAAACCGTTATCGGCGGTATTCAGTGTAGAGCCGATCCACAAAATCGGCGCTATTAAGTAACCAACAGACCAGGTTAAGGCAGCGATTGGTAGGAATAGCAACGCCACGCCCACACCAAAACGGGTCATGACAAAACTGGTCAGAAATAATTGCACCAGCATAGAAGTAATATTCGTGATTAAAAACGCTGTGGCAAATTGCCGTCCGATGGCGTCCCCGTCCAGATAATATGAGATAGTTTCTGTGAACTGAAAATCCATGATGGTAGACACCATCTCATAAAGCCCAACGATTCCGACTATCGCTAACAGATACGAAGATCCGAGGACCAGTTTACCTCCTTCAAGCGCGGGATTGCCTTTTTTAGAAATTTCTGGTTCCGGAGACTCTTTGATTTTTGTATTTTCCCGGTCTTTTTTGCTCACCATCTTTCCCGCTATCTGCCCTACTGCAATAATCATCACCGCTATTACCAAACAAATCATCAGCCATTCGCTGCGTGAAAAATCGTCTAATCTTACCCGTAAAAATGACGTGCCAAAAACTCCGCCAGCAACTCCACCAAATCCGATTAAACCATAAGCTCTTTTCGCGGTGTCTGGATTCACACTATCATTCAAAAATACGAAGAATGTGGCTACCATCAATGTACTGAATAAATCGCCAAACAAGTAAAATGTCCAGACGGTCAGGCTGCTCGGAGCGTTTAAAACTTGTGCATAAACCAAATATGACACTATGAAAAACAAGGAAAAGATAGTGGTTAGTTGTTGGCGAACAAATCTTCGTACTAACAGAGAGAAAACTACAACTGCTAAAAAAGCGACAGCCATATTTAGTACTTTGGCTAAAAGTTCTGCCTGAGAGGCCAGCATGTGCCAATTAAAAAGATCAAAACCACTTTTATCATAATATTGAATAAAAATTGATTTTTTAATGGGTTTTAGAATCCAAAAACTGGTGATCACCAGAAAGAAATAGAAAGACATCAATAAAGAAAAAGGCAGTTCTTCTTTTTTTAGATTGAACATAGCTTTAAATGGATTAACACTCATTTTATCTACCTTTCTTTTGGAGATTGCATGAAATAAAATGATAGACTTGTTTGAATTGCCTGTCCATTACTTTTGTAAAAGTTGCAGTAAGGTATTAAATTAAATTTGCTAATACAAGGATAAATTATAAAAACCTGTAATATCTCTGTGCCTGCTTAACCACGGAATTACCCGGAGTTTACAAAGAAAAGAACACTTTTATTCAGTTTAATTCGATAAAGAAATAGAATAGTAATAAATTACGCTTCTATCGAGGTTGGCTCACACATAATCCTGACAGGATTCGAAATCATGTCAGGGCCTTTGTCATTTCGAACACAGTGAGAAATCTGGGTCCATTGAAATTATAGTATTTACAGGTTTCTCCTTTAAGTTGAAATGACAAAATGGAAAATTTTCGGTCAAACAATAGCAACTCAGGTTGATATTTGAGAGTCATCTTAGAGATGACTCTCAAATGGCTAGTCCCTTTTTACAACTCAGGTCTATCACTACCTTTGAAAGGTTTCAAACCTTTCAAAGGTTGATTGTTCGGCCTCAGCCCCTTCTACGACTCTGGTCAATTACTACTTGCTGACCTCTCGATGTTTATCTTGGATCTGTTTAATCCGCTAAAAAAATAGAATAGTAAATTAGGCTTCTATCGGGGGTGGGGCAAACTTAGCCTGACAGGATTCTTATCTGCGGACTGCAAATTCGAAGTGGGCTGCCTGGCTGCATGTGCATTTTAAACAGATAAATTTAACGAAATATTACATGTTGTCAACATAGTTTTAGATTTTCTGAAATTATGATGTGAGAAACCGAGCTTTTCAAAAAAGCTCGGTTTCTGTTTGAGATCTGATACTAATTTTCCCGTTCCAGTGTAATTATGTGCGCTGCCTTTTCATTTCCGAACGGGTAATAAAAATGCACTTTAATACTTTTTCCCCAGGAGCTGTTTCCGTCTCTGCTGGTTTGAATCTTAAAAGCCAATATCTTATCTTCCTGCTGGAGGTTGGTTTTTTCGGTCAACTGTTTTTCAATAATATGGCTCATTTCAGAGTCTAACGACATTAACGGTTTGCCTTTAGAAATAACATAATCCGTTAGAGCTGTACCCTGGTATTCAAGTCTATATCGATAAATGGTCTGCGGCGTTGTTTCAAAACCCGCTTTTACAGCCAGATCATCAAATTCAATGATGTAATGATTGGTGCTGTTTTCAGAGAGACGAAAATTGTCCAGAGGGTTTACTTTGCTGTACCAGTGCCGGCCGGTTTTATCCCGCCGTTCGATCAGGATTTTGATGATGTATTCTTCGTCGTCTTTGTTGGCATATTCTCCGGTCTCCACTATGGCGCGAATCTGCTCGTCTGTGAAAGACATGACTATTTTCGCTCCCCAGAAACCGTCTAGGTTGGTCGCCCTCTGAAAGGCTGGAACAGGTGTAATAAAAGCATAATTGCCAGGATTAAAAAGTCTGGATTCAAAATAGCCAGTGGAAGGGCTTATCATTCGCGGTTCTTTTTCCCAGGGTTCCACCCATAATCCCAGGGTAACAATTCTTAGCAGCATGTTGCCAAGATCCAAGGCGCCGAGATGACCTCGGCCTCTTCCAGCCAGACCGTAACCGCTGGCGCCAAGCGTCGTTCCGAAATCGATGATGTAATGCCGAATATAGCTTCTGTTCTCCTGTGTGACAAACATATCCAGGGTATTGGTTGCCTTGGTATCGGAATTGTTTAACCACGCTGCAATGACTTTGTAACCCCTGAGCTCACGGCGGTGTTGATGCGGAATGGTATCATTGGGATCATCTTTACGTTTCTTTGTATATAAAAAGCCTCCAATGGGCTTGCCTTCCAGAAACTTGCTGGCCAACACTCGATAGGCGCCATCAGGATTGCGCTGGGCTCTGGTCAGCCACTTCTGCAAATCCGCAGAATCTGCTGGTACTTCCCGTCCCCAACGATTTTTAACCATTACATTTTCAGCGATTCGTAACTTTTTTGGATCGATAGTGGTCAGATAATTTTCCGGCGTGTTGTAGCCTGCTGCATAGACAAATTTGGTCGAAATCACCTCGGCTGCCGTCGACAGTTGAGGATATTTTTTTGAATCAAATTTGATAATATAGATATTCCCTCGGCGATCTTTTACAGTAAAGCCGGGAGTTACGCCTTCGGTTTTTGCAGCAATGACGGTCAACTGTCCTGCCACATCGGGGCCGGCTCCTCGATTAGGACCGCGCCTGAGCTCTGTTAGGGACATCGGATGTCTGGCATGTCGGTTTGTGAACCAGGATGAATTGGGCACCTCATCCACGGCGTTGAGATTTTTGGCTTGTTTAGGACTATTGGTTAATTTTCTGATATGCCATGAAATATTTGCGTACTCATCAATTTCATGTCCGAATATGTTTTCAATGGCGTCTTCGTACAGGCTGATTTTTTTTTCTTCTGGTCTTGGAATGGACTCTCTGTCTTTTTCTTCAGTGATGATCGGTCGAAGAGTGTATTGCTTTTGGCCGGCACAATTCAGTTGGATTATAGAGAGACAGATTGCCAGTGTGTTCAAATTGTAAATTAACTGTTTTAGTCGCATTATTAAAATTTCCTGAATCCTTTATTCAAAGAAAAATAAAACTTCAATTGCTCCCTGGACTTTGCTATTTCGATAAGCGCCACTAAATTACCATCCCGCGAACGAATGCGAAGCCCGCCGCCTACGGCATATTTAAATTGCTTCAGGTTGAACTCTTCAAAGATATCTTCAAAAACTCGGCCTTCCTCAAAAAAAGCAAAGGCATCCATCATGCTGTGAATTGGAAAACGGTATTCAGCGCCAGCGACGAACAGATCTTTTTCACGAAACCGGCCTAGTCTGTGGCCGCGAAAAACTTCTCGTCCTCCTAAACTGCCAAGACGATAAAAAGGAATGTGTCGGTCACCGAGGTCATTTGTAAACTCTGTTCGCAGTCGCAGTGCTAAAACCCGGTTATAAAACAGGTGAATATAACGCCACAAATCAATGGTATATTTTATGTAGCCAAGTTCGCTGCCGGCAATTTCCATGGACTGTTCGTAGGAAAAAAACTCTTCACCGCCCTTTGTTGGATTTCCAGTTCGGTTTCTGGTGTCTCGATAGATTTTAAACAGGAAAGTAGCCATTTGCGCGCCAAACAGTCCGGGAATGGCTTCATCATACTTGGTGGCGTCAGTTATTAATGAAGGAGTTCTTGAATCGCGGCCGTCCTTTATCTTCACATCGCTGTAAGAAAATCCTGTGCTAACTATCACTTTTTTAAATGGACTGGATAGTATTGCAATCTCAAAATTATATTCCTCGTGTAAGTAGTTAGTTTCGTTATTGTTAAGCGAATGATTCCCAATACCAAAAAAGTCCTCATCCGGCTGCCTCTGGTAAAAGCCCTCTACCTGCAATCCGAATTTAGATGAAAATAATTGCGGATGCCGCAGGCCGGCGTACGCCAGTGTTCGGGTTCGCTTGGCGTATGTGCCGGAGGCTCTTAATCTCATGCCATTCTTAAGAAAGTTGTCCTGAACAAATACCAGGCCGCCGCCGGAGATAGGTGTGAAAATGGGCCTGACTTTACGTGTGCCATCTTCGTTGGTAAGCCAGTCAGTGACTCTAAGAACCACGCCGCCAAAATCTACCACTCTTGATGTTTTACTAACACCTTTGAAAAGTAGAATGAAAGGGAAAGTGATGATTTTGCCGGGCAGCTCACCAATATTTTCAATTAAACTGTCTCCTGTATCCCGTTCTTCAACCGGCGTCTGTTCATCAGGTACTTTCTTTTTTTCCTGGGCAAAGCTTTGACCGGCAATATAAAATGAAAATGAGATTATAATCAGATATAAAAATAGGTTACCAGCCGTATCTTTTTTCTTCATAAAAATATATTTCTCTATTTAATTGAAAACTGTTGATCGACACCAATGGAAATTCCAAACCCGCCGCCTCTGCTGAGCGGCCAGGCAAAATCAATCCGTCCAACCCTGGAACGCGGGGATTTAGTGTAACCCAGTCTTAATCCCAATCCGATACTGTAATTTAAGTCTCGTAAATTAATCGATTCACCTGCCGGCCAAACATTACCAGCATCAAAAAACAGCACTCCACCAAGCGCCACGGTTAAAATATTAATTGATGTAAAAATACGATCTTCAAAATTAAATAATATCTTTTTATTACCGGAAAATTCTCGGGCCTTAAATCCTCTTAATCCGGAATCACCACCTAATAAAAATGGTCTGGTCACCTCTAAATCTAGGCCGTAGTTAAATTCGAAATTAAATGCCAAAGTCTGGCGGATTAATAATTTATTATAATACTGTAGTCGTAATGAGCCCAGGGTATTTTTTTGAAAAAGAGTTTGAAATCCCAAAAAGGCAAATAAATACTGTTCATTAAAAATTTGGTGTGCTTCACGCCTGGTCGCAGCTAATTCAAATCGCTTCACACCTTGTGGAAACGGAATACCGGTACGACCGAAGCTAATTGATGTAATGTTACCTAAAGTTAAATCCTCTGTACGTAAAAAATTATCTATTTGTTGTTCTTTTACAAAGGAAAGATTTTCGATACTCAATCTCGCTGTCGTGCTGTGAATTAATTCATCTTCGGGAATATCATTGATATCTGTGGTGCTGCCTTCGATTGTTGAAAAATTCCTTTTCGCAAATCGGTAAGTAAGCTGAAGTCGGGTTTTTTTGAAGCGGCTGCCTAAAGCTCGTGCAGCAAACAACTGAATTTCGTCTAATTGGAATTGATATCGGTTAATTTCCTCACCTGCTTGAAATATACGTTCGGTTGCATCAAAATACGTACCTGATGCACCGCCAGCCCATTTTGTGTCTAATGAATAAAAAGGCCGCACCATTCGCCCGGAAAAGCTATTGATTAATGGACCGATAACGATTCTTTCTTCCGTAGTCCATCGAGTGGCAAAAAGTTGTGGATCGGTATATCTTAAGCTAAATTGTGTGCCAACAGAGCGTTCATGCTGCAACTCGGTGTAAATTTCTTTTCCAAAACCTAATAAATTGTATTCTTCAACTGCACCGCCATAAACAGAGCGGCCGCCGCCATGTTGAATAATAGTAGAAAGGAGAGTCGACCATTGGTCCTGGGTTACAACAGAAATATCAACAAATTCCCGTTCTTCTTTTTCCACAGTTATTTTAATATCTCCAAAATAGGCCAGTCTTCGCAGCTTGCGTTCACTCTCGTCCAGTAATTCCATGTCGAAAACATCACCAGTTTTAAAAAGCAATTCTTTTCGAATGACACTTTCTTTAGTGACGATGTGGAGACTATTTGCCCATTGGAAAAGAAATCTCGGCCTGCCGGTTATTTCAGGGAATACATCCTGCCGGTGGATTTCGATGTTTCGAATATATCTGGGATTATATGATTCTGTTGATATATTTTGCGGAAACAGCTTGTCTGCGATTCCATAAGCAAGGCACAATATAATAAATGTATAAAAAAATCGTGGTGAGTTTTTAGTCATGCAAAAATTTTTTGTAATCGAATAATTTGTTGTCCATGTGAATTTATTAATATAATTCTATTTATAGAAAATGCAAGGAAATAGTGAGAGATTGATGAAACAAGGAAGGGAAGAAATGAGGATCTTGGGATTAGGGATATTAGGATATCAGGTAATTTGATCAAGGCAGGGGCATTAATCTACCCCTATGCCCTTGTTTCCTGTTGATGCATTTGTTCGCAAACTCAGGTGTCAAAGTAAAAGCCAGCACTTGGGTGACTGTGCCAGCATTCAGAAGCCGACTTTCTCGAAGAAAGTCGGCTTCTTTCTTCAGTCTATTTGAGTAACGTCATCTTCTTCACATCAACAAATCTGCCGGCTTCAATTCGATAATAATATATTCCGCTTGGGAGATGAGCTGCGTCAAATTGTATTTTGTGTTGTCCCTGACTAAACTGCTTATGCTCAATCAGTGTTGCTACTTTTTGCCCCAGCAAATTGAAAATCGTCAAAGTCACTTCAGCATTGTGAGGTAGATTAAACGATATTTTCGTGGCTGGATTAAAAGGATTCGGGTAATTCTGGGAAAGCTCAAATTTATTGGGCGTTTGAGGATTTTCAGCAACACCTGTAACCAGAGACCTAACCTCCACCAGATCTAAAAACAGGGCGTCGCCAATAGCGAAGTTGTCCAGGACATGTTCACGAAATGCAATAAAGATATCTGCTCCGGCCTCAACAGAATCTGTCAGGGCAACACTGTATTGTTGCCAATTGTTGTTACCCGCTCCTGAAAAGCTGAGTGTTTTAACGAGTATTGTATCGACATGTGCGGTAACAGTATCCCCTGCAGTAATTGTTTCACCCGCAGCGTTGACAGTATCATTGGCAGCAATAGTATCACGTGTGGTTATAATGTTAACGTCCAGGTTGTCCCCAAATTGTTTGAAATATTTTAAGTAAAATTTTAAAGAATCGCCGTTTTGTATATTAGTAATTTTAGGTGTAATGAGCCATTGATCAGTTGGTTGTCCAGTAGTTATTACACTGTCCGCATCCCCGGTTATCCAGGTGCATACAGCAACATTATTTCCCCCGCCGGGAGGTGTATCTATTACACTTCCCTCCGGAAATCCGGGTACTCTTGAACCAACCTCGCCTTGCTGCCAACCAGCTCCACCCTCATTGGTCACTTTTTGCCAGTTTTCTGGTGGAAAAGTTGTGCCTTCAAATGATTCTACTGACAGCTCAACAAGAGTTTTATTTAACAAACTTACGTGTGTATAGTTTTCACTTACTTCCCGTTGAGAGTCATTTTTCTTTTTTATTTGGGCGTAAATGTGACCGTTCATTAAGCCGAAAATGGTAAAAGCAATAATCAGCAGCGTAGCCAAATGTTTCATTAATTCACCTCGATTGTAAATTCTATAATTTTATACAATATAATAAAAATCATGACAAAAGCAACAGACAAAGGTCGTAAAATACTACCATTTTAAACTGAAAATGTTCCTTGTATGCTTTCCTATTTTACCGCAACTGCGAGCGTATCATGGTGTAACAGGATAAGTGTTCGTAAATAAGGCCCTATCATGTTCGCTCCTTCAAAGCCGGCAAGTTTGGCAGCTTCTTCCTTCTTTTCCGCCGGGATGTCGGCGCTTTCTGCATAATACTTGATATCCCGATAAAAGCCAATAGTATATAAATCCCATGCTGCTCCCTGATCCCGGACAAAAATTAGATTCAGTGGGCGGCCAAGCTTTTTGAGATAGGCATTCTCCATCTCTCTCTGCTTATACAGTTCAGCGTGTTTGCCGGGCAGTGCAATGAACATTTCCACATGAAAAAAGCCGGCGTCTTTAAACGCATTCTGAACTTGCTCAGGTGGCGGGCCATACACAAAAACTTCTTCGTCCCAGGAAACATATTCATTGAATTTTTGCATGAAGGCTTGTTGATTCAGGTCCGAGCCCATTGCTGCCTGCTTTCTCTTTTCTATTTTTGATGAAGTGTAATACTTCTCATAACTTTCCATCGGAAAAAGCAATAGCAGATCCCATTGATCGCCCTGAGTGTGGTGTATCCAAAAAGGCCGGTCATCGCCAGCATTATCATAGACTTCCATCCTATTATCAAGCAAAGAAATGAGCTCTAAAAGTTCGCCTGGCGCAGCGCGAACCAGCAGGGTCTTGTACAAATAATCAGCATTCAAAGGTGATACAGCCAGTATAATAATAATTAAAGAAAGTAAAAACTTCATCCTTGCCTCCTTTTTAGAAAGATATGTTTTTTATGTTATTTAGGGGATGGGATAAAATACCCATATTGATTCAACGAAATAACAAAAGAAAATCCAATTTATTTCAAATGCAGCGGGTAGATTAATCTTCTTGCAAGCCCTTCCGGAAACTCTTCCATTTTCTCGAAACCCAGCTTTTCAGGGTGGCCATCTTCAGGCATGAAAGCAGTTCCCAGGAGCCAGTCCCACATACTAAAAACCACGCTAAAATTTTGGCCGTACGAGCCGTGCACAATAATATCATGATGCCAGCAATGCATGCGCGGTGAATTGATTAAATAGCGAAAGATGCCCCAGCTTATATTCAAATTCGAGTGATTTAGATGACCAATGAGGGTCGACAAAACGGCTATCCATAAAATAATATTACCACTCACGCCAAGAATCACCAAAGGCAGATATGAGATAGATTTGTAAATTACAATTTCCATCCAATGGAAACGGAAATTGCCGATCCAATCTAATTCTTCAATCGTGTGATGAAGTTTGTGAAATTCCCACAGCCATTGGAATCGATGCAAAAGAATATGAGTTACCCACTCAATAAAATCCTTCAAAAGCAAAAATACTATGAATTGCACCCATACAGGACTATCAGAAAGAAGTTTTACAGTCTCGAGGGTTGATATATGCAAAATTCCTAAAAGTTGATTGAGTTGCAGTACAAGCCAGCCGGTAATATACGCCAACAGTAATCCGGCATAATGGCCGTTAAAAACAAGCCAGAAAAAATCCTGACCAATTTGTTTACGGAAAGTCTTTTGATGTTTACGCCATGGGAATATTCTTTCAAGCGCCCAGCAGAACAGAGACACGACCATTAGCCAGAAGAAGTAACCGTGAGTATCCCAAAGAATGCTAAAGATATTAATGATATTCATGCTTAATCTGCATTATTCCTGGTGCGCTAAAGCGCAGTGACTAAAGTGTGAAGTTCAAATTATAGAAAACTAAAAGTCATTAAACTTGTGCAAAAAAAGAAGATTTAATGCGCAACAGACTAGCGCGGCCTTCGATCTCCACCAAGTAGAATCCAGTTAACTTTGCTAAAAGAAACAAAGTTTTACAAGCTGATGGTACAGAATAAAATGAAATAATAAATAGGAATAAATTATAAGTTACTCCGTTGTCATAACTGCAAGAATGTCAATAGTTTAAATTAGCTAAATCCTGGAGAACCTGTGAATTGATTTCGTGCCCTCCAGCAAATTTTATCATTTGATATTGGATTTGATTTTCTTTTAATCGGCATTCCTGTTCTTTGACCAGTTCAGAATTTGCAATTGCATCCTGTTGTCCAACCACAATTGACAATTTCACTTTATTAAAAAGGCTCCGATTTTCTGCCAGGTCTAATTCTGGTGGAATGCCTCCAGCCCATAAAATCAGCCGATCTGTGTTTACTTTACCATTTCTTAACCAGCGACAGACAGTTGCACAACCCTGTGAAAAGCCAAAAACAGTAACTGCTACGTCATCTCTTTTTACCTGGTCGAATATTTGATTGTAAAGTGTATTCAAGTAATTCACATAATCTTCAATCTCGATTAATCGATTCTCTTTGGTCATCCAGGAAGCGCCAATTCTCCCGGAGAATGCTTGCCAATAAAATTTCGAAAGCCCTTCTGGCGCTATGATTAAGCGTGATTCGTGATTGAGAATTTCCAATTGCTTCAAAAAATGAGAAGCGAGTTGACCGTATCCATGACAAACAAACCAAACTTGTTTCAAGGAGGAGTCCATGTTGCCTGACACAAAATATCTTGCAGTTCGCTTTATTGCTATTTGGTATTCCTGCATAATTATGTGAGTTTATTGATTTTCAATTTCAACACCGCGCCAAAAGGCCACATAGTTTTTAATATGAATTGCATCCATTTTTGGTTCCGGATAGTACCATGCGGCATCAACATTCACCGTATTTTCTACCTGGATATGGTAATAGTGAGCCGTGCCTTTCCACGGACATTCTGTTTGAGTCTTACTTTTGCTAAAATATTCTTTATTTATTGAATCCGGTGGGAAGTAATAATTTCCTTCTACCAATTCACACCGGTCACTATTTGCCAATACTGTCCCTTTCCAGATCGCTTTAGACATAATGTGATCTCCAAATTACGGGTGGTCGATAAATCATAATGAAACATTCACTAAATTTTGCACAAGATAATGAGTTTTGTAATAAAATTCAAGGATTAGTAGAATTGATTCTGATTTATTTGAATATTTCTCTGTTTTTACTTCGGAATTTAACTTTGTTGATTGAATGCTTGAAATCCTTCGGAAGGCTACTTATGAAGGAAAATCAAAACATGAAGTTTACAGCTGGCTGACATCTCCCTGTTATTTGTGGTTAATCAATAGGCACTAAATACAATATTAATAATGGCATAATATCTTCATGTATATTATAATTTATTATGATTTTCATGCAACAATAGGTTGGAGATTTCGTTTATGAGTCAAGTGTAAATAAAACGATAAAATAAATATTATTATTTATATAAAGGAGTATTATGATGGTATTTTTAGTTGTATTAACTGTATTAACGATTTTGGCCGCATCTTTTGCCTATCTTTTAAGGTACAATGAAGTGCGCCGACAGGAATGGCGGCAGCGGTCACGTGCAGTTTGGATAAAAAGTTAATCCACAAATATTAACCTGGGTCAAAAATTTTGCTCAAACGATGTATGCTAATTTTTGACCCAGGCAGATTTAATTTGTTGTAGTTCTAATTATACTTCGAAAAACTTCAATTAAGCCCCATGTACCTACTACAATACAGCCGATGTTAGCAACCTTCAGATTTGGATGTGGTTCAGCTATTCCGGTTCTGATTAATATCGCAATTAGAATTGAAACAGATATGGCTATTATCCCACGGACAAGACGTTTTTTAGCCAGGTAAGTGAAAATACGTGTGTTCTGTTCCGGTGGGTGAGTCATAGTAATTCCCTCTTCTGTAATGTAAATAATTCAAATCCCGGCCTTGTTCATGCATAATTCATTAACAATGCGATTCTAAATTATTATAATAATTATTTCATTATTGTCAATAACAAAGATCTGTGCCAAATATAAAAAATAAACCACAGATACTATCTCATAAATCGTAAAGTTTGTCATCTAAATTAGGTTTAGATGATTTGTGCCCTTTTTTACTTTTCGGTGCCATGATAAAGTCTTCATCGCCGTCAAGTAGATCGCCCATCTCTTCTTCAACTTTTTCAGGATTTTCTCCTTTCTCCAATCGGTTCAGGGCTTCTTCCATGCCAGGCCCTAAATTTAATCCTGTTTCATCAGAGAGTTTTCTCATCAACTTTGCTGCCTGACGGGGATCGTTTTCGTTAATTTTATCGGCCTCGTTGGCCAGCATGGCCATGGCTTTTTCCATCCTGGCTTCATCGAGGGCAGGCATTTCAGTATCAGCGGCTGCATCGTCTCCTCTTCTGGAAATGGTAGCGAATGTGGATAAATTACGTTCTAATTTGATATCAGTACACTTCGGACAATTGGGCGTCTTGTCTGTATTCACCGTTCTGGAGAAGAATTTATAGACCGTATTACATTTATTACAGTAAAATTCATAAATTGGCATTACAGTGCTCCTGAACTTATTTGATGGTCGCAAAACACTCGATTTCCAGGCGCGCCCCACGTGCAAGACCGCTGGTACCAAAAGCGCTGCGCGCGGGTTTGTGCGTTGGGAAATAAGTGATGTAAACCGAATTCATGTCGGCCCATTCGCTGATGTCAGCAAGCATCACTGTGCACTTGACCACCTGGTCTAAAGATGATCCGTATTTTTCAAGCGTACCCTTGATGTTTTCCATGACCTGTTTAGTCTCTCCTTTGATACCGCCCGGAGCGAGTTGGTTCGTGCTGCGGTCAATGCCAATTTGACCCGACAGATACAGCATGTGTCCAACGCGCACGGCCTCTGAAAAAGGACGAGTGGATGTAGTTTCAGAAGTTAAATACTCTACTAAAGGTAAAGCATCCGAGGATTTCTGAGATTGGCAAGACGACAACAAAATAACGCATACAATTCCGAATATACTTTTGAAACGCATGAAGAACCTCCTTTTAGTAAATAAATTAGAATTTTGCAAAATTGTATTTTCCTGTCGTTCTGAGGAGCCCTTCGACGTTGCTCAGGATAAACTCCATCACAAAGAATCTGTGACCACGAAACTATCGGTTTTACAGTATGTTAGTGTTCTGAGAATCTTCGCTCCCAAAGGTCGTTCAGAATGACAATTATACATGTTGTACAGAAGTCTAAAAATAAATAGAACGACTACTGATAATGAAAACCTCTTTATACCTGTGCTAACAGTACAACGTAGTTTTTGCCATACTTCTTTGCACATTTCGGACAGGTGGTGTAATAAAAATAAAGTTTCTTTAAATCGCTGCCTTTAGAACTTGTGTACTCCTTCATTTCTTTTATCCATTGACTCATGTTTTTATAAGGTCCTTCGAAAACCTTACTCAAGAATTTTCCGGAGATAGTGGATGTTTTGGCGTTTGGAACGTCATTGGTGATACCAATGTAAATGTCCGCGCCCCATAGAGAGTTCTCATCAGAAAGTACGATCATTTCTGATGATTTTGCTTCTGCAGCTTCGATGAGCGCCATGTTTCTTTTCATAACCGCTCCAAAGTTCAGTGGAATATGGAACAAACTTCTGACCCGGTCAGTGACAAATTTTTTATTGTCCCATGTTATCTCTTTTCCATCCCAGGCTTCAGGTTTAAATTCCGGACAGCATTCTCCATTTGTACTCATTTGTTTTTCTCCTTTCGCTAATTAAATGATTAATTAGATTATTCTGATATTTTCAACATTTTTATTGAGCAGTGCAAGTTCTATAATTCCGGTGCCGATGTGCTTGCGCCGGTAATATATATTTCTAAGTAATGAAATACAATTACTTTTTTGAGAACCTTAAATTCCAGCTAATTCGTTTAACTAAGTTTTCGACTGCCTTTTTGGCATTCATTCTTCAACAAACTTAAAGCGCATAACCACTGGAAGATGATCGGATGCCTGGTCTGACATGGAGGCTACATAAGACTCAATGGGTTGTATCTTGTTTGAATTATAAAAGATATAGTCAATTTTTTTGGTTGGATCTGCTGACGGAAAGGTATGCGTTGATTTTTCATCTTTTACATACATAGAATAGGGGAAGGCTGCTTCGATGAATTTTTCATTAAGAAATAGCCGTATGGTTTCTTCTTTCTCCAGGCCTGAACTTTTCTTGGCAGGAAATTCTTTTGTTGACTCGGTCTGCGGCGGCAGGCTATTAAAATCTCCAATTAAAAGCAGGGGGTATTCTTCGATGTAATTCCTGCAAATCTGAAGTACGGTTTCAGCCTGACGTTCTCGTGTCTGTTTATTATAGGCTTCAAAATGAACATTTACAATGACCAGAGTCCTGCCAACATCAACTTTGACAACCTGTGCCAATCTATCGAGGTAAAATGGGTCATAAAAAAAAGCCAGGTTCTCAGGTCGTTCTAAAACAATACGTTCCTGTGATTCTATAGGATATCGACTCAATAAAGCCTGCCCCGAGAGGACTCGACCAAAATGGGCAGCAGGCGGCCAGTAGGGAAATGGCACATAGTTTTTATCCCAATTAACAGCCAATGCCGCATAGCCATAACTGGTATGCTGAGCCAATGAATCCAGTTGGTTTCTATAGAACGAGCGCTTTGAGCAAAAATCAATTTCCTGAAATCCGATAAAGTCCGGCTGTATTATGCTAAAAACCCGATTAACTTTTCTTAAGTTGTCATCAAAAAAATCCGCTGTCGTTTTTACAGGTAAATTGTTGGTCATGCCGGACAGGTAGCCAATATTATAAGTCATCACGGCAAATGTGTCCTTGTTAACCGCCGCCTGTTTTATCGAATGGGAGTACTTCCTGGTTTGTGAAAGGTTTTCGGGCTGCAGACTACTTGAAGTTGCCCAGATAAACAGGCTTAATAAGAAGGTTGAAACGAGAACGAAAATACTTAGTTTTTTAAACAATTTCTAACATTCTTTCTATGGATTTTTTCGCCCGGATACGGATGTCTTCGGGAACCTCAATGGCGAATTCATTTTTTCGCAGGGAATTGAGAGTGTCTTCAAGAGTAATTTCATGCATGTGTGGACAGCGTATACTGCACAAACGTACCATCTCTTTTTCTGGATTTTCTGCCACGATGTTATCCCCCATACTGCATTCTGTTAGCAGGAGATATTGTGCCACATCATTTTGTTTAACGTATTCAATCATTTTAGAAGTGCTGCCAGAATAATCTGATGCAGCAACTACTTCCGGGCTGCATTCGGGATGAGCTAATACTTTGACGTCCGGGAATTGTGACCGCACATTCTTGATGTCTGCTACGGTGAATTTATCGTGTACTTCGCATCGACCGTGCCAGCCGAGCATAGTATATTGCAAGGCTGAATTGCCGGTCTTTCTATTTACAAAGCCTTTTTTACTGGGGAATATAATCTTTTTGCCGGTTTCTTTCGCGACATTCTGAGCAAGATATTCATCAGGCAAAAATATGACCGTGTCACTTTTTAACGAATTCACAACTTTGGCCGCATTGCTGGATGTGCAGCAAATATCCGTTTCAGCTTTGACATCTGCATAGGTGTTAATATAGGTAACAACCGGCACGTCTGGAAATCGTTCACGCAGGTTGCGTACATCCTCGGCTGTGATGCTTTCCGCTAATGAACAGCCGGCTTTCCGGGACGGCAGGAGTACGGTTTTAACTGGATTCAAAATTTTTGCGGTTTCAGCCATAAAACGCACCCCACAAAATACGATAGGATCACAGTCGGTTGAGGCTGCTATTCGACTCAGTTCCAGGGAATCGCCAACCACATCCGGCACAGTGTGATAAAGGGCTGGCTCCATGTAATTGTGGCCTAAAATTAAAGCGCCACGCTCTTTTTTCATGCGATTGATTTCATAAACCAATTCCGCTTTAATACGAATTTCGAAATCCGGCACAATTTTATGCAGTAATTGCTGCATTTTATCATACGTTTCCTGAACGGAATTTGCTTGGAAAGGCATTAACTAAACCTCCTTCTTTGTCATACACAAAATTTCTATCAGACTCTCATTCCGATATTTTTTTGCTTTATAGTATCTCGGTTTTTCTTATGAAAGCAAAGATGTTATCCTATTACTCATCATGAATAACTGAATAAAATATGAGAAAATTTCATGAAAATTCCAAGTTATTATAATAAAATATCAAACTTTATTTAACTTATTTTCCTTCGATAATTCCACAGGCGATACGTGCGCCAGCGGCGCCCGTTGGTTGTGAAGACAAATCATCGGGATCAGCATGCAGAATAACACCTTTGCCGATGATAGAGTTGACACCCTCAAAAGTAAGACGGGAATCAATGAACTCTTTGCGGGCAATTCCGGACGCATCAGCCGTAATGTTGCCCAGGTCGCCAACGTGGCGCTGGTCTGCCATTGGTCCGGCGTGAGGCATGCTTTCAGGATTAAAGTGACCACCGGCTGATTTGCCGTCGCCGCTGCTGCAGTCGCCAAATTCATGAATATGAAAGCCGTGTTCTCCTTCGGATACGCCTTCAAAATGGGCAACTACGCGAATCCCGGTTTCTTCTTTGGTGAAAGTCACCGTGCCTTTTGCCTGGTGGCCGGCAGTTGGACTCATTTCAGCTACGGCTTTGGTTGGGAGCGTGGATGTTTTCTCAGAATCTACTTCTTTTTTTGTGCAACTAAACAGCCAGAGCATGAAGATAAATAATAATGTAATTTGTCCATAAACCACTCTTTTTAACATAAGGAAATCCTCCATCTATTTTAAATTTTATATTTTTTTGTACAATCTGTCATTTTACTAAAACAGCTCGGATCATGCTGTCGCGGATTCTTTTTATTGTCAAAGTCAAAATGATTATTAACTAATGCTTTAATTATTTTGACCAAAATCATTTTGACATTTTGTTTTAAAACTAAGTTTTGAATTAAATTATGTGCTTAATAGTTGGTTTTACTTGCACTTATAACTATTATTATGATTTGGTTGTGAATAAAACATGTTAAGTAATTCGCTTTTTTGATTCAATAATCACTAATATATAGTTCGATTCATGAAATGTCAACAAAATTTATATACACCTGTTGAGTTTAGTGTAAAATTATCTTGATTAAATTGCGGGAAATCTTTACTATTTAGTGTTTAATCAAAATCAGGGAGGTATGATTTTATGCAGTATGGCACGGTTAAATTGTGGCAAGCAAGTAAGGGTTTTGGCTTTATTGAATCTGATGATGACGAAGAACTATTTGTACACGTGAGCGATTTAGATATCACGGTAAAAGACAATAAACTCCGTGAAGGCCAACGTGTAGGATTTGATGTGCGGCGCGATATGAAAGGTGATAAAGCTATCAGGGTAAGAGTCATTGGATAGAGTCAGACGATGCTCAATATTAAATTGAAATTCATAACTTCACGTATTGACTTAGTAGCCAATTTCATAAATACAGTAACATAAACGTTTTGACAGGATTAAAAAGATAAACAGGATAGCCATTATCTCGTTGATCCTATCATCCTGTCAAAAAAAGATTAATACCCTGTGATCGGTTATTTTTTGTATAATTCCGTATTTGCTTCTATTAGGTTTTTTGAATACATCAGTATTGCATAGTCCATCCAACGATGATTTCCAATCGGGGTTTTATAAGCCGATACGAATCCCAAGTGTCCGCCGCTCTTGGTAATTTGAATATTTAAAAATTCATTTTCAGGCAAGTCTGTAAAACTCTCTTTTGGAACGAAAGGATCATCTGCACTTACTATTATGAAAGCGGGAACGGAAACGTCGGATAGGAATTGTTTCGCGCTGCACTTTGCATAATAATCTTCAGCCGAATCAAAATTGTTGAGCGGAGCTACACATATTTCATCAAATTGACGAACTGTCATTTTCCGAGGAAATTGAAAATTAGGGAAATCAGGAAAGCAGGTCTGGCGTTCCTTGACCGCATCTTTCAGCAAACGGACAAATCTAAAATCATAAATCCTGTTCTGATTCTTAGACAGCGCTTGTGCACAAAAGGATAGATCAATTGGCGGCGCTATCGTGATGGCGCCGCACAAATTGTCTGGAATTGGATCAATGGACTCTCCAATAAGTTTTAGGAGCATATTACCGCTCAGAGAAAATCCTACAGCTATTAGTGGAATGTCAGGATAGAGTTTGTTAATATGAATTATTGCTCGACTTACATCGGCGCTGCGTCCTGAATGATAAAGTTTTTTTGACATACCCACACCATCACCGCAGCCTCGGTGATTCAAGCGAAACGTCGTCCATCCTTGTCCTAAAAATAGACTGGCCAAACGAATCATGTACGGCGACTCGGCATGACCTCCGAGGCCGTGCATAAATAAAATCGCTTTGTTAACCTGTGGTTTTTGACTGAATTGATTTTCACACATGGTCAGCCTGTCTCCATCGGATAGTTGAACCTGATGAATTTTAGTTGGTTGAAGCAGTTTTGGGCTTGGTAAATAATATCCGAATATTGTCTGCAGATGACCGCCTGGTACAAGCGGGTGAGGCTTGAAGGGAATAAAATTGGTTGAATGTTTCAAATAATTAATCGTACTATTTTTATATGTTTTAAATATTAAGATTTGAATATAGTATATTATTTGTAAAATCATAATCAAAAAAATATTGATTCTGATCGATAGATTAATAAATTAACTCTTGCGTGCATAATGAATAGAAAAAAATAAGTGATCAGACTATCTCTATCCTGTAGAGCAGGCGTGTGATTTTTGGAACGTTAGGCGGAAAGACGTCCATAAAGTGCATTCACGAAAGAATTAAGGATATACCTAACTATGATATCAAAACAACCCTCAATTATCGAACAAGATATTGTATTAATTTATTACGACAACAATCCAGCATTTTATGCCCGGGTTGAAAAAATTATTGCTGATTATAAGCCGAAGTGGTGGCGAGTCAAATTTTTGTTCTTGATAGTTCCAGTACAAGTAGTTACCTGGATTATTGACGAAGAGCAAATCCGCGGCGCTGATTTCACTATGGGGGGGACGCCGGTAAGAATTGAAAAGGTGGTCATTCCCAAAGAGGCTGATATGAATGCTGAAGGTAAAGAAGGGTCATTAAATAATCAAGGGAGTGAACAAAAGCAGCCCGGAAAAGCAAGAGTCCTTTCCATGACCGATAAAAAGAAAAAAACGTAAACTACTCCAATTGAAGCTATTTATGATCAGTTTGATTTCAATAATTTTGTTAATTTATTGACTGGCACAGGTTTACTGAAATAGAAACCTTGCATTTCATCACATTTCAAAGTTCTTAAAAACACCAATTGTTCCGCATTTTCTACTCCTTCCGCAAGCACCTTTAATTTTAGTCTGTGCGCCATGGCTACAATGGCCGAAGCAATTGCCCAATCATCATGGTAGGAGTGCAGGCCGTTTACGAATGACCGATCAATTTTTAATATGTCTAAGGGAAATCTCTTCAAATAACTTAAAGAAGCATACCCTGTTCCAAAGTCATCCATGGATATCTTAATCCCCATTTTTTTCAATGTGTTTAGCGTTGATATTGTATACTCGACATTTTGCATAGCACAGCTTTCGGTAATTTCCAATACCAGACTATGCGGCTCAAGTCCGGATTCAGTTACTACCCGATTTATAACATCATCGAGTCTCATTACCCGGAATTGGCGAGCAGAAAGGTTCACAGCCACCCGTAATGAATGAAAGCCAGCATCCTGCCAGGCTTTAATTTGTTTAGTAGCAGTTCGAAGCACCCAGTCACCAAGTGGAACAATAAGCCCGGACTCTTCTGCAAGAGAAATAAATTTACTTGGTGGTAACAAACCACGTTTTGGGTGCTGCCAGCGCACTAAAGCTTCAACACCCGTAATTTTATTTGTGTACAAATCTACCTGAGGCTGGTAATGCAGTACTAATTCTTCATTTTCAATTGCCAGTCGAAGATTTCTTTCAAGATTCAAGCGTTCTAAGGCCTCGGTTTTATTCGATGAATTGAAATACTGATAGTTGTTTCCTTCTGTTTTTGCAAGATACATCGCGATGTCAGCATTTTTGACAAGGGCATCGATGTCCTGCCCGTCGTTTGGAAAGAAGCTTATACCAATGCTCGCAGCAATTGTAATCCGATTTTGTTCTATAATAAAAGGTTTGGACAATTCGTGAAGTATCGTTTGCGCAATCTTGTCAGAGTCTTGCTGTTGCACGATATGATCTAATATTATGGTAAATTCATCACCACCCAAGCGGGCAATTGTATCACTTTCACGAAGACACTTTTTTAAACGTTCAGCAACAGCTTTCAATAATAAATCGCCGACGTGGTGCCCGAGAGAATCGTTTATCGGTTTGAACTTATCTAAATCGAGAAATAATAAAGTAACTTTATGTCTGTAACGTTTGGCCTGGACAATGGCGCGCCCTAGTCGGTCATAAAACAATAAGCGGTTTGGCAGGTTGGTCAGGGCGTCGTGATAAGCGAGATGCCGCTCCTTCTCCCGTGCTTTTTTCAAATAAGTTGTCATTTGGTTTCGTCTGGTTATATCGCGCAATGTTGCGAGATAGGCGCTATCACCTTCCCAGTCTATTTTTACTACCCGCATTTCCGCTGTAATTTTATCATCTTCGGAACGAATAATATCAATCTCGGAAGTCTGACCAGCGACTACAGGAAACCTGAACAATTTACCTATTAAGTTTCCCGCTTTTTGGCCAAAAAGGATTTCTGCGGCGGGACTGAAAAAACGTGTTTTCCCATTTTTATCAATAATAACGATACCATCAGCATTATTTTCAATTATATTGATTAATCGAATTTCGCTGGACATGATATCCTGGATTTTAAAAAGTAGATTTTTTAATATTTTGTGACGTTCCAGTGTACACAGAATAGTCTTAATTAGCAGATTGTCATCTATTTGACCTTTAGTAAGGAAGTCCTGAGCGCCGTCTTTTACAGCTTCTATACCAAGTTTTATGCTTTTTTCATTTGTAATTATAATTATTGGAATTCCCTTTACTTGTTTTTTAAACGTTAAATAGGCATTATGGTCCTGGCCTTCAGACAAATTAAGCTCTAAAAATATGACATCAAAATTTTTGCGCTTAGGAAATGGAATTACATTTTCAATTCCGGCAACATTAACTAATTTAAACTTTAAATGATCCGACTTTTTGAGGATTTTTTTTATATTCTGCACTTCGGCAGAATCGTTCGAGATTAGAAGAATTTTAATGAAATGTAAATCCATTTATCAATATATGTGAAGATTACCGGTTGGTTTTATTAACTGATTTATTAAAGTTTATGATGAGTCTTTTTTTTCTATCCAATCCAATATTTTTATTGGTTCAGCGATACTGTGAGATTGTGCGAAATTCATTATTCTAATTTTTAAAACCCTGGATATTTCGTGATTTTTGGGTACTAATAGTGTACCTGATGCAGATCTGATATCGTCAGCCAAAATCATACCTATAGCAATCTTATTTAATGAAATTTCCTGGACAATAAATCCTTCTTCCGCATTTAAAATTTCTGCCTCAAGGGCTGATAGTACGTCTGGATCGTACCGGTATTGATTCTCAAGCATTGTTTCAAAAGCTTCCTGGGAAGTTTGGTTAGCAGCCGTTAATGCGTCACAATCAAGAGTCGCTTTTAAAATTCTGGCAATAATAGGTATCTCTGTTCCTTTAATATTGTCATGTGGGAACCCTCCTCCATCAAATTGCTTTTCTTGGTATGCAATTGCCTCTGCAATCCCCTGTAATCGCGGAATATTGATAAGCAAATCTTTTCCTATTTTTGGATGACTTACAAATAACAATTTTTCTTCATCTGTTAAAGCTTGTCCCTGATATTTTTTGTTTAAAATATCAGGTGGAAGGGTTACACATCCTATTTGAGACAATAGGGCGGCAAGGTCGACTTCCCATATATTTTTCATATTTAACCGTGAGGCAATTTTAGTTGCTGATGTACGTAACTGAGTTGAACGACTGAATGTATCCGGACTTATGCTCGATAAAACATCCATAAGAAGTTTAATGCTGCCTTTAAGAGTCTTTTCAAGTAATTCTTTCTCTGCCGTGACAAGGTGATACTGCGCAAGCCCGTCTTCGAGCGCTTTTGCTAACATCTCTGGTGAACATGGTTTGGATAAAAATCGGAAAATATGCCCCTCATTAATTGCAGCGATGGTTTCATTCAAGTCAGCCTGACCTGTCAGTAATATTCGAACGGCATCAGAATTAAGACTTCGAGCCTGAGCGAGGAACTGATCACCGTTCATTCCTGGCATGCGCATATCAGATACAATCACTGCAAAAGGTCCTTCTGATTTAATTATCTCCAGGCCAGATTCTCCACCCAAAGCTGTTTCAAACTCATATTTTTTACGAAGAGACCTTTTAAAGCCATTGAGAATATTGACATCATCATCAACTAATAGAATTTTATTACTCATGGGAGACTCTTTCCTGGTTAGATTTGCGATAATTCTCATGCCAAATGGGAAGTTGATTTAACAGGCCAAGGTGCGATAGGTACTCCCTGTCAATTAAAATTGAATCGGATTCAGTTACTTCAGCTTCCATTGCATTATCCAGAGCATTGGCAACATGAACAGCCGTAAGTGGACTAAATTTCTTTTCAAAACAGGTTACCGGACAATGATGAAATGCCACAGCTTCGACAATGGGATCTGATAGTCCCCAGAGACCAAGGAGGTATGCACCGACTTCGGCATGGGTTGCTCCAAAAAGTTGCATTTCTGCTTCAAGAATTGTAATGTTTTCATCCTGCGATAATTGTTGAATTTGACTGTATTCCTTTGAAAGACTTTCTGCAAGGATTAACTTACCTACATCGTGCAGCATACCTGCAATAAATGCCTCATCATTCATTTTCTGTTCCTGTTTTTCAGTAAGGGACAGTTTCTGGGCAAAGGAGCTGACGCACAAGCTATGATTCAAGAGCTTGTGAATTGATATATTTGGTGTTTTATTTTGATCAAATTCCCTGAAAATTTGAACAGAAAGAACTAATGCATTAATGATTTCCAGACCGAGTAATTTTGCCGCCTGTACCGGACTTGAAATATGCACTTGCAAGCCGAAGAAAGCTGAGTTGACCAATTGTAAAATATTTGCTGTCATACCAACGTCTTTGGCAATGATCTCACCGATTTTTGTCATCGTAACATCTGGAGATTGTAACTCTTGCATCAACTTGAAATAAATGGTTGGCAGGCTGGGTAGAGATTTTAACTGCGTAACCAGTTCTTTAAGATTTTCATCCTTCAAAATGTTACGCAGAGCAAATGCTCGCGTTATAGTAGTTTTTAGTTTTTCTGCATCGCATGGTTTTGACAAATATTGATGGGTGTTTCCTACTGATTTGAAAATCAGTTGCTGGTCTGAGTGTCCGGATAGAATAAAACGGACGATATGGGAGTATCTTTGCCGCACTATGTTCAATAGTTGGGCGCCGTCCATCCCTGGCATGCGCATATCCGATATAACCACATCAACAGGAGAGTTTGACAATTTTTCTAATGCTTCCTGACCGCTTCCTGCAAAAAACATTTCCCATTCATGTCGCATGGAACGTAACATTCTTTGCAGCCCTTGCAGGACTTTTGGCTCATCGTCAACAAAGAGAATTCGTTTTTTGTCTGACATTAATTAATACACTCCACTTTAAATTAATGTATTGAATTATTGCTTCTAACATGTGGTAAATAGATGCTGAAACTGTTACCAGGCCCAATGTTGTTTTCAATAGATATCAGTCCGTCATGGTTCTCAACAATTTTTTTGGTAATGGACAGACCAAGTTTTGGCTTTTCCTGAAAATTATTTTGAACAAGATGCGGATCAGCATCAGATTGTTGAACCTTTGAGCAAACTGATTCATCTATGCTGGAAAGCTGCAGTTTCAAATAGGCCTTCGAGTGATTTTCGGTGTTAACCATTTTAGCTTCAGTAATAGAAATCTTTAATACTCCCCCATTTGTTATGTTTTGGATTACATTTATACACAGTGTTAAAAAGAGCTGATTAATTTGTGTGGAAACGGCTTTAATTATGTACTTTTTTTCAGGATTAACCCATTCAATTTTGACGTCACGCGGGACTAAGTTTTTTATCAGGTCTATACTATTGTCTATGGCTTCACCAATATCCAATTCTTCAGGCGGGTGCTCTTTTTGTTTGCTGTAAGACAAAATTTCCTTGACTATGCTATTGCCGTGCTCGCAGGCTTTATTAATTTCTTTAAGACTTGCATTCGTTTTTGAGTCTGCATTTAAATAACGAAACATATAGTTACTGAAGGCTCTTATTATAGTGAGAATACTTTTGAAATCGTGAGTTACACCTTCAGCCAGCATGCCGATCGCTTCAATTTTTTGAGACTGAATCAATTGCTGCTCCAATACCTGGTTTTGAGCTATCAGCTTATCGTGATAGGTTTTTAAACGCAATACATTGTTCAGCCGGGCTATCAAGTCTTCTTTAGTAACTGGTTTGTTGAGTAAATCGGCCGCACCGAAATTAAGGGCTTGGCGTTTTAATGAATCATCCTTAATGCCAGTTAGAATTATTACCTCAATGTCCCTGGTGCGAGAATCAGACTTAATCTCGTTCAAAAGTACCAGACCATTTTTTTCGGGCATTTGAGCATCCAGTACAGCAGCATCAATTCTGGTCTTGTGCAACAACTCGGAAACCTCTTTAGGGCTGGTAGTAGAAACCACATCCCACTCTTTGCTGCGATCATGTAACATACGTTTCAGGCCATCAAGTACATACTGACTATCGTCTACGAACAGAATTCGTTTCTTCATTATTTTCTCCCGACCTTTTGCTGTCAATTGGATTTAACGGCAAGCAAATAATAAAAGTAGTCCCCTTGCCTGTCTCGGTTTCACAATTCAATATACCTTTATGTTTCTCAACCACAACATTGTGTGATATAGCCAATCCCTGGCCAGTCCCCTGGCCAATTTCTTTAGTAGTGAAGAATGGGTCGAAGATTTTTTGTCTGACATTCTCAGGAATACCAGCCCCGGTATCGTTAATTCTAATCTCCACCCAGTCTTCCACATTTTGGGTACTTATCGTGATCGTGCCTTTTTGACCTGCTCCATATCCAACTACGTCTGTGATAGCATGGGCGGCATTGATGATAATATTTAGAATTACCTGATTTATTTCACCGGGAAAACAAGGGACTAAAGGTAAATCTACATCGAAATTTGTAACCATGTCGGCAATATATTTCCACTCATTGCGAGAGACTGTTATTGTGCTTTCGATTGCCCTGTTGATGTCAATTGTAGTCATGTCTTCTGCACCCGGGTGTGAAAACTCTTTCATTGAGCGCACAATTTTTGCTACATGTTCAACCCCTTCTAATGATTGCTGTATCGCATTGGGTATCTCTTCAATTAAATAATCTAAGTCAGCCTCTTCAACCGCAGTTTCAATAACCTTCACTGATTCTTTATTGATGGCGCCGTTTTCTGCTGTTTTAATAAAATGGTTATAGTGGGTAAGTAGCCCATTTAACTCAGAAAAAGCTTCGTCAAGAAATCGAGTATTGTCGCCAACATATTGAATGGGTGTGTTTATCTCGTGCGCTATGCCAGCTGCCAATTGCCCGATTGATTCCAACTTTTGAGCCTGAGCAAGTTGGCTTTCCAGGGATTTATGTTCTGTAGTATCAGCCGCCAAGAGAAGGTAACCTGCTTGTGCATTGGCTTCATTTAGAATGGGATAAAATGTTATCCTTAAGAATCCCTCTTTTTCATCCGGTCTGGTATATCTAATATCATCCAATTGGGTGGATTTATCATTTGCCTTACACTCTGAGATACGCGCCTGTACTAAATCCCAATCCCATTTAATGCCACTTTCAAAAAATAGTTTACCAAGGACCTCAGTCTCATTGATGCCGAAAGTTTTTGTAGCGATTTCATTCCAACGTGTGACACAGTGGTCTGGCCCCACACCAATCAATATTGATGAGATCGAGGAGAGTAACTGTTCGGTTTCTGCGTGCGCATTACGAAGCGCTTCTTCGGCCTGCTTCCGTTGAGTTATATCACGAAGTATGCCAGTATAAAACCTTCCTTCATTAGTCTGAAAGCTGGCCAATGATAACTCAATCGGGAATTCAGAACAGTCTTTCCTCAATCCGAGCAGTTCGGCTGTTTTGTCAGAACCGTTTTTCTCTCCTGTGGTCAAAATTTGTTTTATTTTATTGCACTGAGCCACACGGAATCTTTCAGGTATCAATTGGATTACAGGTTTGGTCATCATTTCATTTTCAGTATAGCCAAAAATGATTTGAGCGCTCATGTTCCATGCAATAATGTTGCCATCGGAGTCGGTGGAAATGATTGCTTCATTTGCTGATTGAGTCACCGCGCGGAATCGTTCCTCGCTTTCCCGCAGTGCATCCTCTGCTTGCTTTTGTTCTGTGATGTCTTCAATCATTTTTATTGCGGCAAGTACTTTTCCATCTTCATCTTTATTAGGAGATGTAACTATTCGATAGTATTTGATTTTATCACCCGCGGGTATCTCCATCATTGCCTGATGAACCTGGCCATCTTTCAGACTTTTTTTAGTCGGACAAAACGAACATTCCTGATCTTTTGGTGGTTTATTGTAAACTCTATAGCATGTTGGTTTTTTTGACACGTCTATTTCAGGAAACCAACGCTGCATTTGTTTATTCAAGGAGAGTATTTCCATCTTCGGACTGATAAGCGCTATTCCGACTCCAATATTATCCACGACGCTTCTGAATCTTTCTTCAGATATTCTTAAATCCTCCTTCGCCCTGGTTAGTTTATTCTCGGTCTCTAACTGATCCATAACCTGCGTCACAATCGTGGGCAAGAGTCTAAGAAAGCCTTTATCCTTTTCAAGAAAATCCCTGGCCCCAAGTTTCATCATTTTTACAGCTAATTTTACATCACTATGTGCTGTCATGAGGATAAAAGGAATGGTGCACTTTTTCTCATTAAGAGTTTCGATGATATTTAAACCTGACATGTCAGGTAATTGGTAGTCCAATAATACCAGTGTATTGGGGTGTTCAACTATCCAGGCAATCGCATCAGAACCGTTTAAGACACATTTTATTTGAAGACCTTCCTTTTGCAACCTCCGACGAATGAGTTCTGATAAATCCTTATCATCTTCTACGACAAGAATTGTATAAGGTGTAAGAGTTGGATTTTTTGCTCTGTTGTTAGTGTTTTTATTTTCTTTTTGTTTTATTTCCATGTTTTTCTTTCTCAATCGTCATTTCACACTTTTATCACCAGGATTAAAAGATTTATTTTTCTGCATTGTTTAACACTTGTCGTAAAGCTGCCAACAGTTCATCTTGTCCGAATGGTTTATTGAGTCCATAAACAGCGCCGAATTTTAATGCCGCTTCCAAAAAAGAAGGTTGTGGATACCCAGATATTGCAATTATTGGTAATTCTGGTTTAGAGTTAGCAATTTTTTGAATTGTTTCGAGACCTTCCATTTCCGGCATGAATATGTCTGTAATGACAACATCAGGCTTTTCTTTTTCGATTATATCAATACCAATTTTACCATTGGGAGCATCAAATACTTCATTTCCTTTCCTCTCTAGCATTCTTCGTAATGAAGCCCGCGCCTCTTCGACGTCTTCGATTTTTAATATTTTTGCCATTATTGGACACCAAAGTTGTTCAACTGTTGGACATTATTTGCATAATATTTATTAATATAAACTCTGTTCACGAATTTAAATATCGACTTAAATTGATTGAAACTAAACATGAATGCAAAAACAAATATGGAATTTTGCCAGGTAGCTGACTACTATATCAACGTATCTTAATTTTGTCCTAATTGTTTTATCATCGCGTGTCCTACTAAATACGGAAAAAATTATCGATAAATGCAGTTATTGCCTTGTATCCTGCTACCATTCGCTTGTAAATGTGTTATTTGCTTTCAAGCTCAGGCTTGGGAATGCCGATATAATTTTGTATGCTTTATATTCAATATATATTAATTTCAGACTTTTATGATTTTTAAAATTCTAGCTAAATGAAAGAAAATAGATCAAACTCAGTAAAGAAAATCAAGATAGGCGAACTGCTCATCAAAGAGGGGCTTCTTACTCACGCCGAATTAATTGAAGTTCTTAAGTTACAGAAAGAGCAAAAACTTTATTCACCTCTGGGAGAACTATGTGTCAGTCAAAAATTTGTCTCCAGGTCTGATCTCACTAGAGTACTTGGAAAATATCGGAAAAGTATTCCACTGGGTGAGTTATTGTTAAATTTGGGTATTATTACTTCCGAGCAATTAGAGTATGCTCTTGAACTGCAAAAAACGACTCCCAAAAAAATTGGTCAGATTTTAATCGAAATGGAGATAATCAGTGAAAGTACATTAGTTGATGCATTGAGCCTGCAGTTAGGGATTCCAAAAATTTTGCCGTCATTGAGTTTAATTGATAAAAGTCTGCTTGGTAAATTTAATCCTGAATTTCTACATAAGCACAAGTTTATTCCAGCTTTTAGTGAGGACGATAAATTAATAGTCATCATGGCTGATCCGCTGGATGAAACTGCTATTAATTTGTTTCAGAAAATATTAAAACGCAATATTATACCTGCTATAGCACCTGCCTTCGAAATTCAAAAAACAATTAATGAATATTGTCAAAAACTCGAACTCGGACAGGGATTAGAATCTCAGGAGCATGGCAGCGATATTGTTATAGGAAATTCTGAACTTCATAAAAACAGAAGTGATAATATAATTGAAGTCCTGAATTTTATAATTTCAAATGCCACGCTTGAGCGTGCGACAGACATCCACATTGAGCCGCATGATAATTTGCTCCGAATTCGTTTTCGAATTGATGGTATTTTATATCATAAAACCGATTTACCGAGGTCTATGGCGCCAAAGCTCGGCAGTCGAATCAAGGCGCTTTGCAATCTGGATATTGCCGAGAAACGCCGGCATCAGGACGGCCGGATTCATGCGAAAATTATGGACAAAGAGTATGATCTCAGAATTTCTACTTATGCTGCAATCTGGGGTGAGAATATCGTCATCAGGCTCCAAAATCGTCAGAGCAATTTGTTTAACTTGAATATGTTGGGATTTTCGCCTAATAACCTGGAAAGATTTAAAAATATGCTTGATCTTAACACGGGCATAATTTTAGTAACCGGCCCAACAGGCTGCGGTAAAACAACGACCCTTTATGCTTCACTGAACTATTTAAATGAGCTGGACCGGGTTATTATTACCATTGAAGATCCCGTTGAATATACCATAAATGGAGTGATTCAAGCCAATATCCAGCCAAAGATAGGTGTCGATTATGAACAATGTCTCAAGGCAATGATGCGGCAGGATCCTGATGTTCTTATGATTGGTGAAATTAGAGAGCCCGAATCAGCTGAAGCCGTTGTCCAGGCAGCTCTAACCGGCCATAAGGTGTTCAGTACATTTCATACCGACGATGCTTGCGGTGCGTTGCTTCGTTTGATAGATATGGGTATCGAGACATTCTTGATTTCTTCGACGTTGGTGGCTGTAGTGGCACAACGGCTTGTCCGTGTACTTTGCAAGCATTGCAAGGAAAAGTATAAGCCGGGTCTTGACGTGCTTTCTTTTTTTCATAGCATAAAGACCAGTGAAAATGATGAGCATAAATTCTTTAAACACAAAGGTTGTATTAAGTGTAATAATAATGGCTATAAAGGCTTAACAGCTATTCATGAAGTCCTGACTATCAATGACGTAATTCGTGAAGCAATTCTAAACAGAAGTACATCAAATAAAATCAGATCGATCGCTCGTAGAGAGGCCGGCTTGCTTACGATGAGTGAAGATGGATATTATAAGGCTCTCAAAGGTATTACCACTTTGGAGGAAGTGAGACGCGTGGTTTATCAAGATGATTGTAAAGGCATTAATCCAATTACACAATATGAGTTAATTACAAAATGTGGTAATGGTTCTAATTAGAACATTTTAATCCATTTCACAATTTTACCCATTTTCTGACATCCAACCAGTAAAAGTTTTGCATGTCGTTTTGCTTGCATTTTCAAAAGGTATTACTTAAATTGAGAATGCTTTTAGATATTAATAATTCTGAGTGTAATGGATTATCAACCTTATATAAATCGGCTTAAAAGAGAGAAGGATAAACAGAGAAGCCTGGCTTCTTTTAAACGAAAGAAAGCTGTGCAAACTGCCCGGAAAATTTCTAAAATTTTAAAAACATCTTTTGGGGCTCAAAAAGTGTATTTGTTTGGCTCCTGTCTTTCCGAGGAATATTTTCACCTGAATTCAGATATTGACCTGGCTGTGCTTGGCCTTTCTTCCGATAATTTTTGTCGGGCTCTCTATGAGGTAAATGTCATTGAAAATGGCTTTAAAGTGGATTTAGTTGATCTTGAAACCTGCCGAATATGGCTCAGTCAAAGAATTTTGAAAGAAGGAAAGGAATTATGACCGTAAGATTTGTAGTTCTTGCAGAAGAAGTTGAAGAAGAAATTAGGCAATTGAAAGAAGTTAAAGATAAAATATTTCAAGGTGTTTCATTATTAGAAAAGCGCCAAAAAGAAAGAGAATTTTACCTGGATTCTATTGCCATTAATTTGCATTCTTTTTATTCTGGTGTTGAAAATATTTTTAGAAGTATAGCATCAAAAGTAGATGGTGACATTCCTTCTGGTGAGCGGTGGCATTCTGACTTGCTTATTCAAATGACTACACCCTTGCTTGACATACGCCCAGCGGTTATTACGGTTAAAATAAAGGAAGATTTGAAGGATTTATTGGCTTTTCGTCATTTAATTAGAAACATTTATACTTTTCAATTAGATGAAGAATTAGTTTTGAGATTGGCTACAAAACTGAGTAAGATAAGTGAAAAATTATTTGGTGATTTAAACGTTTTTGTGGATTTTTTGAAAACAACTGGAGAAAAGTCATAATTGTTTAACATTCATACGGGAGGGAACCTAAATGAAGTATTTTAATAGGTTTAATAAAATGCCCCATTTGTGCTTTTGGCTTACATTACATCTTTTTTTGTTACAATCCACTACTGCCACTGGACAAAGCGGTGATGTTGAGAGTTTAATTGCTGCGATGCTTGGCGATACTCCATTAATTCAGAACCTTCAATCGCTTACAGATGAAATTGGCGGTCGCGTAACAGGTTCTGAAGCGAACCTAAAATCTGTGGAATGGGGCTTACAAAAATTCACTGAAGCAGGAGTGCGAGCCTGGAAAGAAGCTTTTACCATGCCAGCGCTGTGGCTTGAGAATTCAGCGTCTGCAGAAATTTCGGGAGATGTCACTTTTAAACCACGCGTGGTCGCCATGCCGTTTTCCGCTGCAACGCTCGCAAATGCTGCTTCGGCGCCGTTAATCGATGGCGGCTACGGCACAGACGAGGATTTCCAGCGGATTAAAAGCAAGTTAAATGGTGCATTTATTTTGATTGAAACCCATGAGCTACTCGATCTTGATGGATTGTTCAGGGAATATGCAGAAGCGGTTGCAATTGAAAAGAGAGCTTTTAATTCAGGAATACGAGGCTTGGTTTACATGTCGTCACGTCCCCAAAATTTGCTCTACCGTCACAATGCCTCGTTTGGTCCAAACAACAAGTATCCCTTGTTAATTATGGAACGGGAGGGAGCCAAGCGTGCATTACGGTTGTTACGCGCTGGTAAAAATCTTAATATTGACGCTGCAATTGATGTCCAGGCTGGCGGATCCTACGAAAGTTACAATGTCATTGCTGAAATACGCGGCTCGGAAAAACCGGACGAAATCGTACTCATCGGGGCCCATATCGATTCATGGGCGCTTGGAACGGGTGCAAATGATAATGGCTGCAATGTCGCTTTAGTAATCGATTTAGCACGGCAGATAAAACGATTGGGCTTGAAACCAAAACGGACTATTCGCTTCGCGCTTTTTAACGGCGAGGAACAAGGTCTGGTTGGTTCATGGGGTTACACAAAAACGCATGCAGACGAGTTGGATAATCACATCATGGCTTCCTCCTGCGATATCGGCAGCGGCAGGACAACTGGTTTTTTTGCTAATGGTCCCGGAGGCTTTCTTGAAGCCGTAGCTCGGTCCCTTGAGCCGGTTGCGGGATTAGGCCCATTCGTAAATATCAATGCGCCAATTGTCGGAACTGATAATTACGATTTTATGATGCAGGGCGTTGCGAATTTGGTGGCCAATCAGGAATCGGCTAATTACGGTCCTAATTATCATGCGCGTTCCGATACTTACGATAAAGTTAATTTAATACAACTGAAGCTTAATGCGGCCATAGCTGCCGCTGTTACTTATGGCTTTGCACAAATGGAAATAACCTGGGAGCGTCAAAATAGGACACAGTTAGAAAAATTGATCCAAACCACGGATTTAGAAGCCCAGATGAAGTCCATGGGTTTATGGCAGAGCTGGGTAGATGGGACGCGAGGTCGAAGCAAGTAAGAGATCTGGAGTACAATGAATCATCATCTCAGGGCAGTTTGTGCGGCCATTTTAAATTAGAGTTTTTCACATGAAATATCGAATTGAAAAAGATTCCATGGGAGCTATCGAAGTTCCGGCGGACAAATACTGGGGGGCACAAACGCAGCGTTCAATGGGAAATTTCAAAATCGGTGGTCAATCCATGCCCATCGAGGTAATTCATGCTTTTGCCGTTCTTAAAAAAGCCGCTGCAAGAACCAACCATGAGTGTGGAGTCCTGCCAGAGGAAAAGGCAGACATCATTGTAAAAGTATGCGACGAGATTATCGCCGGTAAACTGGACGATCACTTTCCATTAGTCGTGTGGCAGACAGGCTCTGGCACCCAAACCAACATGAATGTCAATGAAGTGATTGCCAACCGTGCCATCGAAATGCTGGGTGGAAAAATGGGCTCGAAAAATCCCATTCATCCAAATGATGACGTGAATAAGTCGCAGTCCTCCAACGACACTTTTTCAACGGCCATGCACATTTCAGCTTATCAAATGCTGCATTGCCACAATTTACCGAAAATTCAATCTTTGCACGATACGCTTGCGGCTAAAGCAAAAGAATTTATGAAAATAGTCAAAATTGGCCGTACCCATTTGATGGATGCCACCCCCCTGACGCTTGGACAGGAGTTCTCCGGGTATGCATCTCAATTGAAACATGGTATACAGGCGGTTAAAAATACTCTGCAGCATCTATCTGAACTTGCTTTGGGTGGAACGGCCGTTGGAACTGGCATTAACTCGCCGCCAGGATTTGCAGATAAAGCGGCTAGGAAAATAGCAGAATTGACAAGTTTGCCTTTTGTAACTGCAGAGAATAAATTCGAAGCGTTGGCTGGGAATGACGCCCTGGTAGAAACCCACGGAGCTTTGAAAACTGTGGCGGTCAGCCTGATGAAAATCACTAATGACATTCGGCTGCTGGCTTCTGGACCACGTTGTGGAATTGGCGAAATTAGGCTTCCTGCCAACGAACCCGGTTCTTCCATCATGCCTGGTAAAGTTAATCCCACGCAGGCCGAAGCTTTAACCATGGTTTGCGCTCAAGTGTTTGGTAACGATACGGCCATAAATGTTGGCGGCATGAGTGGACATTTTGAGTTGAATGTATTTAAACCAGTGATGATTTACAATTTGCTTATGTCGGCAAGATTAATTGGTGATGCCTGTGATTCTTTTAATACAAAATGTGTTGTGGGAATTGAACCAAATTATGACATTATTAAAAGGAATCTTGAAAATTCTCTGATGCTGGTTACAGCCTTGAATCCGGTTATCGGATACGACAAAGCTGCAGCCGTGGCAAAAATAGCGCATGAAGAAGGGTGCACTTTGCGTGAAGCAGCGGTAAGTTCAGGTTACCTGACCGAGAAAGAATTCGATCAATATGTGGCGCCCGAGAAAATGGTGGGAAAGTTGCCGAAGTAGAGGGTATACGTATTTTACATTACAAACTAATGGGAAGTGTAACAATGAAAAAGACACTCATAATAATGTCTTTTTTGGTACTGTTTTTTGCAGTTCATTGTGATGGTAAAAAAATATATGAAATTGAAGAAATTGGAGATTCATATTTGCCAAATATTCATTGGAAAGAATTAATCGGTACGGACTATTTTGATGTTGATACTCTTTTTCTGAAATCTGATGAATCAGCACAGTTGCGAGTAGAAATATTTTATGATAATCAAGAAGTTTTTAGGGAAATTACAATAGACTTTTATTTTACAAGTAGGTCTGTTGAGGGAGGAGGTGGTTATGGTATTAGTGGAAGTCATGGTTTTAATACAGATTTGACATTAGAATCATTATCTGATAAAATAATCTTTGATAGTAAACTTACACCCACAGATCATAAGTTATTTGCATATGAAGCCATAATCTATGAACCGAATAATCCTAATTTTGATTTAAAGCGTTATAAAACAATATTTATAGCAAATCCTGATTCTTTTAATATTTATAATAAATTAAGCATTAATTAAGAACCTATAACCATTGCATTAATCCGACTGAAACCGCGCCGGGCATATCCGAAAGTGTAGATTTCCGCATCAGTTAAATATCAAACTTTAAAGTTTAGTCCGCTGCAGGTTTCAGCGGATTATGTAAAACAATATTTGGATATGAGGGCATAAGGAAATAGTGTACAAAGTGTTTTCCTTTGGGTGGCATAGCCATTCATCCTTCAACCGCACTTCCCCAACAAAGGATTTCGAAATCATAACCTATTTATCGCTAACAGCCCCCGACTTCGGCATGACAAAAATAGTATCATCAATAGCCTGGTTGATTTCTACATTTTCCAGCTCAAATATCCGGTAGCGTTCTATAAATTCCTGTTCAACGAAATAGGGCAGGAGTATGCCCTCTACTTTGCGATAATCGTTAAAATAGGCTTTGAGATCGACCGGGCGGGTAAAGTCATAAGTCTTGCCCTCCATTTTCGTTTCGAGAAAAGTATTGCAGTCAATATACCAGAATTCCATCGTGCTGTCTTGAAGCATTACTTTTAGTTTGAAGTGCTCGTTACCGTCAACCATTTCCTTCCCGGTGAATTCTATCTCGTGCCCTTTCTGCTGATAATCCCAGAAGACGCTATCGAACATTTTATCCCGCAGCACCATCATGCTGTCCGGGGTTGAGATTCGATTTGGCTTTGCGAACTTTGGTCCGAACAGGGGGTTACTCCACCAGGCTTTTTGACCATCATAGCAGATCGTGAGATCCTTAGAAATCCGGTTGCTGTCGAAACGATACAAGTCCGGCCGTTTTCTCCAGATTGTAAATGGGGTTGGTGCACTGAAACTCGTATAAGTACCTTCGATTTTCAAAGTCTGCACCCTGGACCAATTCTCAGCGCCGCCACGGGCTTCGATGTTTTTCTGAATAATTTCATCCAGCGTTTGAGCTTCAAGCGGGTAATTTACAAATACATTAAGTAGAATAATAAATGCAATGTAATGTAGTTTATTCATAGACTGATTATCTCCTTATCAATCAAATTTGGTTATTTATATGCATATTTTAAAAGTAAGTATTTCTTATTTGCAGCTTTGTAGCGCAATGTATCCGATAGTCTAATTACCGATATCAAAACAGGCCATTTCTGTTCGGTTGCGTAAATAAAGTTTGCCATCAACAAGAGTCGGTGAAGTCCAGGATTTGCCTTTAATTGCCTGGAATCTGCTTATTTCGTTATAGCTTTCTGAAGTTGCCTCGATCAAGGCCAGACGTCCGCGATCACTCAGTACGATAAAGTGTTCCTCGCTTAAAATGAGCGAACCCTTCCCATACCCTCGCTTTGCCCATTTCTGTTTGCCGGTCTCAACATCAACGCATTTCAGGGTTGCATTACTAAATCCATATAGGTGATTATTGTAATAGACTGAGCTGTTGAAGTGATTATTTAATACTGAGTTAGACCATACTTCCTCAGTTTGTATACTATCATTGGCAGCCACCATTTTAATAAGTGAACATCCGGCATCGATTGCTGAAGAAATAAACAATTTATCCGGGGCAATGTAGATCGGCATGGCGACCACTCCCTTTTTAACCGGCATACTCCAAAGACTGTCGCCTTTAGTTGAAATCGACACCACCCTTCCAGACAACACAAAAATGAATTGGCGTACTTCGTTAAAGTTAACTGCCACAGGTGAAGAATAATTTGGATTGCTGCTCAGGGCTGTCCAGAGTACTTTGCCGGTTCGTTTATCAAATGCTGCGACGGCCTCATTTTTCCCACCCCCAACATCTGTAATAAGTAAATTTTCATCAATAAGAGGTGAGACGCTGAATCCTCTAATAGGTGTTTTGGTTTCAAATAATTCTTTAAAAGTAACCGTCCAAATAGTTTTACCCGAGTTTTTATTCGCAGCATAAAGATTACCGTTAGAACTTAGTGCATAAACGACGTCACCGTCAAGTGTTGGCGTTGATCTGGGACCGTTGCCAAACTCACTAATGAACATTTTGCCAACATCCAGACGCCATAATTCTTTTGCATCTTTTTCATCAAAACATACCAGATAATCAACGCTATCCTCGGCAAACATAGTATACATTTTCCCTTCGGAGATGGAGATACCTGAGAAACCGTCACCAATGGGTTTTTTCCAGACCAGCTTCGGGCCATTTTCAGGCCAGGATTTAAGCAACTCTTTGGAATGCGCAATTCCGTCTCTATTCGGACCGCGGTACTGTGGCCAGGGATCGCGATTTTTATCATCAGCAATTGTAGTAACAGACAGCACAATTAGCAGCAATCCGGATATCAGTAATGAAGAGCAGTATTTTGCAAAATTAGATACCATTTTCATCTCGATTAGTTTAAGTTAACATTTTGGGGAGTTATGATTTTTTTAATGATCCATCTAAATATAACAAAAAATACGAAAATGTCAAGATTGTAAATAGTTAATTGATCTTTATCCGAAAATTGCTTCTTCGGCTCAAATAGGCGACTACTTCTAACGTAATTACACTAAATTCACCCGTGCAGGAAGAATGGGTTTGTACTTTCAAATAAAAATAATCTTTAAAAAACAACTAAACCATACAAAAGAGCACTGCTCCATCCGCAGGGTGCAGTTGTCGTCCGGCGTTGTTTTCGCTGAATAACTACCTCTCCTGCTGAATCCGTATCGGCTGCCTGCGCCAATAAGTCAATGTCCGCCAGAGCCATTCGACTGGACCAAACTGAAAACGACTGAGCCACCACGTGCTGAGAAGCATTTGAAGGATCCAGATGCCGAGAATGAACCACCACAGATTGAAGCGGTCTATCTGTCCAAAAAGGGCAAAGCCATAGCCGTAGAATATGGCCACTCCAATTACCGTCTGCAAGAGATAATTGGTGAGCGCCATCCGGCCCACAGCCGATAGTCGCGCACGAAAGCGGCTCAGCTTTCTGGATTGACAAACCAACATTACAAGTCCCACGTAGGCCATGCTTATTAGAACACTCGCAAAGTAGTTGTATTGGCTATCGACAAGGAACCTGGAGATAAAGTCGAAGTCATGCAGACTCGATTGCAGTATCCCAAAGACGATTATCGGAAGCCCAAACAGGAATCCGACAATGATCCAGTTCCTGTAGAATATAAGCGACCTTTGCATTGTAAATACGCCGGCCTTCATCATACCCATGCCCAGAAGCATCAACGCCATCGCGCGCCAGAATAGCATGAACGGAACCGCCTCTGTATGCATGCTGATCGACTCTCTGATATTCGCATTCAATACTTCGCTAAAATCTCCACGCATCGTTACGATCGTTTCTTCAATTTCTTCGGATGTGGGCTCGAAGGAGCGCCGCAAATCATTATATTGATCAATCAGCGCTTGTCTTCGCGGCGTCATCTCTTCCCCATCCGCTACCTTGGCATTGATTTCATGAACGACGTTGCGGAGTTGCGTCTGCGCCCAACCACCGCCAGTAGAAAGAATCGCACCGAAAGCAAGGACTGAAAGACCGCTGACGATCAGAGTCCTGGCGGAGCGACGACGAAACAAATACAGGAAAATGCTGCAAAGAGCATATGTGACAAGGATATCCCCGTGCCAAAAGAGATAGGCGTGCGCAAGTCCGATCAGCAGCAGCCATAATATGCGTCGATAGTAGATTCGACCAAAGGCTCGCCCAGCAGCCTCGGCGCGTTCAGCCATAAGGATTACTCCCGCGCCGAACAACATAGAAAATATCCCCATCATCTTGAGATCAAAAAACAGATGGGCAAAAACCCAGGCTCCGAAATTCATGCCGGTTGAACCACCGTAGACCATCGGATTGAAGTAAGCTGCCATTGGGAACGCTATACCGGTGATATTCATTACCAAAATGCCGAGGAGGGCAAATCCACGCAAAGTGTCGATGGCTTCAATGCGACTTCCAACTGTCACCGGACCGGCCACCTCGGAGTGGCCTGGCGACGTATTCAAGCGGTTGTTATGCTTGTGAAGATCTTTTTTCATGATATATGTTTTCTCCTATCTGAATACTGAACAATGCTATTCAAACATGCAGGTTTAAAAGTCATTTATGCGCAGACGAGGACGCCTGCAGGAGCAAGTAGGAACTGTTTGCTAATGCGAATTGATACTAACGAAGCAACACCATCTTTTTTGTCGCCTGAAAGTTTCCCATTTGAATTTTGTAAATATATGTTCCTGTTGCTAAATTCTGAGCATTAAAATGAACTCTGTAAGAGCCGGCTTCATGAAAAGAATCCACTAAAGTTGTGATTTCTCGTCCGCGGATATCGTAAAGTTTTAATTTTACACGGCTTGATTCTTTTACACTAAATCCAATAGTTGTTACTGGATTGAATGGATTGGGATAATTTTGAGACAACTCAAACCGTTCAGGTAATGGCTGATCCTGGTTTATATTTTCAACTTTGGTAGGAAAACCATACATCATTTGGATGAATATGCCATAGCTTGCACTTGCATATAACTGGTCGATGCTGATATAACCATCCATTGTAAAAATGTACCACAATTGGTAATAGTAAACCATTGCGAGGTATGAAGAAACTGGTGAAGGACATTTCGTGATTAATGTATACATAATATAATTGTATTCCCAAATTGCATAATACAAATAAACCGAACCAGTTGGAATACTAGCCAGGACATAGTTACCTCGAGTTTCAACATCCCAGATCAATCCGGCTCCACTTGTGTTGCCCAGATTGATTGGATTTGAGACGGTGGCAACATTGAATGCTTCCAGATACCAGGTGCTGTCATCTTCTGTAATTTTATTACTCCCGATGTAAGCTACAGAATCGGCAACCCAGATACAGGCCGGCTTTCCCATTGTCTGGGAGGAGCCTATCTCAGAAGGCGCGGCGGGTGTAGAAACATCGATAATATGCAGCCCCTGGTTGATATCGTCAGAATAATAAGCCGCATACACAACCGATTTATTTTCCTGGGTGAAAAGTTCCCTGCCTTCTCCTGGCAGCGTGTAATCACTGACAAATGTAGGATTTGCTGGATCTGAGACGTCAATTATTTCCATTAGTGACGGTTCATTACTTATATCCAGCAGGTAGGCAAAATTACCGTTAACCTTGACATCGCGGTAGTTTCCGCTTATGGAATTATAGGTTCCCTTTTCATCCAAATTTGCGGGATCAGTTATGTTAATGATGTGCAATTTGTTTTTTTTAATGCCATAAAGATAATCGCCCTGCACAAAAATACGTTCAAGTTCTGTCCAGGTCGTGTCGGAACCCAGCAGTTGGGGGTGCTCGGGATCGGCATAACCGTAAATCCACAAACGCTCCATGGACGACACATAAAGCCGGTCGCCGCTGGCAAATATGTGCTTCATATCCCAGGGATCCTGGTATTTGGTTTCTATAATTGGATTTGCTGGATTCGAAAGATTGATTTTTAGAAAACCTGCTGAACTGGCGCCAGTGGCAATATATGCATACGGCGGGACAATTTGCAACGATCTGATGGCGGGATATCGTCCTTCATTAATTTCAAGAATTCCTTCTTTCGATGGATTTGCTGGAGTAGAAATATTGGCGATGAAGAGTTTATCATGAGTTGCAATGTATGCGTAATCCCCAGCAACTTCCACACGTTCCGGCACCATATAAGTTGTACCAATATTCGTTGAAAAATGTCCAACCTGGGCAGGATTCGTGGAATCTGAAATGTCAACGATCATCATACCGGGCTGGGGATGCTCGGCTCTATTACCAGCTAAATAGGCGTAATCTCCTTGAAAGGAGACGGCGTTGATATCAATGCCAGAATCCAGAGAACCTATTTCACTTGGTTGCGCAGGATTTGTTATGTCAAGAATTCTTAGACCATCGTCGCCGCCTATGTAAGCCAGATTACCAAATGTGAAAACATCTTTAGCAGATACAAGGTATGTACTTTTAATAATTGGAGCGGCTGGATTGGCCACATCGAGTATCTGCAGGCTGTCGCCCAGCGCAATATAAACGTAAGATCCCGCAACATGAATTTTACCTTGCCAGGGACAATTTACATTTGCTGTGCTTATCAGGCTCGGATTCAAAGGACTAGAAATATCGATAATCTGAAGCGCTGATTCACTGTTCCTGACCAGAAAATAGAGATAAGCGCCAGAAATAGCGATTTCGACTGGTTCCTCGGGAAGCGTTAAATATGCTACTTTTTTATATTCAGCGCCAGATATATCTAAAACTGTTAAAACCCTCCCCTGATTGAAATAGGCGTAATCGCCGCTGACTGCGGTACAGCCCAGATAGCCGCCAAAGTGGTCAACTGGTTCGAGAGTAGGATCATTTTGTGCAATAGTCGGATTGATAAAAGTGATTAATGTGATGATTGTGAATAAAACTTTCAAAGAAATTTGTAAAAAGGATTTCATTGTTAACCTCCATTTTAATGAAAAGACTCACATTTGATTTTGAGTTGTTGACGAGCCAATTTACTTAGTCTTGTAGAAGAAATTAGATTCGATCGGATTAAAGATGTATATTATATTAATTATATGTATCAATGTAATTAATCGCGTAAAAACCACAGTTTCTATTCTAATTTTACCCATATAATAGTCCAATCCCGATATTCCTTATGTTAAAAGATTGGATTAAATATTATGCTTACAGCCGCTGAAGATAGGTAAGTTTGATTACAAAACCGCGATTGTTCAGATCCCAAAGAGACCTATCCGAGCCATATTCTTCGTTATACACAATAAAAAGATCACTGCCCGGGCGGTGTACAAAATTTAATCGAACATTTGTCGATACAGCTTTATCTAGACTATTGTATTGCAGCAGCGCGTTGGCCACGAGCCTGGTTGAAAATGCATAGGATAGGCGTAATGATGCTACATCTGCATTGAATGATCTGTTTGGCAGATTCACTTTGTTATACATGAAACCCATGCTGAGCATAAAGTTAGAACCAAATGCCATGTTCAGTGTGTTATTTAAACTAAATAAGCTGCCGCCGTAGTAACTTTGGAGAGCTCCTTGCTGATTTAAACTTACAGCTCGATTTCGGCTGGTGTTAAAAAACCAGCCAAACTGCCAGTCGTTATAATCGCCTACGTCCACTTTAATTGTATCGTTTTCTGTTTCTTTGAGATTAAACTCCTCATCCAAACGTGTGAAAGTTCTCGAAAGGAAACCTACAAAACTATCTCCCGAGTTCAAATCTGGATTTATGGCCACTGTGATATCCCAATCCTGGATTTCATTGTTTATTCGAGAGATGTAATTCCCATTTACAAAAAAATTCATCGAACGCAAACCTAACAGTTTGGGACGCGTGGTCAGTCGGACAAAACCATTGGTTCGACGAATATCTTCACGAATTATAAATCCCATATCAGCCCTGGCATCCGCACCTATAACCAGATGCTGACCAGAGAAGCCAAAATGGTTGGTTTGATAGTCCAGACCCAGGCGGTACGAGTAATCATCGCCGCCAGCGCCTGCTGTGTCTGTTCGCGCCACAAATCCCTGTATGTTTAGCGTGCCGGTTGGCCAGAATGAACAGTCTACTCCCAAGCCTGTATTAGAGGAATTATGAGAACGTCGATCGGTTAACATGGCGCCAATGTAGTTGCCATTGCCAACGTCACGTTTAACACGAGCTACTGCAAAGTTAGTACGCGGTTCTTCAAAAGCCTGATTAGTAACCACATTTAGCAGGCCGATTGTCTGTTTGCCAACTCTCCCGGTAAGGCGAGCTCCACCAATCACAGGAATCTCACCGTCATCAGATATGCCGATTTGACGTGAAAAGAAAAGAAGAAACGGAGGCGGTTCAAATATACCGCGAAAGCCAAATTCAAATATTCCGGAATTCTCAAGAAAGAAGTCTCGTTTCTCTGGAAAAAAAAGGTCAAACCGGGTCAGGTTGACTTGCTCGTCATCAACTTCGACCTGGGCAAAGTCTGTGTTAAAGGTAAGGTCAAGCAATAGTCCTGGCCGAACTTCCCATTTTGCGTCAAATCCCATGTCCAACCTGCGATCAGTATCGAACCTGTTCTGCTCAATTGGATTGGCATCAGTATCAGGTAACTCTTCAAGTTCTTTAGTGATGCCAGTCAGGAGGAATGGTTTTAGTTCTAAATTAAAATTTGGACGTGGCAAGTCAACCATGCCATGAAGATGACCAGCCTTGCTTACCCGGGCAAAACCCTCGTTATCACGAGACCAGGCGCTCCACAAGGCCTCTTCATTCTTTCTGCGGATAATACGATAGATATTGAAACCCCAGGGCAGATCTTCAGAATTCGAAGGATAGCGTAGAGTCCGGAATGGAATGGCGAATTCGGCAGACCAGCCCCCTGGAGTACGTTTTGCTGCTACTTGCCACACCGCCCGCCAGTCAATGTTGAACTCGCGACCTTCTTCTGTAATCAGCGCATCGAACTCGGCTCCGTTGGGATTGGTCGCGAAAACCACTGCATTGCGGTGATCATGAAACGGATCTAAAAGGATTGCCACGGCGTCATCACCTGCAAACATCGGTTTGCCATCATAATCAGTCTCCATTATTTTATCGCGCTGAAGTTTTCGTGCGATGATTTTCTCAGGGTTTTGATCATGCGCAATTACGCCAATGTAAAGAGTGTTTGAATCAAATATTACCCTTATTTCAGTTTTTTCGGAAGCAGGCTCACTCTCCTGCGGTTCCTTCTGCCGTAAGTTTGAAGCCGCGAGTCCATGCTGCCATACTGGTTCACTGAGCAAGCCGTCAATTTGAATTTCCTCGGTTTTTTGATAATCCAATTTTATTGCTCGAATCGAT
>CAZIKB010000017.1:0-69649 GCA_964539665.1 uncultured Cytophagia bacterium
GAGGGCATTTGTATTTCAATATAGGAACTGAGAAACGAAGTGACGAAGAATCTGTGACCATAAAACTATCAGTTTTACAGTATGTTAGTGTTCTCAGATTCTTCGCTCCCAAAGGTCGCTCAGAATGACATTTACTTATATTTTACATAAGTCTATAAATCATGAAAATAATATGCCCGGAGCCTTCGAAACAAAAATCCATTCGCCCTACCAACACCGGACATTTTTGAAAATATTTGTCGCTTTTTACAGCGAACGGGACAGCAATCTGTTCAGCGGCAGTCGTCCGACTTTACCTGTGAGCTACGGGACGAACACAAGGCGGAAGCCAATATTGTTGTTGCGGTTGCCTGGATCGTTGTTGTTGCGATTAGCAGAACGGCAATTCTGCGCATTGTTGTTCCAGCTGCCACCGCGCAGCACCCGGTTCGAACCAATGATTGTTGCCCTTTTTGATCTGAAAAGCTGCGATTATTTTTGTTCTGAATTTTTTAGCATTAGCGTATTCTGTAAAAGCTATTAACGGCAAAACGTGATTTTGATATTCATTTTGGGTCCAGATACCTGCTCTTAATTTGTTTTCATAAATCCTCAGCTTTTTAATGAATCGGATACGACTTCGATGCGCAAGCTGTATTTTATCAGGATATAATAAATATCCCAGGAACGGCAGTCCATGCGCATTTTGGTTCAGACAAAAAGGCTTCAGTGTTAATTTTAACTCACTTTCTGAATATTGTTTTAATCGTAATCCTGCATTTATCAGCATTTCTTTATTGTTGTGCCACAGGACTAAATCATCCATGTACCGAACATAAGCCGGTATTTGCAGGATTTCTTTTACAAAATGGTCGGCCCGGGCTAAATAATGATTGGCAAAATACTGACTGGTCAGGTTGCCAATTGGAACGCCTTTGCTTTGATTTACGGAGTAGCTATCGATGATGCTTTCAAACATTGTTAACAAGCGGCTGTCCTTAAAAAGTTGGTGGAGTTGTTTTTTTAAAATAGTATGCTCCAGGTTGTCAAAATATTTGCGAAAGTCTAATTTAAGAAACCATTTAAAACGCATATTAAACTGTTTCGCTCGTTCCAGAGCGGCATACGTTCCCTTGCCGGGGCGGCTGGCATAACTGTCGAATATCTGAACTTTTTCGAAAAATGGATGACAAATATTCATCAATGCATGATGTGAAACACGCTGACCAAATGGCGCGGCACATATCAGTCGTTTTTTCGGATCATAAATTGTAAAGTAATGGTAGCTGCCAGTTTCGACAGCGCCTGATAATATTTGTTCTCGCAGCACCCGTAAATTTTCTTGCAGCCGTTTGCCGTATTCAAATACTACAGTTTTTTCAGCTTTGCCTTTTTGTGCTTTATAATAAGCCAATTGCAGGTTTTCGGGATCGGCTATTTTTTCAGTCAATTTTCCCTGTCGTTTCATCTTCTTGAGAGTATAAGTAACCTCCTGAAGGTTTATTTTAATAATAATGTAGATATGTAGTATCTAATTTAATTTTAACACTACACACAACATGTCATAAAACCTTCGGGAGGTTTTCTCGGACTTAATCAATAAAGTCATTTATAAAATGTTTTGCAAACCGCTCAACCTTTTTGTCGCCAATGCCTTTTATCGATAGCATACCTTTTTGGGTAATGGTATCCAGCTTTGCCAAACCTGCAAGTTCTTCATCTGTGAAAACAGCAAAAGCAGGTATTCCTTGATCTGCAGCCACCTTTTTTCTAATCTCGCGCAGTTTCGAAAACTTCTTAAATGTGGCATCGTCAAGTACTTGTTTGTAATCTATTTTTGATTTGTAATCACTCTTTTGATTAAAACTCTTCTCAATATAACGGACACAAAAACACCAGTTGGCGCCGTTGTCGTTACTTACCAATTCATTTTGGACTTCCAGAATTTTGTTGGTTTTCAAGAAACGATTCATTTCATCGAGTACTGCTCCGCTGTCGAAGATTGGAATAGTAAATAATTTAATTTGCACAGGTTATTTCCAAAAAATTTTTTTGGGGCACAGCCCCAAACCCCATTACTCATTGCTATCACTACATTCGCTTGGCGTTCGTCCCTCACGCCGCACTCATTCCGTTCCAACAACTCATAGTAGCTCACAGGTAAAGCCAAACGACCTACCAACTGACTACGGGACGAACACAAGGCGGAAGCCAAGACCGTTGAAGCGGCCGCCAGGATCGTAGTCGCCGCGAAAAGCAGAACGGCAACGCCGCGCACGGCTGCCCCAGCCGCCACCGCGCAGCACCCGGCGCGAACTTTCTCCGGTTTCCCAGGTGCTGCCGTCAGTCGGCGCACCCTTATAGTTATCATGCCATTTGTCCAGACACCATTCCAAGACATTACCATGCATATCGTAAAGCCCCCAGTTATTTGGCAGGTAACTCCCTACCGATGTTGTTTTCTTTAAATATTTACCTTTTGGAAAATCTTTGTACGGACGATTGCCATTGTAATTTGCCTGGTAAGTGGTCAGGTTTTCGCCAGTATTAAACGGCGTTGAAACTTCCCCGTTGCCCCCCTTGATAAGGGGAATTTCGGCCCGGCAGGCGTATTCCCATTCAGATTCAGTGGGCAAACGCATTATGCCCATTTGCTGCTGATGCTGCTCGGCCCAGCGCTGGCCAAAAGTCAAGGTCCACCAGCGGCAATAAGCCATGGCCTCGTACCAACTGACTCCCACCACAGGAGCTGATGGACGGTTTCTGCCGAACTGTTCATCCAGCCAGTAGTCGGGCTGTTTTTCTTTTAATTTCTTTAAAAATGCCCGGCCATCAAAACGGCAGCGATTGTCAGTGTCGAACCAGTACTGTTCATCGCCATAGCCGCCAGACTTGATGAACTCGGCAAATTCTTTGTTGGTGATCGCATATGCGCTAATCGAAAAAGGCGATAATTGAACCGAATGGATGGGTTTTTCATCTTCATATTCATTCCCTCCCATATTAAATGGTTGTGTTGGCTCAAGCAACTCCATCGGTGGATCAGCCACATCAATTGATGGTTCATTCATTAATCCCAGGGCGTCGCCGCAGGCGAGGAAAAGCTCGGGCTGTTGATTTGACGCGTCCCGCAAATTCTCAATGCTAGTTTTAATATGATCGTGAAGCCGGAATCGCCGCTGGTATTCCTCGAAATCGTTGAGACACTCGGCTGATAATCGAATTAGCAAAGTATCCTGAAGTTTGGTCGCCTGCTTTGCCAGTTGCTCGACCAGCTCTTCGCCAAATTTCGGATTGGACTTCCCCAGGCGGTTGAAAAACAGCCGGATGGCTTCGTGCCAATGCGACGGATTTTCCAGCATGGCGAGCAGTTGTGTTTGTTGATCCGCCTCTTTCTGCAAACTGAGCCAGTGGGCAGCGAGGTACTCCTGAAACGTCCGATGAACAAACACGTAATGGCCGCCGCGAAAGGCTAATAAACCAATCAGCCGGTCGCACTCATCGAGAAAATATCCGGCTGCTTCTTCCAGCTCATTGGACGTTTTCTTTTGCGGTGGAATGAGATCGCTCTCCTGCAGCCGCCGCAGCATCAGCTCCCGGTTCAGAAATACCTCGTCTTCGGTACGCTGGTGGGCATGAAACGCCAGATCGCGCAGCATGTCAATAATCTGGTTATGATTCCAGTCAATAATTGGCTTAGTTGAGGCAGTCGGGTATTTGAATGAAATCTTGCCAGTTTCCAGTTTCCCATACGTGGCGGCTTTTTGCGCCATTAGTTGTTCGATACATTTTGCATACAGCTCGGCGCGGTAGTGGGGCAATTTGCCTTCTTTATAATGCAGCACGGCAATTACCGTGAGCAGCAGCGGGTTCGTGGCGAGCCGTTTAGCCGCCGGAACATTATCTAATGCAGCGACAAGTTCCTGCGCCCGCTGGTTAATCTGGCCGCCTGTTTCATCCGTCAGGTTCGCAGCAAAATATTTATGGGCAAAATCCTGAATTTGATCCTTTTCTAAATTTAACAGGCTGTAATATGGAATATCAAGCTCGTTCAGCAGTTCATCGGTAATTGCGGCCGGCCGGCTGGTCAGCATCAGCCGCATTTGTGGGAACTCTTCGGAGGCGACCAGCTCGCGCACTACTGCTGTTAATCTGCGCCGATATTCTGGATTGGAAATTTCATCCAGTCCATCGAGAAACAGCCAGACCGGTTGGCGCTGCAAAGCGTGGTATAGTTGACCGGCAGTGAATACTTCGGCTTTTCCAGCGCGCTGCCAGAATTTAGCGGCACATTCAAATAAGCAGCATGCGCCATCGGTATATTCGGCAATCATTTTGCCGAAATCTTCCAATCGCATGTAGACCGGCAACGGCGGTTCACCAGTAATGCCAAATTCCCGCTCCAGACACTTTGAATGGTCGTTTTTTAAATCTTCAAAACAGCGCAGCGCCATATAGCGGCAGGCCGTGGATTTACCCCCGCCGGCGTCGCCGATAATCAGAAAAATGCGATCTTTGGCCGGGATTTCTGCCAAAGGTCGTGGGACAATCGCCCAGCCGCTCAAAGTCCACAGGATGCGATACACCTGCTCCAGCTTTATTCGCTGGCCAGACGTGATTTCTGAAATGATGACTCTAACTTCGCGCAGGTGCCGGGCCTTGCATTCATCCAAAATTTTTCTGGCAATCGAATACGACTGCTTCTCATCGGTCTCTTTATCGGTATCAAAAGCGCGCTGTTCTTTTTCACGCTCGAGATGCAGTAAATCGTCGAACCGTTGAAACAGCAGCGGTAAATTTTTCTGTTGTTGAACAGTTAATTTTTTAACTTTTGCCGCCTGCATGATGCGATCAAATGAGCGGTCTTTCACGTTCAGCGCGACATAAACTTTTTGCAGTTCGAGCTTATGTTCCAGATTTTCCCGGGTTGTGCCGAGGTGGCCATAATCCAGCCGGTCCAGGCGGTATTCTTCGCGGAACATGCGCTCCAGCTCCTGCTGGTTGATGGGTGTGGGATCGGGTATGAGTTGTTTGTCATCTGGTTTTACATCCAATCCCAATTCTGTCTTTTTTAATTCAACCAGTTTATTTATGCCATCCCTAATATCAGCAGCATCGCTTTTCAAACCCATCAAAATCAGTAACTTTTCCCGACCTACCAGTACGGCTTCGCATTCACGAATCGTTCCCATCTCAGTCCGTAATTTGGTGACAAACGCCTGCACGACTTCTGGCGGTGTTGCGTTTCCTTTTGCTAATTCAATACCCGAGATCAGCTCAATATCCGGCTCGGGACGGAGCAGCAGCAGTTTTGCCAGTTCGCGTTCTGTCACCTGATAATCGAAAAAGCGGTTGTTTTTCGTACCGTATTTATTATGGTATTCTGTTTCGTACCAGCGGATGGTGTTTTGAAAGGCATCTTCATACGCCTTTTGAAGCTGCTGTTTATTGCCTTTCAGAGATTCAAGCAGCTTATTTAAACACTCTTTACCAACGATGGATGTTACAATCGAAATTATGTCGATCATAATATGTCTCCCTTTCTGTTTACATTACCAGGATTCAACCTTGCGAAGGTTATGATGAATACTTAGTATTGAAAATGAATAATAACATTATTCAATATATAGTACAGTTAAATACCAAAACCTTCGCAAGGTTAATTAATAAACAAAATCATTCATGCCTACAGCTTAACATCCATTGAATGCCAAATTTATCGGCTAACATGCTAAACTTATTTGCAAGCGGCATGATTATTTTTCCGTCTTTACCAGGGAACATCAGGTAGGGATTGAGCTGTTTCATGATTTTAACTCCTGTGGATTTTCCACAAGACGCTCTAAATCTACTCTGATTTTTTCGGGTGAAATCTTCTCACAAACAATTTCCTCACACTCGTTAAATTCCGCAAATTCTACCAAAGTCGTGACAAACAAGGGAAGAAACTCGTCAAAATATTTTAATTCCTGCTCAAATAATAAATTGCGAATGATGAGCGTCTTTTTCTTGCGATCAGCTTTTGCATCCAGTCTTCCCACGAAGCTGGCGCCCCAAAGAATCGGCAGGACAAAATAACCATACTTTCTTTTTGCAGCCGGGACGTAACATTCAAGCGTGTAATCGAAATTAAAAAGCCGCTTTAGTCGTTCCCGTTGAATAATCAGGTTGTCGAATGGTGACAGCAGGAAAACCTGTGATGATGCAGGTTCAGTTAGTGGGGAATTCTCCATCGCCTCAGATAATGCATAGTACACTCTATCTTGATCATGTTCGATCAAAACAGGACTCACTTCTTTGGTTTCTATCAAATCACTGAGTGCTTTTGAGATAACCTCTTTGCTTGCTATTTGAAGATCTGAATCTCTTACTGTTCCTGGCTGCATAAATTTTAGAATTTCTCTTTCACTGGCTACTCCAAAAGCGGAAAGCGCACGACGCACCAGAAAATGCCCCAGATCACTATTGCCAGGTAATAATGTATTAATATTATCTGGAATCACTCTTTCTGTTAAGTCATAAATTTTTTGAAATTTACGTCGTTCGGTTATCATCAAATCACCCCTCCAAAAAAGCAGTTCTAATGCTACTTTTGCTGGCTTCCAATCCCACCAGCTCCCGCCTTTGTTATCTGATGAAGATTTAAAATCTTTGGAGCTCAACGGGCCTTCGTTTCCGACCCGTTCGAGAACAGGTTTTAGCAAGTGGCCGCATTTTTCCATCTGATGCCGAGCCCATTTACTTGTGGGATTCAGGAAATTGTGCATTCGAGGCAAACAGTATCGATAATCCGACATGGGCAGATACGACATGGCGTGTCCCCAATACTCAAAAATCCGGCGGTCTTTTGCCTGAAGCTCATGCAGCATCGCTTCGTTGTAGTCGCTGCGGCGTGTCCAAAGCGTATGATGATGGGAACGCTTGATAACCGATATTGTATCGATTTGAACGTAACCCAATTTCTCGATTGTCTGGGCGGTACCTTCTTTACCTCTCGCGAGTTTTATTCTGCCGTCAAGTAACTGTGCACTCAGTGCCATCCGTCGGGCAAATTCTGATGATATTCCGGTTTTCTTCAATTTTAGTAGTTTCTAAAGTATGAATATAAAAAAGCCTGAGATTAATGATTTATGATGTTGGCGTGTCCTTGTCAAAATCCGCTATCTCATATTCCTTCGGCGGTTCGACGCCAAACAAATGTTTGACAAAATAATCCCAACGCTTGCGTATGAAATAGCGGTGGTCTGAAAGACCGTGTCTGCGGTTGGGAATGAGCAATAAGTCAAAATCCTTATTTGCTTTAATGAGTTCACCCGCAAATCTCAGTGTTGAAGCGGTATTCACATTGTTGTCCAAATCGCCGTGAATGAGCAGCAACTTGCCTTGCAGATTCCCGGCTAAAGTTAAATTTGACTGCTCTGCATAGTGATCGCCAAGGAGTCCCATGTAGAGCTCGGGCCACCAGACTTTTGCCATGCGATGATCGTGATTGCCAGCTGAAGAAACCGCGACTTTATAGAATTCCGGACGGATCAAAAGGGCGTGAGCAGCGTCATAGCCGCCGGCTGAGTGACCGTAAATTCCAACCCTGGTTAAATCCAAGTATGGATAGCGTTTGGCCAACTGCTGCAGTCCGGCAATATGATCAGGCGCTCCAATATCTCCGAGGTTTTTATGTGAGACGTCATGAAATGCTTTGGAGCGCTTTGCAGTTCCCATGCCATCAATGGTCACAACGATAAATCCCAATTCTGCGATGGGTTGATCATTGTTTCGATAACCCCGTTGAAACGACTTGGGCGTTCTGACAGCCTGGGGCCCAGAGTAGGTGGCGTCAATAACAGGATATTTTATTGCAGGATCAAAATTCGTTGGACGAAAGATAACGCCGTATAGATCGGTTTTGCCATCGCGTCCTTTAACTTTAAAACGTTCCGGATAATTCCAGCCGGTTGCCAGGAGTTTTGAGATATCGGCTTCTTCAAGTACACGAACAACCTTGCCATCGACTTTCCGCCTCAAAACTGACTTTGGCGCTGCATCTACCCGGGAATAGTTATCCACGAAGAACTCATCATCCGGAGAAAAATTGAAATCGTGTTCAGCGTCTTCCGGGCTCAGCAGCGTCAGATCGGAGCCGTCAAAGTTAATCCTGTACAAATGACGAAAATAGGGATCTCTGTCTTTTTCACGGCCGCCCGCGACAAAATATATTTGCCGGGCGCTGTCATCAACCGCCTCGATGTAATGTACAACGAACTCGCCTTTGGTAATTTGATTCTTGAGCTTACCCGATTTACCATCAAACAGATAGAGATGATTCCAACCGTCCCGCTCAGATGCCCAGATAATTTCTTTACCGTCGTCAACGAAATTCATTTCAATCAGGTCGGGATCAACGTAGGTTTTGGCACGCTCTTCGAATAAAGTGCGGGCTTTGCCGGTTTCAGCTTCGATTTCGAGAAGCTGCAGATAATTATATCCCCGGTACCATTTGGTAAAATAGAGTCGTTTGCTGTCTTTAAACCATCTTGGGCGACCCCTGGTCAGGAATGCCTCTGCCCGTTTTATTTGTACCGGAATTTGTTCGCGATTTTCCACATCGAAAATGACATATTCAACCATCGCCAGAAGAGAATCACCGGGCAGGGCGCGTTCGTAAGAATAGACTTCCGCGCGCAAGCCTTTTTCAGCCATGCTTTTATACAGATACAATTTTTTTACATCTTTACGGTACAACCGAAAAGTAGAAATTTTCTTTGAATCAGGCGACCAGCTAACGTTAGCTTCCGATTCATTTTCTTCCTGCGGATTGCTTTCATTCTCAAGTTTGTACCAGGCCGGCCGGAAGGCATAATCATATTTGTCTTCACCGTCATGACTCAATTGAATTTCTTCTTCATTTTCAGTCGACCTGACAAACAAATTGTGAGCCCTGATAAAAGCCTGCCATTTGCCATCCGGGGACAGGCCGTTTGGCTCTTTTGTTTGTTCGATTTTCTTCAATTCGTATTCTGTTAAATCGCAAACCCAGCGCGTGCTGTCAGTATCAAACTGAATCGACTTGGCGGTATCGATGTATTTAAATGAATCAAAAGGAAGTTCATCCGGTTGATATTGTTTGCCTTGCGCGGTTGTTAATGACTGCGCCAGTTTTTGATGGTCAAACGCGGGGGCGCTGGTGTTTTGCTCCGCATCAATTAAAACAAATTCTTCTTTGCCGCCAGCAAGAATATTTCGGTACCAAAACCTGGAGCTTTTGTCAATCCAGTTAGGTGCTACCCAGGCGCTGGACACTAATTTCTCTACATTCCTGGGTAAAAACTGTTCTGCTTTTTGATAGTCATTCAAAGTCCCCTGGGCCATCGCGGTGAATGGCAAAACAAGCAGAAATACGTACAGGAATACAGAAACCGTTAGTTTGTAGATTCTTCTGTTTCTCATTTATTTCCTCCTTTGGATAAAATTTATTATTTGTGTTTTATTGAGATTGATAAAAGTTGTGGGAGTGTGCATTTAACCTAACCACGAAACTACAGCCCTGTTGCGCACCAGGTTCATACAAATGTCAGACAATACATGCCCGACAAAGAATGTATTCTCTATTGCTTAATGGCTTTCTTACTTGATGACGACAATCCGGTCTGTACCAGGAAACCTCTTAAATAACTGCGGATCATGGCCAGGGATAACGCGTTCAGGAACACCTGCCAGGGAAATCATGCGTTTCAGGGCTGCCAAATTAGCCGGTCCATCTTCGGGTTCAAATGTCACGATCGGAGTTTGTGTTTCCAGGTTGCGATAGAGATAACAGTTGTCGGAAGCAAGGACATAGGGCTTATCATTTTCAACGAGAATATATTGCGACGCGAAAGTATGACGCGCGCCGGTGTAAGCGCGTATGCCCGGTAGAATCTCAACGTCATCTCCGTCAATGAATTTCAGCTTCCCCTCAGCATTGCGGCGGACCAGAGTCACCAAATCCTCCGGATCGATTCCGCCATGTCGCCCTCCTTCCTGCCAGGCCGAGCCTACATAGTATTCGAACTCCGCTTTCTGCATCCAGATTGTGGCTTTCGGGAAAAGTTCGATACCGCCCATATGATCCCAGTGGGCATGACTGATAATAATATCAGTGACCTCGGCTGCATTTAAACCAGCGAGTTGAACAGCTTTATCAGGGCGGATAAACTCTGTGATATTGAACCGTTCGTTCCAGATTTCGCGATGGAAACCACAATCGAAGAGAATGTTTCGATCGTTACCACGGATTAGCCAAAAAACCAAAGGGATGTCGAGTTTTTCATCTTCAGGCGCACCTGCCACGAGACCCGCGACCGGAAACTGAGGAATGGTTGCATATCGAATCGCCTCGATTTTATACCCGGGTCCGCTAAAAGCTGTTACAGTAAGCGTGATAATAAAGGTCAGTAGATACGGAATCATGATTTTACTCCTTAGTGGTCGAATAATTCTCGCAACCTAATCGTGGTCACAGTTTGGTGCGTCTGGAGACAAAACAGTGTATGACTTTATTAACCAAGCTTACTTCGTTTTTCTTTTTTCAGTTTTCTTTTTTCTTTAAGGGTTTGCTTCGGTTTTTTCTTGTCATTTACTTTTTTCTTTTCTCTGCCTTTACTCAATTGATGCCTCCTTTATTGACAGCGGCACCAGTTATTCATAAAAATCCGGTGCCATTATTAAAATTGACCTGCCCTGTTTATGTTGTCTCAACAAAATAGCGATGTATGGTTTAGCGATATTAAGTTGACTCTTTATTTGAGTTTATTGTCGAGATAATGCTGTTAATATAGAGCAACAAATATTTAAAATCAAGAAAAAAACGATGCAGGGAGTAATAGGTCAATTATAGTGGGGATTTAAAAATAATCATGGTTTCCCGAAATTTCTTCGGGACTCACCATGAAGTTAAATCTTCTAAATAAGCTTACTTCATACTGAGCGGAGGCGAATTATGATTTTTGTATTATTAAATTTATTTGTCATTTGGTTTTTTGTTATTTGTAATTTGCGGCATCTTCGCGCCATGACATTATGAATCGAAATTTCGTTCAGACACTAAAGAAGCAACACTTCTAATAATATATCAAAAACAGCCTCCTGAATCCCCTTTGCTAAGGGGACTATCCTTTTTCAACTCCTCTAACTCCCCATCCCGCCGATGGTAGCCGGTCTCCTGAATTAACTTCTCTGCCTTTGCCAAAAACTCCCTGAACTTTGCTGCCATAGCATGTTTTGATAAACTCAATTTCTCCCCATTCTCAATTATCTCATAACTTTTATCTGCCGATTGTTTACTGCCTACTGCCAACTGTTCCTGGATATTCCTGCACGCCTCAAGATAATAATCCGTAAGATGCAGCCTCATTTTGCCATATTCAGCAATCTCCCGCGCTTCATCAAGGTCGGCCCAGGAATGGGAGAAGTGATATTTGTGTCTAAAAAGAACTGAGCGAGCTATTAAGCCACGAGGTAAATCATCTTGATTACCTGATTCCCGCAAACCATCCACGGCCTCGTTCAGAAAATTTTCTGCTTCAGATAAGCTTGCTGATTTATTTTGAATGGATTGAAGCATTATGGTTCTACCGATTGAGAGGTTGTCGAGAGCAATATCCAAAAGGTGATCAACCCATTTCAACGATGTTTTAGCCCTTATAATTACATCCTGATATTTCTCCAAAGAAATCAGGAGATCACAGTATCGAGAGCCAAAAAAAGAGCCAAGATAAGGATTCTCAGGTTGTCTTTTTTTCAGCATATTTTCAGCTTCTATAAACAGAGCTTCGGCGTCATTTATTCTCCCTGCCTGATGAAAAACATCTGCATGAGCTGTGCGACTTGATTCCATCCAAAATCCGTCTCCTCTGCGGTCGGCAAACTCCACACTCTGTTTGGCGTATTTTTCTGCCGCTTTCACATCACCCAGGGTAAGCAGCAATTCGCTGAGGTTATTGGCATTAATTGCTGATTGTTCCCAATTCTCCTGTTCAACAATAATGTCCAATCCAGCCTTCATTGGCTGAGTTGCCTCCTGCAGCCTGCCAACAGCACGCAGTGCAAATCCTGCCCAGCTTAAAACAAAAGGCTTAACTTCCTCAGATAAACCAGCAGCAGGTCTGTCCCAGGGAGATTCAAAAAAACTGGATAAACAGGCAAGGTCTACCCCAAATGCTCCGAGTTTTGCGGTGCTGTAATGTTCATTTTCTCTTTTAATTCTTTTCCAATACACATCGATCTCTGCTTCATGATGCTTCCCAGCCAAACAGCCATGTCTTACCGCGGCAAAAAGAGGTTCCATTTCTTCAAGGGTGACAGGCAGCTTCTTTTCGGGCAGGTTTTTGTAATATTCGTATAATCTGGCGTGGGCTTGCTGCCAGGCCTGGGGATTTTCATTTTCCAGCTTCTCGCCAAAGTGTTCGCGGATTAAGGGGTGGCAGTCGAGGGCGTCGGGATTGTTTTTATCCTTTTCAGCAATAAGGCGCAGAGCGCGCAAATGCCGCAGGGTGGTCTGCCATTTTGGGTGAGGGATATTCTGTAATCGTTCGGTTAATCCTGAAATGGCTGGTTTTTCGAGCAGCACATCAATGGCCTCTTTAGTGGCAGGTCTGTCGAACAGCCCGAGAATATTCAGAACATCAAGTTCCGGTCTGTTTTTTTCGGCAAACCATATCTCGTAGGATTGCATCACTCTTCGGGCATGCCCGCCATGCTCTTCACTTGCGGTTAATTTGGGAATGAGGTCTCTTTTTTTAATATCACCATCGTAAATTGTCTTCAGATAACTGCCCACCAGGTTCAATGCCAGCGCATGGCCTCTAAATTCTTTTGAGGTTTCTTTTAATTCTTTGTCTGGACCTTTTATTTCATAGTTTTTTAATACCTGCATGCCGGCATCGTCACTGAGGTTTTCCAGTTCATGCATCAGGGTTGTTCTTCCTGCTGTACTTTTTATGTCTTCTACTTTGCATCGGGAAGTTATAATACACAATCCATTCTGGCTGCGTGCCAGTCCTTTAAGTAGAGCCTGCATAGCCTGGTCTTTCAGAAAACCGTACATTTCTCCCGGCGGATACTGCAGCGGTTCAAGCCCATCGAGTATCAGCAGCGTCCTTTTTCGGGAGATTATATTTGCCAGCAGCCTGCCCTTTTCATGCTGTGAGGTGGGTATTTCACCTTCATATTCAAACCATTTAAAGGCATCATTTAAAAAGTCATCAGCAGAAGCCTGTCGGTCTTCCTTCGTTCCCTGGGAGTAAAAAGACCAGCCGTAAACCAACTCCGCGCCCCTGAAGCTATGCTCTTCCATGTTGTTCAGCCAGGCATTAATTAAGGCGCTTTTACCCACTCCGCCCCAGGCAACAAAACTGATTATTTTTGTATGTGGATTTTCCCAGGCTTTATCAAGAATCGTCAGTTCCTTTTCGCGACCGAACAGGGTTGCGTCGGTCGTGGGTAGTTTTGCGGTATCGATTTTATCGGGGGGAACAAGTGTTTTCTTTCTGCGGTCTGGATCTTCGGGTATTTTATTCAGAATATCAAAAATTTCTTCAGCAAAAGCAGCAAGATCAGTATCAATCTGGAAATCAGTTCCGCCGGACAGTGCTTTGCCATCCTTCGGTCTGGCCTGAATGGGGCTGAGCCATTTCACTTGTGTCCAGGCGCAGGGTCTGACAATTAAAGGCATGATCCTCAAACCCTCATTGTTTTTCCGTTCCAGCAGCCTGGGCATTTCCTCGCCTAAAATGAAATCAGAAGTAAGAAAGTTTGCTGTAATCAGGGGAATTGCAATGTGCGCAGGTTCAATGGCATTTTCAATTTCAGGAAACCAGTCGTCACCGCCCTGTATCCTCCGGTCATCCCAAATTTCAAGATGGCCCTGTTTTTCCAGCACTCCAAGGTGTGTGACCAGTCGGTCTTTCCAGTCTTCGTCTTTGTGACTGTAACTGATAAAAATTTTACTCATGTTTATTCCCCTTAATTAAAACCATGTTAGAGATGTAATTCGACTTAAGAACAGCCCCAATTGTCATCCAGCAAATGTGTTTTTGCGTCAATTTAACAACCCCAGAGGGGTAAAATGTTTATAACAGAAGAATTTCAAAATCATATTCGAATCCCTTTAGGGATGGAATGTGATAAAAACTGTAGCAATTGTAGGTGAGTTTCAACATAAACACCTTAAAATATGTCACTCCTACGGAGTTGAATCGGATCGTTTGGAATTTTTCTATAAACATTTCACTCCTACCGGAGTTCAAACACTGCAACCATGGTCTTAAGTTGACGCTAATTCGCAAATGCGGAATCTTTTTAGTGAATAAGCACATTGCTGTTTATTGACAAAATACTTACAGCCTGCTCCGAGCAGTTTTCGGAGAATGACATGCCCCACTCGTTTTCAAAAGAGAGTTCTTTTCCCTTACTGAAAAAAAGGTTGTGACCATTTAATTCATCTAATAAAAGAACATGTCATTTCGAGGAGCGTGGCGACGAGAAATCTGATCAAAGAAACTAAAGTATAAGTATTCTCGAATCGCTGTTATACAAGATTCCTCACTACGTTCGGAATGACAAAAACCTTTCATTACAGAAAGCACTACAAAATAGTAGTGTGGCGCTCACAATGACAGGTTTAAGCTCCTATTCTTACAATAGTCTTGTTATTAAATTAACAGCTCAGAAACCATAAGTAACAGACCAGATCTTGCCCCGCTGGAAACCTCATCCTGCGGGGCAGGTCCTTGATCTATCCAATAGTAGAGTCGTGATGTTTTACCTGGAGGTCATTTTCTTGTTTTTATTGCCGCTCATTTCTTTTTCGCGGTTCATTTCCACTATATCCACACTATCAGCATAATTACCGAGCAGGTGCTTGCAGAAATAGTCGGCCCTGAGCCAGGAAAAGTACTCATTCATATCCCCATAGCCGTGACGCTGGCCTGGAAAAATGAAAAAATCGAAGCGTTTGTTGGCCTTGATCAGGGCGTTTGCCATCCGTATCGTGCCTCCTGGATGAACGTTATTGTCGATATCGCCAGTGGTAATCAGCAGGCGTCCTTTCAGGTTTTTGGCAAGCTCGGAATTTTTTTCAATGTCATATTCGAATTTGACATTTCCGTCTTTATCGGTGACTTCCTTTACGCCGTGATGCTTTTCACTCCACCGGCGGTTGTAAATGTTATTCTCATGATTGCCGGAAGAAGAAACGGCTACTTTGAAAAAGTCGGGGTAGACCAGCATCGCGGCTGTAGACATGAAGCCGCCGCCGGAATGACCGAATATACCGACTTTCTCAATATCGATGAAAGGATGCCGGTCCGCCAATTGTTCAATCGTGGTCTTTTTGTCGGCAAGCCCGTAATCACGCAGGTTGCCGTAGCCGTAGTTGTGATACCATTTGGAACGGCTGGGATGTCCTCCCCGGTTGCCCACTGTGACGACGATAAAACCAAACTGTGCCAGCCGGTCGGTTCGGTCTATTCTGATGGAAAAAGATTTGCTTACCGCCTCGGTCTGAGGTCCCGGGTAGACGTATGCAATAATAGGGTATTTTTTGGTTTCATCAAAATCGTACGGTTTGTACATGACGCCGTAAAGATCGGTTATTCCGTCATCGGCTTTAACCTTGAAGGTTTCAGGAAATTGATAACCAGCCGCTGTAAACAGGGTGAGGTCGACAGTATCCAATTCGAGTATTTTGGCGCCGTTATTATCGCGCAAATCTGCTTTCGGCGCCGTGTTAACTCTCGAATAATTATTGACAAAAAAGCGGTTGGAATCGCTCATACGTACTGAATAATTGAAATTACCCTGGTTGAGCAGTTTGAGTCCGCTGCCGTTGAAGTTGACGCGGTAGAGATGCTCGTAATAAGGATCTTCATCCTTTTCGCGGGCATTGGCCGTAAAATAAAGGACTCGATTTTTTGCGTCTATACCCTGAATATCATCACAATGGAAGGGGCCTGAAGTGATCTGGTTTTTCAGCTTGCCGTTTTCGTCATAAAGGTAGAAATGAGCCCAGCCATCTCGTTCCGACCAGTGGATGAGCTCTCTGCCGTTATTCACAAGTCCCAGAGGCCGGGTTTCAATATAGGTGTTGAGCCTTTCTTCAATCAAAACTTTAACCTCGCCGGTTGCGGCGTCGGCCACGCAGATATCGACACGGTGCATGTCGCGACTGGTGCGGCTGAAATAGAGTTTATCCGGTGTTTCTGCCAACCACAGTCTTGGACTGTTTTCATCGTCTCGATTACTGGCAAGTTGTGGAGCCGAGATAATGGACACGGTTTGGTCTTTGAACGCATCGGCGTTTACTATGATCTTTTCTTTTGTTTCAAGGTCGAAGATCAGGACTTCAGGCTTCGGTGATTCCTTCTCACCTGGCAGATGGTATTTATAAGTCTCTAAAGTAGGCCTGGGATTGGCAACGGAATTGATTACCCAAAGATCTTTAACCTTTCGATTATCCGACCGGGTCATGGCGAACTTCTTCGAGTCCCGTGACCAGATTACCCTGACCTGTTTACGCTTGTCCTTGTTTTTTACTTTATCGACGTTAGTTTCGCCTCGAATCCTGCCCCGGTAACCGTAATTTTCCTCACCATCGGTGGTCAGTTGGTTGTCGACTATGGTGGAGTCTTTCTTGTCCTTTAGAAACTTTTCATAATTGGCTCTGTCCATCCAATACAGGTTGTAATGCTTTGAATAAACAATGATTGCGCTGTCTGGAGATATGGATGCCCATTTCGGTTTCTCCTTCGGTTTTTCGTAATCTTCCAGTAAATTTAGTCTGCCAGTGCTCAGGTTATATTCAAAATGGAAGATTTTTTTCTTAGGCTTTTTCTCTTTTCCTTTTTCCTCATCCTCCTCTTCTTGTTCCATTTCCTCATCCTCGGTATCCTCTTTCTCCTCATCTTGTGAACTTTCTACTTCAAACCGGATCGCTCTTTCGTTATTCACAAATTTGATTTCCTTGATAGGAAGATGCTTGGCATCATAGGGATCCTTGGTAATTCGCGTAAGCATTACTGCCATTTTCACATTATCGAAGATCGGTCTTTTTGTTTTCCTGGCTGGATCAACGATATAATGAGTCTTTCCTTCACTGGTTTCATAGGTGTACCAGAAACGATCGCTCAGTTTCAGCCAGTGTGGATCAACGGAGGTGCTGAAAACCATTTTCTTCAACTTACTCGGAGAAAATTTTTCTGCAAGCTTGTAATTGGCTTTGTTGACTTGTGGGTGTTGGGCTAATAGATTGCTGGTAACAAACAACAGTGTCAGCAGCATGATGATGAAATTGTGGGTTCGTTTCATTTTAACTCCCTTCTTATTTTGTAAAATTTAACAGTTGATTAGTTTTGCCCGGATTCAGGTGAAAAAGACATTTGGGAAATTTATATGCAAAGCGTTAAAAATATACAGCGGATCTGAAAATCACCTCCTGATTAATTTTTAGTTAAAAAACTACCAACCATTTATAACTATCCCAGCAAGCGATAGCGCTGTGCCTAAAGTTTAAAGTGCCTGAAATGCCAGAGTAAAAAGTGATAAAATTAATATTTTATAACACTTTAGTCACTTTAAACTTTTGTATTCGATACAACAGGCAAAAACATTTTTTGTAATGTGCAAAACATTTTTTAAAGAATCAAGGAATTCCTCAGGCCATTTGGGTGGGATCTGATGGTTTGGTCTGAAGCCGTTTCCATGCTATTTATCTGCTTATAATTGCATTGAAAATAGTAAGGCTCTATTTTCAAAACCCATCAGTTCATAACACTTGTGAGCATCCTCACGATGGAACGCTGAATCTAATTCGATCCTTTGACAGCCATTTTTCCGGGCAATCTTTATGATTTGTGTAAGTAATTTTGAGCCAGTTCCCTGGCCTCTATAATGCTCATTAACGACTAATTCGTCAATGTGTCCAAAGTGGCCTTGCTGCCAAAGATTGTTTTTTACGGTGAGCGAACAGAATCCGCTAACACGGGCGCCAACTGTTGCACAAATATAATCTTGAGACTGGGAGTCGAGTCCACCTGTTTCGATATCAACATTAGAAGTTATAGATGCACCTTTTCCTAAAGAAATGATTGAACGGTGATTAGCTGGTAAATGTTTTTCTTTCATGATATAGACAGTACACCAATAATCCAAATCATTAATAAGTGTAAATGCAGGGATTGTCTTCTGTTCAATTCTACTATTAGATACATTTTCAACAACAATAGAAACAATTAGTGGGGTATCCATTGAAGAAGAAAAGGCCGACTTTTCTATATTTATTCAGAGCTTGCCAAATTTATCGCACTCATTAGAAGATTCATTTTAAATAAAATACTATCGGAAATTTGATAAATTATCAGATTTCTGAGAGATAAAAAATGCTCCCCCAATAATCAATTAGTATGAAGATAATTCCTTCGATTCTTTGAGCTGCTTAGCTCTTTTTTTTATTGCCTGAAGAATAAGAGGAAGGTCATTTTTTTGAACATGACGAATGAAAGCTTGAGGAGCAAAAAATTTAGGCTTAATTTCAGCTTGATAAGTCAGCAGTGTTCCGGTGGTTTCTGGATCATATTCCAGGAGCCATTCCCCTCTAAATACTTTGAAATCACCGCTTACTTTTTCAAAGTTAATTCGCTGCAAATATTCCTCGTGTACTTTCATTTTAATGCGAGCAGTCTTCTGAAATATCGATATCCCGGTTCGTCCAATCTGTTTGATTATTTTCTCATTACCTTTCTCTTCAAGTACTTCACTTCGTAACATCTTAGGAATAAAACGATGCAGGTTATCATAATCCGTTAAAACAGACCAGACATCTTGTGGCTGACAACCAATGAAAATTGTACCAGTGACACCAACAATCTTATCTTCTAAATCTGCCAGTGCAATAATGACATCACCATTCAGTAATTTCTCCTTGTTTGATGCTGACATTTTTCGAGATAAAGTACCTGAGTCTGTAATAGCAATCGATGTGTGCAGTAATAAAAATACTATGGTAAACAAAGCATTTATTTTGACCTCTCTTCTTTTCATTTCTATACTTTGGGTTTATTAAAATTTGCGTACTAACAATCATCCGCTTATACTATAAATCTTAAATGAAATTTAGTAAGGTTTTATTCCCTGTTATCAAAATATGTTCTTTATTAAACGCTCTGTTTATAATGGTTGCAAACCTGCCAAAAACTGGATTTCAGACTTTCCGTCACTAACCTGCTGGTCATGATCAAAAGCATGCTTTTGTCCAACACTGGCGAAAACCGATAATTTCTCCAAAAGCATAACACCTGCAATCAATCTTGCTTGAAACATGTTTTGATTTTTAATGCCCTTATCCGTTTCAAAAAGCTACTTATTATCAACAACATAACTCCCTATATCGAAATCAAAGAAATACTTATTTTGAACAGAAAAATGCAGTCCCATAGTGTATCCAAATGAAAATAATTCACTTACTTCTCATGAAAATCTTGCTTAAATCATGCCCGATCGTATAGAGACATGGGACTAAAACCAGAGTAAGCGGTGTGGCAAACACCAGGCCCCAACCCAACGCCAATGCCATGGGAGCCATAAAAGTCGCCGTACCACCAAGACCGTAAGCTAATGGTAAAAGGGCAGCAACGGTTGTAAGCGTTGTCATGATGATGGCACGCAAACGGTCAGCAGTTCCTTCAGCGACAATATCCCGAATGTTTGCATCAGGTTTCTTACGCTTTTGTTCGTTGATATGATTGACCAGGACAAGCGAATCATTCACAACTACGCCGGACAGACCGATGATGCCCATAATTGCCACAAAACTAAACGGTTCTCCATGAAACGCAAAAGCAAAGATGACGCCGGTAATCCCAAATGGTATCGCCAGCATGACCAGGAATGGTTGGGTCATGGAGTTAAACAGTAGCACCAAAAGAAAATACACGCCAACCACCGCGATGATCAGAGTACGGAAAAGACCTGCCATCGACTTCTCGGTTTCAAAAATTTCACCCCCCAATCCAATGCGTACGCCGGGCCAATCCCGATCCACGTTGAAGTGGTTGAGTACGGCCTCGTTAACTTCCAATGGCGTAATTGCGTCCTGTTCGATATCAGCTTCAATGGTTATGGTACGTTCCCCGTCCAGGTGCCGAAAATCAGATTGACCGGGCCCTGATTTGAGATAGGCGATCTCACTCAAAGGAATGAGTCGTCCCTGGCGGTTCGGAATCAGAAGTTTATTCAGATAACTCAAACGCTTGCGGGCTTTTTCCTCAATCATCACCCGGAAATCGACATCTTCATCGCCATAGCGCAAACTGGTAATGACTTCACCGTCGTAAGCAATTCGGACGTTCTGTGCAACGTCAGCTACCGTCAGTCCCAATCGTGCAAGTTTAGCATAGTTGATTTTAATCTCCACCTGCCCTTTTCCACCTTTGTCATCCCGGGTAATATCTTTCACACCTGCGATACTGCCCATGAATGCTTCCACAGAATCCGCTAATTGGCTTCTCAGCAAATCATTTGAGCCGATGATCTGTAAACTGATAGGTTTACCCACTGGCGGACCGCCTGTTGAGATTAAATAGATAATCTTGCCATGATCCTCGAGTTCATCCGTTTTTTGACGCAATGCTGCAACAATTTCGTCGGCTGTTCTTGAACGTTCGGCATAAGGGGTGAGGTTTACCGTTAAATATGCATAATTTTCACTCTCGGCATTAATAAATGGATTTGTGCCAATCCTTGTGGTATAAGACGCTAACTCATCTTCCGAAAGCTCTGCCACTATTTTTTCGATAGCTTTTGTCCTCTCTGAAGTAGTTTGCAATGGCGTACCAATGGGCAACTCCGTGCCGATATTAAACTCATCTGCCATTTCAGATGGAAAAAGAATGAATTTTATGTAGTTACCAGCATACCAGACTGAAACTGCAAGTAAGAAAATAAATACCACCACAAAAACATAACGCAACTTCAACAGATGGAATAAAAGTCGCTGGTATCCATCCCGCAATCGATTGAACCATTTACGACCAGCCGCCCCTGCCGAGGCTTTACTTAATCCGGGCGCTAAATGAGCAGGTAGTGCCACCATGGCTTCTACCAACGAAATGAACAGAGCTAAACTGATGGCTAATGGGATTGGGATAATGTATTTACCAAAAACACCCGGCATGAAAAACATAGGTGCAAAAACCAGAAATGTCGTGAGAATGGTCGTCAAGACCGGACGGAAAACTTCATGTATTCCATTGGTAGCGGCCTCAAGAGGAGAATCTCCAAGTTCCCGTCGTCGCGAGATATTTTCTGCAATGATTATGGCATCGTCCACAATGATTCCGATCACTAAAATCATGCCGGTGAGCGTAATCGTATCCAGGTACATGCCAAATAGAGGCAATAGAAAAATCGTGCCCAACATCGCCACAGGGATACCCATGGCAACCCAAAAGGCGGTGCGAAAACTGAGAAAGATTGGCAAAAGCAAAACTACGAGAACCAATCCAATCACGCCATTATTCAGTACGACTTCAAAACTATTGCGGACAATTCGAGAAAGATCGTTGGAATAGAGTACCTGTACAGTTTCTGGAAGATTTTCGTTTTCCTTGTCGATGAGTTCTTTGATGGCGTCACTGGTGCGAACCACATCCGCAGATTTGCTTATAAAAACCAGAAAAGAAATGGCCGGCTCACCATTAATCCGGGATAGCAGCCTCTCATCCTCAAATTCATCTTTGATTATTGCGAGGTCTTTAACTTTAATAAGCGGACCTTCAAAAGTAGAACGGACGATGACATCGCCCACTTCTCTGGGATCGCGGAATTGCGCCAGCGTGACTAAATCTTTTTCACTGGTGTATGATTCAAAGGATCCGGTGGTGCCGCGAATGTTGCGACGCTGGATCGCACTGATGATTTCACGCATTGGGATTTGATACTGCTCCACAGCTTGTGGCGAAACCTCCACCCTGATTTCCCGGGCGCGATAACCGAATCTCTCCAGACGCGACACACCTGCAACATTTTTCAGTTTCTTTTCAAAAATGCGCGCAAATTCTCTTAATTGCTTGTAAGGAACCTCTCCGGAAAGCCCAACTTCAATGATTGGCTGGTCGGTTGAGCTGGGTTCTGTGACCAGGGGAGAATCCGCGACTTCCACCGGGAAATCAGTCACCCGGCCTACTGCTTCTCGAACCTCTGTTTTAATTTTATCCTGATCACTGGCATCAATTTCGAGAAATACCTGGATAATTGAAACATTCTCCATAGAAATAGAAGTCATGCGCTCAATGCCGGTGAGGCTTTTTAACTCTTCCTCAATTTTATTGGTAACGTTGAGCTCCACATCTTCTGGTGAAGCGCCCGGATAGCGGGTTTGAATGATCATAACGCCAAAATCAACCTGGGGATAGATGTCGCGTTTTATGCCAATCAGGGTACTGAGACCCAACATGATAATCATCACAGTTATGAGTGTCGCCAGTATATGGCGCTCAGCGAAAAAGCGAAAAAATGATTTCATAAATTATAATCTCCAATTATCATGCAGAATATTTTTACAGGTGATTTTGATTGATAGGTAATGTGATTTTAAACGTTGTTCCTTTCCCGACCTCACTTCCGACTTTGATTTCACCTTTGTGCCTTTGAATAATATTATAAGCATTTAATAATCCCATACCCATTCCTACTCTTGACTTTTTTGTTGTAAAGCTAAAATCAAAAAGTGTTTTAAGTTTATCAGGCGGAATGCCCACTCCCGTATCTGAAATTCTAACTATAATATTTGGTTTATCCGCGAATGTTTTTATGGTCACAGTACCAGTATCTTCAATGGCCTGAACTGCATTAGTTAATAATGTCATAAATACCTGATTGATTTCTCCGGCATAGCAATAAATTTGAGGAATGTCGCCATATTCTTTAATCACATTTATTCCTTCTTTAACTTCATGTTCGATTAAAGTCAGGGTACTCTCAATACCTTCGTGAATGTCGACTTTCTTAAATTCAGCTTCATCCAATCTGGCAAAATTTTTCAGACTGGTTATTGTCCTGCTAATTCTATCACTCGCAGATAATGCCACCCGGCTATTTTCTTCGAGGATATTCAGGGACTTCTGAAAATCGGTGCTATCTTTAACCACTACAGGTGTTTCACCAGAATGTGGAATCTGCTTCAATTTGTTGACACATCGACTTAATATGTCCATTGTACTTTTTAGCGCGCCAAGCGGATTATTTATCTCATGAGCAACGCCGGCAGTAAGTTTTCCAAGAGCCGCTATCTTTTCGGATTGTACAAGTTGTGATTGTGTTGATTTTAATTCTTCCAGAGTATTTTCCAGCGTTTCGTTTTTCTGCTTCAGGTCTTGTGTTCGTTCAGTAACTTTAATTTCAAGGCCTTTTGAATATTCTTGTAATTGTTCATGTGCCTCAGAAAATCGACGTTCCAAAACAATTCCAAGTGTCAAAATAAAAACCAACATGCCCCAGGGATAAATGACTTGTGTCCAGGATGGAATTAATCCAAAACCACCGCCGATAATATCATAAATACCGAGTAGTGCAAAAACTATAAAACCCACGGTTATGATTCTTGCATCAGTTCTTCCTTTAATAGCAGCAATAATACTGGTAGTGAGCAAAACGATTAATGTGACAAAAAAAAGGATGAAAAAGAACAGGTTAATTTTTAGCAGCAGTGTAAAAGGAAATAAATCAAGAACCATTATGATTAAGCTTGTAGCTGCATAAATTAAGTGGATTTGCCATAACCGACGGATAATGGATTTGAAACCAGCGCCAAATATTTGTTCAAAGTACAAACAAAGCCCAACAGGCGCTAAGAATATAAATGTATATACTAAAAAAAACAGTTGCTCGGGTATCTTAAAAAACAAGTGTATGATTTTTATAGAATCACTCAGAGCCCAAATTCCCATACTTATAGCAAATAATCCAAATGCAAAATAGGCTTTTCCTTCATGCTTTTTAATAAAAATCAAAAGCGGAATCATACCTGTAGCAATGAATAAAAATCCAAAAATTATAAGTTGAATTCTTTCTTTTAGCATTATTTTAATAAAATCTGAAGACGATCCAATGGATGCCTGCTCAATACCAATGCTTGACGGATCTTCAGAATAAATTCTAAAAAATAAATATATATTTTGAAATTCAAACGCTATGGGAATCATGTGCCAGAAAGGAATTATGTTATGGTTACTTGGATCAGCCATTCCTTCAGTTTGATATATGCGCTGTGCCCCAAGATAGACCTCACAAGCAAATAGAACATTTTCAACGAAAATATGCGGATCCCGCCATTTACCTTCACCTAATTTAATTCGCAGCCACAATATTTTTTCTCCATTACGACCTGGCGGATTAAGAATGCCTTTTTTATAAGCAACCGATTTCCATCCATTGCTGGAAGAATCCTCGTAAATCCAGACAGGATCCCTCGCATCGTTGAGCGGGGAGTCACCCCAGCGATATTGCCAGCCTTTCGTGAGTTCTGACGGTGGTGGGTTTTGTGAGAGTTGTGACTGAACCTGAATTGGCGTCACTACTAAAAAATACACATTGAGAACAATAAATAGGAAGGAGGTTTTAGGTAAAATACGGCAACAGGTTGAACTAAATATTAAGTTCATTTTCGTATTTCCTTAATAAAGTGCTCTTCAATGCACCAATAAAAAGTTACATCTATTCTTCAAAATTAGAAGGAAGTAACTCATCCAAAAGTGCACGATATTCTATGTGCAATTTATGATAAGTCAGAGCATTCTGAGCATAAGTCAATTTTGCATTTTGCTCACTGTCCTGACTTTGAATCACAAATGTCAGTTCGCCGCGGCCCTGGTTGTAAAGCTTCAATTCCTCCTCGGTCCTCGCTTTTGCCGATTCGATTTGCTCCTGATTGAGGATTAGTACTTTCTCCAATTCTTTGATCTGGATATAAATATTAGTTACCGCAGATTCCAGGTGTAATGAAATTTCTTCTAATTGTTTTTGAATTTGATTCAGTTGTAGATCCGTTTTGATGACTTTAGATTTTGCTGTACGATTTTCAAGTGGAACTCTAAATTGCAATCCTACCACCAAATCGGGTTTGTCCAAAACAAACGATTTGCCCAGGGCAGTATCAACACTTTTGGTGTTAAACTGTGCCACCAGCGACAGATCAGGTTTCGTGTTCTCTTCAAAGCCTTTACGATTAAAGTCAATTTGAGCCATTCGAATGTTTATGGTTCTGATGAGTCGTGAATTCGTTTTTATTCGTGCGGTTGTTTCTTCAAGAGGTATGAAAGTTACCACATCGTAGAGATTAAATTCAGGATTAGTGGTATAGAGCTCATTGTTTTGTGTCAGGACAGCTAATTCAGCCTGTACTGCTTTCAGTTGAGATTCTACTAAAACTTGATTTTGTTTAGAAATCCGCACAGCATCTTCAGACCGGATAACATCAACTTCATCCACAAGATTAGCCTCTCTTTTTCTCTGGGTTCTGGCAAGCTCTGCTTCGCTTAGATTCAAACGCTCAGATACTATCTTCATTTGCTCGGTTAGAAAAGTCCACCCCAGAAATTTACCTGCAGAATTTGCTAAAAAATTTTCCTGGTTTTCGAGTGCTTGTACCTCTGAAAAGTCAATGTCGAATTGCTTCAACTCATATTGAAATTTGTCCAAAAATCCCTTTCTGTTTTTTAGCAAAGGATGGGTATAGGTGATTGCGAATTGATTTTGATAAAATGCATCCGGGAACCCAAACGAAGGATCGATATCTAAATATGCCCGGCCAGTCGTTAGGGAAGCTGTTAGTCTACCACCTGTCTGCCAGAACAGCCTTTCAACACCGCCACCTACAGTCACAACGTCGGTTCTCTCGGGGCCGGCAAAGGCAATCGCCGGCGTCTCTCGTGAAAGGATCACATTGGAAAAAACATTCCAGTCCTGTGCTCCTAAATTACTATTCTGTTCCTCCTGTTCGATCTGAGCCGTCAGCCTCTCCTTCTCAAAAATTGGATGTTTTAGTTGCAATTGCTCAAGGAATGCATTTAGTGTAATTGTCTGAGCGCTTAATTGAGTTGTAAAGCTAACAAGACCAATTAAGAATATTAATAGAAGATTTATGCATGTCATTAAATGTTCTCCTATTTTTGAGTTAAGCGTTGAACGATTTTTATTATCTTACGCGCAACGCTTAACTCTTTACACTTCACAGATATTGGGTCAGTTAAATTTGCGTTCTCTGTCTATCCACCAAACTGAATGCCAGCTTTGATGAATCCACTACTTTTGAGATCGAGGGAATCCTCTTTATCATTACCGTCGTAGAATTCAAAACGACGTAAAAAGGTCATTCCACCGCTGATCATTAGCTGCATGCCTTTGGTCAGATTATACTTTAAAGTTGGTCCTAAAGTAGCTACTGAATATCTAAGTTGTGGATTTTTTACACCCGCAGCAATATAATTTGATTCAGCGCCATGGAACTGATTTCCATCAAGTGCAGCCAATAATCCGAATGTTAAGTTTTTAGCTGGCAATACGACAGCTCCGCACTCACGGGTAAAATGCTTTCGAATTTGAGATTTGAGCCATTGTTCCAGTCCATCGCAATTATTGGGAATGGGAAGGCCTGTCCAAAGGCAGTAGAATAAGCCAATCCATAACCCATGGAAAAAGACTGACTAAATTGCTTGATAAAAATGGCCGCTGCCTGGATGGAAAAGTCATTTTTATCAACATCATCCCTAAAATCGGATGCCGCCCCGGGTGCTAGTACGGCCATCAGGGACCAGTTTCTTGCAAGTTGGCGTACTAAGGTCAAACTATACACAACACTAAACGCGTGCTCGATTCGATTGGTACCGCCCTGCTCCTCATTCCATTTTTTATAATCTAAATCAAAACGCTGAAATTCCACTTGATTGACCAGTACGGTTTTACCTTCTGAAAAAATAAACGGATAGGATGCATCAACGAACAGAGTTGCCACGCGGATTTCTAAATCCTGTTCAAAATTTTTCTGACCATTGAAGAGCTCTGTACTCGGATTAGCGAGTTTAGAGTATGGGTAAGTTTCGTAAGCCACCGAAAACGATGGTTTGGGTTGCGCATAAACTGCAGGGTTTATGTTGAATAAAATTAAGCATAAAATAATGCTTGACAAAAACGTGTTTACGATCTTTGATCGTTTCATGGTTCCTCTCTCCTTGTTATAGATTGAAGTGAAAATTATAGTATGGACAATATTTAAATTAATTAATTTAAATAAATCATTTCAAACATCAAGTATTATTTAGTCTGAATTATTCATAAATTTCTTTGAAAACTAAAATAACTCTTAACAATTCAATAACTTAAGACATGTATTATATCAAAACGAGATTTTAATTATAGGGATACTATCTCCCTTCCCTTTCCCAATTATTTGTCAATTACTGCTTGACATTATACGGTTTGTTAATTAACTTTAACAACTTATAGAGGCGTAAAAAGCAAATTAATCGGTGGTCTAACCAGACTGAGAGAAGTCGTGACTTTTTCAGCCCTAATCCTGATTACACAATCAATCCGAAACTACTCACATGTGTGTGCGAAACCATTCTCAGAATGCACTACAGCAAGCGCACCGAACAGGCGTATGTGCAATAGAGCAAACATTTTGTCATGCTCCATAACAAACGCCATCCCACGGCATTGGCGGATCATGAGTTCAACCGGTACCTACCCTATATTGCGGTTTGGGGAGTGAGATAATGTGTTTTATAAGTGGTTCGTTGTCAATCATCTTAGAAAACGGAGGATACAAAAATGAGATTAAGTACCATTCTATCATTAACGATAATTACAGTTTTCGTTATTAATACAGAAAATTCCTTTTGTCAAACCAATGTAGGTGGATTTATATTTGAAGATACAAAATGGACACTTGCAGGTAGTCCCTATGTTGTGCAAAGCGATGTAATATTTACGTTTAACCTTTACGCTATTACCTTGACAATTGAACCAGGTGTTATTGTAAAATTTAATCCTGGAACTAGTTTATATATAGGGTCAAACCTAGCTTACGCAATTACACCAAGGCTTATAGCAGTGGGAACAAGTGAAAATCCAATAATTTTTACAACCATAAATGAAGCTCAACCACAACCAGGTCAGTGGAACAATATTTATTTTTACGAAAGTGGATTGTACGAATCAATTTTAAAATATTGTATAATTGAGTATGGAAAAGTTGTTAAATTAATTGGGGCATCTCCAACCATAAGCAATTGTGAATTTCGTGAAATGCAAATCTCTGGATTACAAATAACTAAAAGTTCATCCGCTTTGATAACAGACAACTATTTTCATGAACTCCCTTCGGCAATTATGATTTTAGGTGGAAATCCTACGATATCAGACAATATAATTGATAATTGTTCTGATTATGGTATATATTGTAATCATGCTTACCCGATGATTAAGAATAATAACCTCTTAGAAAACAATATTGCTGTTTATTGTACAAGTTCTGCACAACCAATAATAAATTTCAATAATATTTTAGCTAACACTACCTATGGTGTTCAAAATACTACAGCTTCTTTGGTTGTAGATGCAAAATATAATTGGTGGGGTCATGCTTCTGGTCCATCTGGAGAAGGCCCTGGGACCGGAGATGTTGTATCAGAATATGTTGATTTTGGGACGTTTTTGGATACACCTTATGAAGATCAGTATCAACCCCCCGCGCCTTTTGCGTTGCTCTCGCCAATTGATGGGGATACTCTTGAATCTTCATCGATTAATCTTAAATGGGAATCAACAATTGATCCTGATTCTGGAGATGTAGTTACTTACAATTTATATATATCAAAGGATCTAACCTTTGCAAATCCAGATAGCGTTGCAGGATTAAGTGATACAACTTATAACTGGTTGGAATTAGAGATGAATCAGAAATACCATTGGAAAGTCAAGGCATGTGATACAAATACAGGCGGAACCTGGTGTAATGATATATTTGGCTTTGTAACTGAATCTCCTGTAGGTGTTGACGATCAACCAAATCATAACCTTTCGCTAAATTTTGGATTACATCAAAATTATCCCAATCCATTTAATCCTTCAACGAATATAAGTTTTGATTTACCTAAATCAAGCCATGTTAATATCACTGTTTATAACTCATTAGGCGAATTTGTTGATATTGTAATTGACAAAAATATGCCAGCAGGAAATCATTCAACTACGTGGATACCAAAGAATTTGTCATCAGGGATTTACTTTTACAAAATACAAGTTGACAAATTCTCAAAAATAAGAAAATGTATACTTATAAAATGAAAGGCAACATAATCGGGATAGGGAGTCGCCTGACTTTTAATTAAATTATTTCGGAGATCGCTTCCGAATGGGCGTTTTTTTAAAATCCGATCGATTTAAATTTATATCTACATTCGGATTATAAGATTCATCATCTGTATAAATCACTTCGCCGCCCTCGTTTACCCAGCGGTGACGCCACTGATTGGAGCCCATTTCTACCTGTTTGGTGTAGGGATTCACATATTCCTCCTGGTCAGTGAGGGTTAAAAACATGTCATTGTGGATTTCGGCATTGGTTTTTTGGCGGTGTTCAACTATTTGCTGTTCGATTCGCTGGACCTCACGCTGGGTATTGACAGCAATCTCGCCCCGCTGAATCTGACCTTGAATTTCGCCGGCAAGCCACTTGCGGTCAATGATAACAGAATTTTGAATAATACTGAAAACCTTTTCCCACTGTCCGAATTCATCAATTGGTGTGCGAAAGATAAAAGTCTCTTTGTTGCCCCACATGCCAGCGCCCATCTGACCCCAGTTTTCAATAACAGCCAGCAATTTTTCTTTATATCGAATTCCTCCTTCCTGATAGGTGACTGTCAGGACTGCGGCATCATAATTAAAAGTTAAAAAAGGCATCGCCGTTCGTACTCTCTGCTGAAATTTCTGTGCTACACTTTGCAGTTTGCGCTGATCGACAACGGTCACATTATTTGCTTGCGGATGGGCATACGGGAAAACTACCTGGCTCAAAAACTGTTCGGCGGGCATTAGAGGATAAACCGTCATCCCCTGATAATTACTGCCTGGCGGAAAGAGTCCCATCTGCCCGGCCGGAGACATTCTGGCGTCGAAGTAGAGCATGTCAGGTAACCAGCGAATCATCACGGAACCCCACGGTCTTTTTTTACAATAAAGTCAACCTTGGCAGCAATGGACTGAGCCGGACCGCCCTGTGCGCTGGGATTGACCCGAAAAATACCACCCTCAGTTTGCCAGCCTTTGGGAATTAACAGGCTGAAAGCGCGTTCCTTGGGTTCAGTAATCCGATGAAAAACGACCGTCTTCGCGGCATTCCCACTTTTTTGCTCAGACAGACTGGCTTTTAGAGTATTCGGCTCTTTGCTAACAGCCAGCGAAAGTTCTATTGAAAATGTCTGATCCGAGGCAAGAGTCGTCCCATTCTTGGATTGTGTATTTTCGCTTTTCAGACCTTTAGGTTGAGCAGACTCCCAACAGAAAAATATGAATAGCAGCATTAAAGTTGCCAGGCTTGATTTCATGATGAACTCCGAAGTATGATGTTAATAAATGTTTTGTAAATTAGTAAATGTTAAACTCCTTTTAGAAAACGCCTGATTGTCGTAACGCAAGCCACAGTGTTTCTTTCGAATTAAACGCCTGCGGTGTTGTCATGAGCTTTTAGTAAATTTCCAATCTCTGATGTTCGTACATAACGAAAGCAATAAAGCTAAAACAAAACAACTGACAGTCAGAATATCCACCAACTGCACATTCACATCCAGTCCGGTTACGGAATCGATAAGAAACTTCACGTAGGAGTTGGGCATGTCATAAAAGCCCAGTTGGTTTCGTACCTGCCAGTGCCAATCCGTGCAGGGGCAGTAGCCAATGCCGTACCATATCCCCAGTACTAACCAGGAAAAAGCCGTTAAGGACAAGACAACCAGGTTTGCGACCCGCGTCTTTTTCCATATCCAGCCAAATAGATTAAAAATAATTACGCCAGAGTGAAATATGAATAAGAATTTGTCCAGTAAAACAAACATTCAGAGGCGGCCGCTCAAATATAAAATGGTTTTCTCAGAATCTGCAATCGTAATATTAACATTATCAGACTTTATCAAATTTCTTTTAATTTTGCAAATGATTTTTTAGAGTAAATATCTGTATTCGAGAATTTCGAGAATTTAAAGGAAAGAGGAAATTGCTTAAGCGTCACCATAGCAGTTGTCAGGGGAAATTAATTGAATCTAAATTAATTTTGCCACACTAATCCATATAGCTCTGCAAAAAGATAAAATGGTAGCCATATCGAAACTGGATCGAGCTTAATCCTGACAGGGTTCGAAGCCTTTCAGGAATTAATTGTATTACTACTCAGCTTTCAACTTTGTCTTTGATACTATTTTAGCAAAATCATCTTCTTCGTGCGAACCAGCTCTCCGGATTTAATTTGATAGAAGTAGACGTTACTGGGAACCAACCTGCCCCTGTCATCGGTGCCGTCCCAGCGAATTTCGTTAGTGCCAGCAGGTTTATCAGCATTCACCAGGGTCTTCACTCGTTGTCCAAGTAAATTAAAAACCGTTAACTCAACATGACTCTTTTGTGAAAGATGATTTTTGATGACCATCTCCGGATTGAAAGGATTCGGATAATTTTGCCACAAAATAAAGTCCTCGGGATATTGTCCCGGCGTCTCATCCACCTTCAGTGGCTGGTCATTTGGATTGCCGAAAGTCTATTTTGAAAATTCGGTAATCCCGGTAGCGGTCACGGAATTATGTTCTGGATCGGGTATTCCACCGACAATTTCCCAGCGCTCACCGTTTTGGCGGTAAAGCTGTAAGCCGGTTTCATCACTGATACCGGAATCATCAAATCGCCACTGGTCATAGAAAAGCGTTAGCGTGCATTCAAACGGCGCATTTTCAGGATAAGATGTGATGTTATAGTACTGCATCATGACATTTTCAGTGTTTGTGGTATCAGGCAAATACCCGTCAATTTTGTCTATTTTATTGCTGTCAAGCATACCGGCAGTGAAATTAAGTATTGCCAGGGTATCATTACTGGCACTGGCAAATGTGATGTCCTGCCCCTGTGGAGGATTGCTATTAGTTACCGTCAATTTTGGTGCTGGCGTCCCGGAACCTGCGGCGAAGTGAAATTTGATAACAATAGTATCTGCCGCAGAATAATAAGTGAATGCCCACCAGAAGCCCCATTTTGGGTGATCCGTATGTTCATATATCGTTTCATAAGTTACTGAAGCGGCTACAATTGTATCCGGATGTTTTGCTCTAAATGAACTGCCGCCATGTCGCTCTGCCATTCGTCTTTTTACTTTCTCCCGGAAATGTCCAGAGACCGTTTGTCCATTCCAGAAATTCATCTCTTTGAATACCGTATTTTTGGGATCCGGAAGTTTTTCTCCGGCTTTTCTTATAGAGAATAATTATAAGCTCGACGGGTGCAATAACATAAGGCGCAGAAGCGCTGAGCCAAGATCCCCAGGCTGTTCGTCTCGAAATGTTGCCTTCATTCCAGATAATGGTCGAGTGATATTTATAGCCGATTTCTTTCACGATGGTTGTAGAATCAGCCCCCATACTTTGTTGTCCGTCTTTGTTCTTATCTAAGGGGACATTTAAGCAAATTCGACCGTCATCTTTTAACCACTCAAGACACCTGGTTAACCAGTTCTGGCTGAATGCCAAATATTCATCATACTGGACATTATCTGTGTGTGAGTTATAGTTTATATCAATATTATAAGGGGGGATGTCACGATTAAATCGATGGAATTCCGCTCGATCTTATCCTTAGTTAAAATATCTTCATTTACGATTTTAATGTTATCCGATTCAAAAAACATGCTGAATAAGGTCTGTTTTATTAGAGTTTTCGGTGTACGAAGATATAAGAATGTTAATTTGTTGTTAAATATAAAGTATAGATAATATTTCTTGAAATCAACAAATATTAACATCTGTGTTTTAGATTAAGTTTTTATGCCTGCTAAAATTAGACTGAAACAATCTTCTTGATTCGACTGAATATAATATTTATCTTTAACCACTGAGCTAACACAGGTAGAAATGAAATGATGATAATTCTGGAATCTCTATGAATATATTAAAATTCTTGCCGCAAATAATATTGTGCATGTTTTTATTAACCGATTCAATATACGCTCAATATGAAACCATCAAAATATCAGATGACCTGGAAGTAGTGAGAATATCGAAAAATTCCTTTATTCATGCTTCTTATTATGATTTGCAAAGTGCTCCGAATTATCCAGCAAATGGTTTGATTTACGTAAATGAAGGCCAGGCAATTATCGTTGACACACCCTGGACTGATAAAGAAACCAAAGCTTTAACGAACTGGTTAATAGATAGTCTGAAAGTAAATATTGCAGGAGTCATTATAACTCATTGGCACATTGACTGCATGGGGGGATTAACTGAAATTCATAAAGCTGGAATTAAATCATATTCGAATCGCTTAACTGGTGAAATTGCCAAATCAAAGGCTTTACCTGTTCCAGAGGTTAGTTTTCGGGATTCGTTAACAGTAAAATTGGCTGACAAAGAAATGATCTGCAGATATTTTGGTCCAGGTCACACGACTGATAATATTGTTGTATGGATACCAGAAGAGAAAATTCTTTTTGGTGGTTGTATGTTGAAATCGTTACGGTGGCAAGGCTTGGGATTTACCGGCGATGCAGACCTTGGTGAATGGCCCAATACATTGAAAAAGTTACTCGAAAATTATTCTGATAGTGATGTGGTAATAACGGGACACGGAGATTATGGAGACTCGGGCATAATTCATCATACAATTGAATTATTGAAAAATAATTAATGCTAAAATAAGGACAGACATGCCACAAATAACACTGCAATATACAACCAATATCGATCAGAGTATTAATATCAAAGATCTATTTATTAAGATACATCGGATATTAGCTAATGTTGGCGGGATAAAAATTGAAAACTGCAAAAGCAGGGCGATTAAAATAGAAGATTATTATATTGGGCAAGGCGAATCTTCTAATGCATTTGTTCATGTTAACGTAGCTTTTTTGGAAGGACGACCACTTGAGCTGAAAAAAGATATCGGTGGCCAACTACTGGGACTACTGAAAAAATATTATACTTCTTCAATTGCTGAATTTAATTTGCAAATTACAGTAGAAATACGGGATATTATGAAGGAGTTATATTTCAAACATCCTGAAAAGAGCATTAAGATTAATAGGCAAGGGGCGATAAAGTAACATACTCAAAGATGCTTCTAATATTTTTACTCAATCTTTCATTCAGGCGGAATCCTGTTTGTATTTTAGCAAATATGTATATATGCAGATTTTCTCTCCTTAAAGTAATTCGCTCATGAACATTAAGAGAAACATTCATAAATAAACACTACCCGTAAGTCTAAGAATGCGATGGAAAACTATCTTGATATAATCATTTTTATTGCTGGTTTCACTGTAATTGCTCTTGCTTCAAAGCAGATTGGTGGATTCTTCGTAAAAGTAAATCTACCCCTGATTAGTGGATTCCTCTTTACCGGAATCATTGCCGGTCCTTATATATTAAATTTAATTTCAGTTGAAGCCACGGAAAATCTGCGTTTTGTGGATGAAATATCGCTGGCCTTCATTGCTTTTGCCGCTGGCAGTGAACTCTACCTCAAAGATTTGAGAAGTCGCTTCAGGAGTATTAGGTGGGTGACGTTTGGACTTGTCATAAGCACATTTACACTCGGCAGCATGGCTGTTTTGATTTTGGCTGATTATATACCGTTCATGCGGGAAATGTCGGCAACCTACCGATTCGCCGTTGCCATTCTGGCGGGCGCCATACTGGTAGCGCGTTCCCCTTCCTCAGCAATAGCAATTGTCAACGAGCTGCGCGCCACAGGCCCTTTTACGAAAACAGTGTTAGGGGTTACGGTAATTATGGATGTTGTGGTCATCGCTCTGTTTGCGGTTAATTCCTCGATAGCCGACGCTCTTTTAACGGGTATGAACTTTGATTTGGGTTTCGTAATCCTGTTGTTAGCTGAACTCCTGATGTCGCTGCTGGCTGGCTATGCGCTTGGAATGGTCTTACAATTTATCTTATCCAGACGCATCAATCGAGGCGTAAAGACCGCACTGATATTGCTGGCTGGATATGGTATTTTTGTCGCATCGGCAGTCATCCGTAATCTTAGCCGTGAACATTTGCCCTTTGAACTGCTTTTAGAACCTCTTCTTATCTGTATGATTGGCAGCTTTCTGGCTACTAACTACAGCAATTTTCGTACAGAGTTGTTGAAAATTCTACACGACATTGGATTGCCGATTTACATCGCCTTCTTCACATTGACCGGTGCTTCGCTGGCGCTGGATGTTTTAGCCAGTACCTGGCCCATTGCCCTGGCGCTATTTGTTGTCCGGCTCGGCGCTATATTCATTGGCTCTTTTAGCGGCGGAGTGGTAGCAGGAGATCCGATGAGCCATAATCGAGTTGGCTGGATGTCTTATATTACCCAGGCCGGTGTTGGACTGGGCCTGGCAAAAGCGGTTGTTGTGGAGTTCCCGGAATGGGGTACGGCCTTTGCCACTATAATTATTTCTATCATAGTGTTGAACCAGATTGTCGGACCGCCTTTTTTCAAATGGGCGATTCATCTGGTCGGAGAGGCGCATCCGCGCGCGGAAACCCCGGAATTTGACGGAATACGCGATGCTATTATTTTTGGCCTGGAAGGACAATCACTGGCCCTGGCCCGCCTGTTGCGTTCAAACCACTGGCACGTGAAGATTGCAACCCGAAAAGTCAGCTTTGTGGAAGATATGGGCGACGAATCCGATGTGGAGATCTGTCCTATCTCCGGACTAACCCTGAAGGCGCTGGACAAACTTGGTACCGGACAAGCTGAAGCCATTGTCACCATGCTCTCCGATGAAGAAAACTATAAAATTTGTGAGTTAGCGTACGAACATTTTGGCACTGAGAACATGATTGTGCGTTTGAATGATCGGGCTAATTTTAATCGTTTCCACCGACTTGGCTCTATGATGCGCGATCGTACGACTGCAATAGTCAGCCTGCTTGATCGCTTTGTGCGCTCTCCGTCGGCTGCATCGCTGTTGTTGGGCATGGATAAGAACCAGGATGTACTTGAGCTTGAAGTTCGCAATCCCGATCTGCGGGGCATAGCCATACGGGATCTGCGTTTACCACTGGATATACACATTCTGTCAGTGCGTCGACGCGGCCACATGCTGCTTTCACACGGCTATACCCGGCTCGAACTTGGTGATTGGATAACGGTTGTGGGTTCATTGGCAAGTCTGGAAAACATGACGTTAAGACTCGATACAGACAGGGAATATGAGTTAGTGCACCTTGTCGAAAGAGTTACGCCAACCGAGCTTACAACCCGTTCACTGGAAACAGAAGTGAAAGAAATCATCAGAGAAAAAGAGGATCCTCTCAAGCAACGATTTTACAGGTTAATTGAGCAGAGTGTCATTATTGATATAGATCGTGCAATTGAGCTGGAAGAATTCTTTACTATGGTGGCCGATACCATGTCTGCCAGGCTAAATAAAACGCCGGACGTTATTTTTAAATCACTAAAAGAAAGAGAGAAAGATGGCAGCTCAGCCATAACTCCCGGCTTAGCCATACCCCATATCATTATCGATGGGGAGCAAACGTTCAGTATCCTCCTTGCCCGTTGCAAAGGGGGGATCAATTTTTCCGAAGCGGCGCCAATGGTTCAGGCGGTATTTGTCCTTGTCGGCACAATGGACGAACGCAATTTTCATCTTCGGGCTTTATCAACCATTGCCGAGATTGTCCAGGATCCTCATTTTGAGAAGAAATGGTTAAGAGCCAGAAATGAAAAGGCTTTACGGGACGTCATTCTCCTCCGAAAGGGAAAACGATACGAATAGACATTTTATTTTCGCAGAGCGTGTGTTAGAAATTGCAAAACCAAGTCTAATCCAGGCAATTCACAAGTTATAAAATAACATTGAAAGTAATCGCTGAATGTATCAGAAATCTGATAATATTTCAAATTTCTGATGGTATTTATTGAAAATTGTTGAAATGATCATAGAAAATATAATTATTCTAAGTACTTGGCCTACAATATCTTAAGAGCATCTCAAACAAAAGACGCGATTTTTTTCTTCATTCATTTTAACCTGGTATTCTTTTTGCTTTACTCCACCGTTAGAATGAATATTATTCCTTTGAATTCTAAAACAATTTATTTCAAAACATACAAAGAAATTCTCAAAAGCAATCTGTGTGAGTTTTTAATTCGAGTTGGTTAATATAGTGTTATTACTGATTCACCCTGTTAATTCAGCGCTCATTTTATTTATTGTAGTTTGGTGCATAACTGAAAGGGATTTGCAAGCAACTGAACTGCACAGTCTTGTGTCCTGGCTTTGTCGTAGAATACAGTACCACAGGTCGCAAATTCTGGAGCCAATCTGGGTTGTAAATTCTGGAACCTGAATTATTCACCACGGAAACACACGGAATAACACAGATAAATTAAAAACAGTAACTTAGCTTGCATGAATCAATAACAAAAGAAAGGAGTTGTCCTGTGAAGAACAAATCTCTGCTAATTTTTGCATTATTTCTTTTTGTCTTATTAGATTCTATTTTAGCCATAGCTCAAGAACCTCCACTGCTAAACTCCCAAATAACCATTACTGTAAACGAAGCTGAAATGAATTTACCTCTTGATAGTGTTTTCGTAGTTATACGGGGTCTTGACAATGCTTATCACTCTTCTGGATATACGGATGTAGCAGGTAACATTACGTTTTTAGATCTTCCAACAAATGTGCAAGATTATTTTCCAGAACAACCCGATGATTTTTTGCTAAGTAACCCTTACCCACAGCCCGCCAACAGTAGAACCAATATCGAATTTGCCATGTCAGAGAACCAAGAACTCACAGTTTCGATTTTCAATATTCTAGGACAGCGAGTTGCCACACAAAATGTGAACCTGCGCTCAGGATATTATCAGGCCATACTCAACCTCGATACACTGCACGCAGGTATGTACATTGTGATGTTTAGAACCAGGGAACGTACTGTTTCGGAAAAGATAATCAAGCTGTCTTCCTTCGGTGCGAGGAATCAGACGAAGGTGAAGATTAATATTGTGTCTACAACAGAATCCTTTGTCAAGCGCAATGTGGCCACGCTTGCTGCTATTCCCCAAGATACCCTAACTTATGAAATAAAACTCGATAAATCAGGTTATTATAGTCATATCGATACTATTAAGATTGGTAACGGAACAGCTGATTTAGATACAATTCAGGTTATCCTTAGTGAGATAGATACCCATACAATTTTTGATAATTTCGAGCCGGACTGGCGTTACAATACGGGTCTTGGGTGGGCTGTTTCTGGAAAGCACTCACAAAATATTTACGGTGTTGAGCAAGCAATGGCGTTTGTGCCTGCCGAAACTGGCATATTGAGTGATGTTTGGGTTGCATTCTCCTTTATTGATTCCCCAGGTCGCATTGCCAAAAAAGTAATAATAAAAGTGGCCACTAGTATCAATGATCAACCAGCCAATGTATTAGAACAATGGGAAATATCTGATTTTACACCGTTCGGCGAGTGGCGTCCACCTATTCATTTGACAGGCAACAGTAATACTCAATTGAGGGCCGGAACCCTCTATTGGTTATGGGCAACAGCAGATGACTCGACTTTTGTGGGATGGAATTTAGTTACCGATCATACTGTCTTGTCTCCGCACACATTAAGAAGAGAAGGAGAAGATTGGCTACGCGTGTATCTGGAAACTTCATCTGTATTCAAAATAGACATTCAATTAGCATATTCTCGAGATCAGACCACACAAGAAAGTGCTCTTAATGTTCGTTCAATATATCCCGAGGGCCACGTTGATTTTCGTACACTGTTACCACATGATAAGACGGGTTTGAATACCGCGAAATAAGATATCGAAAGAGAGGCATTGTGACTTACCATATCATTTGTCGATAGCATCCGGCTAAGCCTGCTAACTTTGCGTTGACCGGACGTGAAAACAATTGTGCAATTGCTAAATATCTATAAATTTGCAAGTTTATCAGGTAATTATTGTTGCGAACTATTCACTTTCACGCTGGTCACGCCCATGTTATGCTTGCTATTTATATCTTAAATTTAGAGAATTATATTATAATCAGGAGGACATGCTATGAATACGCAGAATCTAATTCACCAATTTGTTTATCCAATACTTGCCATTATTTTCTTCTTACCAACTTGGTCTTCAGCACAGTACATATCGTTGAAATCTATACCAGTGGCCTCAGGGGATCAATTTTTGGTTCACCCATCCAAAAACCTTGGCCTGGGTGGCGTTTCGATTGCATTGGATGATCCTCTTTTGGATCCGTTTATCAATCCGGCAAAAGGCGGCCAAATCCAGGGTGTGAGGATATTTGGCTCACCAACGTTTTACAGTATTACTGACAATAATGGCGCGGCCCGGACGCTGCCTCTGGGTGCATTATTTAGTTCAGAAAAATGGTTCGGAGGTCTGTCAGTCGCCGTTCAGCAGCTTGGCGGGCCAGAGGTTGAGAATTTCTTCTGGCGTGACGTCGATATGATTGCGAGTAGTAGTTTTTCACAAACCTTGCTCAAGGACAAGAACGCTAACAATCAGTACGTTTCCGGCCTGCTTGGAACAAAACTTTCAGGTTCGAATATTTCACTTGCCGCAGAAGTATCCTGGGCTGGTCTGGATGCTGTTGATGGGGTAGAGCTCCTGTATGCAAACAGTCAGAACATCGAGCAGTTCGGTCACATGGTAGACTACCGAGTCGGTGTTTTTGGTGAGCTGCAGGGAAATCGTTCGTTCGAGGCTTTATTGCTGCACAATCGCTTCAATATGATCCACGATGTGTCGTATCCTTTTTGGCGTTATGATGAAGAAACAGACACTCACACTAATGGAGTTGAGGTAAAAAGGAATCTCGATCGTACCAATACCTGGGGCTTGCATTTAGGTTATGTGCAGCCGCTGCCAGAGAAAGGATGGCGAATGGGCGGTATTTTTACAGTCAACCGAAAAACCCATCCCAAGATTCCTAATTACGAAATCATGAATATCCCGCGAGATCCGGGAAATACCTGGGCGTATAATTTCGGAGCGGGTATTTCATCAACCGACGGTCCAGCAACATTTGGTTTCGACCTCATTTATGAGCCTATTTGGAGCAACACCTGGGCTGACGCGGCTGAATATTTGGTAAGCCAGAGCGGACGCCTCATTCCAAAAGGCAAAAAAACCGTTGACAATGATTTTAAATTTAATAATTGGCTGATGCGTATCGGCATTGGCCGGCAGGGAAAAGTAATCGGATTCCAGTTCGGACTGCAGTTACGATGGATCAACTATAAGCTTGATCAAGTCAATTACGTTGAAGAATTCAACCGGACCCAGGAGGAAAGTTGGGCAGAATGGACGCCATGTTTGGGCTTGAGTTTGAATTTTCCCGAATTTCAAATTCGCTACTCAGGTCGGTTAACTACTGGCACTGGCCGGCCTGGGGTAGCCTGGGATAATTGGCGATTTGAAGATGCTCTGGCAAGTAAAGACTTCATTGTCGCCCCAAGTGGCGCTTTGACGCTGCAAGAGGCAAAAGTATTCACCCACCAAATTACAGTTTCGATTCCGATTCGGGACTGAAACAGCGAAGCCGGATTGATCTGCAATAAACATCATTTTACCCATAATGACGTTAAAATAGTCCAGCCTTTATAGTCCTATTGGGGGTAGGATTGTCTATAATTTGAGAATTGATTAATGTTAGATATGATGTTTTCATAAAAAGTTATTGAAAATAAACTGTTTAATTCGTAATTTGTTACAACTTTAGGCAATTAGATGAAAATTTTAACAATAATTAAATCAGTCAGGGCTAAACGTGTCAACATAACGCATCATGCAAAAGAAGAAGCAAAAAATGATTTATTGTTATTGGATGACATTTTCAAATCAATTTATAATGGAGAAATAATTGAAGATTATCCGCCTGATAAACCATTTCCAAGTTGTTTAATTATGGCAATTCTTCGCGAGGAGAGCCAATTCACAGCGTCTGGGCTTATGACGCCGAAACCAGGATTGCTATCTTGATTACAGTTTATCGTCCAGCTCCCGAACTTTGGATTAATTTGAAAGAAATGAAAAAGAAATGAAATATGTAAAAACATGTCCTACTTGCAATGGACAAATAATTGAAAAAGAAGTCAAAGTTCTTCTGTCCGGGGGTTGAACACTGCTTTTCTGACAGTTATGGCTGGTGTGTGCCTCCATTGCGGTGAAAGATTGTACACACCTGAGACGGTTAAACGATTTGAAGAAATTGAAGCTAAACTTGAACGTCATGAAACAGAGGAATTTGAACCTCTTGGATAGTCCTTTCAGGTAGTTCAGTAAGTGTTGAATAGCAATCTAAGGATTGTTTCTTATCAAACCTATAATCAAGAGGTTTAACTTTTGTTAAATCATGTCCTACTACTCTTCTCTTGCTGACAACTATAGATCGAACTTAATTGCTAACCTGATTTATTCACCGCGCAGGTCGCAGAGTATAAATTATATAACAAATAATTGCAGGAATTATAAACTTGAAAATATTTATAAATTTCTATTTTAAAAGTTTGCTTTCAAATTTTATAAAAACAACTCTGCGACCTTTGTGCTCACTGCAGTTATGAATTAATCAGGCTAAATATAACTACGCATTTAGAGTTTATTCCGAGAAAGTCCAGTGGTGCCTTTTAAAGAAATAGAAATACACCATGAATAGATGGCTCATTCTCTGGGAATAACTCTACAGAAAATGTCGAAGGTTAATGAATGCACGGTGGAGATTTAATTGCGGAAGTTTTAAAAGCGCAAGGGATTAAATTTATATTTACTCTATGTGGCGGGCATATTTCGCCTATCCTCATTGGGTGCAAGAAAAGAGACATCCGTGTCATCGATGTCCGGCATGAGGCTACAGCCGTGTTCGCTGCTGACGCAGTGGCGCTACTCACAGGTGTTCCAGGCTTGGCTGCCGTTACTGCCGGCCCGGGCGCAACTAACACGATTACCGCCGTGAAAAACGCCCGGTTAGCCCAATCTCCGCTGATCCTGTTAGGCGGCGCCACCGCGACGGCTCTTAAAGGCCGCGGCTCGCTGCAAGATATTGATCAGCTCGCTCTATTTAAACCACACGTAAAATGGGCGAAATCGGTGAAAAGAGTTCGAGACCTGGTGCCGAGCCTAGAGCAAGCATTCAGGGAGTCGCAACGCGGTGTGCCGGGGCCAGTTTTTGTGGAATGTCCGATTGATCTGCTCTATGATGAATCGCTGGTTCGTGAATGGTACGGCGTTAAGTCAAAGGCAGGACGTTCTGTTGCGGATCGGCTGTTGCAGTTGTACCTCAAGCATCATGTCAACCGACTTTTCGCTGGAGCAAACACAGCAAAACAATCACCTCCAATCACTGTTACGCCGCTGCTGCCTGCTAAAGTACGGGTACGCAAGGCTGCAGACAAACTACAACATGCTGAACGTCCGCTGCTGCTTGTTGGCAGCCAGGTGGTGCTGGAAACTCAAAATATGACACAGGTGGTTTCGGCAGTGAAACATTTACAGATGCCAGTTTATCTCTCTGGAATGGCGCGCGGCTTACTGGGTAAAAACAGCTCCCAGCAGATGCGGCACAAAAGACGCCAGGCCCTCAAAGAAGCCGATGTCGTCATTCTCGCCGGTGTTCCGTGCGATTTTCGATTGAACTATGGCCGCCATATTCCCCGAAGCACGTTTCTTATTTCAGCAAATCGCAGCCGGGCCGATTTGAAGTTAAATCGGCGGCCGGACATAGACGTGCATGGAGATCCCGCCAGTTTTTTAATTTGGCTGGCGGAAGAACTGTCTTCGCAAAATCAATGGGCAGGTTGGCTGGAAAAACTGCGACTAATGGACCATGAACGGGATGAAGAAATTCGCCAGAAAGCTACCCAACAAACCGACCTGATAAATCCACTCCATCTTTGTTTTGAGATCGAAAAGTATCTTCCGAACGAGAGTGTTCTGGTTGTAGATGGCGGTGATTTTGTAGCGACGGCATCCTACATCGTTCGCCCGCCTGGTCCTTTGTCCTGGCTCGATCCTGGCGTCTTCGGCACGCTTGGTGTTGGAGCCGGCTTTGCTCTGGGCGTGAAACTGTGTCGGCCCGAAGCCGAGGTATGGATACTCTACGGGGACGGTTCGGTGGGCTACAGCCTGCTTGAATTTGATACTTTTGTACGCCACAAGATACCTGTACTCGCGGTGGTGGGAAATGACGCCGGCTGGACACAAATTGCCCGTGAGCAGATGGATATTTTCAAAGACGATATCGGAACGGTTCTGCGCCACACAGATTACCATTTAGCGGCTGAAGCTCTCGGTGGCAAGGGATTGTTGCTAACGAATTCAGAACAAACCGCCGAAATCCTCCAGAACGCCAGGAAGCAGGTTGCCGAGGATCAGCCAGTTCTGATTAATGCGCACCTGGGTAAGACAGATTTCCGAAAGGGATCGATTTCAATGTAGCCGTCCTCAAAAAGCAAGGCTCAGGAAAGTAGTCAAACATCTTATTGATTTTTTGGTAAACTACTAATAGCCTCCCGTTCTTCGACTTCCTTAATTACGCGAAAATCAATATCACTCAGAAGGAAGTGTGTCGAGTAAATACACCAATTAAAAAGATTCCTCTTGAATGACATTTACTTTCTAGTCACATGTGTTGATATTTGATGATATAGCCTTTAAGAATTATAGGCTTACTTGATATGTTTGACCCATATGCTGATATTCTTTTATATCGTCTTTGGCAAGTTTTGCTCTAATCTGCTCAAACATGCGAACAATTTCTTGAGCATATAATCGCTCGCCACAATGAAGACAAACTTCAGAGCGAACCTTTAGAACAGCAGTGTTCTTGCCACCTCGTAGAAGTTTTTCAACTTCCTTCTCTACCATTTCACTTCCACATACAGGACATTTTTCAAAAGGCTTCATGATTTCTTTTTCCTTGTTTTATTAGCAACCCATAAATTTGGATCTGGGCGATATACTGTAATTAATACTACCCACCTATTTTGTTCATTATACGCCCACACTGAATGAACAGGATCACCTCCGAATGTTTCTCCATATATTAAGCAACTTGGATAAGGTTTATCTGTTGGATAATTTTCAATAACTTCTCCATGAAGAACAGAAAAGTAAATTTCATCAAATTTCAATTTATCGGCTTGAGCTTCCTCATCCGCATGCTCTGTAATCCTAACACGTTTTGCCTGAATCGCATTGATGATATATTTAATATCTAGTCTCATCAAATTTAACTTATTATCCTAGCGCACTTAAGCACAGTAATTGAAGCATAACCTGCGCTGCCATTCAATGCACTTAAGTTGACTAACATAAATAACTTAGAACAAAGCGCCAAAACTCAGAATCACGCCCCGTTGGCAGCGTCAGGTTGATGCAGTGTTAGAGCACAAAATAGGTAACTCTTTCTACGCCTTAAGAAACACTAGCTCTAATCTTCCTCGTTACCTTCGGGCGATTGAAGTAGTGGGAATGGACTTCCACTTGGTAGTTCTTCAGCGCGAGCATGTGTGCGCCATATTATCTGAGCGATCTCCCTCATTCTATCAACAAAAGGTTTAGCATCTTTGCCAAATTTTCCAAGAACAATTCCTGCTTCCCCGATTAATCCCCAGAACTTGTCGAGAGATGACACTTTTTTGTGTAACTCTGATTGAAGTGCTTCAAGTTTCTTTAGTAATCTTTGCTTATGATCTTTCTCAAAAATTTTGCTTTTAATTATCTCTTGTCGTAATTCATTGATAAGTGCTTATAGTTTTGAAAGATCTCCTTCTGAAAACTCATATGCAAAACCTCGATCAAGCTTAAGGAGAAAATCATCACGAAATTTTTGTACTGTAAGTTTTGTGACTTTTGCGTTTAAATTAGATTCTGCATTCTTAAAAAATTCTTGAATAACCTGAATATTATTTTCTTTATTTCCCCCAAGCTCTGGAAATTCGAAATTAAGACCATAAATTTCCGAAAATGCTTGAAACGTGCCTAAACCTTTAAGGTAATTATCATATTGTTTAACTTCATTATCAGTTGGAACTTGTTTATCAAATTTAATGACCTCAGTACATATGAGGTGAGCTGCCTCAGCTGGATCATCAGGTAAATTTTTTAAGAAATCGTCTTCAAACATTATTCCTCCTAATAAAAATTTGTAGGTCTAACTAAAGTCTATAGCGCCTAAAATGCCAAAAGTAAAAAGTAATAAAATCAATATTTTAGTTCACTTTAGTCACTTTGAACTTTTATTATAAATACAAAATGTTGACGAAAAAAAAGTTTTTGCAAAAAAGTGCAAATTTTCATTTGTAATACTATAATGTCCCTCAATTAATCAATATACAATTGCTAAAGGAAAAGTGCAAATATCTTTTATTATTAATTATTTTATCAGATGGTACACAACATTCTGGCTAAATATACGCCAGGGCCTCTTTAAAATCATCAATAATATCTTGCCAGTCTTCCAGACCCACAGACAGACGAATCCCGCCTGGTTCCATTCCCATTTTTCGTTTTTCTTCCTCAGGCATGGCCTGGTGGGTCATGGAGTAGGCGTTTTCAACCAGAGTTTTCATGTATCCCAAACTCACAGCCAGGGTAATGCAATAAGAATGGTCAGCTATATAGTTAATAAATTTTTCTACTTTCGGGCTCTGTTTTCCATCTACTTCAGCATCCTTCAGAAGAAAATAAATCATGTTTCCTGGTGCGAATTTACCTTGATAATTGGTCATCTGCCGATGCGCTAAATCGAATTGAGGGTGGTTTTCCAGGCCAGGGTACACTACCTTTTCAATTTTTGGATGTTCATTCAGAAACCCGGCAACGTGATGGGCGGTTTTAATCTGATTGGAAAATCTTGTGGCAAGAGATGGAAGCCCATAGACCAAAAAAACCCAGGCGCTTTTAGGATTCAAAACCCCGCCAAAATCCTTGCGATAAAGCATGAGCTGACTGTAATATTTTTTTTGGGTCACAACCGCTCCGCCCATATCGGTGCCAAATCCACTGATGCCTTTGGTCAAACTTTGAACTGAAAAATCTGCGCCCATCTCGATGGGACGTTGACAATAGGGAGAAGCAAATGTATTGTCGACTACTATCTTAATGTGTTTTTCCTCTGGTCGGCAGCTATTTATTTCATCAACCAGGCGACGCATGGCAGCAATATCGATTAAAGTCATAGTGGGATTTATGGGCGTTTCGAAATATAGTACACGGGTTCTATCTGTTATAGCCCTGCGAAGAGCTTCTTCATCATTGACGTCTGTCCATTTTACATTAATTCCAAACCTGGGTAACCAGTTCGTGCTGAGACTGTAGGTGCACCCGTATGTTACCTGGTGAGCGACAATTTCGTGACCTTGCTCGCACAACAGACACAAAGCTGCACTTATGGCTGCCATTCCTGTTGAGAAGGTTACGCAAATCTCGCCGCCTTCCGCCATGGCTAAATTTTCTTCAAGCATCCCGCGACTGGGTTCGTCCAGACGGTCATAGATGTAAATCGGGATATGCTTGGTTTCATCGATGCTTTCACTGGCAAAATCAAAAAAACCCTGTGCTCCCCGCTGAGCAGAACTCAACCGATACATTGCCGAAGTTGACATGGGCGGATTTATGTGATGTTTATAGTCCCACTTTTGGCTCTCGAAGTTACCGTGAATTAAATGGGTACGCATTCGGTACTGCTCTTTTGATTTCTTACCTTTTGAATCTTTTGATTTCATGTGATAAACTCCAAAGAATACAATAAATTACTTTAGTATTGAGTCAAAATATAAGGGTAATGTGCAAATTAATTTCAAAATATTCAAGATTTTTGTTGGAGTGTTTTACGGCCGAGTTGTCTGTACACGTGTCCAGGTCTGTCTTTCATTCAGGATATATATCCTGAACGATTTGCTGTCCGCCTGCTTGATCATTCAGTATATTTATACTGAATGTGAGATGAAGAAGGCTATTAATCCACCTGTGGAGTCGGGTTGTCTGGAAATATTTGCAGGTTTATCATTCGTTCAGGATAGATATCCTGAACGATCGAGACTGAACGATCGAGCTATCAAGATTTTCTTATTTTTAGGAATAGCTTGCCAACATATTATTGAGTATAAGAAAATAATGGAAATCATATATTTAGTATTATAATTTTATGCTGTTAATTTGGGATTTACCTGTACTGCTTTTTTATGAAATTATGGCATTATTTTTGTGTTATGATTTTCCACTGTAAAAAAATAAATCTAGCCTGAATTTTTTTGTATTTGCTTCACAGAGACACTATGAGGTTGAAAAAATAGGAGATAAAGTTACCTATTATTTTCAACCGAAGTTTCTTGAGCAAATTACACAGCACATTTTAACATATCAAAATTTTATATTTAACAAGACTTTGCGTTTTTTTTCAACATGACGATTCAGGAATAATTCAGGCTAGAAATGCCATAAATAGAATAGGTTGATTTTAATTAGAATTTTATTATATTCACGTAAAGATTGTCATAGTATTGACAATAGATAAAAATCTCTAAGTAAATGTCGATGAGTATTCTTAGTAGAATGACAGCAGCACCCGCAAGTTCTATTACATTGAAGAATAAAATTATTTTTAAATATTTATAATATAAGGGTGAATATGGAGAATTTATAATGAATGAAAAAACCTTCAAGATGATTGATGGAAACGAAGCAGTGGCATACGTAGCTTACAGGATAAATGAAGTTATTGCCATTTATCCAATAACGCCTTCATCGCCAATGGGAGAATGGTCAGATGCCTGGTCCGCAGCGAAGAAACCCAACATTTGGGGCACGGTGCCAGCGGTGGTTGAAATGCAAAGCGAAGGAGGGGCATCTGGCGCACTGCACGGCGCTTTACAGACAGGAACGTTATGCACAACGTTTACAGCATCGCAGGGATTGCTGCTAATGATACCAAATATGTTCAAGATCGCTGGTGAACTGACGCCAACAGTGCTGCATATCGCCGCCCGTTCAGTTGCGGCGCAGGCGCTTTCCATTTTTGGCGATCACAGTGATGTTATGGCCACCCGTGCCACCGGCTTTGCACTGCTTGCATCCGCGTCGGTACAGGAGGCTATGGATTTTGCGCTTATCAGTCAGGCGGCCAGTATGGAGTCACGCTTACCTTTTTTGCATTTTTTCGATGGATTTCGTACTTCCCACGAAGAGTCGAAAGTCGAGATGTTGTCTGATGATGTTATGCGGGCTATAATTGATGAAAAACTAATTCTGGAGCATCGTGCGCGGGCGCTTTCACCAGATCATCCGGTGCTGCGCGGCACAGCACAAAATCCGGATGTATTTTTCCAGGCCAGAGAAACTGTCAATCCGTTCTATGCAAATTGTCCGGATATTGCCCAGAAAGTAATGGATAAATTTGCCAAATTGACAGGACGTACTTATAATCTGTTTGATTATCATGGCGCGCCGGACGCCGAACGGGTCATGGTTCTAATGGGCTCAGGCTGCGATACAGTGCATGATACGGTGGATTACCTCAATCGTAAGGGTGAAAAAGTTGGGGTGGTTAAAGTGCGGTTGTATCGCCCCTTTGATTGCAAGCGGTTCATTGAATCCCTGCCCACAACTACAAAAACCCTGGCCGTTTTGGATCGGACAAAAGAACCCGGAAGCCCCGGAGAACCTTTATACCTTGATTGCGTTATTGCCATTCAAGAGGGACAGAACAACGGCTGGAGCACGTTGGCACAATCACCTAAAATTATAGGCGGACGTTACGGATTATCCTCGAAAGAATTTACTCCGGCTATGATTAAAGGAGTATTTGACCATTTAACAGCAACAAAACTCAAAAACCATTTTACAATTGGCATAAATGATGATGTTAGTCATACCAGCCTCGACTATGAGCAACAGTTCTCAATTGAGCCGGATAATGTGATTCGTGCTCTGTTTTACGGTCTTGGTTCTGACGGCACAGTAGGAGCCAATAAAAATTCCATCAAAATAATCGGTGAAAAAACCGACAACTATGCCCAGGGTTATTTTGTTTACGATTCGAAAAAAGCCGGCGCCATAACCGTTTCTCATCTGCGGTTTGGCCCCGAACCTATTCGTTCGAGTTATTTAATATCAAATGCCAATTTTATTGGTTGTCATCAGCCAATTTTTCTTGATCGATATGATATACTTAAAAATATTATTAAAGGCGGCACCTTTTTGCTCAATACTGCTTACAGCGTGGATGAAATCTGGGATCACCTACCGAGACAATACCAGGAAGGTTTAGTCGAAAAAAATCTAAAATTTTATGTTATTGATGCTGCCAAAGTTGCCCAGGAAAGCGGTATGGGCAGCCGAATCAACACTATCATGCAGGTTTGCTTTTTTGCCATTTCCGGGGTATTGCCAAAAGATAAGGCTATCAATGCAATTAAAGATTCAATCCGTGAAACTTATGGTAAAAAGGGTGAAGAAATAGTACAGATGAATTTGAAGGCTGTGGACAATACTTTATCGAATTTGTACGAAGTGAAAATTCCAGATAAATCAAACGGGACTATTGAGATATCCCCGCCTGTTTCAGACAAAGCCCCAGCATTTGTAACTGATGTACTTGGCAAAATAATATCGGGGCATGGCGATGATTTACCTGTCAGCCTTTTCCCGGCAGATGGGACGTTTCCCACAGCAACAGCAAAATGGGAAAAGCGCAACCTAGCTCTGGAAATCCCGGAATGGGACGCGGACGTCTGTATCGAATGCGGTAAATGCGCCATGGTTTGTCCGCATGCTGTGATTCGTATCAAAGCTTATGATGAAAAATATCTGCGTGAGGCGCCAGCCACTTTTAAATCGTGCGATATCCGTGATCGTGATTTGAAGGGATTGAAATATACCATTCAGGTAGCGCCCGAGGATTGTACCGCTTGCGGCATCTGTGTTGATATTTGTCCGGCCAAAAACAAATCCGAAACTCGTTTGAAAGCTATAAATATGGTACCGCAGAAACCATTACTGGAAGAGGAACGCGAGAATTGGGACTTCTTCCTAAAAATACCGGAATTGGATCGCCGTCAAATTAATGTTGGTAAAATTCGCCAACAGCAAATTCAGGAACCACTTTTTGAATTTTCCGGTGCCTGTACAGGTTGTGGTGAAACCCCGTATGTCAAACTGGTAAGTCAACTATTTGGCGACCGTACATTGATAGCCAATGCAACCGGCTGCTCTTCTATTTACGGTGGCAATCTACCGACTACCCCGTGGGCCACCAATGCTGAAGGCCGCGGGCCAACCTGGTCGAATTCCCTGTTTGAAGATAATGCTGAATTCGGCTTTGGATTCCGACTTTCTGTGGATAAACACAAAGAACAAGCCTCTGAACTGATTAAAAAACTGGCGGGGAAGGTAGGAGATAAGCTGGCTACTTCAATTCTAAATGCAGAACAAAAAAACGAAGCGGACATTTATGAACAACGAGAAAAAGTCGCTATTTTAAAGGAAAAATTACAGACATTGAAACCCGGAAACAACGAGGAAAAGAATCAGATTGCGTCTCTTTTAAGCCTTGCTGATATGTTGGTAAAAAAAAGCGTCTGGATTATGGGAGGCGATGGCTGGGCTTACGACATCGGTTTCGGCGGGCTGGATCACGTACTGGCCAGCGGCCGGAATGTCAATATCCTGGTGTTGGATACCGAGGTTTACTCCAACACCGGCGGTCAAACTTCTAAAGCTACTCCACGTGCAGCAGTAGCAAAATTTTCCGCTGGTGGGAAATCATCCCCCAAGAAAGACCTTGGGCTTATTGCGATGACTTACGGCAATGTTTATGTTGCCCGGGTGGCAATGGGCGCGAGAGACGAGCAAACACTCAAGGCGTTTATTGAAGCCGAAGCCTACGACGGACCGTCAATCATCATCGCTTACAGCCATTGTATCGCGCATGGGATAAATATGACCACAGCCATGCAGAATCAAAAAGCTGCGGTGGATTCCGGACAATGGCTGTTGTACCGTTATAATCCTGAACGAGAAAAGAATGGAGAAAATCCGCTGCAATTGGATTCCCGGCCACCGAAAATACCTGTCGAAGAATATTTATACATGGAAAATCGTTTCAAGATGCTCAAAAACAGCAATCCAGTGGAAGCCCGACATTTGCTAAAAGAATCCCAGCAGGATGTAGATTGGCGTTGGGCGTTTTATAAATATCTGTCTGCAAGAAAAATAAATAATGAGAATCAGTGATTTATTATTGACAATTGACAAAACAATTGACAATTGGAGGTTTTAAATGGACTTAACCACAGACTACATGGGCATGAAATTACGTACGCCATTAGTGCCTTCGGCTTCTCCACTTTCTGAAGACATTGATAATATAAAAAAATTGGAAGAAGCCGGGGCCTCTGCTATTGTGCTTTATTCACTTTTCGAAGAGCAAATCACAGAGGAAACGTATGAGCTAAATCGTCATTTAACTGAAGGTACGGAGAGCTACGCCGAGTCGCTCACTTATTTTCCGGAACCGGAGGATTTTGTCCTGGGAACCGATGAATATCTCGAGCATGTCCGGAAAGCAAAAGATGCAGTTGATATTCCAATCATAGCGAGCCTGAATTCGTCCTCGGAAGGCGGCTGGTCTGAATATGCTAAATTTATTGAAGAGGCCGGCGCGGACGCTTTGGAACTAAACATTTACCATATCCCGACTGATTTAAAATTGACAGGTACGCAGGTTGAGGAATCTTATATTGAAATACTTAAATCAGTTAAGTCGGTGGTGAATATTCCTGTTGCAGTTAAAATGAGCCCGTTCTTCAGCAATTTTGCAAATATGGCCTGGCGTTTAGATGAAGCCGGGGCAGATGCTCTGGTGTTATTTAATCGCTTTTATCAACCGGATATTGACCTTGAAAATCTTGAGGTCATTCCGCGTGTTCTGTTAAGCACACCTCAAGCACTGCGGCTTCCCATGCGCTGGATTGCAATTCTCTATAGTCGTGTGAAAGCTCACCTGGCTGGTACCGGAGGTATTTATAAATCGCACGATGTACTTAAAATGCTCATGGTTGGCGCCAATGTAACCATGCTTTGTTCTGTTTTGTTAAAACAGGGGATTGAGCAAATTAACATAATTGAACAAGGTCTGCGAGAATGGATGGAAAAAAACGAATATGAATCTGTTCATCAAATGCAAGGAAGTATCAGTCAGATTAATTGTACCAATCCCACCGCTTATGAGCGTGCACAGTATATGAAAGCGTTAACGAGCTATAAATCGAAAAACAAGTAGTAAAGCGTGTTTGACAGATCAGGTAACATGTCAGATATGGTGAAATGTTAATTCAAATTTCGACATGACTGACATGTTACCACTTAATTTATTTTATTTCTTGACATTTTCGATTATTTATTTAATTTGTTTTTATATAGAAACAATAGTGGGTCAAGGAAGAGGTGTTATTGTTGGGTGATTACTGCTTGCATACGTCGAAAAGAAAACCGGATTTCAATGTAGGCTGTAATGTAAAGATGAACACTTCATTCTTGTGTAAATACCAATCCTTTTGCATTTATGACTATAGTCGATTTCAAATTCTATGTATGACATAATTGCACAATTTAAACCTGCAAACAAATAATCTTAATTACATTTTCTACATCGTTTAAACGACTAATTAAGATGATGACGGACCAAAAACAATGCCTTGCAGCTGCACTCAAAAGTATGGGTGAGACAGTAATAACAATTGATCATGAGGGGAACATAACTTTTATGAATCATTGTGCAGAGGCCACCACAGGTTGGAAACAGGCGGAAATTGTCGGGCAGAAATTCTCAAAAAGTATCCAAATTATCGATGAAATGGATAATATTATTTCTGAGAATATAGTAAGAAATGCTGCAAATGGACGTGTCGTAATTCATTCAAACAGACTGAACGCCAGGCTTTTAAATAAAACTGGTAGTGAAATAGCTGTTGAAATCAGGTCCGCTCCGATTAAAAATGACAATGAAGAAATCGGTGGTACTGTATTCGTATTTAGAGACGTCACCGAGAGTAATAAAGCTCTCGATGAATTGCAAAAATCACATGACGAATGGAAACAGTTAGCGGCGCAGCACTCTGCTCAACTTACAAAGATCAGTAAAGAATTACACGATTTAAACATAGAACACAAACGATTACAGGAAGAGCTGGCACGGGAGCATCGATTAGAATTGGCGGGACGTGTCGCCGGGCAGATTGCCCACGATTTTAACAATCTTTTGTCCCCTCTTACTGCCTATCCTGCTTTTATACGCGAAAGCCTGCCACCAGATCATCCTGATTTGCATTTAGTGGAAGAGATGGAATCCGTGGCTGAAAAAATTGCCGGCATTAACCAGCAGCTTTTAGCTCTGGGAAGACGCGGTCACTACACAATGGAACATATAGAATTAAATGCTTTGATTCATAAGGTTGTAGTTTCTCAGAAATTGCCGGATGAAATCGTCATAAAAGAGGAGTTAGCAAATGATTTACAATTAATAAAAGGAGGTGAAGGTCAGCTAACCCGGGTTTTGATTAATATGTTAAATAATGCCGTGGAAGCTATGCAGGGCAAAGGTACTTTAACAATTAAAACAGAAAATGCCTATTTAGAAAAACCCTTAAAAAGATACCATGCTGTTAAACAAGGTGAATACGTAAAAATCGAAATTTCTGATACTGGTATTGGCATTTCACCGGAAATGATAGAAAATGTCTTTGATCCTTTTTTTAGCACTAAAACGATGGATCGGGAGCGCGGTTCAGGCCTTGGTTTAAATGTGGTTTATGGAATAGTAGAGGATCATAGAGGATATGCCACACTGGAAAGTACTTTAGGTAATGGAACGACCTTCAGCCTCTATTTCCCCATTTCTGTTGCTGCAAGGAAAAGCATTAATAAAGCCAGTGAAGTAATAAAAGGAGGTTATGAGAAAATTTTGGTTGTTGACGACGATCCCATCCAGAGAAGTGTAGCTACACATATTCTCAGTCGATTAGGATACCAAATTAACCAGGCGGAAAGTGGTGAGGAAGCTGTGCAGTGTGTTAAAGAAAATCCGCATGATTTGCTGGTCCTGGATATGATGATGGATGGAATTGATGGCACAGAGACATACCGACAAATTTTAGAATTTAATCCTACCCAAAAAGCAGTTATTCTATCTGGATTTGCCATGTCACCTCGAATGCAGGAAGCATTAAGATTAGGTGCAGAGACTTTTATTTCTAAACCAATCTCTCCAAACGCTTTAATAACTACTGTGCGGAAAATGTTGGATAAAAAATGTAAAAGTAAATAATATTAGTGCAAATAAGCTGCCATTCTTGTCGCATAATTTTAAATATCAATTGATATTTAAAAAACATTTCATTAATTTGTTGAATTCTTAATAATCCCATATATTTAATTTTTTTGGAACAAAGAACGCAGTATTTAAAACACACTATTAAACTATGATAACTCTACAGGAAATTAAAGAAGCGCAGAAAAAGCTACCTAATGCGATAGTCAACACTCCCCTGTTATTTTCAGAAGAACTTTCAAAACAATTCGGCTGCTTACTCTATCTAAAAACCGAAAACCTGCAAGTCACTGGCTCGTACAAAGCCCGGGCGGCTTTCACCATTTTAAATAACCTTTCTGCACAACAAAAACAGACCGGAGCCGCAATTTCCTCATCAGGCAATTTTGCCGGCGCTTTTGCCTTTATGGGCCGGTTATTAGGTATCCCTGCTACGGTTGTGATGATGGAGAAGACCGCCCCATTTAAAGTCGCTAAATCAAGACGGTACGGCGGAGAAGTTGTTTTATGCGAAAACCGCTTTGAAGCCAGATGGGAAACTTTAGACAGGTTAGAGAGAGAAAGAGGCGTCGCGGCAATAAATACCTTTGAAGCACCTGATGTAATTGCCGGACACGGCACTATCGGTCTGGAGATTATCGAGGACTTGCCTGAAGTAGAAATCATTTTAGTGCCGATCAGCAGTGGGGGTTTACTGGCTGGAGTAGCTGCTGCAATTAAGCAAATCAATCCTGAGGTCAGGATCATCGGGGTTCAGCCGCAGGGCTCAAATGCCATGCACCTTTCTTTCCACAAGGGCAGTCTGCAAAACATTGACCATATCGACACGATTTGCGATGCATTAGTTGCTACCAAACCAGGCGCTTCACCTTTTGAACATGTTCAAAAATACGTAGACGATGTGGTGTTAGTCACTGACCGTGACGTGAAAAAAGCCGTAAGTCTCCTGTTTGAATTTTCAAAATTAGTTGTAGAGCCTTCAGGAGCTGTGGGAATAGCCGCGCTATTGTCCGGAGCCATATCTGCGAAAGATAAAAATGTGGTTTCGCTAATAAGTGGCGGGAATGTTTCCAGGGAGAATTTTACCAAATATTTCGCGGCACAGGATTAAATATAACTGGTTTGGTTGTATTGAGTTCATTGAGATTTTTTTGGGAAAAGACAAACCTTTTATTAAAATTTCGTATAAGAGAGTTATATGGCAAATAATTTCGTAACTTTCTATTTATACAGGAGTTTAAAATGAATTATTCAGAAGCATTATCTTTTACATTCCGGGATGAGGTCTGGTTTAAGAAAATTGCTATTGGTGGATTAATCGGATTTATTAGTTTCTATGCAGGCTTATTTTTTATCTTCGTATTCTTTCTGTTTGGTTATTATATTGGGATAGTAAGAAATGTCATCAAAGGAGAAGAATCTCCTTTACCTGACTGGAGTGATATGAGTAAGATATTTGTTGATGGTATTCTTGGCGGAATTATTTTTCTTTTTTATTTCGTTGTAATAGGTGGCATTTGCGCTTTGTTCATCACCAATGTGGCGATGGATTCATATATGCACGATTTTGAAAAAGTCAGTTTGATTGTTTTTCTGTCCATAACCACTCTAATAGCTTTATGGTTTTTTATCAATTACGGGATCGTGCAGTTTGCCGCTACAGAAAACTTTGCTGCTGCTTTTAGCGTTACCGGGATGGTCAAATTAGTGAAATCTAATTTAGCTAATTTTTTTGCTATAATTGTTTTTTCATTAATTCTACACGGAATTTTATTCTGTGCCGGTCTCGGAATACTATCTCCATTCACTAATTTTTGGGGTCTGGTTATTCAAGCTCATCTTTTTGGCCAATGTGCTAAAGAGATGGACATTTCTGCAACCACGGTTCAGGCAGTATGAGTCAAAATATTAAAGTCTGGAAAATTTCTTTAATCCTTTTATTCGGGCTATTTGTGTTTATTTTTATTCTGCTCAACACAGTGGCAGATGTTTATTATTTAACCAATCCCGTCATAGGCATCTATTCGCACTATAATGAAAAGGATGTTCGAGCTTACGTCCAGAAAATAGTGCCGGGTAGCCCGGCAGATTTAGCAGGAATAAAAGCAGGTGACTGGATATCAGCGATCAATGATCATTCGATCAGTGGAGAAAATAGACTTGCGCAAATTTTAAAAAATGTTGAAGTCGGTAAAAATGTGGAACTGACCATTAATCGGGATGGGCAGACGCTAAAAATTTCAGTCTTTAAAGAACGGCTTCTGAATGTCTACACAAAATTGGTTTTTCTTTCTTTGTTGCCTGGAGTAATCTTTTGTTATGCATTAATAATAATCGGGACTTTTGTATTTCTTCAAAAGATTCATGACAGGACGGCCCGCATTTTTTATTTTATGGTTCTTTTTTGGGCCCTGGCTATGTGGCATTCCTTCCCTTTTAGTTATAACACATTAGAATCTATTTTGCCAGGCTGGTATGACTTTATTCTCCTGCCATTTTGGCCTTTGGCAGTTAGCCTTCTGCTTCATTTTACATTAGTCTTCCCTTTAGAAAAGAGAATTTTTCAAAGATATCCAAAGATAATATTGAGTTTGATCTATCTGCCAGTGTTTATGCTCATACCGTATATTTTTGCTGTGTTTCAAGAATTGAAGTGGGCTGATCCATTATTAAGATACGGCAGGGGAATTGGCTTTAGTGTGAACTTTTTTTTGGCCATGTTTTCACTCGGTCATTCCAGGGGGTGTACAGTAAATCCTCATGTAAATAAGCAAGCCCAGATTATGTTTTGGGGAACCATGTTAAGTTTAGCTGGTCCAACAGGGCTCTATTATTTACCAAGACTTTTTTTCAATAAATATCTCCCATATTCGGAGTTTATCCTCTTACTCGTTACTTTTTGGCCGATAATTCTTGCCTATGCAATCATTAAGCATCGCTTCATGGATATCGACGTTATTATTAAGCGGGGTGTGGCTTATGCTTTAATGTCTGGCTTTGTCATTGCTGCATATTTCTTATTAGTCGTTGGTCTGGGCAAACTCGTGCTGTTTTTAACTGGCTCAAACAGTCAGATTGTAACTATCATTGCAACCTTGGTCATTGCGGCCATTTTTAATCCAGTCAAAAATAAAATACGCAATTTTGTGGATCGCCGATTTTATCCCAGTAGATTTACTTACCGGGAAGCAATTAGATCTATTAACCAAAAATTGATAAACATTGTTGATTTGCAAAAGTTATTTGATCTCCTGCAGACATTTCTGTATGAAACCATGCAAATTAAGCCAATTACGATATTATGGCAGAAAGACAATGAAGAAAAATATACCGTTCGCAGATTCCAGGATGCGAATAATAATCAAAATATATTTTTTACGAATGATGATGCTGTAATAAAAAAAATGCAGCAAAAACAGCAGTTGATAGATTTGTCTCCTTTGAAAGCTCAGACTGACCGCATTTCAGAAGATGAGAAAAAACGATGGGATTTGATGAAGACTGAACTCATACTCCCGCTTTTATGGAAAGATTCACTTATCGGGATAATTAGCCTTGGAGCCAAAGAACAGGACGAACCCTACTATAAAGAAGATATAGAGCTTTTGGAAACCCTGGGCGATCAAATCAATATTTCACTGAAAAACACATTTCTGACCGAAGAGCTTCGGGAGCAGGAACGGATGAAAAAAGAATTGGAGGTTGCCCGGCGGATTCAGATGAATTCTCTGCCGCAATCGGATCCACAGATACCCGGTCTGGATATTAGTGGAATTTCTATCCCTGCGCTGGAAGTCGGGGGAGATTATTATGATTACCTGGATTTTGTTGATGGACGATTTGGCATTGTCGTTGGTGATGTGTCCGGAAAAGGAACTTCCGCGGCGCTGTACATGTCACAATTAAAAGGAATTTTAAAAACCGCTTCTAAATTTTGTAAATCTTTGAAAGATTTAATGATAGAAGTCAATTCGTTAACATATAAAAGTATCGAGGAGAAATCTTTCATTACACTGACTTGTGGGGTTTTTGACCTGAAGTCCCGTAAGTTTAAATTAATTCGAGCCGGGCACTTACCTTTGATCCACTTTTCAGCAAAAAAGAATTCCTGGGGTGAACTGATTCCTAAAGGAATTGGGATCGGGCTGGAAAAGGGTACTATTTTTAATAAGGAATTGGAAGAAGTCGAGATAAAGTTCAACTCTGGCGATATTTTTCTCTTTTACACAGATGGTATCGATGAAGTGCGAAATCTCAGCGGTGATGAATTCAATATGCGAAAATTGATTGATGTACTTCATAAAAATGGCTGGGATAACGCCTATTCTTTGCGAAAGAGGATTATTTCAGAAGTGGAGGAGTTCTCTGGAGATACTGCTCAAAAAGATGATATGACTTTAGTTGTGGCAAAAGTTTTGTAGAACTGCTAATCAAACCTTATCAAAAATCAGCAATCCTGAACACGAACTAATAATAAATAGTAACTATTAAAGTATAGAATAATAAAATCGACAGGATGAACAAGATAAACAAGATGAAAATTATTTCCAGTTAATCCATTGGTAAAGTAGAAATAAAGCGAAAAATTTGAGCGCTCAGCTTAATTAGTGAATATTATGCGATAAACAAAATTAAAACTTATTTATATCTTAATCCAAACATCTATCCTGTTTATCTTGTTAATCCAGTCAAAAAATGAAACTGAATTGTTACGATAAATGAATCAAATTCGCAAACCCGCTGTAGAAATTATCAATGTGAGTAAATCGTATGATACTCTGAAAGCTGTTGACGAGTTAAGTTTTAAAGCCTATCGAGGTGAAATATTTGGCCTGCTGGGCCCCAACGGCGCGGGCAAGACAACTACCCTGGAAATGATTGAAGGGCTGCGCAAACCGGATCACGGCAATCTCTACATTGATGGGCATAATGTTCAAACCGAGCTTAAAAAAGTAACCGAAGTGATTGGCGTCCAGCTTCAAAGCACTTCAATTTACAATAAAATTAAAGTGGGAGAGGCTCTCAAACTTTTCGGGGGCTACTACAAAAAACACCGTCCACCTGATGAACTATTAAAACTGGTTGCACTGGAAGATAAAAAAAATAGCTATCATCAAAACCTGTCCGGCGGTCAACAACAGCGATTTGCTTTAGCACTGGCCCTGGTTAATGATCCAAAAGTAGTTTTTTTAGATGAACCGACCACTGGATTGGATCCACAAGCCAGACGCAATCTTTGGGATATCATAACAGAAATGAAATCGGATGATAAAACAGTAATTTTAACGACGCATTATATGGAAGAAGCCGAGCGGTTGTGTGATCGAATTGCCATAATGGACCATGGCCGCAAAATAGCAGAAGGAACGCCCAACGAACTCATCGCGTTATTAAAGGTGGATAGTTGTATTGAATTTAGTGCAAATGGTTCGATAAATATACCCGAATTGGAGAAACTGAATTCTGTTTCTAAATTGTTGACTAAAGGCGAAACAGTAGAACTTTTTTCAAAAAATCCTCATAACACATTAATCAGCTTAATGGATTATTCTAAAACAAAAGAAATTGAATTTAAGAATTTACATGTACGTCGCCCGACTCTGGAAGATTTATTTCTTGAATTAACCGGCAGGAGTTTAAGAGAATGAAATTGAAAATGTTTTTAGGCCAGCTTAATCTTGAAATGAAGCTTTTCCTGAGAGATCGACAGGCTGTGTTCTGGACGTTCTTTTTCCCGATTTTTCTGGTTCTTTTATTTGGTTTCATATTTAGCAAACCGAATTCTATAAAATTTGCAATTGGACTTGTAGATGAGGATCAATCAATTCAGTCGCAAAAAATAGTTTCTTCCCTTGAAGAAATCTCGGTTTTGAAAATTGAAATGGGTACAAAAGAAGCCATACTCAGGAAACTTAATGAAAATGAGAAAAACTTAGCCATAATTATTAGCCAGGGTTATGAAGCATCTTTGAATGCTGGCAATGCGAATATTGAATTAATATATAATCAATCCCAGATTCAAGTTTTGCAAGTAGTTGTTTCCATTCTGCAACAATTGGTGAATGAAATCAGTTGGGCAATGTTAAATACGAAACCGCCAATTCAAATTGTACAAACTCCTGTACAACCAGGGCGTAGAGAGAGTCGTTACATTGACTTTTTGCTGCCCGGAGTTATTAGTATGAGCGTTATGTCAACCTGTCTTTTTTCTATTGGCATGGTGGTCGTGGCCTACAGAGAAAAGGGTAAACTTAGACGTTTATCAGTTACTCCTTTGCCAAAAGCCATATTTATTGCGGGTCAAATAGTTCATCGTTATTTTATCGTCCTCATACAGGCCTTCTTACTCATTGCGATTGGAGTAGTTCTTTTCCAGGTTCATATTGTAGGTAATATGCTTGATTTTTTAATGGCGCTCACTATTGGCATGTTTGCCTTTATCGCCTTGGGATTTTTTATCGCCAGCGTGGCTAAAACAACTGAAACGGCTTCTGGTATTGCCAACACCCTTTTCCTGCCGATGATTTTTTTAAGCGGGGTGTATTTTTCTGTTGATGGTATGCCTAAATTCCTGAAACCGCTGGTTGAATTACTGCCGTTAACTCATTTGGTGCGAGCTATTCGAGCCATTTTTAACAACGGTCTCTCTTTTATTGACGTCTTGCCGCAAATGGGTATTCTATCTCTCTGGCTGATCGTTTTTTTTGCTGTATCAATAAAATTATTTCGATGGGAGTAAAACAAGTTTTTTTACAGCTAATGCAATTTTGTTGGGCATTCTCAATGAACACCTGCACTATCTAATAATTAGTGTTTGACCGAAAACGCGCGCTCTTGTCATTTCGACTGAAAGGAGAAATCTGTAACTGCAATAATTTCAATATAGCAAGATTTCTCACTGGTTCGAAATGACATATTGGGATGGTTTTGCTAAAATACAAATTAGCATTTGCGCTTCGTATCCTGATGCTCAATTTATTATTGAGAGAAAATCAAATCGTATTATGTCTAATACATTAGATAGAATGTGCATATATATCGTTTAACCTGAATAATACATTAACAGTGTAGGTAAACAAATCCTTTTGTAGTACGGCTATTCAGTTAACTCAGCAAAGGGGAAAATTATGATTACTAAGCATGTTTCCACATTATTCGCTTCAATTTTCATTTTAGCCGTAAATATTCAACCATGTTTTTCTTTTCAGGATAATAAGAAGTTAACAATCCATGCTTCTGAAATGACCTTCTCTCAAAACGTTACGATTGTTGATGATCATGTCATGATTTGGGGAATGGGAAGGAATAGATATACCTGGGTAGCCCTGCCTCGTTCACATGTGCCGTATCCTTCTTTTTTGGTTGATGTTGAAGTGAGTGCGGATACAGCAGCAAATCGATGGCCCAATATTGGTCTGGCATTTAATGATTCCAGCAATCTTGCTGTCGAAGAAAAGGTTTCATCTACGGATTGGCATGAATTTTCATTGGGCCAATTTACGCCGAGCGATAGTGACTCGATCATATATTTTGTTTACACAAATGATTATTTTAATCAAAGTAATGATCAGGATTTGAATTTAAGAATACGAAATGTAACTTTTCATGAAGCGACGGAAGATATTAAATCAGTTAAAGTCAGTTGGGAGCCGAATAAAGAAGACTCTTTGAAGGGATACAATATTCTTTACGGTTTAGGCAGCGGGAATTACTTTAAAAAAATCGATGTCGGATTAGTCACAGAAAAGCTACTCAATCTGCCAGCGGGCTGGACCTATTATTTCGTGGTTACTGCCTACGGCCCAACCAAATCGAGGGAAAGTCTCCCTTCAGAAGAAGTAATGATAAAACTTGAGAAACTGAGGGCAATAGATTGTGATATCGATAGTAATGGTCTGGTTGAGATGTCTGATTGGTTAGCTTTCAGAGCGAGTTTCAATTCAGATAAAGGAGATAGCCGGTACAGGGAAAAAGCAGATTTGAACAAAGACGATAAAATTGATAATCTGGACGAAGAAATTGCAAATAGTGCCTGTTTAGGGAAATGGGGTATGACTTCAAATTAGAAAACAATTGGACCAGATTCTGAAAATAAAAACCTGAGACTGAAGGATGCCGTAATTTACAGAGTCAAAAAAAATCACCATGAATTGCACGAAAAAACACGGATAAAAAAGTCATCCGATGCATGGTAGTATTTTCAGAAGTCTGTTGATTTTTAAATATATGGAGGATAATTAAAGTGGATTTAATAAAAGTTGATGATGAGTTTTTAATTCAGGCGACAATTGCCAGAGCTGAAAATGTTTATGGATTTGCCATGTCCTTAAACTTCCCTGCCGATGCACTGGAAGTCTTGCACAATGACGATAAACCAATTGTCGTTAAAGGTGATTTTTTGGGGGAGGAAGCTGATATTTTCCCAAATCTATCTATAAACACTACAAATAATACTGGCACTCTTATAATTGGCTATTCTCAGAAAGGCAGTGCGCCAGAAAAAAGTGGAGAAGGGTTAATGTTTTCAATTAAAGCTAAAGCATTGAAAGAAGGCGAACATGCTCTGGTATGGTCTGCAAATTCAACTGTGAAAAATTCAAGTATGGAGGACCAGCTATGCAGCTTTGATGATTTTATGTTAAAATTAGAGAAAAACATGCCTGAAAAAAACGTTGTCTCAATCAGTGTCGTAAAAGTTGTGACTGAATAGTATGTCGTAATTGCCTGATGCGAACTTAATTTTTATATCGATTTTTTACACACTTTTAGTATCTCCACAATGAATAAAAGGAACTCAACCTTACGAAACTTTCAAAGTTTAGTAAAACTCTATATACCCTTATACCTGTTCGAAATAATCTGGTTTTAATCTATTGCATTCTTAAACCGCGGTCTTGCCGCTCTGGAAATAAAATGGCTGAATCTATTAAATCTAAAATGAAAAAAATTGTTCTTGAAAACCGGGACCGCGTATTTCAGGAAATCCGTGAAACCAAAAAACTTTATGAGTTGATGCTGAAATGGAGTACTGGCGGATCGCTCACGAGCGCTGAGAAAGCAGCCGTTAAAGCGCAGCTCATTGATATTTGCAAGACCATTCCAGCTATGGCTGTTTTTATGGTACCTTTTGGCAGCATCATGCTTGCTCTGTTAATAAAATTCCTGCCTTTTAATATCCTGCCAAGCGCTTTTGAAGAAGATGATTGATGCGGGCCTTTAAAAGCAAATAATACTACCAATCATTGCGAATACTATAGATTTATGATTAATTCATTGTTGACTTTTCAGAAGGAAATGTTTATCTTTTGTAAAAGTTGCAAACGAGCCAGATAATGACAGTCATAGAGAATTGATAACTAAGTTCATTAAAATGGCTGTGCCAGTTGAAATGCAAACGGCCTGGCGAGTTAGTTCATTTTCTGGTTCTTTGCTGGTATTTTTTGAAGACAGTTATTATTGCCAACTACAAATTGGTAATACCTTTTCTGAAATAAAAACTATTGAGCTTTCATAAAACAGAAATTTCAAAAAATTCAATTGACATTGCGGTGAAATATCATAAATTTGAATATGAGAGTTCTTTATAAGGCACATTTAAAATCACCTGGCGATTGAGTACAAACTCTTTCGCTTTTTTAATTCACCAGTCTAATTTTCATGGAAGGGAAATTAATTATGAAACCGAAAACAATTGCTCTGCTGGCAGTCGTTGTTTTGTTTGTCATTATTTTATTTCAAAATAGTGATCGAACATATGTCGAATTATTTTTCTGGTCTGTTCAAATGCCGTTGTTTTTACTTATTGTATCCAGCATTTTTTTAGGATGGGTAGTCGGATGGTTTACTCATTTGGCGTATTTTAAAGGTAAGAATAAAAGAGGATCAGCCAAAACGCCAAAAGTAGAAAAAACAACTGGGAATGATGACGTGGGGAAGAAAGAAGCTGAAAAAAATGAGACATCTGCTGAAGCAAAGTAACGGAATATTATTAATTTAGCCGTGATGACCCAAAAATAGTCCCCTAAATCAGGTATATTTGTTTGCGATTAAACTTCGTATTTAGACACATTCACTCGCCGCACTATATAATTAAGCCAATTAATAAAACACATTTTTATTTGGAGACTGCATCACTCGATGATAACAACCACTAATCCAGAAGAACAAAAGATAATTGACCGAGTAGTCAAAGCGGGACAAGAGCATGTGTTCAGGTTTTGGCCGGAACTTAATCAGGAAGCTCGAAAAAAAATGCTGACACAGCTTAATGAAATCGATTATGATTTATTAGTCGAGCTGAATCAAGCGTTTATTCAAGCTACAAACGGACACTTTGTCCCTGGAAAGTTGGAACCTGCTGAATTTATAACAATTCCTGAAACGGCAGAGGAAAAGGCCTCATTTAAAACAGCCAGGGCCGTTGGTGAAAAAGCGTTGAGGGAGGGCAGAGTGGCAGCATTTTTAGTGGCAGGCGGTCAGGGCAGCCGTTTAGGCTATGATGGTCCTAAGGGAATCTTACCAATTAGTCCCATAAAAGAAAAAAGTATCTTTCAACTTCATGCCGATAAAATAAAAGCCCGGTCAAAAAAATACCAGAGCACCATTCCCTGGTATATCATGACCAGTGAGACCAACCAGCAACAGACCATTGATTTTTTTGAAGCTAATAAATATTTTGGACTGCCAGGCCGGGACGTGAAATTTTTTCGTCAGGAAATGGTTCCTGCTCTGGATTCTAATGGAAAGCTTTTTTTAGATGCGAAAGATCATATTTTTACCAATCCCAATGGCCATGGCGGTGCGCTGTCTGCGCTTAAAAAAAGCGGTGCATTGGATGATATGAGCAAACGTAGCATTGATTTCATATTCTATTTTCAAGTGGATAATGTTTTAGTGAAAATATGTGACCCGGTGTTCTTGGGCTTTCACATTCAGAAACAGGCACAGATGTCAGCGAAAATCGTCGCCAAAACAGATCCACATGAAAAAGTTGGCGTGATAGGAAAAATGGACGGTAAATTACAAGTGATTGAATACAGTGATTTTTCTGACAGGGAAAAAGAAGCCCGGGACTCAGACGGCAATCTTAAATATAGAGCGGGCAGCATAGCTATACACATTTTTAATGTTGATTTTGTAGAGAAAGAAAATCAGGGGGGACTTCGTCTGCCCTGGCACATGGCCCACAAAAAGATTTGGCATTTAGACCAGGCTGGCAGGCTGATTGAGCCCGATAATCCAAATGGTTATAAATTTGAAACTTTTGTTTTTGACGCCTTAATTGACACAACCAGTTCTGCTATATTAGAAGTGCGACGAAATGAAGAATTTAGTCCGGTTAAGAATGCTATTGGAGTAAATTCGCCAAAAACAGCAAAACTTGATATGGTCAATCTTTTCGGCAAATGGCTGGAGAAAGCCGGCGTTCAGGTTCCGAGAGATGCGCAAAACAACGTTGTCGGGAACATCGAAATCAGCCCGCTTTTTGCGATGGATGAAGATGAGTTGGTGACGAAGGTGAATTCGGATTTAAAGTTTGACAATTCACTGTATTTAGAATAATTAGTGTTCGACCGAAAATTTGATAAGTTATGTCATTCCCGAAATCTTTAAATCGGGAATCCAAAAGCACCAAACAACAAATTCTCGCTTAAAACTTGCGGGAACGACATGTCAAGGCTGTGTTCGGTCAAGCACAAATGAGAGGCATGAATTTTTCTAGCAATCTATTATTGTAATACTTCTCTCGCGTTGAATTAGTCTTTCCCACCCTTTATTGAAATTAAAGCTCCAGATATTTATCTTTGACATGAATACAGTTTTATGACATTTTTACTTGCATTTATGACTCTGGTTGGTTATTATTTTAGCGTAACAAAATCAATCCTCCAATTATATTTAATCTTTTGTTTTTGTATCTTCTAAAAGCTTTTCATGAATAAAAAAGAAATTACCAAAATATTGGAAGAAATCGCTACCCTCCTGGAAATTAAAGGCGAGAATCCATTTAAAAGCCGGGCTTATGCCAATGCTGCCCGGACGATTTTGGGATTAAGTCAGGATATTAATTCTTTAGTAGAAACCGGTGAAATTCGCCAGATAAAGGGTATTGGGGCGGCATTGGCTGAAAAGCTTGCCGAGTTAGTAGCCACTGGACGACTGCAATATTATGAAGATCTGAAAGCGTCTGTTCCTTCAGGTCTCTTGGACATGACAGCGATTCCCGGCTTTGGACCCAAAAAAATTAAAAAGGTCTATGATGAATTAGAAATCAAAAGTGTCGCTGAACTGGAATACGCTTGTAAAGAAAACCGCCTGGTGGATTTGGAAGGATTTGGTGCAAAGAGTCAGGCAAAGGTTTTACAAGGTATCAATTTTATCAAGAAACATAAAGATCGGCATCTCTACCATTATGCTGAAGCTGCTGCAAAACCATTATTTGAGGCCATTTTAAATCACCCGAAAACCATTCGGGCAGAAATAGGCGGCAGCTTACGCCGGAAAAATGAAACCATCAAAGACATTGATATTGTAGCCAGCGCCAAAGATGGCGACCGGAAAGAAATCATGGAATTTTTCACGGCCCAACCAAATGTGGAGGCGGTCACAGGCAAAGGCTCGACCAAATCCAGCGTGACTCTGAAAAGCGGAATCAATGCTGATTTGCGGATTGTGACCGATGCTCAGTTTCCTTATACTTTGCATCATTTCACAGGCTCGGCTGAGCATAACACAGCCATGCGCGGTCTGTCCAAAAAAATGGGCGTGAAAATGAGTGAATACGGGCTGTTTATAAATGATGATGAATTGATTCCATGTAAAAATGAAACAGAGATATTTGCAGAATTTGGTTTGACTTATATTCCGCCGGAACTGCGTGAAAATATGGGAGAAATTGAAGCGGCCGCTCAAAATGAAATTCCCAAATTAGTTGAGCCTGCCGATATTAAGGGAATATTACACTGCCATTCTAATTTTAGCGACGGTTCGAATACAATTGAAGAAATGGCCCTGGCCACAAAAGAATTGGGCTACCAATATTTTGGGTTGGGCGACCACAGCCAGACCGTGTTCTATGCCCGCGGATTAACGCCCGAACGGGTAAAAGAACAACAAGCTGAAGTTGACAAGGTCAATCAAAAGTTAGATGGATTTAAAATTTTTAAGGGCACGGAATGCGACATTTTGATTGACGGCAGCCTGGACTATCCCGATGAAGTTTTAGCTAACTTTGATTTTGTGGTGGCGTCTGTTCACAGCAAATTAACCATGTCGCAGGATGAAGCTACCGAGCGTATTTTAAAAGCCATACGTAATCCTTATGTCACCATGCTCGGTCATCCCACTGGCAGGCTACTTTTGGGCCGGGAAGGCTACCCTTTGGATATGCACAGGATAATTGACGCAGCAGCGGAATATAACGTGGTTATTGAATTGAATGCGAGCCCGCACCGTTTTGATATTGATTGGCGTTATTGCAAGTATGCCAAAGAAAAGGGTGTGATGATCAGCATCAATCCAGACTCACACAGCGTGGATGGCTTACATGAAGTCAATTACGGCGTCGGCATTGCACGCAAGGGATGGTTGGAAAAAGAAAACATTCTAAATGCTTTGTCACTTGAGGAGATAGAGCAATTTTTTGAGGATAAGAAAAAGAAATAAATTCAGAATATATGGTAATAAGGGTATATATTATTTAGTTTATTAATTTAAATTGGGTGATGATACTATGAATCAATCAAAATCTTCGGTGTTATTTGGGGAAGCGTTTTAATTATTCTTGGCCTAATTTTTTTACTGGATCAATTTGATTTTGTTGATATTGGCGATTTAATCAGTACTTTTTGGCCGGTAATCTTGATCATAATTGGGATTCGATTGATTCGAAATAAAAATCGGGCGATAAATTTCCCAAATGAAGGCAGCGAAAGGGCGGCGGTTGTTGAAAATATTACGGAAGAGAAGACGGTCCGGTTTCATAGATTATTTGGCGATCAAAGTATAAAAATTAACAGCAAAGATTTTTCCGGCGGAAGTGTATCGAACATTATCGGTGAATTGAGTGTTGACCTTTCTGATATTGACTTAGACTCAGGCGAAAAGGTCATTACTCTAAATGGTGTAATTGGGGATATTTCTGTAGCTGTCCCTAAAAATGTTGCCTTTGCTGTGCGGGCGAATGTTATTTTAGGTGACTTGAAGATTCTTGAAATAAAAAGTGACGGTTTCTTTGTGAATAGAACTTATCAATCCGCGGGATATGAAACCGCCCCTAAAAAACTATTTATATCGGTTTCACAAATAATAGGGGATATCGCAGTGAACTAATTATTAATATTGGAGGGTGGAAAATTTGACACTAATTGATATTTATAAACCATTCCGGAAAACATCCTATCCTTTGACGGCTTGCGGTATTTTAGCTATTCTTGCATATTTTTTTCTTTACAGAAATTTTAGCATCATGCACCTTTCAGGCTTAGTAAGCCTGGCATTAATATTACTTCTGATCTGGTTTCGGTTACGGCCAGGGCACTCAACGATACACGACTCAACAGTAGTTATCAAAGCGATTGGAAATGGACGACCTACCTTTTTGAATATTTACTCAAACTATTGAATAGGCTGTGTGGAAAGTAATCCCATCGTGAAATGGGTACAGAATAAAGTTGGTAAACAGATAAACTATTTTCGAGTGGACATTAGTTCGAAGGCAGGAAAAGAAGTCATGCAAGAGTACAACATCCCTTTGAATTCAGCTTATCTCATATTCGACCAGAAGGGTAATGAAATTTGGCGAAGTTTTGCCATTCCGTTCAATGGCAGGAAAGCAGTGAGGAAAATTAACAGACTACTGGAATCATGATTTTAATTAATGAGCATCAATATTCTTTTGATTTTGTGTGCTTTGCGTCTTTGTGTTTAATTATTTTTTTGCGGTCTCACCGTGCAATATGGTAGTGTCAAAAGTTTTATGAAAAAATGAAGAGTATTAAAGTGAGAATCAAG
>CAZIKB010000018.1:0-68048 GCA_964539665.1 uncultured Cytophagia bacterium
TAAATTACGTATTTTTAATCATATATGCAACTTGTTTAGTCGCCTCATTAATAATATGTGGCAGCTCAGAGAGTTTCCCGGCAGAGATACTGAATTGGAAGGGAAAAGAGCTAAAATATGCCATATGTTGCGGTTGTGGATTGAAGTACATGAAACAAAGGCCCACGGAGGAGTGGTATGCACGATTTTACCGGGATGAATTCTGGCAAAAAAGCCGGTTAAAAAAGAGGAAGCACCCCATAGAACATTGTTCCCATAACGTCTCATTGCAATGGGAAGAGGACTCAGTTAAACCAGCCTCGAGTGAATCCAATGGTAAGAAAGATGTACGGGTGGAAAATTCAATAGAGAGGCAGAAGTGGCGTGCATCCCGCATATACCGTATAATTGATCAAGTTGTTGACTTAACACCAAATAGCAAAGTATTGGAGATTGGAGCCGGCTGGGGGGAATTTCTGGCACTCCTGGTTAAGAAAGTTGGCTGTCATGGGATGGCGGTAGAGCCGTCTAGTATGACTGCTTCTCGGATTAAGGATATACACGGTTTTCCTGTGGTGGCCCGCACTATTGAAGAGTTGGCCCATCTTAAAAACCTTAATGGTCAATTTGATTTGATTACTTTAAGTCATATTCTGGAAAATACTATAGATCCCATTGCAAATCTAAAAGTACTCAGGCGTCTGCTGTCGCCGCAAGGTAAAGTATATATTGATACATGTAATCTTTATTACCTTAACAATGTTAATCCTTATCACCCTTACATCTTTAGCCCTGAGACGTTAAAAGCAATTTTGGGGCTAGCCGGATTCAAAATTGATTGGACAGAACATATGCCTCATCCAAATAAGGTCTTTTTGATTAGTGATTTCAAAGACTCTTTTCAGCCAATGCAGAAAGCACTCTATATTGCTGCTGTCATTTCTGCCGGTCCGGTTCTACACGAGTGGGTGCGTCCCAAGATTTCACGCATGATATCAGCTCAAAAACGTGGATTAAAAATTTTGAAGAGAGGATATTTTCTTTGGCTGGTTCAGCGAAAGTTATCCACAATCTTAAATGTATTATAATGAAAGATTTGATTGGTTCAAAATCTCCACAAAAAAAAACCCAAGCGATGTGTCCTTTATGTGAGAGTCATAAATATTTATTGTTGGCTAAAAGTGGACGATTATATTCTGCCCGCCATGGAGGCACGTCTGGTATTCATATGCGAACTGTTTTGTGTCGGGAATGTGCTTTAGTTTATCGACATCCCATGCCAAAAATTTCCGAAATGAATGCTTACTATCAACAGGGTTATTATGAGGATTATAAGAAAATAGAGAATAGAGGCATAGGAAGTAACCTTGCCAGAATGAGACAGTGCAAAAAACGCGATTATGAAAACTATATAGAAAATGGTATTGATTTTAATGGAAAAAAAATTCTGGACGTTGGCGCCGGTCGGGGATTGTTTTTGGAAGCCATAAAAAACGCTTCGAAGCCAGAGTTTCTATTTGGATTCGAACCCTCTTCGAGAGTCGTTGATTGGATTACAAAGCACATGGACTTTCCTTTTTCTGTCGAATGTTATGATCTGGACGGGTTTCTGGAGAGTAAGTCAACCGGTAAGTTGCTGGGTGGGTACGATATTATCATTTTCAATGGTGTTTTGGAGCATTTGCCGAATCCCAAAAGTGCACTAAACAAGCTGCACCGGTTATTAAAAAATGATGGATTTTTGCTGATCAAGGTTCCAAACGAAGAACCTAGGCCATGGTTTGATTTTAGTAAAAGGATAAGCTTTGTTCATCTCCTTTATTTTACGGTAGAAACGCTTAATTGTCTATTTGATAGTTGTGGATATGAACATGTTCAATGTGCAAACGTCAATAATAGTTCGCATCTACTGTCGATAATCAGGCCTAAGAATTTTACTTCCTCCTTCAGAAAACCGCATAGTAATTATCATATTGTGAGATTATTCTTCCAGTATTTAATTGGTGTGTATTTCACAAAATCGATGATTTCATTCAGATTGTACATGTCACGTACTTTGAGGCATTATCTTGGTGACCACATTGTGGATCTTATAAGGAAAAGAAAGACCGGACAAACGAGGATAGCTATATGATCTTACTATCGATAACCAATAGTGTGCATTTAGTTCATAAACCCCATGATTTTTGAAAATAACTCAGGCTGCATAATCATTGCAGAAGTCGCTCAATCCCATGATGGTAGCCTTGGTATGGCTCACTCCTTTATCGACGCTATCGCTGATACGGGGGCTAATGCAGTAAAGTTTCAGACTCATATTGCTGCAGCTGAAAGCACACCAGATGAACCCTGGCGAGTGAAATTTAGTCAGCAAGATGAGAGTCGTTATCAGTACTGGAAACGAATGGAATTTAGTGAAGAGCAATGGCGCGGATTGAGAAAGCACGCGGAAAAAAGAGGATTGTTGTTCCTCAGCTCCCCTTTTTCTATTGAAGCGGTGGATATGCTTGTGCGAGTAGGAGTAGCAGCTTGGAAGATTCCCTCAGGTGAATTAAGCAACATTCCAATGCTTGAACGTATTATCGAGACTGAGTTACCTATTTTACTATCTACCGGTATGAGTTCTATCAACGAGATTGATAGGACGGTGAAAACCATTCAATCTAAGAATCTGCCATTAATTGTCTTGCAATGTACTTCGATGTACCCTGTACCTCCAGAAAAGGTCGGACTAAACCTTATCTCTTTTATAAGAGATCGGTATCAATGTAGTGTGGGACTCTCAGACCATTCAGGTACAATCTACCCCACTTTAGCCGCTGCTACTCTGGGTATCGATGTAATAGAGGTTCATGTTACGTTCAGCAAGCAGATGTTTGGACCTGATGTTGCAGCTTCAGTGACTTTTGAGGAATTAGGCCAGCTTGTAGAGGGTGTTCGTTTTATCGAAAAAATGATAAGACATCCAATGGATAAAGATAAACTCATTCCTGAGATGATACCTATGCGTCAACTATTCACAAAGAGTATTGTCGTACGAACAGACCTACCTGCCGGGACGGTTTTGCAAGATGAACATTTAGCGTTTAAAAAGCCAGGCGTTGGCATATCTGTTGCGCGAGTCCAGGAGTTGGTGGGGCGTCGGTTGCATCGACCAGTGCAAAAGGATCAATTATTAAAAGAACAAGATATTGAAGGTTTTTGATATGGCCCGTAAAGTATGCGTAGTTATTACTGCCCGACCAAGCTATAGTCGCATCAAATCAGTATTGCATGCTATTAAAGCCCACCCAGAACTTGAGTTGCAAATAGTTGTGGCTGCGTCGGCCTTGTTGGAAACATACGGCAGTACAATTAAATATATAGAGGAGGACGGCTTTGATATACAAGCTCGGGTTTATATGGTGGTGGAAGGAGAGAATCCAGTTACTATGGCGAAAACAACTGGTCTTGGCCTTATCGAGCTATCAACGACTCTGGATAATCTGAAGCCACAGGTTGTCATCACAATTGCTGATCGGTACGAGACACTCGCCACTGCAATTGCAGCGTCTTATATGAATATTCCAGTAGCGCACGTCCAGGGAGGTGAAATCACCGGTTCAATCGATGATAAAGTCCGTCACTCAGTAACTAAACTTGCTAACTTACATTTTGTAGCAACCGAAGAAGCAGCCAAACGCGTTATTAGGATGGGAGAGGAGCCAAAGTGTGTTTTTGTTACCGGGTGCCCATCCATCGATCTCGCGGCTGAAGTGCTGACAGAACCCATTACAAACTTTCATCCCATGGAGAAGTATGGGGGTGTCGGCGCCGCAATTGATACGAATAATGGCTATTTAGTTGCAATGCAACACCCGGTAACAACCGAGTGCGAACAGGCCCGCCGACATATCACAGAAACACTTTCTGCTCTTTGTGATCTGGGATTACCAACTTTTTGGTTTTGGCCTAACGTTGACGCTGGTTCTGATGGGACTTCTGAGGGGATTCGAGCTTTCCGCGAAATTGAAAAACCAAAGAATATTCGGTTTTTTAAGAATATGAAGTCGAAGGATTTCTTAAACCTTATCTACGGGAGTCGTTGTATTGTTGGCAATTCTAGCGTTGCAATCCGGGAGTGTGCTTTTCTAGGTGTTCCGGCTGTTAATATTGGCACCCGACAAAGAGGACGAGATAGAGGACAGAACGTAGTTGACGTGGGATATGACCGCCATGCAATCAAAAAGGCTTGCCAATATCATTTACTGAATGGAAAATTGGCGAAGGAAATGACATATGGCGACGGAAAAGCAGGTGAAAGAATTGCAAGACTATTAGCCACCCAACCGCTATCAGTTGACAAGACACTAAATTACTAAACTCGTTGGACTTATCTTTAATTAATCCTGTAAATATATGAAAATGTCGGTATTATATCTCGGACCTCCAGATACATATGATTATGTGCAATCATTGCTTCCTGAAACATTCGAAGTCAGATGGAGTTTAGATGATTCCGTTGTCAGTGAGCTAATACAAGACTGTGACATAGTTCTCGATGCTTATATGAAAATTCATTTTTCCGCTGATCGTCTGCAGTCAGCCCACAAGTTAAAATTATTTGTAACCGCAACCACTGGTGCAGATCATATCGATAGCACAATCCTTGAAAAGATTGGTGTTCCATTGCTAACATTGAAAGGGCAAAGGGAAGCCCTTCGGGATATCACTGCAGCAGCCGAGCATTCCTGGCTTTTATTAATGGCATGTGCGCGTCTATTGCGAGGTGCACTGACTGAGGTGTTGCAAGGGGAGTGGGAGCGTAACAAATTTCCTGGAGTTATGCTTAGAGGAAAAACTTTGGGCATAATTGGTTGTGGTCGTATTGGACAGTGGATGGCGACATATGCCTGCGCATTTGGGATGAACTGTCTGGGTTATGATCCATATATTGAGCTGTGGCCGAACAATATTATCAAATCACAATTAGATGAGTTGTTAAACAAGTCAGATTTTATCACTGTGCATGTACCTTTGAGCAATGAAACTCGTGGATTACTTGGTTCTGAGGCATTCGAGAAGATGCAGCAAGGAGTCATGCTTATCAATACTTCACGAGGTGAAATCATTGATGAATCAGCATTTCTTTCGGGCCTTCAAACGGGACGTGTGGGCGCGGCAGGTATTGATGTGCTTGCCGGTGAACCTCATATCAGCAATCATCCCTTAGTCGCTTATGCTCGACAACACAACAATCTCATAATTACTCCCCATATTGCGGGATTTAGTCCTGATGCTCTTCGGCAGGTCTTATCTTTTTCATGCAGGCGTATTATAGAATTCTTCGAAGCAGGTGATGGACGAAAAAATTGAGCTACTGGCAAGGCTTTTGGCTAAAAACAGTATGAAGCATGCATTTGGAGTGACAGGCAGTGGTTCTTCATGGCATCTTATTACAGAGCTTGAAGAAAAAGGAGTAAAGTATTTCCCCGTTTCTCACGAAGCTTCTGCAGCTCTAATGGCAGGTGCTGTTAGCAGGGCAACCGGACAAGTATCAGCCTCGATTTCTATAAAAGGTCCAGGATTAGCAAATACATTGCCAGGAATTGTGTACAACTTCTTTGAAGGTAACCCAGCAATTAGTATATCAGAGGCGTATGCAGCGAATGTACCTGCCTTTCGAAAGCACAAGCGTCTAAATCATCGTTTACTCCTCTCATCAATCTTGAAGGGTATTATTGGACTCAACGATCTGGAAGGAGAGTTGGGGAGATTGCTACAAATTGGCCAGCAAGAAATCCCCGGTCCAGTACACATTGAATTATGTGAGACAAATAATGAGCAAACGTTTGAGTTGCAGGATATGATTGACAATGTAAAAATGGCTGATAGTTTCGAAGTTAGCCGATTCTTTAAGTTGTTAAACGAATCAAAACGTCCTGTCCTCCTTTTAGGCTCATTAGCTTTGAGGAGAAGTTGGATTCAGGATCTGGAACGACTTCGCATTCCGGTTTTCACAACCGTATCAGCTAAAGGCGCTATTGATGAAAGTCTGGAGATTAGTGCCGGAGTGTTTACAGGAGTTGGCAGGGGTATTGCCCCTGAAGCCAATCTATTTGATGACTGTGATCTGGTGGTTGCCATAGGATTAAGAAATACGGAAGTTCTCCAGGCAAAGCCTTTTGGCAAGCCTCTGGTTATCTTGGATGAGATCAATAATGGAGTTCATGATGGCTTCTCCCCAGACATCTTACTTATTAACTCTAAAGTGAATTTTACACTTGAGGTCATTAAGACACTTGAAAATAAGTCCTGGGGAATTGATATATTACAGGCCTCATTGAGCCAGATGAGGCGTAATTTGCTTTCTCATGATTGGCTTCCTGCCGTATGTTTTGACGTGCTTAATCATTTAGAATACCCGCATGCACTGGTTTTGGATACGGGTTTATTCTGTACCATTGGAGAACATGTTTGGACGGCTGGTCCGAATAATTACTTTATGGGTAGCAGCAATAGCAGGTATATGGGCACAGCGCTCCCTTCTTCAATTGGGTTTGCAATTGGTCGACCTGAAGCTTGTGTGTTTTGTGTTGTTGGGGATGGAGGCATGAGAATGTACACTTCTGAAATAAAATTAGCTGTTCAGGAAAAGTTACCTGTTTGTGTACTGTTAATGAAAGATAATCGCTTTGGTAGCATTGCTTGTGCACAAAAACCTCAGCGAATGAGTTCACGGGCAGTCAATGTTTTACAGCCATCATGGTTGGCTGCCATCGAAGCAATGGGGTGTGAAGCACATTCTATTGACAACCGTAGGGTATTCATCGAAACCTTGAAATCATGGGATCGAAATGGTCCTCTTTTCATTGAGGCTGACTTTGACCAGGAATCGTATTCCAAGATGACAATGCACTTACGTGAATAATGGATTCTTTTATGAGTGAAAAACATTTAATTATCTTAGGGGCAGGATCTGTTGGCAAGCGGCATTTGATTAACTTTTCACGACTTGAGTGCAAAGTCTCAGCTATGGATCCGAGACCTGATCGCTTATCAGAGGCTTCGGAGAGTGCTCCAATCGCCAAAAGTTTTTGCAATTTAAATGATGCATTTGCCGAGACGTCATCCTTTTCAGGCGTTGTAATTTGTTCGCCGCCAAAGTTTCATATAGAACAGTCGGTTGCAGCACTGAAGTTAGGATTACCAGTCTTTCTTGAGAAACCACTCAGCCCAGACTTAAAATCTGCTAGTCTTTTGTTAGCCACGGATGCACAAACTGAAGCCCCTCTACTTTTGGGTTATACTTACAGATGGTGGCCCCCTTTAAACGATTTAAAAAAAATGTTGGAGCGAGGAGTAATTGGCAGGGTGCTAAGTGTTCGCTGTGTAATGAGTGCTCATTTGGCTGACTGGCACCCATGGGAGAGATATCAGGATTTCTTTATGTCCAGCAAAGCCTTAGGCGGAGGTGCACTCTTAGATGAGAGTCATTTTATCGATCTAATGTTATGGCTTTTCGGGATGCCAACAACTGTTTTCGCGGATGTTCAAAAATTAAGTTCCCTTGAAATAGAAACTGATGACAATGTGGATGCGATTATGTTCTACGCTGATGGCCTTCGGATCTATATGCATCTGGATCTTTACGGTCGCCCTCATGAGAAATTTATTAGTATAACAGGAGAGGAAGGAACGTTAAACTGGAGCTTTGAACCGAATCGTCTTCGATTGAGCCACAATCAAGAATGGACAGATACCGAATATGATTATGAACGCAATGATATGTTCATAAATGCTGAGAAAGAATTCCTGCGAATAATTGAAAAAAGACAAGAACCTTCTTGTACTGTTAGCTATGGGTACGATGTGTTGCGTGTTATTGAAGCCATGAGACAGAGTTCTACAGCCAGAAAGATCGTACTCGTAAAGTAACTTATGTTAGACAATAAAAGCATTTTAGCAGTTGTTCCCGCTCGTAGCGGCAGCAAAGGTATCCCACACAAGAACATGTGCCAGCTCAAAGGGATAAGCCTTATTGGCAGGGCAGGTATCACATTGAGTGAATTATCTTTTCTTGATGCTAGAATTATCTCCACTGACTCAAACGAATTTGCAAGGGAGGGCCGTCGTTACGATTTGGAAGCTCCTTTCCTTCGACCCCAGCATCTTAGTACTGATAAAGCTAGTATTGTTGAGACTTTGCACTATGTTGTTTTAGAGTTGGAGCGCCATTATGTGAGAAGGTTTGATGTTATTCTAATCATTGAACCGACTTCACCTCTGCGTACGGCCTCAGATGTAGAACGTTCGGTACGACGATTGCTAGCGACAAAAGCTGATTCAGTGGTAACAGTAAGTCTATTATCAACGAAAGCTCATCCACATAAAATTTTGACCATTGATAGGAATAAATTGTGTTTTTTTCATGAGAATGGAAAAAGTATAAAAGTTCGTCAAGCTTTAGGTGGTCATTTCTATTGGAGAAATGGTGTTTGCTATGCTATTAGAAGAGAGTGTCTTATGGAACTTGGAGCAATTTTTACAGAAAATACATTTCCAGAAATTATCACACATCCGGTTGTTAACATAGATGACCCAATTGACTTAGAATGGGCCGAATTTCTTATGAGTTTACACTCACCTGCATTTGAAGAAAGAAAAATAAACGGGGATCAATACCCTCTTTAATTATAAGCAACGAAGTGAGGATTTCCAGATATGCCGACAACAATTTTAGTATCCATCGCCGATGGATTTGCCGAAAGACTCTTGTTGACCTCAGGAGTTGTAAATACCCTAGTGAGCCAAGGCAACAAAGTAGTGATAGTAACGGAGCATGCCACCCGTGATTCAGTTAAAATGGAAAATTTAAATGGTAATGTTTTTTTTGAGCCACTAATTCGAGAAATAAAATATCCAAAATTAAACTACTATTTTACTTTACTTTGGAGGTATTCACAGGCAAACGAAGTATCACGTTATTGGAGTGAGAATTTGATGCAGCTAAGAGGAAAACAAAGGATTTTTTGTTATATTAATAAACTATTCAGAAAACAAAAGTGGTTTATCGATTTGTTAAGAGTGATTGATCGGAATGTAATGAACAGTGGAAAATATTATGAATGTCTGTTTCGAAAGTACAAGATAGACTTAGCTGTGACAACGACTGATTTCCACTATGCAGATAGGTTAATAACAAGGAGAGCAAAAAAAAATAGTATTAGAACACTTATGGTCGTTCAAAGCTGGGACAAAGTTACGACAAGAGGACTCATGTTTGAAAAAGTAGATTACTTTATTGTATGGAACAACATAAATAAAAGAGATTTAATAAGACATCACAATGTTCACCATGAGCAAATCTTTGTTTGTGGGGCGCCTCATTTTGATATTTATTATAAAGTAAAGTCAATTAATAAAAAAGAACAGTGGCCCCGTTATTGTGACAAAATAGGCATAGATAAAGATAAAAAATTAATATACGTATTAGGCTCTGTTCAACGTTCGGGATGGATGTTAACAGATGTTATAAAAATATTGGCTGAAGCGCTTAAGGAAAATAAGTTCATTTATCCATCACAAGTTTTGATTAGACCGCATCCCCAGGTTGTGTGTGGGTATTCAAACGGCCCGGGAATCTCTCAGGATTTAGAGTATTACAAAACGCTTTCAAAAGATATTCATATTGATATGCCACTAATATCAGGACGTAATTCAATTATTCGAATGACAAGAGATGATATGAGAGGGCGAGCTGAGAATTTATTTTATTCTGATGTCAACATTAATTTCTACTCCACAATTTCAATAGAAGCTGCAGCAGTAGATAGTCCAATAATTCACGTAGGTTTTGACGAAAAAAGCAACTCAAATAATATGTGCAGATTTGAAAAATACAAACATATCAATGACATTATTACCACTGGTGGCGTGCGGGTTGCAAGGACTCCTGACAATTTAATCGAATTGATTAACGATTACCTGAGTAATCCTGAAAGAGACAGAGATGGAAGAAACCTTATTGTCAGAAATCATTTTTACAAAAACGATGGTCATGCGACTGAGCGAGTGGCAAAGGTCATTAACAAGTTAGCTAATGCAGATAATGAATGTGTTAACAAAGTGATAGTCGAGGAAAAATCTGCCGATATGGTAACTTCTTTGATAGGATAACATGAAAATCAAAGAAATGAATTTTTGATATTAAACAATAATGTCTCGTTCAGTATGATATATTTTTACAAATCTAACGACCTAAGTTCTTAATCTTCATACCAGTTGAACCGACAAACTTCTTTAGTACTCTTGCTGCTCTACTAATACTAACATTTATAAGGGCAAGCACTGTTCCGGTTATTCCAAAATTTCGATAATTCCATAAGTAATAATTATAACTTTTATAGGATTCCCATAAAGCTTTATAATTCACTGTCCCAATTGAGCGTTGTTTTTTATGAACTATTATACTAGAAGGCACAATTGCTGTATGAAATTTTGTCCTACGAATCTTTTCATGCAGTATAAATTCCTCCAGATAAATAAATGTATTTTCATCTAGAAGACCAATCTCTTTTAATAGTTCACATCTTATAAGCATGCAGGAACCAGATATAATATCTACTTTTTTGATGCTTTTGAAGTCATATTCATTCTCGTAGTTATAAGTCCTTGATATTTTATTGTTGGGTAAGAGTAAACTGCCCAGACCAATTTTCCAAATAAAAAATAATAATGTAGGCCGTCTACGAGCACAACTAAGATCCAGATCACCAGACTCAGTTATTATTTTAGGACCAACGATTCCTGCAAATTGATTAGATTCAGCATAAGCAATAAGTTTATCAAGAAAATCGGTCTCAACTAATGTATCATTATTTAGAATCAACACATAATCAGCACCAGCTTTGAGGGCTATTCTTATACCGGCGTTGTTACCGGCAGCATAACCTCTATTACTTCCTGTTTGAATAATATTATGATGAGGGAATTTTTCCCTGAGAATTTCTTCTGATTTATTACGTGAGTCATTGTCAACAATTACAATACGATAATTGGGATAGTTGATGGTTTCAACCTTATGAACACAGTCAAGAGTGTCCGCATAGTTTTTATAGTTAAGAATTACAATATATACAAGAGGACTTTTCATTAATATATTTCCTTTTTACATCAGTATTAAGAGCCTTACTTTCGTCACGATTTCCAGAAAATGCTCCATATCGCCATCCAGACAAAGAAAAATTAAATAGGTGCTAAACAAAAACATATTTAGATAATGCCACTAAGATTGTATTTGAATCATTTATGAGCATTCCAATTAATGTATTGAGTAAATTACATGAACAAATTAAATATTTATTAGAAGTTTTGCAAGGGAAATTTTGAATCTTACTAATCAAAGAAAGAATATTTGTTAACTTAGTTTAAAATTAAATAATAATCATTAATTGCTTTCAATAAAAAATATATGAACTCTCAATGATAATAAATCTCAGAAAAATTATGTTTCCTCATAAAAAAATCCACAAATAAGAGAAAAAATGGGAAGATGCGCTCGCGATAAGATACTTAAAGATTTTACCTATGACGATGTCTCATCTAAATTAATGAAACTTTATAGTTTGTCATTTAATGGAAAAGCAAATATAAATCATAAATAATGATAGCAAACAGCTCAAAAAATTCCATTGCAGTATTATTTAACTTTCTGCTTATTTTCTTTCTAATTAGTTTTTTGGCCTATTGGGTTGGGAATACGGTCGCCAGTAAATCACCCACAATTTCAATCGCCTTGCTAGGCGGTTTTATTTTATTTGTTGCATTTTTACGGTACAAGTCTTCTATTATATTTGCTTTTATACTTCTTGCTTCGATGCCTTCATTTCTCACCGAAGATCTCATACTGCTAAGAGGTGTTAATCTGGTTAATTTTTCATGGATTCTCATGATTTTCTTTGTATTATTCAGACCTTTTTCACGAGACAAAATCCAGTTCACTGTTATTGATAAAAATGTTTTGTTGATGGCGATTATAATATTTATTTCTCTTCTAAGGGGACAGTTTAAATTTGGAATGACTGTTGAAGAATGGCTCTATGCATTTGCAAAACCGATTCAACATATATTACTATATTTCATAATTTTTAATCATTTTTCAACAAAAAAAGATATAAAGAATATATTAATTGTAAATGTAATAACATCAGTGTCATTGGCTGTAATTTTGATCTGGAAACATAAAATCGGCTTAGAAAGCGGCTATAATTATTTGGAAGCAAGAACAGGCGGCTTGTATGAAAATCCCAATATGGTAACGATGGCTTTTGTGTTTAATTTCTATGTGATATTGATTCTGCTCGAAATGACCAAGAAGATAGCAACCAGGATTTGGTTAAGCATGGCTTTCATACCATTATTATGGGGGATTCTTTTTAGCTACACACGGACAGCTTATATTGCTTTAATAGCAGGTCTATTGTTTTATTATTTTGCTGGCAAAAACAGGATGAAATTAATACTTGCTATTTTAATAGTTGGATTGGCACTGACTAATTTACCGGATACTGTCATTGAGAGAACTATGACCATAGGCAAACTCGAAAAAGGCACATTTGTCTTGGGGCGTTCTACATTTGATCGTATAGAACATAAAATGGCTGGAATAAGATATTTGCTTGATAATCCACTAATAATTATTGCAGGGGGAGGAGCAGGTGATTACGAAAACAATGCTTTTCGGTACGCCAGCCTTTTATATAAAGCCGGCACGATGGGCAGAGACCCTCACGATACAATTATTGGCATTTTGTGCAGTGTAGGTTTGCTCGGTTGGATAATAATAGGAGCATTGTATTATAAAATTTATAAATTGAGCCGGAAATTAAAAATGTCCGGGGATTTTTTTGCGAGTAAGATTGGCATAGTAATTCAAGTACAATTACTGATTTATGGTGTTTATTCTTTTGCTGGTGCAGATATATTGATGTGGGACATCTCGACGGTTTCAATTACTTTTTGTAGTCTGATGGGGTGTGCTCTGATATTGCAAAGAAATCTTAATATGAAGTAGTCATTAATACTTTTTTAGGCTAAATGATAATTAGGAAACTTTCCTCTGGAGCAGTAGACAAGTTTTAGTAATAAACCTGAAAAACCTGACTTTTTTCCAGAACAAAAAAACACAATCGTAGGTATTTTGTCAGAATACACCATTGAGTGATAGGGGGACATTCCTGTTTCGCTCATTTTTACCGCTTTATGAGTTGGAAGCTGACGAACGTTAAAAAGGTAATAGTATCATGAATAAAAGAAATATTATTTGGATTATAATAGATGGTGTGCGGAATTATTCTTGTCCTCATGATCCCGAAAAAATGGGCAAACCTGAAATTTTTAATGATATTGCCCGTGAAGGGATTGACTTTACAACAGTAGTTAGTGCTGGAACTACAACTTCCATGTCTCTTGTTTCCTATTTGACCAGTATCCCTAGCTTTTTCTTGGGTCATAATTTTCATGATTTTTTTACTGATGAGTATAGGCCTCCAACTTTAACAAACATTTTAAAGGAACATGGATATAAAATATACTCAATATGCATTGGCGCCGACTTTCGTCGAGATCGATGGAAGAAAGATTTACCTCATGTATCTTCAAGATACTGGCCTAAGGGAGCTTATCAACTTAGTTATTGGCCAAATCCAATACTTACGCAGGTACTAGAGAATTTACTTAATGATGGAATTGAAGCTCCTTTTTTATTTTACATGCATTTTAATGGACGTCGAGATGCTGAGGTGAGTAAGAAAATTAAATACTGTCTAAGTCTGTTTAAGAATAAAGGACTCTATGATGAATCAATAATTATTCTATGCTCTGACCACGGAATGCCTGATGATGCAAGAAATAAATACACAACCTGGCTTCGAGAGCAAGGATTAAGCTATTCTCGACATGATTTAATCACTACCGATGACAATATTTTAGTACCATTAGTCTTGAGAATTCCGGGATATCCTGCAGGAATAAAAATTGAAGAACCTGTAGGTACCATTGATCTCTTTCCAACGTTATTAGAGTTATTAGGTTTGTCTAATGATTGTTTGAATCAAGATGGAATATTCTATGGTAAAAGTATTTTACCATTGATCAGAGGTGTTGGTTCAGATGCTAAATACAAACAAGAGTTAACCAAAAGAAAGTTCCGTACCGACACTCGATTTATGGGCCAGGCAGATTGTATAACATCTATCCGTGGTTCTAAATATAAATATGTTTTTAGCTATGATGTTGAGGCAATTAAGCAAGAACAATTTTATGACCTTAAAAACGATTCAAATGAAACCCAAAATTTGGTTGGAAGTAATGATTCTTCTATTCAAAAGAAAATATCTGAATACAGAGATGAACTAAAAAAATCTAATGATACAGCTTTAACTTATCAGTTAAATATACGAGAGGTAAAATTTCAGAATTTCCTGAACCAAAATCTTAATGGGTGTAATCATAAAAATAAAATGATGTTTCTTCTTATAGGAAGTTGCCACATTAAATTTACTGAAATGGTTGTCCATCTATTAAAAAAAGTTTATCCAGATGATACTGTTGACTTACTTTTGGAAAGACTTAATCCACATAACCCAGAAGAATTAAATAAGTTCGGATTCCGAAATAATCTTTATGTTGGTGATAAATTCAATGCCAGGGCCTTCAAAAGCTCCTATATCGATCATCTCGGAGTTGGGGCTATACTTGAAAAATACGATGTTATTTTAGTACCATTTACAAACTATTATCAAGAACAACTTAAGAGTAGACAGAAAACCTGCACTGGTAAAATGCAGATCAATGTTCCTCAAGCCGAACCAGGTTCAGTCGAAGGTTTAAATCTAAAAATTATTCAAGACTACAAAGAGATATTTAAAATTGTAAAGAGTCTACGCTGTAAAAACAAAATATACTTTGATACTAATTTCCACTTTTACAAACATCCAAAACTTGCTGTTCTAGGTAAAAACTTAAAAAAGGCTCTTGACAAGAGAGACATATATCTAAACCAACCAACGGAGATTTTTAGGGATATGAAGGTTTTCTTTGGTTTTAAGAAAAGAAAGCGTGTAAATTGGTAGAGAAACTTCATAATTACATAAGGTCACATTCACATAATGGTCTTCGAATTGCTTTGGCGTTGTTGTACTTTGAGTTTAATATATGTTGGAAACATTACATGACGCGGTTGAAGTTGAAAAGCTTCAACAAGTCTCGGTTAAAATTACATATGGGTTGTGGATTAAATATTAAAAAAGGATGGGTAAATATTGATCTGTTCCAGAAAGATTGTCTTAACTTGGATCTTCGGGAAAATCTACCTTTTTCAGATGGAATCGCTGAAGAAATTTATAGTGAACATTTACTTGAGCATCTTCGTTTTCCAGAACATGCAATGACGTTTCTTCAAGAGTCATTTAGAGTTCTTATTCCTGGTGGACTTTTTAGCCTAGGTGTGCCTGATGCTCAGGTATTACTTAAGAGTTATACAAATGGTTGTGATGTTAAGGAATTTAGAATCCGTGCAACTTTGCCTGAAAATCCTACACGTATGCAGCTTGTTAATGTGATGTTTAAAAATTTTGGTCATCAGTATATGTATGACCAAGAAACGCTTGAGAAAATGCTGGCTTCCGTTGGTTTTGTGAACTTTTCACATCGATCTTTTGATCCCGATCGTGACTCTGAACATCGACGTGATTGGACTCTATATGTCGATACCTATAAGCCAAATTGAAAATACGGTCTCTTTCGAAAGACAGAGAATGTATGACTTTATAGTATTACCTATCAACTCTTCGTTTCTGTTTTACAAAAAATTAGATATCAAAAATGAAATAGTAAAAATAAAAATCGATATGAAAGTTCACAAACCTATGTTCTTGAGCCCAATATGAGAGCTAGGCAATTAACTGGAGAACAGAATCGCGAAGTCAAAATAAGCAAATTCCTGTGGGAGCATTATAACCAGGATGTAAAAGCAATTGCGCTACAAAAACACGGTGTTCAAAACACCAACTTCAGGTTCTCAACTTCTAAGTTTCAATACATTTTTCGTTTATACAATTTCAAAACTACATCAGAGATAGATTATGTTATCAGGATTTTGCAAACTCTACAGGAGAATGAATTTCCTTCTCCGCGATTGGTGCCGACTGTAAACAGAGAATTGTATTCTATCTTTCAAAAGAAACCGTGTTTTGTTTATGAATATATCCCAGGAAAAAATTTACAAAAAACATCAATTGATCTTATTAAGCAGATTGGCAAACTGCAGGCGAGAATGCATTGTCTTCTTGCAAATGAAAAACAAAATTCCAATGATATTGGATGGGATTTTGACAAATTAAAGTATCTTATCACCAAGAAGAAAGACACAGTACTACAATCTGGATTTCCTAGTGCTTTAATGAGATTGGGATTTATTAACAGAGAGTTGGAGAAATTCAATTTTCCTGCTGAACTCCCGGAAGGTGGTACCCATCAAGATATCAAACCAGAAAATGTAATTGTGTGTAATGGGAGAGTAAAAGGTATTGTTGATTTTGACAATGCATATTATGGTGATTTACTTCATGATATTACGACAACGATTTGTTGGTATTGTTTCTCATCCTCACAGCTAAACTTACGGCTTTATGAAGCCTTTTTATCTTCTTATCAGCAGGAAAGGAGTTTACACGACTTAGAAAAGAAATATATGTACCAAGGTATCCAATTCCGGCTTCTGCGTGAATCTGTAATTTGGCCGATGTATGTTTCTCATAGTATTTCAAAAGCAAAGTTTTATTCAGATTACTTCCTCAATCTCTACAAATGCTTCCATATTTCAGAAACTTCGATTGCAAGTATCCTTTAGAACGATAGTTGGATATTATTAATTTATGAATGCGATAATTCTTGCCGCAGGTATGGGTGTACGACTTCGAAATCTCACAGATATCTACCCAAAAGCACTTGTCCAAATTGTAGGTAAGGAGTTATTAAGTTATATAATAAATATGGCACAATACATCTGTGCCTTAAAGATCGTAATTGTGGGTGGATTTGAATTTGATCATCTAAAAACATATGTAAATTCTTTCTGTCCTGACGCAGAAATAGTACAAAATATAAACTATAGAATGGGCAATTTGTATAGCTTACAGTGTGCTCTTCCATTTATAGATGATGAATTCTTACTATTTAATGTTGACCATGTTTTTTCCAGAAAATTAATCGAAACTGTTTATTTGAAATCCTTTACGAAAAATGAAATTATTATATTTTGTGACCATCTTAAAGAAATACAGGACGACCAGATGAAGGTACGAATTGAAGAAAATAAATTATCGAAAATTGCGAAGAATTTATCAAACTATCATACCGGCTATATTGGTCTAACATATTGTCCGAACAATATGTTAGAATCTTATATTCAGGCATGTTCTTATATGGCGAAAAAAAATAGAGAGAGCATAGTGGTTGAAAGTGTACTTAATCACTTAGTAAGTCAAAAGAAAAGGATTCAGATTGTTGATGTAAGTGGATTTGATTGGTTTGAAGTTGATACACCTGAAGATGTTAAGCAGGCGGAACATTTAGTAACAGCCTTTCCTGACATATGGGTATAATTTAGTATTTTTAAAATATTTTACTTTCTTATTAAGTTATTATAAATAGAGTAGAAATCATGAAAACAAGAATTGGAGTAATTTTAGCTGCAGGCAAGGGGAAAAGACTTGACAAACAAGATACTATTAAACCTCTGGTACGTGTAAGGTTTAAACCATTGATTTTGTGGAATATTGAGCGAATGCAAGAAGTAGGTATGGAGAAGATTTATATTGTAGTAGGATACAGAGGTGATTTACTAAAAAAAGAATTAATAGCAAATCCATTTGTAAAAACTAATTTAGATTTTATTGAAAATCCAAATTGCGAAAATGGAATGCTGAGCTCGCTATTAAGTATAAAGGAAATTGTGAAGGGATCATTTTTTCTAAGCCCCTGTGATTTAATATTTGAAAATAATCCATATTATTCATTTCAGACAGATGATATGCAATTCCAAGGTATCACATCCCTGGTAGATTCTACAAATAGTAAAACAAATGGCTCTGGAGCTACATCAAGAATAATAATTAAAAAAGATGGCTCCGTTTCTATGATTGAATCTAGAATCGAATATGATGGAATAGAAACTGGTATTTATCACTTTGGAAAAGGTGCAATTTCAATTATTGCTAAGGCAGCAGTAATACACTCAAATATGAAATCGCTACGTTTGGTTTTAGAATATCTTTCAAATAATGATTTGCTAAGGGTACGAAATATAGAGTCGCAAAAATGGTTTGATATAAATATACCTTCTATTAGAATACGAGCAGAAATGTTCTTGAGAAAGAAACCTGTGATACAATATGCAGGAGAATTAAAACAGAAACCTTTGAATAAGATTGAACCATTCGAGAAATTTTTTACAAATAAGGAAATTGAAACACAGATTTATGTGAAACGAAACTGTTTAAAAGAAATTGATACAATTGATTTAATTCCGAGCATTCATTCAGATTCACCTCACTTCTTAATAACAGACGAAACAGTGAATGAAATGTTCGGCAGACAACTTTTTAAAAAATTGGCTAATGCTGGTTACAATATTCACAAAATTGTCTTGTCTAGTGGTGAAGGAATAAAATCATTGCAAAATTTTATTTCACTTTCTGAAAGAATTCTTGCCGAAGGAATAGATGAACGAACTATATTGATCTCTTTGGGAGGTGGCACGGTAAATAATATCACTGGGTTTTTAGCATCAACCCTATACAGGGGGATTTATTTAGTACACATTCCCACAACACTGATGGCTCAATGTGATGCTGCAATAGGAATTAAGCAAGGAGTAAACGGTGACAAAGGGAAAAATCTAGTAGGAAGTTATTATGAGCCGATGAAGATAGTTGTCGATCCAGCTGTTTTGACTACATGCACTGACCGGTGGCTTAGGGATGGATTGGTTGAATGTATCAAACATGCATTAGCACAAGATCCAATTTTCTTTGACTACTTATTTAATTACGATGGCGAGATTAATGACATTAATTTTCTTGAATATGTAGTGAAAAGGAATATCGAACTCAAGATTCGTTTAATGTCTACTGATCCAAAGGAACATGCTGAGGCGTTGGTATTACAATATGGACATACAATCGGTCATGCAGTTGAATATCTATCTGGATATTTATACGGACATGGTGAATCAGTTGCAATCGGGATGAGAGCCGCAGCTGAACTTTCTAAAGTATTAGATATTGCTGGTGACGAGCTGGTTCAATCACACTGTGATATTTTGAGAAGGTATGATTTACCTGGAGTAATACCAGATTATATTAGTCACAAAGATATAATCGATGCGTTAAGATTCAATAAAAGATTTCTATATGGGGATGTTCAATTTGTTCTCCTAGATCAAATCGGCTCATTATGGAATTTTGGTGGAGACTTCTCGGTCCCATGTGACGATGATATTTTAACTAAGGCTTTGTTGAACAGTTACACAGAAAGGAATTAAGATGGCAGAAAGAGATGCTAAGAAAATAGCTTTAGTAACCGGAGGTTCACGTGGGATAGGTAAAGCAATAGCTTGCGAATTATTACAAAATCAATTCGAGGTTTTTATATGTGGACGAAAGATTAACGATTTAAAAAGTTCTGTTGATAATTTATCTTCTCTTGGTAAAATTAATTATTACCAACTTGATATCTCACGAGATGAGCATGTTAGGAAATTTGTCAAAGAATGGGATACTCCTCTCAATGTTCTAATCAACAACGCTGGTATCTGTGGAAGTGAAAGATTAGAAGATGAATTTGGTATATGGGGAAATATATTAGCCACTAATCTTAATGGACTATATTATTTAACAAAAGGACTCCTTAAATGGATTCATAACGATGGAAGTGTTGTGAACATATCTTCGCAATTAGGAACGGAAGGTCGTGCTGGTTTTGGTGCCTATTGTGCATCTAAGCACGCACTTTTAGGCCTTACAAAATGTTGGGCGAAAGAGCTGGGACATACTGGAATTACAGTTAATGCAGTGTGTCCAGGATGGGTAAAAACAGAAATGGCAATGTCTGATGTGAAGAAAATGGCTCAACAAAGAAATATTTCTGAAGAACAGATGTATGTGGAAATAACGGATGAACTTGATTTAAAAAGATTTATTGAACCTATGGAAGTGGCGCAATTGGTTGCATTTTTAGTTTCTGCAAAAGCTAGAGGCATTACCGGACAGGTATATCATATTAAGTAAATTTCCATATTAACAAAGAAATTTGATTGTGAGTGTTATATAAATAATTATAATTACATTATTTCAATCTGATATTTCGAATTATTCGTATCAATCACTATTTTATCCCCAAGAAGACTATCCTACATATCTTTTAAGGGTAACAATGCTTCAAACTAGGCATATGTAAATATTCGTAATTCAGTAAGCATATCGAGTTAGATTTGCAAATTTTAACTCCACAAATTGGAATCCATTAGGTGTATATATTAAGTCTGGTTATAAGGTTTTAATTAAGCCAAACTTAGTTCCTCATTTTCACCTTTGAGAACTTTCAATCGATTCTGTAATCACACATGGTATGATTCAGCATTTAATTATATGTTCACTTCAAAATATTACAAAAAGATTAGGCAAAGACATCTGGCACATCCCCTGAATTATCTGAACAAGTCCCAATTTTGGTCTCATCATAAACTTCGGGAGCTTCAGTTTCAAAAACTGCACATGTTGTTAGAACATGCATATCTCAATGTTCCTTATTATCGTAACCTTTTTAAAGAAATTGGAGCAAAACCAGAAGACATCAGAGATTTCAACGATTTCAAGTTAATCCCGATCATAACAAAGGATATAATCAGGAAAAACTTTGAAGATCTAATGGCATTAAATTTATCGAAGGATGAGTTTCTGCCGAATTCAACGGGTGGATCAGATGGCGAACCGCTTAATTTTTATCAAGATCGTCAATTCGAGAACTGGGCGGCTGCTGCAAGAATTAGAGGATGGTATAATATTGCAGGCTGTGAAGATGGTGACAGTTGTGCAGTATTATGGGGAGCCATGCGAGATGTTAAAGAGGATTACTCACTCATCGAAAGAGTTCAAATCTTTTTCAGGGATGGTTTGATTCCCATAAATGCTTTCAACCTGAGCAATGAAAGAATGCTGTTGTTTTTGAAGTATTGTCAATTATTAAGGCCTAAACTTTTACGAGGTTATGTTACAGCCATTAGAGAGTTAGCTGCTTTCATCGAGGAATATAAACTCAATTTCCCGCCATTGAAAGGTGTGATTCTTTGTGCCGAAACGGTCGATCCGGATGTACAGGTGTATATCGAGCGTATATTAAATGCTCCAGCTTATAATACTTACGGCGGCAGAGAACTCAGTTTAATCGCGATGGAATGCTCTGAAAGAAACTTACATGAAGTATCGGAAAATAACTATATTGAGTTCGAAAAAATTGACCTGACAGGATATCAGGAAGCGGGGAATATAATTGTTACTAATTTAAACAACTATGCCATGCCGTTTATTCGATATAGAATTGGAGATATTGGTATACCAGGTTCTGTTGATTGCTGCAACTGTGGAAGAGGACTGCCCGTTATTGATAAAATAATTGGCCGGACAACAGAAGTATTTGTTTTTTATGATGGTACGAAAAGTGTTGGTGAAATGTTTATTCATTTAATGAAAGATTTTGATATTAAAGAATATCAATTTGTGCAGGTTTCCGATGCTAAAGTTGTTCTACGCATTAAAACAGAGGATTACATAAATGAACCTCTAAAGAAAAAGATTCAATTTACTTATAAAAAGTTTCTACCAGAAAACGTGAAGTTAGAATTCGAAAGAGTAGATGCTTTTAATAAAACGGTTACAGGAAAATTTAGATTTGTCTATCGTAATTGTCCTTCTTAATATAAATAGTTTACTCAAAGAATAATTGTTGATTAGTGATTAACCGAAAACTGGCTAATAATGTCATTTCGAACAAAGAGAGAAATCTTGTCATATCGAAAATATTGTAGTTACAGATTTATTCTTTCATTCGAAATGACAAAAAGGGCTGTTTTCGGTCAAACACTATTTATGAAATTTTAGGAAATTATTTAAACATGATAGATTACCGAAAAGTCGTTGCATATAAAACTTCTACTTCTGATTATCCAACCGAAGAGCCATTTAATCCTTCATTCAATTATCCCGAATATCCATTTGAAGAATTATCAGAATCAAATGAAATATATAATGCTGTCAGGGAAATTTTTAGAATGCTTGATTTGGATAAAGATAGATATAATTCTTCTGAATGGAATCCTTTAGGGGATTTAATCAAACCCGGGGATAAGGTTACAATCAAAGCTACATTAACAAATGATATTAATTTATCGGGAGATAGTCCGTTAGCTGTAATAACTCATGGTTCAGTAATCAGGCCATTAATTGACTACTCAATGTTAGCAAAACCAAGTGAAATTGTTATTTGTGACGGCCCTATACCACGTACCAGCTTTGAAAAAGTTTCTGAGTTGACAGGATTAGGAGAGACGATTAATTTTTTCAATCATACAAAAAACGGGACTCTTGTAAAATATGTTGATTTAAGAGATGAAGTTGAGAATCCAAAAGACGTTCGAATTACTCGTCAAATTGGTGATCCAAAAGGATATGTTGAAGTTGACCTGGGAAAAGACAGCGAATTGGTAGGAATTGCTGATGATCATAAATCATTCGGAAGTGTTACCAGCATACTGGAACGGAGAAGTGAGCCTGCCAGGTATCACAATAGTGAGAGGAACGTATATTCAATTTCGAAATCCCTTCTGGATGCAGACGTGGTTATTATTGTTTCAAAATTAAAATCTCATAGAAAGGTAGGTTGTACTTTAGGATTAAAAACTGCTGTTGGTATTGATAATAAAAAATATAGACTGCCTCATTATCGTTCAGGTATAGATGATATGCCTCATGATTTTATCAACAAACAAATTATTAGAAACTACCGAAAAGTGAAATATAGCCTTGCAACTAAATTTAATTATAAATGTGAGGGGCCGATTGTTGACGGTAACTGGTTTGGTAATAATACTGTTTGGAGGATTGCTGTTGATCTTAACAGGATACTTTTTTATGCAGATAAAGAAGGTGTAATGCATAGAAAACCTCAAAGAAAGATTTTCACTGTTATTGATGGTATTATTGGTGGAGACAAGTTTGGCCCTTTAGCTCCAAGAGAAAAAAAAGTTGGATTAATAATTGCCGGCTCTGACCTTGTTGCTGTTGACGCCATTGCCAGCACCTTGATGGGCTTTGATTATAAAACCATGCCTCTGATCAGGAATGCCTTTAATGCAAATGGAAAACCCATAAGTTTTGTAAAACCTGAGGAGATAACCGTTTTATCAAATAAAGATAGATTCAAAAAAGGATTGAATCTAAAGCAAAAAGAAAGCTTTCAATTTAAACCTACATGTGGATGGAAGAATCATATCGAATTGCAATAAGCAACTTACTCCGGGTTACTTCTATAATTTATAAACGAGTTATTTCGATAAATCACGAAAATGGTACTTTTGTCATTTCTGGAAACTTCTAAAACTGGTCAATTACGTGTATATTCATTTTTCAATTGATATTTAATTTACCTTGTGGGATTGTGTATTGGTACAATTACTCCAAAACGATTGGGGATTTCATCACAGCGCTTTATCTTCACCGAGATGTCGTCCTTTTAAATAAAGCATATAATTCATTAGAATATTAATTAATCTACTATTATTATGAAGCAATTAGCTGATATTATTGACTCTACGGAATCTGAAAATAATCAGGTTATTCATTTCAAAAAGTTAAGAAATAAGAATGGGCTGGATAAAAAGTATAAACGTATCTCAATTATTCTGCCGGCTTTTAATGAAAAAGATGGGATTGAAAACACTATTTTGCAGTTGAAGGAAACCATGGAAAGTTCCGGATTGATTTACGAAGTGATCGTTGTGGATGATGGCTCTACAGACGATACACTTAATCAATTGGTAAAACATAATTGGATAAAGATAATTCAGCATCCAAAAAATCTTGGTTACGGGGCTGCTTTGAAAACTGGTATTCTACATGCAAAGTATGAAATAGTTGCTATTTCAGATGTTGATGGAACTTACCCCAATCAATTAATTCCAATGCTGTTCGAGCAAATACAGAAATGTGATATGGTGGTAGGGAGTCGAAATGGGAGCAAAGTAAAAATGCCTTTACTAAGAAGGCCGGCAAAATGGTTTATTGGTAAACTTGCAAATTATCTTGCCGGAACTAAAATCCCGGATATAAATTCAGGTTTACGAATAATAAGAAAAGATCTGGTTCAAAGATATTTGAAAATCTTACCAAACGGGTACTCCTTTACAACAACCATTACTCTGGCTTCTCTGTCAAATGGTCATAAAGTTACCTACATCCCGATTGATTATTACGGACGTGTTGGGAAATCAAAAATTCGACCTTTTTATGATACGGTTAATTTTGTTCAATTAATTGTGAGAACCATTCTTCTATTTAATCCTCTTAAAGTTTTTGTACCTTTTAGTTTAATTCTCATGGGATGTGGTTGTCTTACATTGTTATATAGATTTATTTATGGTGGCGGATTAGGCACAACTTCGGTGATTCTTTTCATGACCGGGATTCAAATATTATCTGTAGGAATGATTGCCGACCTTATAGATAGACGATTAAGATAATCAAAGTGCAAACTTCGCTTTCCATGACCAAACAATACTTTGAAGATAAAGTACTATCCCAGCTCAATAAAGAAGTTATTCAGTCCGGGTTGTGTACCCACTGTGGAACCTGTGTCGGATTGTCAAATAATGCATTAATAATGAAGTCAACTGAGTCAGGCCCGCTGCCTGAGATAAATGAACTCACACCCTTGAAATTATCACAAACTTGTTACGATGCTTGTCCGGGGAAAGGACTCAATTATCCCGGATTAAACGAATATGTTTTTGCAAAACATCCAGATAACTGGTTGATGGGATGTTACAGAAGTCTGAACATCGGTTATTCTAATGATGCAAAAATTCGAAAAGGCGCCGCTTCTGGTGGTGTTATTACTCAAACTCTGGTTTATTTACTCGAGCAGGGTTTAATCGATGGAGCGGTTTTAGTTCAACAGGGAATACCAAAACCCTGGCAGGCAACGCCTGTTATTGCACAGTCAATCGAAGATATTATTAAATGCAGTCAAAGTGTCTATGCACCGGTTCCGGTAAATTCTATCTTCGGTCAAATGGATACATTCAAAGGCGTTCTGGCCTATGTGGGATTACCAGATCAGGTGGCTTCACTACGCTTTCTACAAAGTGTTGGGCATGCAGGGGCGCTGAAAGTGGACTATATTTTAGGTCCCTATGTCGGTATGAATATGTACTTTGATTCTATTAAGAGTTTTCTTCGTTCAAACGGTATTCAGGATCTTGATGATATTGCTGAATTAAGATACCGGGAAGGCGAATGGCCGGGTTATTTACAGATCGTAACTCATTCAGGGAAAATAATTAAAGCTGAGAAATTCTACTATAATTACCTGCTGCCATTTTATGTTACCAGGAGTACGCTATTGTCCGTAGATTTTACAAATGAATTAACCGATATTTCAGTAGGTGATGCCTGGAGTCCCAAATTTGAGCAGTTGCGTCAGGGATTTTCAGTAGTGGTTGCTCGTTCATCAAAAGGAGAGAATCTGTTAAACGAGATGCATTCTGAAGGCTGTATATCTCTTGACGTGATTTCATTAGATGAGGCACTTTCAATGCATGGACACATGCTCGATTTTAAAAAACGTGGGGCTTTTATTAGGATGGCCTGGTGGAAGGCCTCAGGTAAGCGAACCCCGGAATATGGTTACAGACCTTCTTCAATTCCATTATCTCGAAAAGCAGTAGAAGTTATAATAGCTATAATTTTTGCTTTGTGTGGAACTCGACTCGCAAGAAAAGTGATTGAGTTTATTCCTATTGAAATTATGGGACCAATATTTAATCTATTGCGTAAAGTCTGGAAAAACGCTTCCAAAACCACAAAACGAAAAGGATTACAAGAACAAAGTTATGAGATTGATAATTTTCCACAAAAAGAAAAAGAGTATTTGATAACTGTCGTCGAGAATGTCGAACAAGGAAAAGTATTCAAATGAGTCAGTATTATTTTACTTTAAAGGGATTATGGAAAAGAATTAAAGAGGAATATCGATACGCCTCTAAAAAATCCTGGACTCTCGAGGAAGTCGGTAATTTCTGGGATACGGTTGAGGAATATGATGCAGTTAATGAGCAATTATATACTTACTTCAGAAGGTTTTCAAATTCATATGAATTAGCTAAAAAGTATCTTAAGAAGAATAAATATAGATTGCTGGATATTCAATCCAGAAGCGGTAAAGGAAGTTTATTCTGGTATGAAAAAAAGAATATAAAGGAAGCGGTTTGTGTGGATTTTTCAGATCACTTGCTTTCTTTGGCTGAAAACAGGTTAAAGAACTGCGGCTTAGATTACAAAATTGTGAAGGTTAAAGAATTTCCTCTTCCTTTTGAAGATAAAGAGTTTGGGTTAATCTGTACTTATGAGACTATAGAACATATATATGATTATAAGTGGTTTATTGAGGAAATTACAAGAATTTTGGAGGTTAATGGAATTTTAATATTAACCTGTCCAAATCGTGCCTGGAATTGGGTTCACTGGTTGAGTACAGTGATCAATATTAATCACAGTGAAGGTCCTCGAAGATTTTTAAGCAGAAAGGAATTAATTGCGACCTTTAAAGAAAATAATATGAGAATACTCGAAGAAAACAGTACTATTTTCATGCCTTTTAATAATCAATACTCTATAGTTTTAGACAAACTTATTGAAAAATACCTGCCTCGTCCTATCAAACGATTAATAGCGCTTAGAAGAACTTTCATACTTCAGAAGCCTGATATAAAAGTAATAACTGTAAAAGAAGAAACATCTTTACAACCAATCTTACAACATGAAAACAAGTGAAACAAGAAAAGTACTGGTAACCGGGGCGACTGGTTTTGTTGGGCGATATATGGTTCGTGAGCTTTTGACCAGAAAATATCAAGTAGTTTGTTTTGTGCGAACCGGGGATAGTGTTGAGATTCTCGATGGATTAGACGTGAGGATTGAGAGAGGAGATATCCGCGATCTAAAATCAGTTTCTAATGCAGTTGCTAATGTTGATGTTGTGGTTCACCTGGCTGCTATATTAGGTATTCCGGATCCTAAAATCAATTTTGAGGTTAATTTAGAAGGTACGCGACATATCATTGAAGCATGTAAAACTCATGGGATTAAGAAAATTATAGCATTTAGCTCAATTAGTGCTTCTCGCGAAAAAACTTCAGCGTATGGAATTAGTAAAAAGGAAGCCGAAAAATTACTTTCAGAAAGTGGCCTCGATGTGACCATATTCAGGACTGAGATGATCTATGGAAATGGAAGTCGGGGATTAAAGAAAATAATTGGTCAAGTCACGGCATTTCCGTTTATTATTCCAATGGTGGGGAGAGGCGATATTCAAAGGCAACCGCTTTTTGTACATGATATAGTCAACCTAACCGCCAATGTCATTAAGAATGGTCGAAATTCGAACGGATTGTACGAAGTGGCCGGGAAAGAAAGGATATGTCTTCGAGAATTTGTAGAGATGGTTGCGAGTGAGTTGGGCGTCAAAAAATGGATTTTTCCGATTCCTGTATTCATGGCTCTGGGTATCGCACGAGCAATGGAGCTATTGTTTAAGAATCCACCGTTTACCTATGATAATATGTTAGGATTAACCATGTCCATGCGTATGAATACAAAACCGGTATATGAAAAATTAGGATTTATGTCAACTTCTCTACGGCAAGGATTGCATAATTCAATTCAGGAAATTAAAGGGAATCCTTCGTGAAAAAACCAATACACTCTTCAGAAAATCCGCTTAAGTATTCATTAACAACAAGATTTAAAGACCGTCATTTTATAAAAATGTTGTCTCCAATAAAAAACAAGAAAATACTGGATATTGGATGTGGTATTGGATACTTGTCAGGTATTCTAAATGAACAGGGAGCAGAGGTCGTAGGAATAGATCTTGAATTATCAGCGCTAAAGTATAGTGCACAAACGCTTCCCGGACTCTTTGCCTTTGCCTCCGCTGAAGTGCTGCCTTTTCCAGAGAACGAATTTGATGCAATTATCATTGCAGATGTAATTGAACATTTACCCAATCCGGGGAAAGCACTCCAGGAAATTCATCGTGTTGGTAAATCAGGCGCCAGGATTGTGGTATCAACTCCGAATTTGAAAGGGCCTTTAACGGGTACCTGGGCGCTTTCCATGCTTCATAGTGAACAAGACGGACATATGGCGGATTACAGAGAAGGATATACCGCAGAATCTCTTTCAGAATTAATGAATTCCCGAAAAATTATACCTGTTCAGGTCAGCGTCACCAATCCTTTAATTTCACAACTTTTTCTTAGTATGGTAAAGTTAGGTTATCGTTCGGTTAAATCTGATTACCAATCGCAATCAGAACTTATAAGCTTAAATAGAAATTGGAAATTTGAATTTTATAAAAGAACAATATTTCCGGTTGGGTATTTTTTGGGTAGAATGGAGGAAAGATTATTAAGAAATTTAATTGAAGGGCACTGCTTAATTGTATGTGGTACCATTGACAAGTAGTAAAAAGAAAAAATCTGTTAACATCTTACGTTGTATGGGTTTGATTATTTTTGGCCTGATCTTATGGAAATTCGACACTGATTATATTCTTACTCAACTTTTAAATATTCGTTTTGAAGCTCTAATCTTAGCGATTATATTATTAGTAATTTTTCATGTCCTGAAGGCTATTCGCTGGAAATATATATTATCTCTACATGACATTCATCATTCTTTCGCTAAAGCATATTTGATTTATGTTTCCGGACTTTTTGTTGGTGTAATAACGCCTGGAAGGTTAGGGGATTTTGTGAAAATATATTATCTAAAATCAGAAGGTGTTTCAACGGTTAAAGCCACCTTGTGTAGTTTAGTTGACAGAACTTTGGATATTGTTTTTCTGGCAATTCTTGGAATCATTTCTATGATTTGGTTAGGTGATTTGATCGAAATTAATTTTTACGTATTATGGGGTCTGTTTGTTCTATTCACAATTTATTTTCTGAGTAAGGTTGTGGACGAGCATTGTTTAATTAAAAACTTATTTTCAAAAGTAATCCCACACAAATACCTGGATTTTTTAAAAAGAACGGTCGCGAGTTTAGAATCCGAGTTTATAACTTATCAAAGGCAAGAAATAGTCAATATTAGCGGATTAACAATTATCGGATGGCTTTGTTATTTTACAGTTATCTATACCTTGACCAGTGCTGTGAATTTATCTTTACCATTGTTATATGTTATTGCTCTGTTTGTATTGTCCACTTTAGTTACTTTTTTACCTGTCACCATTGCAGGTATCGGGACAAGAGATCTTGCGTTAGTGGCGATGTTTTCCAGCTTGGGTTACTTAAAAGAAGATGCGATTACTTTTTCCATGATAATTTTAATCAGCTATATATTGACCGCTGCATTTGGCTTATTAGCATGGTTAATAAATCCGATTAGTTTGGATAAACTGCAAAATAATTACAAGACTGAATTGATTGAAAGCTAAGTATTAAACCCAGTGATACAATTCATTATAAAAGAAAATCGAAAAAATTTAGTCTGGCTGGGATTGATTCTTATTTTAGCTATTTACTTTAACTTTTCTGGTATTACTCAGCGTGGTTTGATAAACTGGGATGAAGCCTATTATTTAACCTATGCCCAATTTGGTGTCAGCGCCACTAAGAATTTACCGTTTTTGGTGAAACAGTTAAGACAAAGCAATTTAAATATCGCAGCAATTGAGGAGAGACTGGAAGGCCGGCCTCCCGAAACTGCGAAACCAGGACATGTTGCACTCATGTCTATATTTGGATTGCTTACTGGAGGAATAAAGGACTACACAGGTTCGTTATTTTCAGCCATTTTTGGTGTGTTGACGGTTCTGCTAGTTTATTTAGTAGGCAAAAAATTTTATGGAAATTCAGCAGGACTTGTTTCTGCTGCAATCATATCAGTCTCGCCATATTTTTTAATGTATTCAAGATCGGCAATGCCTGAAACAGATGCTTCATTTTTTTTATTATTAGCCATACTTTTTTATTATTATGCAGCAAAAAATACCAATAAACCATGGCTTCTTTATCTATCTGGTTTGATTTTCGGCTTCTCAATTACAATTAATTATCGATGGGCTTTTATGTACCCTTTGATTTTTCTTTTTGAGAGTTCTTTAAATATAAAATGCATACGTAATCGAGACTATCTCAAATTTTGTAACAGGCTGTTAATTCTTTTCGCAGGAGTGATAACAATGCCGGTGTTATTTCAACTACCTTATACATTTGTTAACTTTTTCAAAGCCATACCATACCCATCATACTGGAATATGTTATTTTCTAAATATTTTTTGGATCCAAGTAATTTTGCCGGTCCTTTTTTATATCCACATACTCTTTTTGTCCGCTTATTGTGGGATTTGATGGGGACCTTTGGATTTATGGCGTTAGCAGGCGGTGTGGTTTTTTTCCTTATTCGCCGTAAACTGGAACATTTATTGATTTTATTCCCATTTGTTATTCCATTTATTGCATTTTCTCTTAAGACTCGTGGCGATAAAGCGGTTGCTCTTTCAATTGCAATCCCTTTCATTGCATTGATATGTGGTAATTTTTTATGTGTCCTGACAAAAAGATTTTCACCAACTAAGATTAAAAAACATACCGCTATTGCAAATCCAATATTGGCAATTTTAATCCTTCTTGTCCTGATTCCACAATTTTTACAATCGAAGCAATTAATTCAGATCAAGTCTGGATATAGAAATGCTTTGAATTGGATAATTGAACATGGAGGAGAGAAACATTACAGTAGTGCACGTTCTATATTAAATTTTTATGTTGGAGGAAGAGATAGAGTTGTACCTCTTCCGAATGATTTGAATGAAATACGCGAGTTTGAAAAGCGCGGTTATCGCTATTTGCTTTTAGATTGGCGAGAGAGAAAGACTAATCAAATTGAAATTGATATTAAGAACAAGCTCAAACCGGTATTTTGCGTGGAAAACAAACCGATGACTTTTTGGCCTTACATTGTAGATGATTTTCATTATAGGCATGATGATCCTGATTTTATCGACAATGTAACTAATAGTGCACTTGACAAGATACTTATATATGATATATCTAACTTCCTGAATTAAGTTAATTGCCTCGTGCTCAGAATACGCAAATTTTAATTCGATTTATTGTTTTATTTTTCATCTTTTCAATTTGAAACCCTCAAAGAGCGTCATAATTTCATTCGCGATTCTGCATAAATAATCCTGTGATTTTATTCCATTACGTTGTCATTTCGCATCGCTGACGTTTATTTGTAAATGCACCTGTTAAATTCTAAATATTTGCTTTTATGTATTGTCATTTTTTCTTTTATGGTTCGAATTGCTTTTTCGATTTATATGGATATAAATAAGCCTCTCAAAAGTGATGCTCTTCAGTATGATATCCTTGCTTTCAGTCTGGCAAGTGGTAATGGTTATATTCTAAAAGATGATGAGCCAAATATAACAAGAGCACCATTATTTCCTTTATTTTTAGCAGCAGTATACAAAATTGTTGACCACAGACCTGAAGTTGCCAGAATAAGTGTTTGTTTTCTTGGAACTTTAATTGTATTAATTATATATTTGATTGGGAAAGAAAGTTTTACAAAAATACATGGAATCATATCAGCTGCAGTTGCTTCTATATATCCGCCATTAGTGTACATTTCTTATGAAGTTCTCAGCGAAAACCTGTTCACATTATTATTATTAATATGCATATATCTGCTGATTTTATCATATAAAAAAGATAATAAATACTATTTAACTTTATTTTCAGGATTAATCTTAGGCCTTTCTGCCTTAACGCGACCGATTGCTATAATTGTTCCTGTCTTTCTTTTTCCCTGGTTTCTTGTTGCCTTTAAAGCTCAAATACGACTGAAGGTGCTTTTAATATTTTTATTAACTTTTCTTGTAGTTCAAGTTCCTTGGGTTGTCCGAAATTATTTAGTTTTTAAAACAGTGATTGTTGGAACGGCAAAAGGTGGGGTCGATTTGTGGTGGAGTAATAATCCAGGTGTTATTTCTAACGATGAAAGTAAAGGCAGACAATATCGGTATTTTCCTTTTAAAGACATGGGGTATTCTATTATAGAAAAAAATAAAGAAGCTTATAAATTGGCTTTTTCATTTTTTTCGGAAAATATTAGCAAGATTCCTAAGTTGATTTATTATAAGCAAAAAAATTTTTGGAATTTAATGGCCGGTGAAAATATCTACTATAATTTAATTAGTCTTCTCTCTTATGGAATTCTGTTACCATTCTATGTTTTTACTCTCTTTAGAATAAGTTTCAAGCCTGATGAAAGGATCATTTATCTTCTGGTCACTCTTTTTTTTATATTCGTGACATCGCTATACTATGGAACCGTTCGATTTAGATTACCTCTTGAACCAATAATATTAATTTTAGGAGTAGATGGCTTCTTTTACATAAAAAACAGAATCATTACTCTGAGGTGCTATTTATGCAATCACATAAGATAAGTGTTGTCATACCAGTCTATAATGAGATTAATACTGTACAATTATTGTTAGAAAAGGTTTTAGAACAACAGTACAGTCAGGAGATCATCATCGTGGACGACGGTTCAAATGATGGTACCCAGGAAATACTCAGTGAACTATCAAATAGGTCTCATTTTAGAAATGGAGTACAATTAAAAGTTCTCAATCATAAAAAAAATGCAGGTAAGGGAGCCGCACTCCGCACTGGATTTAAGGAAGTGACAGGAGATATTGTTATTGTTCAGGATGCTGATCTTGAATATGATCCTGCGGAATATCGTAAACTTCTCCAACCAATTTTAGATGGACATGCCGATGTAGTATACGGTTCTCGATTTTTAGGTAATGGCGCCCATCGGATCCATTTATTTTGGCATTATGTTGGAAATAAGTTTTTAACAACTCTGTCTAATATGTTTACAAATTTAAACCTGACTGACATGGAGACCTGCTATAAGGTATTTAGAGCAGATATTTTAAAGGAGTTAAAGCTGACTTCCAACAGGTTTGGATTCGAACCTGAATTTACAGCGCGTATTTCTGGCAATGGCTTTCGGATTTATGAAGTACCCATATCCTATTATGGACGCGGGTATTCAGAAGGGAAAAAGATTACCTGGAAAGATGGCCTGGCAGCAATTTATTATATAATTAAGTACAATATATTAAAGAAGATACATGTTATCTCCTGATTTTATACTATAATGAATTCTAAACCAATAAGAATCGCATTTTTCACGGGAAGTTTTAAATTTGGTGGAACTGAGCATTTCCTGGTACAGCTCCTGCAAAATGTAGATCGCAAAAAGCTCGAGCCTTACATTATATGCCTGGAGAAAAAAGGTGAATTCCTCACAAAGGTGCAGAAACTAAACATAAATATTTATGAGTTTCCGATAAAAGACAGTCTCTTCAATTTGAAAGGAATTAAGGTTCTCGTACAAATAACATTTTTTTTATATCGGAATAAAATACAAATATTGCACACACTCGCTGACTGGGCAAACTTTATCGGTACTGTTGCCGGGAAAATGGCCGGAGTTCCAGTCATACTGGCCAGCCAACGGAATATGGGACATTGGATGGTTCGAAAAAGATATCGTTTAGTAAGTAAGCTTATTTACAAATATCTCACCCATGGAGTGATAGTGAATGCGCATGCAATTAAAAAAAGTTTAATTGAGAATTTTAATATAAACGAGGCTCATATTCACGTTATTCATAATGGAATAGCTGTTAATGGCGTTTGCGGTAACAATTCTGTGACTCAAAAAAGAAATGGAAAAATCCAAATAGGATATGTAGGTAGACTGGATTATGTAAAAGGTGTTGATATTCTGGTCGAAGCTGCGAGGTTTGTAATTGATGTATTTCCCGAGACTCATTTCTTGATTGTTGGTGATGGTCCTGAAGCTGGTAAAATCAAATCCAAAGTTCAGTCATATAGGTTAAATGAAAATTTTACATTCGTTGGTTATCAAAAGGATATTTTCTCATTTATAAAAACTATTGATTGTCTTGTCCTGCCTTCACGTTCAGAAGGATTCCCCAATATTATTCTGGAAGCCATGGCCTGTAAACTACCTGTAATAGCTACGCGAGTGGGAGGAGTACCTGAATTAGTTGTTGATGGAAAGACTGGATTGCTGGTTGACGCATCAGATCGATTTGCAATGGCAAAGGCTATAAAAAAATTATGTAAAGACATCTCACTGAGGCAACGAATGGGAATAGAAGGGTACCAACGATTACAAAAGTACTTTGGGTTAAATCAGATAATTACCAGGCATCAAGATTATTATTTAAGAAAAGTTAAGATGATTACTGGCGGAATCAAGTCAGACAATAGGGTTGTAAATTGAAAGATAATTTAAAAATTCTATTTGTTATTGGACAACTGGATCAGGGTGGCGCTGAACGACAACTTTTTCTTCTGCTTTCCGAATTGAGTGAACCAGCTACGGTACTGTCTCTGTCAAAAGGCGGTTATTGGGCGTCACAAATACAGCAATTTGGCCATGAAGTCATAGAGTTGGAACGAAATGGACATTTAGAGCTGGGTAGGCTTGCAACAACCGTTAAAATATTTCGTGAAAAAAAACCCGATGTTATACACTTATTTAGTGACGGTATTGAAGGTCTTTATGCACGTATTGCCGGACTATTCATTAATCACCCTCATTTGATTATTGGTGTGCGTATTATACCAAGTTTCTATCCCTTATGGTACCAATATCTGCTTCGTTATCTCAATCGCGCCGTTTCAGTTGTTGTTTGTAATTCACATAAGTCGGTTGATTATATTAAAGAAAATCATCTTGCTCCTCAAAACAAGATACAATATATACCGAATTCTATTGATTCAAAGCTTTTTTGTTCTTTTAAAAAGGAGCATCCGCCCGCGAATAAAGAGAAACTCAAGAGAAATCTAATTGTTGGTACTGTTGCAAGTCTAACATACAAGAAGAATCCACTTCTATTTATCCAGGCTGCGTTTAAAATACATCAGGTAAAACCAAATGTCAAATTCTGGATTATTGGTGATGGGTGCCTGTGGACGAAGTGTGAATCTCTGATTAATGAATTAGGATTACAAGAAGTAGTTGAATTGCTAGGGATTCAGAAAAAAATCTTTGAGTTGCTGGCTGAATTGGACATGTTTGTGTTAAGCTCCAGATTTGAAGGAACATCCAATGCCTTTCTGGAAGCTATGGCAGCAAAACTTCCATGTGTGGTCACAGATGTCGGTGATTCGGGTCGAATTGCTGTTGAATCCGGTGCAGGTATTGTCGTTCCTTCAGAAGATTTGGAAGGCATAGTCCAGGCAATTCTGAAATTGCTTGATGATTCAAAACTTCGCTTAAAAATGGGGCAGGCAGGCTATTCTTATGTTTGCCAAAGTCATACCAAAGCCGAGGTTGCAGAGCGCTACCTGACGTTATATAAAAGTATAGCAAACCAAAGCGCAGTGGTCTGAAGTTTAAAGTGCCTAAAGTATGAAGTTCAAGTTAAAGAAGTTTAAACGCCAAAAAATATTTGCCAAAACAACTAAGGTTTACTTCTCAACGAATCATCGCATGCGTGAGATATGCATATATTAATGCTTACGTCTGAATGGCGTCCTGATATAGAAAGGCAGGTAGAATCTCTTCAGAAAGCAGGAGTTCTGGTTGATCTGTTTCAATTCAGAGGAGCTAAGAATCCTGTAAACTACCTGAAAGCCTGGTTTCGTGTACAAAAAAAAATAATTAATAATACCTACGACTTAGTACATGCACAATGGGGGCAGAGTGGGGTATTAGCTTTGCCGAAGAAATTACCACTGGTTATCACATATCGTGGTAGTGATCTGAAAGGCATAGTAAATAATAATGGTAACTATACCTTTTCAGGTTGCATCCTTAAATGGATTTCTAAAATCACCGCGCTTTTGTCGGATGAAGTAATTGTTATGTCCGAGCAGTTAGCTCATCATCTGCCTAAACGGTCATTTCAGATCATTCCAAGTGGTCTTGATCTTGAGCTTTTCAAACCAATGGATCGTGAAGAGGCACGTCGAAAGTTAGGTATGCCTGTTGATAAACAATTTGTTCTGTTTGTCACTTCGTACGAAGATCCGGTAAAACGCTATGAGCTGGCCCAGGCAAGCGTAGCAAGATTAAATCACAATTTAAAGGTTGAACTTCTCGTTGCTAATCAAGTACCTTACAGTCAGATGCCGGTTTATATGAACGCTTGTGATGCCCTGTTGTTAACCTCTTTACATGAGGGTTCTCCCAATGCTGTAAAAGAAGCCTTAGCCTGTAATCTACCAGTAGTGTCTGTAGATGTGGGTGATGTACGTGAACGCATCCAATCAATCGAGGGATGTATTGTTTGTGAAGATGACGAAATTGAGACAATTGCAGCAGGTTTACGAAGGACATTAGAAAGAAATAAACGAATCTCAGGACGAGAATCCATTCTGGCTTTAGATGAGGAGATTCTAACAGAACGTGTAATATCGGTATATCATGATGCCGCAACAACAGGAAAACAAATGACCGTTAATTCTTTCAGACAACTATAATCTACAGAATTCAATCTTTGTTAACAATATTTATGAATAATTCAGGCTATGAGCCTCATCTTTGCAAGCCTTGTGAATATTATATGAGTACAAGAATTCATGATGATCATCTTAATTATTTTAAAAAGCAATACAACCTCTGGGAAAAATATTGGCTTAGATATGGTCTTCACAATTTGATTCTTCCTGATTTTGAAGGCAAAAAAGTATTGGATTTTGGGTGTGGTCACGGAGCTTTTGTAATCAGGGCAGCTCAAACTGGCGCTGTCAGGGCGGTCGGCCTTGATATTAATGCTAAGCGTTTACGTACTGCTCAATATATATTGGACAATTCTTATCCAGAGCTTAAGAAACGTGTAGGCTTTGTGCAAAAGCCTTTAAATGAATACACAGTAGAGAAGTTTGACATCATTTTTTCAAATGAGGTTTTTGAGCATATACATGACCTGGTTGAAACAATCAAGTGTCTCTATAATCTACTCAAACACGATGGTTTATTATATGCATCGTGGGGACCTCTTTGGAATTCATTTGATGGTGGACATGATTTAGGACGTATTGGAGGCATTCGCATACCTTTTGGCCACTTATTATTTAAAGAACGTGCATTACAAAAGTATAATAAAAAGAATCCCGCCCAGGTTGTAAAATCAATTGAAGATGTTGGTCTGAATGGTTATTCGCTTAAAGATTACATCGAAATTATAGAACACTCACCATTTGAAATTTTGTCCTGGAAAGTAAATATGGGCTCACACCCGCTCTATAAATTCCTTAGAATGGGCGCCTCGTTTCCTCTCTTTCGAGAACACTTAACACAAAATATATATATGATATTAAGAAAGTAATTCAGAATGTTTTAAGGCATTGTTGAATTTTAATTGAAACTTAGGAGTCATAATATGAATGTCTTAGTATGGGGGCTTGGTTATGTAGGTACAGTATCTGCCGCCTGTTTCGCTCGAATGGGTCATAATATTACAGGTATAGATCCAAATCTCACAAAAGTTCAGACCCTCAATTCCGGACGCAGCGCTATCAAAGAACCTGGACTTGAGAATCTAATCGATGAGGCTGTTAAAGCAGGCCGGTTAAGAGCCGTAGAAAAAGGAACTAATCTTTTAAATCAGGCCGAGATTTCACTGATCTGTGTGGGAACGCCTAGTGCGGCGGATGGCAGCCCGGTATTAGATTTTATCCGAAATGTTGCTGTCGATATCGGTCGTGGTTTGCGAAATACAAATTCTTATCATGTCGTCGTATTACGAAGTACGGTGTTCCCCGGCACAACCAGGGCAGTCTTAGGCTCTCTTATAGAAGAGCATTCAGGCCTGAAATTAGACAGTGATTTTGGCTTGGTCGCTAATCCGGAATTTCTTCGTGAAACAAGTGCAATTCGTGATTTTTACGCTCCTCCTTACACGATCATTGGAGCATATAACGAACGTTCTGGTGATGTGGTTGAACAACTGTATGAAGACATTGATGCACCTGTTCTTCGGGTGGTTCCCGAAGAGGCGGAATTACTCAAACTGGTTAACAACTCATTTCATGGACTAAAAATTGGATTTGCAAATGAAATCGGTCGAATATGCGAACGACTTGGAATAAATAGTCATGCGATTATGCAAATGGTTTGTGCTGATACTAAACTCAACATTTCAAAAGCTTACATGAAACCAGGTTTCGCTTTTGGTGGTTCATGCCTGCCTAAAGATATTCGTTCGATATCCTATAATGCCCAAAGATTAGGTGCGAAAGTTCCGATTCTGGATGCAATCCTGCCATCTAACAACATCCAGGTTGAGGAGGCTCTAATAAAGATACAAGAGATGAGGGTTAAGCGTGTAGGAGTATTGGGCCTGAGTTTTAAACCTGACACCGATGATCTTCGCGAGAGTCCCATGATTACTTTAATCAGACACTTATGGCAAGACGGTATCGATGTTTTGGTGCATGATCCTGATGTTCAACCAGAATTAATGTTAGGGGGTAATAAGGAATACCTGGAACGTCAATTACCTCAAATCAACCAAATTTTACGTGCAAAAATCGAAGATGTGTTGGACGATTGCCAGGTTATTGTTGTAAGTCAAAAACGACCTGAATTTGAAGAGGCGTTGAGAGGTCTCAATGGCAAGGCGGCGATTTTAGATTTAGAACATTTGATCGATGAGCCTGCTGAATTAGGCATATCAAAATATTGTGGAATTTCATGGTGAAGAACTCCAGAAAACGTTGGCTTATTCTTACTCAATATTATCCCCCTGAAATAGGCGCTCCACAAATCCGTTTACATGCGATGGCGCGGGAATTACAACAAGCAGGAATCGATGTGGAGGTTTTGACTGCAATTCCTAATTATCCAATTGGCAAGATATTTCCGGGCTATCAAAACCGTCTCATGCTGAATGAGCAAATTGACGGCATACAAGTTAAACGAGTATGGATTTATGCTGCTAACGGGAAATCTGCCAGAATAAGATTGCTTAATTATTTGAGTTTCACGTTTGCTGCTTTAGTGGTTACATTAATTCGGCGTCGTCCGGATGTTTTATTTGTAGAATCCCAACCCTTATCCTTAGGATTTATTGCTATACTAATGAAATGGTTACGACGGGTACCCTACATTTATAATGTGCCGGACCTGCAGGTTGACGTGGCAAGACAATTAGGATTCATGAAAAATGAAACATTCCTGCAAATTGCCTTGCGCCTGGAAAATTATTTTTTGCGTAGCTCCTGGAAAGTATCAACCGTAACCCAACGATTTATCAGTCACTTTCAGAGTCGGGGATTATGCCGCGAGCAGCTTTCGTTTTTACCAAATGGTGCAGATAGTACGTTTCTGTGTCCGGGACCACAGGATAATGAGATGTTGAATCGTTGGGGCTTGCACAATAAAAAGGTCTTTTTATATGTGGGCACTCATGCATACTATCACGGATTGGACACTTTAATCCATGCAGCAAAACTGCTACAGGATAGAAATGATATAGCTTTTTTGATGATCGGCAATGGACCTGAAAGAGAACGAATAATGAAATTAGCAGAAAATCTGAAATTAAATAATATTGTTTTTGGGCAATCCCCCTATGAAGAAATGGATCGCTTGTATTCTATTACTTATGCTTCCATCGCAATGTTACGAGACATGGCTGTGGCTGAAAATATGCGGCTTTCTAAAATTTTCCCGGCTTTAAGTTGTGGAGTACCGGTCATATATGCTGGATTTGGTGAGGCAGCTACTCTGATTGAAAATAAGAGTTGCGGGATTGCTCTTGAGCCTGAAAATGCAAAGCTATTGGCTCAGACTATTCGAGAATTAGCTGACAACCAAACAGCTCGTGATGATATGGGCCATGCCGGTAGAAAATGGGTCATGTCAGAATATAACTGGTCAATTATTATAAAAAAGTGGTTGGAAGAGTTAGAGCTTACAGATGTACAGGCAAATTAGCAGGGTTAATAAAATTAATAATCTACCCTTGTTCTTAAAATGTTTGATTAGTCCAGGTGCAGCGAAGTTGCAAGTGACATATAAATTTCAAAACACAAAAATCAAATTTCATATCCCGTACTTTCACGGTCTTTTTAGAGATATGAGTAGTTTTCTGCAAAGAGTAATCAGCATAGTAATTGCGCTTGGTGTTTTTCAAGTTGCATTTGCTCAGGAAATCGCAACCGACTTCTGGCCGGCACGGCATTTAGCCATCTTACATGATTTTGGCTACAACTGGTCTACCAACACGGTATTTAAACCTTATCGATGGGAACGTGTGTGGAATCTGGTTCAGAATGATGATATGGAATCAAATTCGGGTCTGGATTGGATTATACAGGACATGGTTGAGGAAACAAATTCTGGTTTATTTAGTGAATCAACCTCCAGGGATACTTTAAATTTGAGGTGGTGGAACGGTCTTTTATTGAAACAGCCAGTTGGCAAAGGAGGACCATTTCCTGAATTTTCAGGCTCCCCTTTTAGTAAACTGACATTCTGGTTTAAGCAAAAACTTAGTCTGCAACTTTATCTTCGAATGACAAATGATCCAACCAGTTTGCAGCATTTTACAGGGCGTCCAAGGGAAATTCGACGATTCGGTTTAAATGCAGCTGAATTTGATTATGCTGCATTAAGCTACCACAACAATTGGCTCACAGTGCAGTTCGGCCGCGGGCGACAAGCGTGGGGAGCTTTTGAATCAAATAATTTGGTGCTTTCTTCCAATAGTCCAGCCTATGAGCATTTAATGCTCGAAGCCCGGTATAAACGTTATAAGGGGAGATTTTTTTACGGATTTTTGGAATCTATCATGGCAAATGATAGCAACATTAATCGGTACCTGGTAGGGCATGCTATTGAATATTCAAATCACCGAAACTTGTTGATAGGTTTCTCAGAGTTAATAATTTTCTCTGGTATAGATCGCCCACTGGATCTCTCTTTTTTAAATCCTTTCCTGCCTGCAATTGAAGTCGAACTTAATGACCGCACAAATAAGCAGGTTGGTCCGGAAAGTTCGAATGCAGTTTGGTCTCTTTTGGTGGATTGGATGGTCATTCCAGGATTACGCGTCTCAGCAAATTTTACCATTGATGAATTCCAATTTGACAACAAGGATCGGGAAAAGGGAAGGCCGGACGCTATTGCCTATCATTTAAAAACGGCTTATTCGAAAACTATTGGAAGTATTGGTGTGACAACTTTTTTCGATTATAGCAGAATTGGCACGTTTACTTTTAGTCATTTCCAGAGTAGCAATAATTTTGTTTCACGCGGGCTCCCGATTGGCAGTGAGCTTGGAAATGATTCGGATCGATTGCAATTAGGGGTAAGGTTGCTTTTGCCAATCAGGGTTATTTTTTCATCATCTTTTGGAATCCAGCGCAGTGGAGAACGAAACCTATTGAATAATCCATATTTAGCTTTTTCTGAAGAAGAGTTCCAGGCTGGTCCATTTCCCAGCGGAACTGTTCAAAAAACACATTTTATTGATTGGCGAATAAATTATTCGGTTAAAAAAAATATTGAAATAGATGTTTCCGGACGCTTCTCGAGCATGTCAGGTCCATTTAATGACAACCAAAATTATCTTGTTTTCTCAATCAACACTTATTTACCATGGTGGTTTGGATTTTAGAATGAACATTCCTTTTCACAGACCTTCTCTTGATGATGATGATATTCATGCGGTAACTGAAACGCTTAAAAGCGGCTGGATTACTACTGGCCCCACTGCAATAAAATTTCAGAATGCTTTTGCTGAGTATACAGGCGCAAAGCATGCGATTGCTTTGAATTCTTGTACTGCGGCTATGCATTTAGCGCTGCAGGCGCTTGGAATTGGTCGGGGAGATTTAGTTATAACAACTCCATACACGTTTGTAGCAACTGCGGAGGCAATTCAATACGTTGGTGCGATTCCTGTATTTGTGGATATTCAGGAAACGGACTTTAATTTGTCTCCACAAAAAGTAGAAGATCGCATTAATAATTGGAACTATGAGCGAGATAATGAGTGCAGACCGCACCATCATGCTATCCTGCCAGTTCATATTGCTGGTCAACCATGTGACATGGTTAACTTAAAGCGAATAGCCGACGAGCATAATTTGGCATTGGTTGAAGATGCCGCACATTGTCTTGAAGGAGAAATTCGAACTACCGAATGCGCAATTTGGAATTCGGAATTTGATACTCGAAATTCAAAACTTGCTGCTCGGGATTTTCATGATCACAGTTGGTTAAAAGTTGGCAACATTAGTGACGCCACCTGTTTCAGTTTTTATGCAACAAAAAACATTACTACTGGTGAAGGCGGTATGATCACTACAAATGATGACGATTTAGCAGCACAAATGCGGATTTTATCCTTGCATGGGATGAGCAAAGACGCCTGGAAACGCTATGCCAATGAAGGATCCTGGTATTATGAAATTGTTGCGCAAGGATATAAATATAACATGACAGATATTGCCGCTGCATTGGGATTGTCTCAACTGCGAAAAGCTAAAAGGATGCATGCAACTCGTAAGATGTACGCGGATTTTTTAATTCGTGAATTGGGTCAATTAGATGAAATCATTTTACCACACGAATCACCCAATGTTAACCATGCCTGGCATTTATTTATCATTCGATTACGTCTTGATTTATTAAATATATCGAGAAATGAATTTATTTTAGAATTACAAAAACAAGGTGTGCAAACATCAGTTCATTTTATTCCACTACATTTACAACCTTTTTTTCAGAAAAAATACAATTATCATAGAGGTGATTTTCCAGTGGCAGAAAAAGTTTATGAATCTGCTGTCTCCCTGCCGTTTTATCCTGACATGTCTGAAGAAGAGATAAGTTATGTAGCCAAATGTGTGAAGGAAACGATTAAAAACAACATCCGCGAGCAAGTAATTCATTTGAATGCGATAGATTTGAATGCCATAGAGGAGCGTCCACAATAGACCTTGCTATATATTTTTTACCTGCTTTTACAGAAGCAGACTGGATTTATAGTAAATAATGTCAAATTCAAAAAATAATGAATAATTTATAATACTATGAAGCGCCATGTTAAAAACGATTTTTAATATCACTTTTTGCACTACGGGGCTTGTACTTTTATTACCTGTTTTTATTATCATTGCAATAGCTATCAAGCTTGGCAGTCATGGACCGATCTTTTTCAGACAGGAGCGAATAGGTTGTGGCGGCAAAATATTTCGTATTTTTAAATTTCGAACAATGATTCACAATGCAGAGAAAAATGGCTCTCGAATAACAGTTGAAAATGACAACCGAATTACAAACGTGGGTTGTTTTTTAAGAAAATATAAATTAGATGAACTTCCACAATTGCTCAATGTAATTTTCGGACAAATGAATCTTGTCGGACCAAGGCCTGAATTGCCGTGTTACCGGGAATACTATTCTGGAGTTTTTGAAAAAGTGCTGAGTGTAAAGCCAGGAATTACAGATCCCGCTTCATTAAAATTTAGAAACGAAGCAGCGCTCATAAAAGATATATCTGATGCTGAAAGATACTATTTACAGCAAATTTTACCTGAAAAGCTCAAGTTGAATTTAGCTTATGTTTCAAATTCGACTATATGGAAGGACATACACATTATACTATTGACGGTTTTTGTGTCGATTTTCCCTGATAGCTCGTCTCGTATTACAATTTTACATGGAGGTAACTCGGTAATGGCCATTCATAATTGGATAATCGAAAAATTTTTTAAATATCTGAAAGGAAGACGCCGCTTATTTTTTAAAGTGATTATTGATGCATGTTGTATATTGGGGGCGTATTATTTATCATTCTGGATTAGGTTTGAAGGAATTATTCCGGATTCTGAATTGACATTGTATTTTCAAAGTCTACCATTATTGCTGGTAATGACTCTGGGGTGCTTTTATATATTTAAGCTATACAAAGGACTATATGAATATTCCAGTATTAAAGATTTGTTGATGCTTACTGTTGCTCACAGTACAGGTTGGGTTTTGTTTATTACGGTGAAATATTTTTTGCTTTTATTCAAAACACCAAGATCTGTATTGATTATTTATTTGTTGTTGGGATTTATTTTATTAGGAGGGGTTAGGTTTTCCTTTCGGGTGCTAAAAGAGATTATTGGAATTCCACATGGGAATCGCATCAGGGTATTAGTTGTTGGTGCTGGTGAAGCCGCAGAAATGATTATTCGTCAAATGAAATTAGATGCAAAGCTCGGTTATCACCCTGTTTGTTTGGTGGATGATTACCCGGATAAACGCAATATTAGTATCCATGGAGTTTCTGTCCTTGGAACAACCGATGATATTTTAACTTTGGCGAAAAGCAAAAAGATTGATCAAATTATAATAGCAACTCCTTCGGCGACTGCTGTGCAAATGCGCAAAATAGTAACATTGTGCGAGCAAGCTGGGGTTAATTTTAAAACTGTCCCACATCCTCGTGAAATTATGAATGGTACGGTTAAACTCAATGAGTTACGCAGCGTGAAAATAGAGGATTTACTTGAAAGGGAACCGGTACTGACAGACGGTGAGGGGATCGGGACTTTCCTGAAAGGCAAAGTCATACTCGTTACTGGAGCTGGCGGTTCAATTGGGCAAGAGCTTTGCTTTCAGATAATGCAGTATGATCCTGCAAAGTTGGTCATGCTTGATCATTCAGAAAATAGTTTGTTTTATCTTGAAAACGATTTTAGAAGACAATGGGATGATGGCTTTATAGCTGTAGTGGGAGATGTGTGCGATTCCGCAAAAATAAAACAGGTTGTGCTTGAACATCATCCCTCGGTTGTATTTCATGCTGCCGCTCATAAGCATGTACCACTCATGGAGATGAATCCAGAAGAAGCGATAAAAAATAATCTTAAAGGCACTATGGTCGTGGCACAAGTCGCTAAAAAATATGACGTTTCCCTTTTCGTGCTCATATCTTCTGATAAAGCAGTAGAACCGGTAAATATAATGGGCGCTTCAAAAAGATTAGCTGAGTTCTTTGTCCAGAATACTAATGGCAAAGGCAATACTAAGTTTACCACTGTGCGGTTCGGAAATGTATTGGGAAGCAATGGCAGTGTGGTGACATTATTCCAAAAACAGATTTCTCGCGGCGGACCGGTTACTGTTACAGATCCGGAAATGACACGTTATTTCATGACAATTTCAGAGGCGGTGACGTTGATTTTGCAGGCCAGCGCTATCTGTTATGGTGGTGAAACTTTTATCCTTGATATGGGAGAACCTATCAAAGTAGTTGACATGGCACGTCATTTAATAAGTTTGTCAGGCCTTGAACCAGACCATGATATACATATTGAATTTACCGGCATTCGACCGGGTGAAAAAATGGATGAACAATTATGGCATGATAGCGAATATCCAGCAAAAACTCAGGTTGAAAAAATATTTGTTGCAAATACCAACGGTCATGCAAATGGCCATGATATAATGCTGGATTTGAAAAATATCCTGCGATTAGCTGAAACGATGCAAAGACAGGCCATGTTTAGAAAAATCAATAAACTCATTCCGAGTTACAAACCTCAGAAAAAAGTGATAGTTGTTGACGAAAAAGAACCAACAGCAGTCTAAAGATTGGATATCCAACACTATAACATTTTTGACCAACAATTGGTTGTTTTCCATTTTTTGATTTCATCTGCAAATTTCCATTTAGCATTTTCTGTCTTATAATATTACCTCGTTTTTTGCTTTTCCAAATTTATCACCTCTTTTCTTGTTTCTAAAGTATTTCCCCCAGGACATTTTTTTAACAAAACCTGGCCTTGAATTCTTCGACAATTACTGAATCTAATCCAAAAACTACTTGACTTTTATTAACAAAAAGTTAAATTTGTATATTATTATTTAAGCCGATTTCGAAAACGCTCTCTCAATTTTGAGGCCAGGTAGCTCAGTCGGTAGAGCAACGGACTGAAAATCCGTGTGTCCGCAGTTCGATTCTGCGCCTGGCCACCTAAACAAGGCAACCTTGGTATAATCTATGTTGCCTTTTTTATTTTGTACCAGCAAGGTAAGTAAATGCTAAAAAATAATACATTTCAAATTATTCTGTTATCTGGCTGTATTTTAATAGTGATTGCTTTGCTCTATCCAGCATCGTTCGCTCAAGAACCTGAAGATCAAATTAAGTATGAATATGTTTTTCCCGGAGCTGGTGAGAATTGCATTATTTGCGGCGTGGCTTTGACAGAAAATGATGTAGTATTAATTGTCCGTGGTAGAAGGATTCCGTTGAACAGGTCGATGGTTGATTCCTTTATGAATAATCAGGTATTTTTCTTTAATAAAGTTCAGCCAAAAGGTGCGTTATTTCAAGAAAATTTTGAAGCGCCGGCCGGTGTGGCGCAGGGTGGAATAAATTTAAGCTGGTTTCTGTTTGGATTATATGTTTTACTGGGTTTAATTTTCGGCGGATTAAGCGGCTACCACGCTATTTCGAAAGGACTGTCGCCATTGCCAAATTTTTTCTTTGGCTTTGTGTTTTCTGTCTTTGGATATATTTATGTCCGAACAAAACCTGCATTCGTGAACAAAGAAGACATTCCCAAAGGGCTGGTTAAGGTTCCCTCTACAAATTCTCCGGTACAGTGTTCAAGTTGCAAGCAAACTAATCATCCGAGCGCATGCCATTGTTCGGAGTGTGGAGCCGAGTTAAAGCCATTATACGAATCTGAGGTAACGAAGACGAAGTAGGCAATTGAGGTATAGGGTATAAGGTATTAGGAAATAAGGTGATAAGTACAGGACTGACTCCTTACAATATTGCCTAATGGGAACTCAGCTTTACTAAGCTTTGAAAGTTTTGTAAAGCTCCATATACCTGTAATTTGTTCACTCGAACTTGTGGTAAAATTCAAAACTCTATCTGAAACATGATTAAAGAAAAAATAATCGACATTTTACATTCCGGCAGCAGCCAAAATGAGCGTCCCTATTTAAAAAAGTACAACGAAAGCAACATTCCGGGTTTGTATATCATCGGGGATTTAGCTGGAGCGCCAGTTATAAAATACGCCATGGCGCAGGGATATGACGTTATCGAGCACATTGCGTCCTTACCGGGCGCCAAAATCGATGGGGGAGAGGACTATTTTGATGTGATAATTATCGGTGGCGGTGCGGCTGGTTTGAATGCTGCTTTACAAGCAAAAGAACGTGGTTCGCGTTACTTACTCCTCGAAAAAGAAAAAATTGCCAATACAATAGAAAACTTTCCTGAGGGTAAATGGGTGTATGCTGAGCCGGACAGTCAGCCACCCAAAGGCAAACTTTGGCTTGATGGCGCCTGCAAGGAAGATTTAATCAAACGCTGGCATCAAATCATAAAAACTAATCAGCTAAATGTTCAGACAAGTGAGGGTGTGACTGGATGCGAGAAAAAAGATGGGCTGTTTCATATCACAACGGATAGCGGCAAGTATCGCGGTAAGTCCGTGGTTTTGGCTACAGGACAGCGGGGCAACCCGCGTAAGCTGAATGTTCCGGGAGAAGACCGCAACCATGTTTATCATCGCCTGTATTCACCGCGTAAATACAAAAACGAAAGCATCCTGATCGTCGGAGGAGGCAACAGCGCCGTGGAAGCGGCTATTACTTTGAGCGAACAAAATAAGGTTGTTCTATCCTATCGCGGCGGTGAATTCAGTCGCATTTTTAAAGACAATGAAGCAAAGCTGAATGAGCTAATCACCGCCGGAAAAATTGAACCTGTCTTAAATTCAAAAGTAACAGAATTCGCTGACCAGGAAGCAATGCTAAAAGTCACTGGTGACGGCTCTGAAGAAACACGCAAGATCGCTTACGATTATGCCTTTGTCTTGATTGGCGCAGACGTTCCTCGCAAATTTTTGAAGTCTCTGGGACTTAAAATGGAAAATGAGTGGGAGGGGAGCGTCCTGCGTGCGGCTGGTCTTACTTTACTCGGACTCATTGGCCTTTGGATTTTCGGTATACGACTTGGTGCGCAGCCAGCCTTACTCGGAGTAGATCTTTCTTTCATTCCAGGCTGGTTTGGAGTAATCACCTCGGCGGTTGGCCTATTCGGATTAATTCGGACCGGCATAAAAGGCGATCGTTTTGCCTGGTTGGGAGTATCATTTTTTATCTGGTACACAGTTTACGGGGTCAAAGTCGGCGCGGGTGAGGAGTTCTGGCCCTATCGGAACTGGGGTTATAAATTCCTTTCATTTTTTGATAAATCCTGGTCATTTTGGTACACGGTTTTATATACAACCTTAATGACAGTGTTTGGCCTGGAGGCGCTGAAACGATGGGGTCTGAATCTAAAGGATAAATTCCAAATCTGGCGCTATGTCAGTCTGATAGGTTTCCAATGGATATTCTTTTTCCTGATTCCTGAGTTTCTTTTTCAGCTTGCGGTTAAATATCAATGGGTAGGTGAGACTCTGGCGTCTGACCCAACATTTGCAGAGCAAGCCTGGCGCAGTTACGGTATTATTTACGCCTGGCCACTATTCTTTTACACATTCTTTTACAATCCGCATCAAATCTGGGTAGTCTGGGGAATTCTCCTGATTTTTGTCATTATACCAGTGCTCGTGGTATTTCATGGAAAACGCTATTGTTCCTGGATTTGCGGCTGCGGTGGATTGGCCGAAACCTTCGGTGATCGTTGGCGGCACCTGGCTCCTAAAGGTAAAACTTCCATCAAATGGGAGTGGATGAATTTCGTTGTATTAATTTTTGCGGCGGTTGTCACCGTGTTGGTTTTAGGAAAAGATATTTATGCGGCCATCAGGGGTACGGCAGATTTGGGAATCAGCATATACCGCATTCTTGCTGACGTCTGGTTGGTTGGGATTTTGCCAGTCACTTTATATCCATTCCTGGGAGGTAAAGTCTGGTGTCGCTACTGGTGCCCTCTGGCAAAGCTGATGCACATACAATCTGAATGGTTCACGAAACTTAAAATGAGTAAATTTAAAATCGTTGCCAATGATAAATGCATCGCTTGTTACGAATGTTCGCGCAATTGCCAGGTGGGGATTGATGTTATGAGTTATGCTTTGAAGCAACAAGACCTTGATAACGCAACCAGCTCCTGCATTGGCTGCGGTATCTGTGTTACGGTTTGCCCCATGGATACTCTCAGTTTTGGTAAGCAGGCGCTCGTCTCTGGTTCAGCGCCCGCGAAACTCACCATTGGAAAAGAACATGTGGCCTTGACCTGAACCATTAACTTCTTCTATTTATGTTATTGATTTAGTAAGATAAATTAGTTATTTTTAATTCATAATCCTGAATAATAAATTTTCTTAGACAAAAATAAGTGACCATGATTCTTGTAGGTGACATAGGCGGAACAAAAACGCGATTGGCTGTGTATGAGCGTGACAACGGCCAGATGGTTCGTCAGGACATCGAAACATTTGCAAGTAGTGAATTCCCCAGATTGGAAGACGTCATTTGTCTTTTTTTAAATAAACGTAATATAGCTATTCAAACCGCCTGTTTCGGCGTTCCCGGACCCGTTGCAAATGGAATGACGCAAGCCACCAACCTGCCATGGCGACTTAACGAAAAAAAAATTGCTGAATTGACTCGTATAAACAAAGTTAAGCTTGTAAATGATCTGGTAGCTACAACTACAGCTGTGCCGCATCTTGGTCTTGACGATCTTGTTGTCCTTCATAAAGGTGAAGGCGGCCTGAAAAACGAAGCTCCGCGTGCTGTAATTGCGCCTGGCACCGGCTGTGGTCAGGCATATTTAACCCACGATGCCGGCCAGTTCCACGTTCACGCCTCAGAAGGCGGACACGCAGATTTTGCCCCGAATTCTGAAATTGAAATTGAGCTGTTGAAATACTTACAATCTAAAGTTGGGCGTGTGAGTTATGAACGTGTTTTGTGTGGGCCTGGTCTGGTAAATATCTATGAATTTCTAAAAAACAAAGGCTATGCTCTGGAGCCTGCAGAGCTCAGGGATAAATTACAAAAGGAGGATGCAGCAGCGGTTATATCGCGTTTCGGGCAGTCTGGAGAATACGATATTTGTGTCAAAGCGCTGGACATTTTTGTTTCCGTTCTGGGTGCTCAGGCCGGCAATCTTGTTTTAACCTTGTTGGCTACCGGCGGCATTTTTCTTGGTGGAGGTATTCCACCGAAAATTATTAAGAAATTGTCTGACGGTACATTTGTTAAAGCTTTTTTAAATAAAGGCAGGTTGTCAAATTTAAATAAAAAAACGTCATTGTATATTATAAAAGATGATCATGTTGCCCTGCTTGGCGCGGCATATTTTGCATCAACACTTTAAGCTGATTTAATGAAGTGTGCTGAACTGCTTTGAAAATATCCCACTATTTTGGATTGATATTTGAAAAACAAAACAGGACATACGATTTTATCGCCAGATTACGTGATGACCAGGTTTCGTCTCGTTTCCAACTCGCTGGTATTTTTAATTTCGGTATTTATTCTAATTGCAAGCCAGGTATTCGCCAGACAAGTCAGCCAGTTGCAAGACTCGATAACTACGCAGCAAGACTCTTCACAAGTAACAACTTTAAAAGATAGCACATTTCAAAATAAAGCTCAAAAAGATAGTTCCAAAAACCAGAGTCCTAATAAAAGTAAAGAAATTGAATTCAAGGATATGATTACTTTAGGCGCATTTCTTGTTGCATTAGCAGGCCTATTTTTTGGCATTTATAGACATAGAAAAAGCATTGAGACTGCCAAAAAAATTGAACAGGCCAAACAGGAAGTGCAAGAAGAATATGAAAAAAAGCTAATGGACCTACGATTGGAAGGTGCCAAAAAGTTTGAAATTGCAAAAATGCAGGCGAAAGATGAACATGAAGAACAAAAACAGTTCAGACATGCCCAGACCGCTGAAGAGCAGTACACCGAAGCCCTAAAGGAAGAGCTTGGCAGCATTCGCTTGCTCGGTTCACCGGATATTGAAAATGTGCCGGTTAATTTGCTGGATGCGTTTGTCTCCCTGGATATTTCTGAATCCTGGCGCAGCGAAAAACGGTTCCAGTCATGTGAAATGTCAGCACAACCGCTGGAAGACCGACATTCCAGCCCGGAAGAAGTGCTGCAAAGAGCTTTCAAATATTTTCGTTTGCTCCTGATAATTGGCGATCCCGGTTCAGGTAAAACCACTTTAATGAAATATTATGCCATGAGTTGTCTCAGGAACCATGACTATAATAAATTTGGATTTGATGAGCCAATCCTGCCCATTTATTTTCCCCTGCGTGAATTGGAACCCAAGGATGGCAAGCCGGCTTCTCTGCCAAAAAATCTGGCGAAATGGGCGAAGGACCACGTTTTAAATGTTTCAGAGGAAGATTTTTTCAACTGGCTGCACAACCGTAAAACTCTAATTCTGCTGGACGGCCTGGATGAAATCAGCAATTTAAAGCAGCGACGCCGCGTTTGTGAGTGGATTGACCATACCTGCGCCGGTCTCAAACAAGCCCGGTTTGTAGTTACGTCCCGCTGGACGGGCTACCGCAAATCTGATGGTGTGGAATTGGAATTTGATCATCTGCGTGCGGATGTGCGGGATTTTTCGCCGCAACAGCAGCAAGACTTTCTAACCAAATGGTTTCGTGCTGTATATCAACGCAAATACGATGGCAAGGATGAGCCACAAAATGAATGGATTGAGCGGCAAATTAAACTCGCCGATGAAAGGGTTAAAAAAGTAATTGATTTTTTACAAGACGAAAAAAATAAAGGACTGCGACAGCTTGCAGCGGTGCCTATGCTGCTGCAAATTATGGCCATCCTCTGGCAGGAGCGGGACGTTCTGCCGGACAGCCGCTCTGAATTGTACAATGCTTCATTGAATTACCTGCTGGATTTTAGAGATAAACGCCGCAATTTGTCGCGGGTTCTACCTGCGGAAAAAGCCCGCCGGGTGCTTTCTCCAACTGCCCTCTGGATGCAGGATACCTTGCAGAAAGACGAAGCACCCAAAAATGAGGTGCACAGCGAGATGCAGCCCATTCTTGATACTATGGAAAATCAGCCGAAAGCGGAGACTTTTTGCCAAAATCTAATAGACCGGGCCGGGTTGCTTGCTGACTATGGGGACAAGGATTACATTTTCCGGCACAAATCTTTTCGCGAATATTTGGCCGGTATTCAACTCATGAAAGAGAGTAAACGGGAAGAATGGCTTCAAAAACTCATAAGACATTTTGGTGAGGACTGGTGGGAGGAGCCGTTGCGCTTCTTCATGTGCGAGGCAGACGATGCTGTTTTCGATAAGTTCATACAGCTTTTCTTTCAGTCAGATAAAAGCAGAGACCTGGATCAAAAAGAGCAGAATTTATTGCAAACCCTGGTGCGGGAAGCGCCGCAGAAAAAGGTTACTGCTTTAGGGCAAAAGTTAATGGCGGAAGATGCCAACGATAACCAGAAAAGATACATACTCGAATGCCTGAAAAATATTGAGATGCCGGCAGCTAAGAAACAGGTCAAAATATTTTTGGATAAGAAGCACGGGAATGACGCCACGCTGAGTTATGCAAAAGAAGTAGTCCAGCCCAAACCAGTGCAGAAAGAAAAACTTGTAGATATCTTTGCTGAAGATACAAAATCGTTTCAAAATGACGTTGAAGATGGCGCGACTTATATTATCATTCCGGCTGGGGAATTCACTTTTTCAGTGACGGAGGGAAAAGAACCGGTTCCCAAAATAGCGTTAGCCAAATACCCGGTTACCAACAAACGCTACCGACGCTTCCTTGCCTATCTGTCAGGTAAAAGTAGTGAGTTCCAGCGCATTTTACCGCTTACTGTATTTACTGAAAAACTGCTTGAATTTGCCGATACAATAAAAGATGTCATATCCTACCTGGGCTGGGATGCCAAATCATGGCCGCAGAGACTGCGTTCTCAAGAGGATGAAAATAAACGCTTTAACGACGAAGATCAACCGGTTGTCAGCATAACCTGGTTTGCAGCCCGCGTTTACTGTTTCTGGCTTTCCTGTCTCGAACAGGTACAGGTGGCCGATAAAAATTTGCAGGATTTAGAAAAAATAGCCATTATGTACCGCCTGCCAAATGAGCTGGAATGGGAATGGGCTGCAGCGGGGCGTGAACCGGATGGTTCACTGCGTGAGTATCCCTGGCCGAAGGAAAAAGGTGAACCAAATGAGAAACTTGCTAATTATAATAGAAATGTCGGAGCTACTACCCCGGTCGGGCGTTATACCGAAGGCGCCACTCCCGAAGGACTCGTGGACCTGGCGGGTAATGTCTGGGAGTGGATGGAAAACTGGTACGATGACCGAGAGGATGCGCGCGCGTTGCGTGGCGGCTCTTGGCTCAACGGCTCAGACTATCTACGCTGCGATTCTCGTGTTTCCTACCACCCAGACCTCAGGGACTACGGCTTTGGTTTTCGGGTCGTTCGCGTCCAGTCTAAAAATTGAATCTCTGTATCTCTGATCCTCTGATCGCGATTTTTAGCATCTAAAAGAATCATGAAATAACATTGTGAAATCTCTTGTTAGCTTTTAAAGTAATTATTTGTTTCAAATTAGAAATAAAGGCGAGTAAGTCGTGCTAAAAAACATACGTAGTACAAAGTATGATAAAAAGTTAGGCAGTATTCGGATATTTGTAGGAATTATATTTTTTTCAACTGGCGTGATGAAGCTACTTGTTCCCATGCTCTGGAATGCCTGGGCTGGTCAGCTAACCCAGGCAAAACTTCCTTTGTATGCATTCAATTTGTGGTTTGTACCATTTGCTGAAATAATTACAGGAATAATGCTTGCAATCGGATTTTTCTCTCGTGTCGCAAGCCTGGTTGTAATGATTATGATGAGTGTTGCAGCCTATGCGCATTTAGTGGTAACTGATCCGGCTCTCTTCCCTTTGCAGCCAAAAGAGCCGATTATACCGATAGTTGTAATAGTTATGGGAGTTTATATATTAATACGAGGTAGTGGAGCGTGGAGCTTCGATCTAAACTCTGTAAAATAAATTGTGAAATTAAGTTTGATAAAAGTTTGAACAGTTTTATATGACCTGTTATCATGGATTAAAAGATTTATACTTTAATTAACTCATTTATTAACAAAAACGGAGGGTAAAATGCAACAACTCAACAAATTCTCTGGATTTGCTCACTGGCTGCCGAGATTGTCATTGGCAGCTATTTTTTTGTATCATGGTTTTAGTAAATTTCCAATGGCACAGGGCCTGGCTCAAATGATGGGTATGCCGGTAGTTATGGTGTATCTATTAGCTCTCATGGAAGTCGCAGGCGGTTTGCTAATACTCTTGGGTGGATTCGGCCCAGACTGGGCCACAAGAATAGCTGGATTAATCTTCTCGGTCGTTATGCTTGGCGCAATATTTATGGTCCATCTTGCTAATGGTTGGAACTCCATTAATATGGGCGGTGGAAATGAAGGCAAAGGAATGGAGTTCCAGGTGCTAATCCTGGCCGTCTCTTTAGTTTTTGCAATTAAAGGTAAGGGCGTCAACCGAGCCGTAGAAGCTTAAGACTTTTTTCTAACGTTAAAAACCTGGTCCTCTGGGCCAGGTTAAAAATAAGAGTTTTACCATAAGTTTGACCAGATATAAATTCGAAATCCGAAGCACGAAACCCGAAAAAATACCGAATGATCAAATTTGTATTGTTTTGGAAATTTAAAAATACGACTCTGACTCTAATTTGTTTCGGATTTCGTAATTCTATATTCGGATTTAAACAAGTAAACTTGCCCTTCGGGGGAGAATCAATGCCTGGCCCCCGGGGTCAGGATTCTTTACTTTACAACCAGAACCGTTTTTATTTTAAGGTGCGGAGGTTGTGCTTGGAACAAAAAATTAGATTCTGCACAAGTGGCTGCCATCAGATTTTTTTCGTGATAATACTTGTGTTATCAGCGTTCAATATTCACTTTGTCGGATGCGCTGGCAACCCACCAAAACCCGATCTCAATCAGCTTTACTCCAGGATTGCACGTCACCACAGCGTGGAGCGAAACCCGGTCATACTAATTCCCGGTGTGTTGGGCTCGAAATTAATCGATGCCAATTCGGGACGTCTTGTTTGGGGAGCATTTGCTGGGGGATATGCCAATCCACAAAAACCAGATGGAGCTCGATTAGTAGCTTTGCCCATGAGAGAAGGAGAATCACTTGACTCGCTACAAGACAGCGTTAAGTCCGATGGTGCATTGGCAAGCCTGAAAATGAAGATCCTTGGCCTGCCCATAGAAATTGGAGCGTATGTCCATATTCTCGGCGCGTTGGGAATCGGCGGTTACCGTGACGACCAACTGGACTATGGTGACGCAGTCGATTATGGTGAGGAGCACTTTACTTGTTTTCAATTTGATTATGACTGGCGGCGGGATAACTCTGAAAACGCCAAGTTACTCCATGACTTCATTCTTGAAAAACGCAGATATGTTCAAGATGAAATTGAGAAGCGCTATGGGGTCACAAATTACGATGTTAAATTTGATCTTGTTGCACATTCAATGGGCGCACTACTTGCGCGATATTATCTTCGTTATGGAGCAGTTGCCCTTCCCGAGGAAGATAAACTACCAGAAATCACCTGGGCCGGCAGTGAGTATGTTGACCGTGCTGTGCTGGTTGCGCCGCCCAATGCCGGTTCTGTTGACACCATCGTCCAACTTGTAAACGGTAGAAAGTTTGGACTGATTTTTCCCAGGTATGAGCCAGCGATTTTGGGAACCATGCCAGCTTTGTACCAATTACTGCCCAGAGAGCGGCACGCAGTGCTGGTAAATGCCGCAGATACTACAGAAGTTATCGAGAATTATATGGATCCGCAATTCTGGATCGAAATGGGTTGGGGGTTAGCTGATCCTGACCAGGACAAGTTTATCCAATACTTGCTGCCCGAGGTTGCGAAGGCTTCCGAGCGTAGAAAAATTGCCCTGGACCATCTTTCAAAAAATCTAAAGCGTGCCAGAAAATTCGCAGAAGCGCTTGACAAACCAGCTTCACCACCAGAGGGACTTAACCTTTATCTGATTGCCGGTGATGCTCTGGCAACTACCGCAGTTGTTGCAGTTGATAAAAAGACTGGCCAGATTGAAATTATTAAAAAAGTGCATGGAGACGGAACTGTTTTGCGTAGCAGCGCACTGATGGACGAAAGAATTGGCGCAGAATGGCGGCCTCAACTAGTATCGCCCATTAAGTGGATTCAGGTTATTTTTGTTTTTACGGAGCACCTGGAAATGACGAAGGATCCGGCTTTTACAGACAACATGCTGTATCTGCTCCTTGAACAGCCGAGAGATTAATACCTAACGCACTAAAGTGCAAGTGAGCTAAAGTGAACTAAAGTATGAGGTGACTAAAGTTCACCACCCTCCTTACCCCTGAGTGCAATGAAAATTTTGTTAATAATACAAAGTTTTGCGAGTAATAGAATAAATATCTATTATTGAAACAAATTAAACTTATTATCATTTATGCAGTTAGATAGCGGAATGATGGATGATTGGAATATTGGATTATTTGCCCCTTTCCTCCAATACTCCAGAACTCCATTACTCCAATAATCCATTGTTTTTAAATAACTTTAATATACAAAAATCAGTCTTTGTCAACAATATTTATGAAAAATTTAAGCTATTTAATTTGCATAATTCGCATTATTTGTAAATTAGAATTGCCCTCTCATTTTGATTAAAAGATAGGTAATAATGAACATATTAATTGAGGAGCATCTTAGGAACATCTCGATTCCAGCCAACCTGAGAATTAACGATCAGATTAATGCATTCCGGGCTGAGTGCGCGAAAATGGGTTGTTTCCGGCCCTATCACCATTTTGCTTTCGGAGAGTCTCCTTTTTCGCCCCCACCGACTGTGGTCGAGGCGCTGGTTTGCAATGCTTCTAAACATTCCTATTTACCCACAGGCGGCATGGTGGCATTACGTAACCGCATCGCCGAATATTATCGCAGCCACTTCGGACTTGATTGCGACGGTTCTCAGGTCGTCGTCGGTCCGGGCAGCAAAGAAATGATCTCAATCACCCTTGTAGTTCTTCAGGGGACGGTAATCGTTCCGACCCCTTCCTGGGTGAGTTATTTGCCACAGGCTAAAATTCTGAAAAAAGAAGTGATTTCGCTTCGTACTAAGCGTGAGGATGACTTTAAGCTTACACCCGAGCTCCTGATGCTCGGTCTTGAGAAGGCTCAGTCTGATCAAAAAATCCTGGTTCTCAACCACCCGAACAATCCAACCGGGATAGTTTATACCGAAAGTGAGCTACGAGAAATCGCGGATATCTGTCTAAAGTATGGCGTGATGGTGCTCTCGGATGAAATTTACGCACAGACCACTTTTGCGGACGAACAATTCACAAGCATGGGAAAGGTTTTTCCCGAGGGCACGATCATTACAGGTGGTCTATCCAAGGATAGGTCCTGCGGGGGCTATCGTTTCGGAGTGGCTATCTATCCCAAAGAGCCCAAAGAATTGGTTGCAAATGTCCTGAAGGTAGCGGGGTCTACTTATTCCTGCGTGGCGGCGCCAATCCAATATGCAGCGCTGGAGGCGTACTCAGGTAATGAGCAAGTTGAATCCTATATCCGCGACTGTACCAAAATCCATGCTCTGGCGGGAAAGAAGATGTCCGCACTGCTTGCAGAAATCCCGGGGGTCAAGACCACTAAGCCTTCAGGAGCTTTCTATCTCTACGTGGATTTCAACGAACAGCGTGAGCAATTCGCAAAGCTTGGCTTCAGGACTTGTGCTGATTTTTGTGAAAATCTACTGGCACAAGAGCATACCGCTTTGCTGCCTGGTAGCGCTCTACTTCTCTCGGAGAACGACTACTCGGTTCGGTGCTGCTATGTGGATTATGATGGAGACACGGTCCTCGCGAAATGGCAAGAAAAGCCGCCTGAGACAACCGAAGAAGAGGATACTTTTTTTATAGATAATTTCCCCCTGATTACCGGCGGAGTCAAGTATATTGCCCGGTATCTTGAAGCAGTTCGTCAGGGAAAGCAACCAGAGCATGGAGGTAAGTTAGTATGAACTCAAAAAAAGATACAAAAAAACCTTTGATTGAATGCGCAAAAGACGGTCCCTATTTAGTAAAAAACCTGGAAGATTATGTGAACATTAAGGGCGAAGTCGTTGCATCTAAACCAGTGACGGCCTTCTGTCGTTGTGGTAAGTCAGAAACAAAGCCCTATTGTGATGGCATGCACTCCCGAATTGGCTTCACCGACGAAAAGAAAGAAGAACGTGTAAAAGACCAAAGAGACACTTATGTCGGCCAAAAGATAACCATTCACGATAACCGGGGAATTTGTTCCCATGCCGGATTTTGCACTGACAATCTTCCTTCGGTGTGGCGTATGAGGAGCGAACCGTGGATCGACCCGGATGGCGCCGAGATCGAAGAAATCATTGCAACCATCAGGAAATGTCCATCTGGTGCGCTCAGCTATACTATTGATAATGTGGAGCATAGAGATCAAGATCGGGAGCCTAAGTTGAGAATGATTCCTAATGCTCCGTATGCAATTGAGGGAGGAATCGAATTAAAGGATGTGGCATCGTTAGAAGGTTCTTCAGAGGAACATCGTACGTTATGTCGATGCGGCCAATCCAAGAACAAACCGTTTTGCGATGGTTCCCATTGGTACGCAAACTTTCGGGATGATAAAAAATTCCGCGTAGCTGTATTCAGCGAACTGGAAGACCGAAAACCGGTAGCAGCTCAAGTAGAAGGTGTGGAACTTGTCGTAAACAAACTCGATGACCAGGTTTCTGTGCTGCATGGAATTTGTAAACACCAGGGGGCGAAGATGGCTGATGGCTTTGTGGAAGGTGAAAAGCTTGTCTGCGGTTTGCATGGTTGGAGTTATAATTGCCTGTCAGGGCTCAAGATTGACGACAATAAGGTCGGACTTCAGAGGTTTAATGTCTGGGTTGAAAAAGATGAAGTACTGGTTTCTTTAGATGAAATAAAGGCGTGGAAACAGAAGGAAGAGGATGACGCTAAAAGCAAGGAACCTACAGAAACGATTTCCACTCCTGATCAGGAGAATCGTGAAGAACCCCACAACGAGTTTATTCGGCACCTGGCAGAGCATGGCCTGAGCAAAATGGGCGCCCACGGCCCGGTAGCGGCGATGGGCGTGCCTCGATATGAACTGCCAGCCTGGGATGATCTGCAGTTTGTGACTGCCCAACTTCACAAATTTCCCCAACTTGAAGATGTTCCTGTGGGGACAGAATTGGTCATTGGCCAAAAAGCCAGGAAACCCCTGCGTCTTGAAATTCCAATTTTTGTTTCTGATATGAGTTTTGGCGCGCTATCACTTGAGGCCAAAGTCGCACTGGCAAAAGGCGCAGAGATGGCTGGTACCGGAATTTGTTCCGGCGAAGGCGGCATGCTGCCCGAAGAACAGGCAGAAAATAATCGCTACTTCTATGAGCTGGCTTCTGCCCGGTTTGGTTTTTCTTTTGACCAACTTGACCGAGTTCAGACTTTCCATTTCAAAGGCGGACAGGGCGCTAAAACAGGTACAGGTGGTCACTTGCCAGGCGAAAAAGTCACTGAGAAAATCGCGAAAGTGCGTGGGCTCAAACCAGGCCAGGACGCGATTTCACCACCTCGTTTTCCTGATTGGGAAAGGGTTGAGGATTTTAAACGGTTCGCAGATCAGGTTCGTGAAAGAACGGGTGGGATTCCTATTGGATTCAAATTGTCAGCTCAACACATAGAGGCCGATATCGATGCTGCTATAGAAGTTGGTGTCGATTATATTATCCTGGATGGTCGTGGTGGTGGAACTGGGGCAGCTCCTCTACTTTTTCGTAATAACATTTCTGTGCCCACCATGCCTGCTCTGGCTCGTGCCAGAAAACACCTGGATAACACTGGGAGTAGCCACATTACATTAATCGTAACGGGTGGGTTGAGAACGCCAGCAGATTTCTCTAAAGCGCTTGCATTAGGGGCTGATGGAATCGCTATCAGCAATTCTGCGATACAGGCCATTGGATGCCTGGGAACACGCGCCTGCCACACCAACAATTGCCCGGCAGGAATTGCAACTCAGAAGCAACATTTACGAGAACGGCTCATCATTGAGGATGCTGCACATGGATTAAAACGATTTTTAGAGGCGTCCGTCCATCTCATGTCTACTCTTGCCCGTGCATGTGGTCACACTCCTTTGAATCAGTTTTCAGCACGCGACCTCACAACCTGGAAACGGGATGTGGCTTATTTGACGGGAGTGAAGTATGGAGGCGTGGTTTCGTTATGAAATAATTGTAGTTGGATTTAATTGAGATGTGCTACTCAACCTTTCAAAGGTTCATTGCAGTTTTGGGTGTTCAAGCTTTAGCTTGTTTGTCGTGCTCAGTTCTCAAGCTGAAGCTTGAACACCGGATAAACGTTTCTTTCGAATAAAACAACCGCGTGGGTTGTGATAGCATTTCGGTAAAAAAATCACTCGACTTAGTTGAAAGGAAAATAATGGCTAAAAAATATATTCGTGTAATTCATCGTCCCAGTGGTCTCAAACTGGCCGAAGGTCCACTCGGTTGGAACATTACCCCTTTTGAGGGCAATCTCTACATCCGGCGGAAATTCCTGCTGACTGATAAATTCAAACCGAACTTCATACCTGGATTATGTCCTTACAAATTTCTCTATGTCTGGCTGGATTTGAAATTAGAGGATGGCGCTAAAGTACGTAACCTTGGTTGGATGTATTGGTTACCCAACCCGCTTTTCCCGTTTATTTGGTACCGTGTTGGATTGCCGCGAGAGCATCCCGATCTTGTAGTTGAAGAATTCGAAGAATTCCCCAAATAAGTACATTGCGAACAGAATGAAGGATGTTTATCTGGTTCTTTGGTCAGGTTTCTCGTTGCTGCGCTCCACGCAATGACATGTCGAAGCTGTCAGGCCTTTTCTTTCAAATATTAAAATATAAAATTATTTACAATATTTGTTAGTTTCATTCTTGATTATTAAATTAAATATTAATTTATTTAATGGTTGTTAGTGGATAATTGAATTAAATTTAAATTTTTTACAGGACGTTCTTTTGAGATACCCAAAGGAGGTATTAGGTGATTAAAAATTTTGATTCCTCGAAAGTTGACCAATTATGCATCAATACAATTCGTACCCTGTCGATGGACGCCATTCAGAAGGCCAATTCAGGTCACCCAGGCGCGCCAATGGGTTTAGCGCCGGCTGCTTATACCTTGTGGGCAAAAGTAATGCGTTACAATCCGCGCAATCCTGAATGGTTTGACCGCGACCGCTTTGTTCTTTCAAATGGTCATGCTTCCATGTTGTTGTATTCCATGTTGTATTTGACCGGATTTGAGCTATCTTTAGATGAGATTAAAAATTTCCGCCAGTGGGGCAGTCGGACTCCCGGTCATCCCGAAAGTCACCTGACGCCCGGAGTGGAGACCACCACCGGTCCGCTGGGGCAGGGATTAATGAACGCAGTTGGCATGGCCATGGCAGAAGCTCACCTGGCAGCAGTGTTTAATCGCACGGGTCATGAAATTGTCGATCACTACACCTACGCTTTCTGCGGCGATGGTGATTTTATGGAAGGAGCTTCGCATGAAGCTGCATCAATTGCAGGCCATTTGGGTCTCGGGAAATTGATTTTCCTTTATGATGACAACCACATTAGTATTGAAGGGGACACAAATATAACCTACTCCGATGACGTCAAACAACGGTTTGAAGCATATCACTGGCATGTTCAGGATATCGGCGAAAAAGCAAATAACGTAGATGCCATTTCAGATGCATTTCTGAATGCCAGGCAGGAAAAGGAGCGTCCTTCGTTGATTATTGTCCGAACACATATTGGCTACGGCTCTCCGAATTTTCAGGATACGCCTGATGCACACGGCTCGCCTCTGGGAGAAGATGAGATCGTTCTCACGAAAAAAGCTTATGGCTGGCCTGAAGATGAAAAATTTCTGATATCAGAAAATGTACTTAATAACATGCGTCAGGCAGTGCACAGAGGACAAACCGCTGAAACAGAATGGCGGGATAAATTTTCAGAATATAGAAAAGCTTATCCGGACTTAGCTGAAAAATTTGAGGCTGCTTTAATAAATGAACTTGCAGATGGCTGGGAACAGGCGCTTCCTGACTTTGAACCTGGTGATGGCGCGATTGCCACCCGAACTGCTTCCGGGAAAGTAATCAATGCCATTGCCGACAAACTGCCCTGTTTGATAGGCGGCAGCGCTGATCTGGCGCCTTCCACGAATACATTGATCAAAAGCTCTGATTATTTTTCAAAAGAGAATTACACACATCGCAACCTGGCCTGGGGTGTTCGCGAGCATGCCATGTGTGCCTGTTCTTCTGGAATGGCGCTGCATGGCGGAGTTCTTCCGTTTGCTGCCACGTTTTTTGTTTTTACCGACTATGCCCGCCCGGCAATTCGGTTAGCTGCTCTTATGAACCTGCCGGTCATTTATATTATGACGCATGATTCCATTGGACTCGGTGAGGATGGCCCCACACATCAGCCAATTGAACAGCTTGCCTCGCTTCGGGTAATACCGAACCTGCATATAATCCGACCTGCGGATGCTAACGAAGTGGTTTATGCCTGGCAGGCGGCGCTCATGCGTAAAGATGGTCCAACCATGTTGGTTTTAACAAGGCAAAAGCTTCCGGTAATTGATCGCAATAAGTTTGGCAATGCAAAAGGTGTTTTGAAGGGAGCCTACATCTTATCCAGAGAAAAGGGCCAGACACCGGATGCCTTACTTCTCGCAACCGGATCAGAAGTACAGCTTATTCTTGACGCCCAGGAAAAACTCTCCGCGGAAGGAATTGATGCCCGGGTGGTGAGCATGCCGTGTTTGGAGCTTTTTCGAAAACAGCCCAAAAGTTATCAGGAGGAAATTTTACCGCCTGATGTTAAAGCACGCCTCGCAGTTGAAGCAGGAAGCCATCTGGGGTGGCGAGATTGGGTTGGTGACTCCGGCGATATCATTGGGATAAGCAAATTCGGGGCAAGTGCACCGTATCAGGAGATTTTCCAACAGTATGGATTTACTGTTGAAAATGTTGTAAATAAAGTAAAAAAACTGTCAGGTAAGGAGAAATAGTAGTTATGTCAGGAAAATCTGAAAACTCACTCTTGAGTAACCAGAGTTTTAAAGTTAGTCTAAATGACTTGCACAGCAAAGTAGAATCCGTTTTGAAGGCTTTGCGTGACCAATCGATTATTGCCAGAATATGGTCGCATGATCATTCGGTCTGGAAGCCCGATCCCACAGAAATCACCAATCGTCTCGGCTGGCTGCACAGCCCGGATGTAATGCGTGAAAATATTCCTGAAATAATTTCTCTGGTAGAGGCCGTTAAAGCGGATGGCTACACGCATGCCCTGTTGCTGGGCATGGGCGGCTCAAGTCTGGCTCCTGAAGTATTTCGATTTACTTACGGCGTAAAACCAGGCTTCCTCGATTTGGCAGTTTCGGACAGCACGGATCCCGGGGCTGTTCTGGAATACGCCAACCAACTCGATCCCGCTAAAACACTTTTTATTGTTTCGACCAAATCCGGTGGTACAGTGGAGACGCTTTCATTTTTTAAATATTTTTATAATCTTGTATCGAATTCTGTCGGTCGTAATCATGCAGGGGAACATTTTATTGCCATTACGGACCCGGGCAGCAGCCTTGAAAAAATGGCCGGTGATTTGGAATTCCGTAAAATTTTTCTAAATGATCCAGATATCGGCGGTCGCTATTCGGTGCTATCTTATTTTGGACTGGTACCGGCTGCCCTTGTTGGTGTGGATTTACGTACATTGCTTGACCGAGCAGGCAGAATGGCAAACAATTGCAGTGTTGATAACTGCCCGGTTGCAGGGGATAACACCGGAGTCTGGTTGGGTGCAATTATGGGAGTGTTGGCTGAAGCTGGTCGCGATAAAGTAACTCTCGTCGCTTCCCCTGCTTTTGCCAGCTTTGGCGCCTGGGCCGAACAGCTCATAGCTGAAAGTACAGGCAAGGAAGGAAAAGGCATTTTTCCCGTGGATGGTGAGGAGCTGGGTACTCCAGAAGTGTATGGCAACGATCGCCTTTTTGTCTATTTGAGTTTGAATGACGATAACACTTACGATGAAAAAGTAAAGGTTTTGCAGCAGGCCGGGCATCCGGTTGTACTGATTAACCTGCGAGATCTGTATGATCTGGGAGGTGAGTTTTTCCGATGGGAGATGGCTACAATTGTAGCCGGACATCTTCTGAGAATTAATCCTTTCGATCAACCCGATGTGGAATCAGCTAAAGTAGTAGCCCGTGCGATGGTTGCTGCTTATCAAGAGGAAGGAAAGTTACCCAAACTATCTTCTTCATTTCAGGAAAATGGCATTAATGTTTACACAGATATTTCTGCATCAAGCTTAGAAGATGTTTTAAACAATTTCTTGAATCAGACTGAGACCGGCGGTAAAGATGGAGACAGAAGAAGTTATATTGCTATTCAGGCCTACGTACGCCCGACTCATGAAACAGATACTGCGCTTGATGATTTGCGAGTTCGATTACGGGATAAATTTAAGTTGGCCACCACAGTTGGCTATGGGCCGCGATTTTTACATTCCACCGGCCAGCTCCATAAAGGCGACGCTGGGCACGGACTGTTCATCCAGATTACCTCCGATTCAACTGAAGATGTTGGTATCCCTGACGAAGTGGGCAGTGCGAATTTTTCTATTACATTTGGCGTTCTCAAAATGACACAGGCCCTCGGCGATCGGCAGGCGCTTGTGGACACTGGTCGAAAAGTAATCCGTTTTCATTTAGCGACAGACGTGTTGGGTGGGCTTAAGCAATTAGAACAAGCACTACAATAGTTTAAGTAATTGAATGGAAGAGATAATAAACATTTACCCGTCCAAATCAGACATGGTGACAATGGTTGGTGAGAGAATCATTGAGATCATAAATCTCACAATTCAAAAAAGAGGTAGGTGTACTGTTGCATTAACAGGCGGTAAAACACCGCGCGATGTCTATTCTTTGTTGGGAGATGAATTCAATCGTGACCGAGTAGTCGACTGGCAGCGAGTACAGCTCTTTTGGGGAGATGAACGGATTGTACCGCCTGAGCATCAAGATAGTAATTATCGAATGGCTAAGCTCACATTACTTGATCACATAGAAATTCCTGCTGAAAATGTTCATAGAATGCATGGAGAGATTCCCCCGGAAAAGGCTGCTGCTGAATACGACAATATTTTGAATGAGAAATTCAAGGAAAATCCGCCCGTCTTTGATTTGATACTGCTTGGATTAGGAGAGGATGGGCACATCGCATCTTTGTTCCCTGGCACGGATGCTCTGGAGGAAAAGGAAAAATATGCAGTACCTTTGTTTGTTGCCAAACTCAATACCTGGCGAATCACTTTAACTTTACCTGTACTGAACGCGGCTAAAAATGTTATATTTATTGTGTCTGGAAAACTAAAAGTTAAAATTGTCCAGCGGATAGTGAATGCAAAACAGCCTGATAAAGAACTTCCTGCCACTATGATTCAACCAAAAAATGGCAGCCTTGAATGGATGCTGGATTCGGAGGCGGCAGCATTGTTATAAACCTGGATATAGAAGGAAAGTATTATGAAAAAATCCGCTCCAACTACTATCGTCATATTTGGCGCATCGGGTGATTTAACTAAACGCAAACTCATTCCAGCATTGTTCCAACTGGCGCTTGAAAAGCTGCTGCCTGAGACTACTAGAATTGTCGGATTTGCCCGAAAGGAAAAGTCTCACGAACAGTTTCGCGCTGAAATGAACGACGCCCTTCTTGAATTTGCTCGTTCCAGACCTGCCAAAAATTCAAGGGAATTGCAGGAATTTATCAGCCGTCTGTATTATTATTCAGGAAACTATGATAATGCAGAAGACTATGCAAGAATTAAAAAGTTGCTCAATAATTTTGACAAAGAGGCTGGAATAAAGCCCGGTTGCAGTAATCGTCTGTTTTATCTTTCAACCCCGCCGGGTGTTTTTTATAATATCATTAGAATGCTTGGTGAAGCTCAACTTTTTACCGATCCTAATAATGAAAAATGTTGGACCCGTGTCATCATAGAAAAACCATTTGGCCATGATCTTGAATCTGCCCGCACCTTAAACAAACAAATTCTATCGATAATTGATGAAAGACAGGTTTATCGCATCGACCATTATCTTGGTAAAGAAACCGTGCAAAATATTATGGCCTTTCGTTTTGGCAACAGTATTTTTGAACCACTCTGGAATCGCCGTTACATTGATCACGTGCAAATTACTGTAGCAGAAGATGTGAGTGTGGAGGGCCGTGGGGGATATTACGATCATTCTGGTGCTTTGCGTGATATGGTGCAAAACCACATGCTGCAGTTATTGGCGTTGGTTGCCATGGAACCGCCTGCTTCCTTTGCTCCCAATGCCGTGCGCAATGAAAAAGTAAAAGTGCTCTGCGCGTTAAGACCAATTAAAGCAGAAGAAGTTGGCCGCCTCACTCTACGCGGACAATATACAACTGGAACCATCGATGGGCGGCTCATTTCTGATTATTTGAGTGAGTCAGGCGTGAATCCAAAATCAACAACCGAGACCTTTGCTGCGCTGAAACTGCACGTGGACAATTGGCGCTGGGCAGGAGTACCCTTCTATCTCAGAACCGCTAAAGCCTTACCTGAACGGATTACTGAAATTTCGATTGAATTCAAACAACCGCCTTTAGCGCTTTTTAGCCATGCTGAACATGAGGAGCATAAAGCAGGGGATCGAATGCAGCCCAATAGGCTTTCCCTGCGTGTTCAACCGAATGAGGGCATCCGCTTGACTTTTGGCTTGAAAAAACCAGGTCCACGTATGATTTTGCAACCCACAGATATGGAGTTTAATTATCGTAATGTATTTGATGCCGAGCCACCGGAAGCCTATGAACGATTGATTTTGGATGCCATTTCCGGAGACAGCACTCTTTTTATCCGGCATGACGAGGTTGAGGCAGCCTGGTGTGTTGTCGATGGTGTTCTTAAAGGCTGGTCAGGTGAAGTGTCACCACACATTCATCCATACCGGGCAGGAAGCCGGGGGCCAAACGCAGCCGATGAGTTTATTGCTAAAGATGCAAGAATGTGGACCAGGCTTTAATAGAAATGTCAGAGAAAAATACTGGCAATAATAAGAATGAAATTTGATTTAAAATTTGTTGACATTAATAAAATAGTTTTGTAATATAACCGTATTATAACAAAGGTTTAAAAGTGAATACAAATCTCAATACATACTGCGTTTATTATTATTATTTATGGTCCCAACGAGGGTCTTAGCGGGTATGCATTGAAATAAACATACAAAAATTTATTTAAACCCCAAAGGCCCCGAAAAATTCGGGGCTTTTTTTTTGTGGTTATGTCTATAACAAATTGAAATAAAACCTAACGACTAATCAACAAGCAATGCGGATTAAACAGTTTGATGAATATAACTTTTCTTAAAAGGTAGAATTATGAGTGCGCCAAGCAAAGCTAATATAGTCAAGCCGGCCAATCCGGCACGAC
>CAZIKB010000019.1:0-65870 GCA_964539665.1 uncultured Cytophagia bacterium
CACGTGCCGGATTGTCCGGCTTGCCTATATTAGCTTTGCTTGGCGCACTCATGATCTCCTCCATGGTTAAATCATTAACTGCAGAGTTCGTTAAATCGCAGAGATTCAGAATTACAGTTCAACGTAATCTGCGACCTCAGCGGTTAATTATAAATTGAATTTAAACCAATCTTGAAAACCTTTTGATTGAATTTGGAAAATCAACGCCTGTGGCAAAAGTTGCCACGAGACCTAACAAAATCGAAATTATCAGTGTGTCCAGACTGAATTGCATGGCAATTGAATTTAGTTGATGCGGAATTGTAGTTAAGACAGCCCCGATAATAATGCCCATAACTGCCATCCATTGATAGAGCCGCAGTCCGCCGATAATTGGTGTTTGAGGTTCGCCCCTGTAAGCCTCTTCTACAAATCTGCAAAGTCCGGGTAAAATTAAATAAAGACCTGTGATTAAAGGTAAAGAGGCCTGGGCAAACCAGAGTTTCGCTAAAAACAGACCAACGACGATGTTTGACAAAATTGAGTAGACCGGCGTTGGATGTAAATATTCATTTTTTAAATTCGCGATTCGACACACTCGAGATCGTTCATGCCAGTGCCGGATGCCAATATTCGGTGTGGTAATCCTGCCATGACAGCACCCTTGTACCAGACACCTGATCCTGCCAAATGACTGTGTCCATGAACCAGCGACAGAAAATGCTGCCAGTATTAAAATAAAATCTGTTCCGAATAATAAATGAGCAATAAATGATCCCAAAATAACGCCTATTACACCGCCATAATACCCCATCGGTCGAAGTAATTTGGCTGAACCTTCAATTATTTGCGCCCAGAGTGCTGCACAAATCACAGAGGCAACAGTAACTAATAAAATTGCCGGTAGATTGTTTTTCCCTATTAGCATGCCAACGATAAAAACACCAATTGCAGTTCCAGCTCCAGCATATAATCCATGGTTTATAATTCGAACAGGACCAAAATGCCATTCCTTCCACGAGTTAGCGATTGATTCTGATGCTCTTTGTATTAGCTGCCAGATCATGGTTCTATTTTTTACTATTAAAAAAACCAGGTATCCACACAAGACATCTATTATTGAGTACAATCCAGTAGTAATGCAGCTTAAGGAAATCAGTACCGGCAACAATTTCCACAGATAGTGCAGGAAAGGAAATCTTTTTTCATAAAACAGAGCTGTAAGAAATGCCCAGATTACTGGAAATGCCGGGAATGTTAAAAAGGAAGCATGATATAACCTGACAAATTCTAAAAACTCTCCCAAGCTGCTTTGTACAGCAAACGGCTTTGCTGGCGCTGTAAAAGGTAAAATGATTTTCAAAAAAAGCCCAATTCCGATGGCGATTGATCCCGAAATCATGAAGTCCCGCATGTCTTTCTTTGATTTAATCAAAATTGGCAAAACCATGACCAATGGAAAAATCATTAAGTAAAATACAACTGTGAACTCAATAACGGGAATTGAAGACTCAACTGCTATGTTGGTTATAATTGTATTATCTGAACTCCCCATTAATAAAACCAATGGATACAATATTGCCAACGGTGTCAAAACAAGAATGTACGTGGAAATTCTATCACATACAGTTACCGGGTGTTCAGAAGAGTAAGGGATACAAATCAAAGGTTTAAATTGTAAAGCACCAAATCGTTTACGTAAATCCTCTTTTTCAAATCCTAAAACCAGAGATGCACAACCAAACATCAATATCGAAGAAATCAACCATAATCCACTCGGCGATTGCATATAAATGGAAATGCCTACTGATAACAAAACAGCGCCGACATAGATGGGATGTGAAATGAACCTATAAATCCCTTTAGTAACGAATTTTTCAGGGGGAAAAGGATTCATTGGCAGGCCATTGCCATAAATGTATAAACCTGATATTCCTGCTGCCATTAGCAGTGTCCCAACAATCGCAAAAGCAAACCCAAAGTAAGGCAAGTCTAATACCTGCAATTTTATCACATTTTCTGTTTTCGCAGCCCAAATGGTTAGTAAAATAGGTAACACAACGACAAACAACATTGAGTAAAGAATCTTACCTGTTAACGTTTGCATTCTTAGCTCCATTTCACCACCTCATGGATTATCCAACCGTCACTCACAATGTTATTTTTATTATTCAAGACGCCTTTACTTCTCCACTTACATTCATGAGCATGCAATATTCTGTCAGGGAATATATTTTCTATGAAGGGAAGTTTAGAAAGCGCGGTTGAAATTAATTTTCCTTTTCTCAAAACAATCTTATCAGAAATTGATAATTCATATTCACCATGATTGATACTTATCAAGTCATCTGCGATAATTGCATGTTCAACTTGTTTACCATTCAAAAAAAGTAAATTTAATGATTGATGTCCCTGCCAGTTAATCCAGATTATGGTATCGTTTTCTGAAAGGTACCTGCCCCAGCGTAATTCTTTGAAAGGCAATTCCCACGGTTTAATGGTCATTTCAAGTTTCTCAGAATACCCCAATCCAAGAAGTTTTTGGTGGTCTTTTAGCAGAACCTCTGATATTGCTTTGGGTTGATAACACGACCAGTTGATCGTACCTGAATCCGAGTTTAGTAATGTTTTATTTATGTGGGAATCTATGCTCTGCCATACACCCTGAGTATTCAATCTATCAATGTTCCACTTTATACTATTGTCATGTAAAACAGGGGATTTCAGTTTTTTGAAAGTCGTGTCTACTTGTAACCGATTTGACTGATCATAAAGTAAAATGCTGGAGTAATTTATTTTTAATTTTTTCCATTTCAAAATTGCGGAATACCCAATAAATGTATTGCCGCTTCTGTCTATGCAATCCAAATACCACTTAGACAGCGAGAAATCTGAATTTGTGGTTATACTTATAGGCATGTTTCTACAAGTTAACTCAACCTTCCGAAGGTTCAAAACCTTCGGAAGGATTGTTCGCGTTTTCTGTATTTTATGAGATTAGCAATCTACTTATGTCAGTCAGTTGCAGGTCGAGTCGGTTTTTTATTCATCTGAAGCAGCAGGTTTAATATTACATTATACTAATCTTTGCAGATTAATACAAACAAAAAACATTAAGCTGTAACTTGTCAGCCATTGCGAGGGCAGCACGATTCGACTTTCAGATTTTGTGCAAAGGGCTGACGAGGTCTTCCTTCGACTTCGCTCAGGATGAAGATAGGTAAATTGCCTTAAAATATCATGTGCTACGCACTGGGAATACGTAGCACATGATTGTTCCGAATCAAAAGGAGGGTGAAAATATTTACTTTATTCCGGCAAAATTTTCCAGCATATCGATGGTTAAGGATTTGGGTCTTTCTAATGCCTGACCTAATGCCCTGTCCCAAACGAGATTGCTCAATACCCCAATTGCTCTGCCAACACCAAACATGACTGTGTAGAAATCATATTCTGTGATGCCATAATACCATTGAATAACGCCGGAATGGGAATCTACATTTGGCCATGGATTCTTTGCTTTGCCTTGATCAAGGAGAATCGGCGGAACGACTTCATAAAGCATGCTCAGCAACTTAAACAATTTATCATCGGGTAAATGCTTTAAACAAAACTCCCTCTGGGCTGTGTAGCGTGGATCGGTTTTCCGTAAAACTGCATGACCGTATCCTGGTATCACCTGACCCGATTTTAGAGTATCCCAGACAAACTTTTTCAACTCTTCTTCGGTTGGCAGTTTATTATCCATTTTTTTCATTACACCTTGAATCCAACGCAGAACTTCCTGGTTAGCTAAGCCGTGTAATGGACCAGCCAATCCGTTCATTCCAGCCGAAAACGAATAGTACGCATCGGATAATGTCGAGCCTACCAAATGGGTAGTGTGCGCGCTCACATTGCCGCTTTCATGATCGCTATGAAGGATAAAATACAGACGCGAAAGATCATCATAAGGAGCGCCAATACCCATCATGTGGGCAAAATTAGCACCAAAATCCAAATCGGGATTCGGTGGAATGATCGAACCTTTGTATTTCATCCGATAAATATGAGCCGCGATTTCAGGCAATTTTGCCAATAAATTCAGGGCGTCTTCGAGTGTTGGCTCCCAATAATCCATCTTGCTCATGCCTTCATTATATCTCTTTACAAAGACAGATTCTTTTTGTAAAGCAAGAACGGCGGCGGAAAACATGCTCATCGGGTGTGTATCGTCAGGCATAGATTTGAGCACGTCAAAAACATACTGCGGAACTTTGTTTCTGGCTTTGAAATCATCAACCACATCTTTAATGTCACTTTCGTTCGGGATATCTCCGGTTAACAGCAAATAGAAATGTCCTTCAACAAAAGGCATTTCAGCGCCGGCTGGTCTGGGTAATTTCTCTAAACACTCGGGAATTGTGTACCCTCTAAAACGGATGCCTTCGTTTGGATCTAAGTAGGAAATATCTGTTGTTAAACTTTTCAAACTGCGCATCCCGCCGTAAAATTGACTTATTTTTACCTGATCAACTACAACATCCCCATGCTCTTTCATTAACCTGGTTACGCGTTGTCTATAGCCAGGAATTTTTTCTGCTAATTTTTCTTTAAATTTTGACATTTTTTATCATCCTTTCCTATATAATTAATGAAATTATTAACTTGTCATTGCAATAACTTCTTCAGCCGTTTTGCGGACTGATGCTACTGATTTTTCAAAGGCAACCTGTTCCTGATCTGTCAGGTCCATTTCGATAATTTTTTCCATACCTTTGGCTCCAAAAATTACCGGAACACCAATATACAAGCCTGTTACACCATATTCACCCTGCAACAGCGTACTCGCTGCCATAATTTTCTTTTTATCGTAAATGATAGCTTCGGCCATATCTAAAGCGCTCCAGGCTGGTGAAACAAAAGCAGAACCAACGCCCAGCAGTTTCACAACTTCACCGCCGGCTTTACGTGTTCTTGTTTCAATAGCGTCTAACTGTTCTGCTGATACAAATTTTTCGACAGGCATACCAGCTATACGGCAGGCTGAACGAATTGGGAGCATATTATCACCATGTCCTCCCAGTACCATCGCTTCTACATTTTCAACACTAACGCCGGCCGCTTCAGCGACAAAATAACGATAGCGTGATGAATCGAGCACTCCAGCCATTCCAACTAAACGTTCACGCGGAGGTTTTAAATTCATATTTAATCGAGACACAATGGCATCCAATGGATTGGCAATCGAAATAACCATGGCTTTTGGACAGAATTTCGAAATACCATCACTAACCGCATCAGTTATTTTTAAATTAGTTGTCAGCAGTTCTTCACGGGTTGGAATGGTACCGTCAGGGCGGGTGGTTCGCGGTACACCGGCGGTGTTGATAACCAACTCGGCTCCTTCAATAACTGAATACTCCCTGGAGCCCTCAGCCTTGATATCTGCGCGAATTATCGGTGAGCCTTCGCAAATATCTAATGATTTTCCTTTAGCAAGTTCTGGCTCCTTGATGTCTACTAAAGCAACATTTCGGGCGAGACGTCTACGAACCAATTCCTGAACCAGTACGCCACCAATGTTGCCTCCACCAATTACAGCAATTTTGTTTAACATAACACTTCTCCTTAGTAATAGATTATTGATTTATACTAAAAAATCATTTATGTATGTAAACTACGAAATTTTAAAAGGCAAATTGATGGACCCCAACTGAATGTACATACAAAGCAATTATGGTGCCAAAATATCTTACTATTTTCTAAAACAATTCTTGTCATAATGTATTTATATAATTAACATTAATTACCAGCAAATTTGCATCGCTGTTTGAGCCGCTAATAATTGCCTACTTTAGCAACTTACATAAGATTCATTCTCATATTTAGGAATATAAGCGCCTTGTATTTCTTATTTTTGGGAGTCAGTAACTTGCAAAATCTTTGAGTCAGGATATTTGTAAACTTGTTCTATGCAAGTTGTGCTTTGTTAGATTTGTCGGTTCAGATTAATAATCGGGAAATTTCTTTATGCTGCGAAATAAGGATTCAATTGGTGGGGAATTCTATTTCCCGAAGTCTTGAGCGTATTATTACACCTGTTCGCGTCTAACCACTGTAACAAGCTACCAGAGCATTGGAGTTTAGCAGAACAAAACGAAAATCACCTCCCGTTTGAGTTCAGTTATTCAGTGCTGCGCTTTGAATAAAATAATATCATGAATTACAGCCCAGGACAACTGTAATTTAAGACAGTTATAACTACTGAGCAAGTCTTCCAGTATGTGCGCGTACGTCCTTAATCGCCTCAACTACCAGCATGAAATTGCGATCCAGGGCACACTTATTATTGATCCACCGTGGACAATACCTGTTTTCCAGGTTTTCACATTTGGAACAGATCTGGTAGCGCAATTTGATTAAATAATCTTCCATCCTGGGACTATCGACGGACTCGACAACTTCAACTATCCCGGGCAGGTAGCGCTCAATCGCACATACTTCATTAATTGGTAATCCGCAGCGTATAATTTCACGTTCACCGCCAACAAAATGAGATACCAGGTGGTTATTACACAAAAGGCAAACTCGTCTGCGAACAGAATCCATATATTCCTTCATGATATTACACCTCATTAATTTTAAAATAACATAAAATATATTTATACATATGCCGCTTAAAGCCTGGTCGCAACCGTCTAATTCCCAAACACAACTCCTGCTTCTACAACATCTCGTCCTGACTAATACCAGAAGAACGATTCCTGATTATCATGGCAATATTCACTGTCACTTAATAATCAAAATATGACGATTCATTTGTGTTTTTTCTTAAAACACGTTATTTTGGAATCACTACACAAGGTTTACCAGATCCCTGTTCTGAGATACTCATCAATTCCACGGGCCGCTTTTTTGCCGGCGCCCATGGCTTCAATCACAGTAGCTGCGCCGGTGGCTACATCACCACCGGCAAAAACACCAACTTTTGTGGTCTTGCCAGTTTCGGAATCAGTTTTCAGATTTCCATATTTTTCTTCTTCAATACCTGGAGTGGTTGCTGCTATTAGCGGATTCGGACTGTTGCCAATTGAAACTACAACAACGTCGATAGGAATTCTGAAATTTGAACCCTCTATTGGCACAGGTCTTCGCCGACCCGACGCGTCAGGTTCACCCAGTTTGTTTCTGGTACATTCTATCTCTTTAACCCAGCCGTTTCCATTTGAATGAAAGGCTACTGGATTGGTGAGTAATTTAAAAATGATGCCTTCTTGTTCAGCATGGTGAATTTCCTCTTCACGTGCTGGCATTTCGGCACGAGAACGGCGATAAACAATATAAGACTTATCCACACCAAGGCGCAAAGCAGTACGGGCTGAATCCATGGCCACATTTCCGCCGCCAATAACCGCAACTCTTTTTCCTCTTTCAACAGGTGTATCTGCACCAGGAAAATTGTAGGCTTTCATAAGATTGTTGCGGGTTAAATATTCGTTTGCTGAATAAATTCCATTGAGATTTTCACCCGGCAGGTTCATGAACCACGGCAATCCAGCGCCCGTGCCAATGAAGACTGCATTATATTCATCAAAGAGCTCATCCACTGAAAGGGTGCTGCCGATGACATAATCTTTATATAGTTTCGCGCCCAGATTGCAGACATAATCCACTTCTCTCTGAACAATAGTTTTAGGCAGTCGAAATTCCGGAATACCGTAAACCAAAACTCCACCAGCCTCATGCAGAGCTTCGTAAATAGTTACCTCATGTCCCATAAGTAAAAGATCACCGGCGACCGTGAGACCTGCTGGCCCGGCTCCAACCACGGCGATTTTCTTGCCAGTTGCCGGCGCCCTTGGAGGAATTTCAATTTTACAATTGGCCGCTTCCCAGTCCGCGGCAAATCGTTCCAACCGGCCAATGGCCACAGATTCGAATCTCTTTGTTAGTGCACACCTGGCTTCACACTGTTCCTCCTGGGGACAAACTCGGCCGCAAACAGCCGGTAACATATTTTTCTCTTTGATTTTCTTTGCTGCTGCTAAAAAATTTCCGGCAGCAATAAAATCAATAAATTCAGGAATAGGCACTTCAACCGGACAACCTTTCATACAGGTTGGCTTTTTACATTGAAGGCACCTTATTGCTTCGGCTATGGCTTCTTCCTCAGAATAGCCAAACGGCACTTCACCAAAGTTTCTTTTGCGCCTCTCAGGACGCTGTTCTCGCATTATTGTTTTTGTAGGGATTACCTTTGCCATCTCAACTTACCCTTTCCGACGAAATAGTTTCTTCCTTTATATAAGCTTTTCTTCGTGACAATAAAAGCTGCCAGTCAACCTGATGAGCATCAAAGTGAGGGCCATCAACGCAAGCAAACTTGGTTTCGCCACCGACTCCAACTCGACAGGCGCCGCACATGCCTGTACCGTCCACCATTATCGGATTCAGACTGACTATAGTTGGTATTCCAAAAGGCCTGGTAACTTTGGCCATCTCATACAACATAAATGTGCAGCCTTCGGCAATAATGCGGTCAATATTTCCATTTTTCTTAATCAACTGTTCTATATGATCAAAAGCATGTCCTTTGACGCCTTTAGCGCCATCTGCTGTGGCTATAATCACTTTATCGCTGACGCTTTCTAACTGTTCCTGCCAATACATCAAAAATCCTGCTCTGGCCTCGAGCATGGTTATGACTTTATTGCCTGCCTCTTTCAACGCTCGCGCCATGGGATAAACACATCCGATTCCATAGCATCCACCTGAAAGAAGAACTGTACCATAATTCTCAATCTCCAAGGGATGGCCTAAAGGTCCTACAAATGTAGGCAGCGTTTCACCTGTTTTTAAATTGGCTAATTTCGAGGTGGTTTTACCTACCTCCATAAAAATACAAGTTACTGTTCCTTGTTTGGCATCCCAGTCAGCCACAGTGAGTGGAATTCTTTCTCCGCGTTCATCTGGTCGGACAATTACAAATTGGCCTGCTTTTACTTTGGCTGCAACCGCTGGCGCCCGCACCTTTAAAATATGCATATTAGGTACAAGCATTTCTCGTTGGACTATATCATACACGTTCAATCCTCACGCTTTTTGTTTTCTGTACAGGCATTCCATGGTTAAATAGTTCTGTTCCTGTCACCGAATTCAAACTCATAAATACAATACCCCGGGGTACATCGTCAGATAATTTCACTTTAGTTTGAGTCTGACCATTTTCACTCATAATTTTTACCTCATCACCATTTGTAATCCCCAACTCCGCTGCATCATCGAAATTTATCTCTGCGGTATTTTCCGGCTTGATGAGCTCCATGCCTTTGACATGTTCCAGCAAAGATCCCGCTCGAAAGTGAAACAGATTGTTTTCGACAATCAGAGTCAATGGGAAGTTCTCGTTTTTGGCTGAAGCCATAGTCACAAGGTCAGTTGGATGAAATTTGTATTTTCCATTGGAGCCGTTGATAAATCTCACCCTACCGTGCTTTTTCAATTTTCGGTAATTAATCGTTTCATAACCGGGCACCAATTGGGCGATTTCTTCCATTATTTTAGCAGAGTTTTTATAATCAAACCCACTAATCCCCATCTTCTTCGCGATTCGACAGGTGATCCACCAGTCGGGCTTTGATTGGTATTGTGGTTTTATCACTTCCTTTACGCGCTGAACACGTCCTTCAAAATTGGTGTAGGTACCGCTGTTTTCTGCAAAACTTGCGGCAGGTAATATTACTTGCGCATGCTCCATATTTTTCGTGGGAAAAATGTTTTGAACAACTAAAAAATCCAGTTTGTCCAGTACAGCAACAGAAGGTATTTCACCAATTAAATAGAGCGCCTTAATTTGCCCGCTTTCAATTTCCTCAAGAATTTCATTAAAAGTCAGGCCCGGCTTCCCGCTTATTTTACAATCCCAGGATTTTTCAAACTGACTTTTAGCCTCGTTATCTTCTATGGCAATATGACCCGGAAGGTTATGCGGTACAGCACCCATATCAGAAGCACCCATGATATTATTCTGTCCTAACAGCGAAATTAATCCTGCTGGCTGGTTGTCTGTTCCAAGGAGTAAAGACAGATTATGCAAAGCCAAAACGGTGTCGGCGCTGGAGGGATGCTGAGAAATACCTGAACCGTAAACTATAACCGTTGGCTGGTTGTTACTTAATAAAGCAGCAGTTTCGACAATTTTTTCTGTTGAAACGCTCGCAGACTTATCTACCCAGGACAGGTCAAATTTTGCAAGCTGTTGCACTAAGCCATCGGCATGCTCATATTTAGCTCCTGAATTGGTATTCCTCGTTGAACCATTCCGGGACAACGCTTTCATAATCCCGGTGAGTAGAAGTGCATCTGATTCAGGATTGGGCTGCAGCCAGATATCAGCCAGACCTGCCAGCTCAACTTTACGCGGATCGATGACAACGAGTTTTGCACCTTCACGTATTGCTTTTTTAATAGCAACTGACGCGACCGGGTGGGATTCCGATGTGTTGGAACCTACGACTAAAATACATTTAGCTTCGCTGATTTCCTGAATTGGCGGTGTGCTCGAATTTGTACAATCTATTTGAGAAATAGCTCGGAGGCCACCATTATTTAAATTGGATTCATAAAAATCTACATTGTTGGTTTTTAATGCGACCCGGGCAAATTTTTGAAAAACAAAGTTGTCTTCATTGGTGCAGTTAGGGGTTGCAATCACGGCGCATTGAGCGCTGTCATATTTAGCAAAATTTTCAGCTACATTTTGAATAGCCTCATCCCAGGAAACTTCATCCCAAATGCCGTCTTCTTTGATCTTTGGCGATTGAAGCCGCGATTCATTATGAATCATATCCACAATCCCGTATCTTCCCCGCACACAGGCCTGTCCCTGATTAAGTGTGCCGTTGTCGTCTGGTTTGGTGCCAATTACACTGCCATTTTTAATCTTGAAATCAAGAGTGCAACCCAATGAGCAGTATGGACAAATGGAAGTTATCGTCTTTTCAGGTTTCCCTTCCCATTTGCTGCGCTTATCAGCAAGCGCACCCACCGGACAGACGTCAACACAGGAGCCGCAGAATTCACAGTCGGAATCGAGATGAGACCTCCCGAAGGCTGTCCCCACTAAGGCTTGATTGCCTCGATGGGTAAAAGCCAGAGTGCCCCGACCGCGCACCTCCTGACATACCCGGACACAGCGGCCGCATAAAATGCACAAATTATAATCCCTGTCAAAAAATGGATCTTCCTTTTCCACAGTCACTCCCCGATAAGCAATGGGGAAATCCATTTCTTTCAAATCAAGATATTCTACCATAGATTGCAGTTCACACTGCCCGTTTTTGGGACAATACTGGCAGCCAGTCGTAATCCCAGCCTTTCGGATGGTACCTTGAAAATCACTGCAATCAGCATTTTGTGGGCACACCAGACAGGAGTAAGGATGCTCAGAGAGAATCAGCTTCAAAATATTTCGTCTTAGTTCCTGCAGCTTTGTCGTACTGGTGCGAACAACCATATTGTTCTCTACCGGGACAGTACAGGCGGTGGGATAGCCGCGAATGTTGTCAATCTCGACTATACAAAGCCTGCATGCCCCAAAGGGCTTTAAACTGTCATGATGACAAAGCATGGGAATATATATGTCGCTCTTTTGTGCGGCTTTCAGAACCGTAGCACCTTTTTCGACTCTGACCTTCTGGTTATCGATAGTAAGAGTGATTTTCATATTGTAGTAATAGAATGTGTTGTTTTTCTAGGTTCTAATTGATTTAAATTTAGTTACTTTAAATACTCACTTTTACAGAGGCTTTTTTATGTTTTTCACTACTGTGCACTTTTTCCATTCTTTCTTTTATTTGTCATTCCCACATGTTTTAAGTAGGCATCCATTATTTCACTGCCAAATGGATACCCGATAAACTTGTGCCCGCATGCTTAAAGCAGGTAAGCATGCGGGCATGACATTTTGTGCAAAAAATAACATTTTAAAAAAGTGTGCGGCAGCAAATTAAATTTTCATTTTTTTCTTTAATTCAGAAATCTGATCTCGTATTTTAGCAGCCTCTTCAAAATTTTCAACTTTCACTGCTTTTTCCAATTTCTTTGTTAATAGCTTAAGTTCTTTTCCGTGCAGTTCTGATTGTTGAACCTTCGATTCAAATTTAAAAAGCATTGAATCAGGAATCATAATGGACGCCCGGCACCTCATGGCCAATTCAATTGCTTCACCAGGGCTATGAGTGATTGTGAAGGTTTCGTCCTGGTCACAATAAACTACTTTGGCTAAAATCTCATTATGAATTCCTTTTTCGATTTCGATCCTTAATATTTTGGCATTCAAATTTTCTATCAAATAAGAAAACAACAAAGCTGTTTTATATGGTTGCCGCGATTTTTGTTTCAGTAAAATTTCAATAGTTTTAGCTTCCCACTCTTCCACATTGACAGGTAGAAATCGTTCGCCCTCCAGTTCTTTTAACAACACAATGCTTGTTCCATAATTCGGACACCATTCAACTTTCCACACGCGCACCTTAACCATTTGACGCCCTCCATGTTTTTGACAGATAAAATACTACACCAATTACAATCCCCCATTTTTTTAATTGCTGACGCTGTTTAATAGTCCTGATCGGGTTACTAATTTTAATGTTTCTCCCGCAAATCACAGCGCAAACATCTTTTCGCTTCTTTTATTGCGGTCGCTTCTTCATAGCCCAATTCAACCTGGTCAAAATTCTGGACTCTCTTTTTCAAAGACAAACATGGCATTTCAGGTCGTTTAATATTCGCCATTTCCTCTATTTCTTCTTCAGATAATTTTACCGGTTCTACATAGACAGAAGGATCTGTAATCTCATATTCAAGCTGCAGATTTTCGCCACGCAAATATTTTCCAATGGATTGCGCCGCTAACTTGCCCTGGGCAATGCAATCAACAACAGTTGAAGGGCCGGACACCACGTCACCAGCAGCAAAAATACCATCGATGTTGGTAGCCAATGTTTCGGGGTTCACCGCTAAGGTTTCCCATTTCGTGAATTTTATCCCTGATATCTCAGGGATAAAACTTATGTCAGGTCTTTCACCAATGGCCGTGAGTAACGTGTCTAATTCGATGGTAAAATTCGAGCCTTCAATAGGAATCGGACGGCGGCGGCCGCTCTCATCCACCGGACCCAACTCCATTTTTATGCATTCGAGACCAATCATTTTGCCGTTTTTGGTTATGACTCTTAGAGGCGCAGTCAAAAATTTGAAATCAATTTCTTCAAAAAATGCCTCGTCGATCTCCTCTGCAAAAGCTGGCATTTCATCACGTGTCCGCCGGTAAATAATGGTTACCTTTTTACCCTGACGCCAGGCTGTTCTGGCCGTGTCAATAGCGACATTGCCTCCGCCGATGATCCCGACACGTTCACCAAGCTTGATCTCTTCGTCGCGATTCACCGCTTTGAGAAATTCCAGGCCGTCTATCACGCCCTCAACGTTTTCTTCCGGTATGTTCAATTTCATACTGCGGTGGGCTCCAGCAGCTACCAGCACAGCTTTGAAATCCTGTTCGAAAAGTTCCTGCATCGTAATATCACGGCCTATATGAACGCCGGTTTTAATTTCCACACCAACATGTTTAATGGCTTCTATTTCAGTTTTTAAATAATGCTGAGGAAGTCGATAACGGGGAATGGCTGCCTCCATCATGCCGCCTGCATAAGATTCTTTCTCAAAGATGGTCACTCCATATCCCGCGAGGGTCAGATCGAAAGCTGCGGTCATACCTGCCGGCCCGGCACCAATAACAGCGACTTTTTCTGAATATATTTGTTTGGCTTTTGGTTTAGGCTGGAATTGAGTTTCAAGTTCCTTATCGCTTACAAACCGTTTTAAGGCTCTAACCGATATAGAGCCGCTTCCTGATTCTGCCGAGTGGCAGCGAGACTCGCACGGATGTGGACAAACCAGTCCGGTAACAATAGGAAATGGATTCTTTTCTCCGATTATCTCAAAGGCTTCGTGATATTCGCCGTGACTAATGCGCGCGAGGAAAGCCGGAATGTCTGTATCCACCGGGCATTTATATTTACACGGTGTGAACGTTATGGTCTGGCACACAACCGCCGGGCATTGTTTATACTTGATATGGGCCTCGTACTCATCGCGAAAATAACGCAGGGTCGTTAGCACAGTATTTGGTGCGCTTTGTCCCAATCCACAGAGAGAGCCTAATTTCACTGTTTCGGCAATGGATTCCAAAATTTCGATATCTTCTAGTGTACCCAATCCGTTTTTGATTTTTTCGAGAATTTCCAGCATGCGCTTGGTGCCCACCCGACACGGTACACATTTTCCACACGATTCATTTTGGGTAAAGGAAAGAAAATAGTGTGCTAAATCTACGGCACAGGTATCTTCGTCCATGACGATCATTCCGCCAGAACCCATTATGGAACCCGCCGCTATTAACGATTGGTAATCCACAGGTGAATCTAAATATTGGGATGGCAAACAGCCGCCGGATGGCCCGCCGGTTTGCACAGCTTTAAATTTCTTACCATCTGGAATACCGCCACCGACATCGTAAACAATCTCCCGCAGTGTAATCCCGATTGGCACTTCAATTAAACCTGTTCGCTGGACTTTGCCAGCCAGCGCAAAAGTCTTGGTCCCCTTGCTTCCCTCGGTGCCATATTGATTGTACCAACCAGCGCCGTTTCGCAAAATATGGGGTAAAGTGCCGAGTGTTTCCACGTTATTGATTATGGTTGGCTTGCCGAAAAGACCGGAAACCGCTGGAAATGGCGGTCTGGTTTGGGGCATGCCCCGCTTGCCTTCAATGGAGCCAATCAAGGCGGTCTCTTCTCCGCAGACGAAAGCTCCGGCGCCTTCCTTAATGGTAATATCGTAGCTAAAATCCGAAGCCAAAATATTTTCACCTAAAAGACCAGCATCCTTCATTTGGGCAATGGCTCTAATCAGGCGTTCAATTGCCAGAGGATATTCCGCCCGAATGTAAATATAAGCTTCGGTAGCGCCAATGGCATAACCTGCAATTAACAATCCTTCCAGAACCGCGTGGGTGTCGCCCTCCAGAAGAGATCGGTTCATAAACGCTCCGGGATCGCCTTCATCAGCGTTACAAATCATGTACTTTTTATCGCTTTTCACGTTGCGGCACAACTGCCATTTTTTACCGGTTGGAAAGCCTGCACCTCCCCTGCCGCGTAAACCGGCTTCCAACACCTCGGCAATCACCTGCTCCGGTTTCATCTTCAAAGCATTCTCGATTCCAGCATATCCGTCGTTGGCAATATACTGCCTGATGTCGGTGGGATCAATCCAGCCGCAATTTTTCAGTACAATCCTGACCTGGGGCGCCAACATGGGATGATCAAAAAATTTGGGCATGCCATCAAGAGGCTCATCTCCCAATGCGCCAATAGCCAAATCTGAACAAGGGTTTTGGCCCTGGAGCCATTCTTTAACCAGGCGTGCAACGTTTTCTGGTTGCACGTTGCCATAGATTACCGAGGACTGTTTTGGTTTGGATATGCCAACCATGGGTTCCAAACAGCAAGGCCCTAAACAGCCAACTTCGGTCAAACTTGCTTCGATCTTACACTCAGAAAGCTCCCTTTTAAAAGCTTCAAGAACCTCCAGAGCGCCAGCAGCTTTCCCACATGTGGCCGCTCCTATCAGAATTTGAGGCTTATCAGAATTACGTATTTTCTGCCATTCGTTCTTAGCTTCTTTTTTCAGGGCGTCAAATTCCATTACATAAAAGAAAATTAAATTGTAAAAAACAGTAATTTGAATTATTATTGACCGCGATTTAGCCGCCTCGATTCACAAAAGACCTTGTTTCGAATGAATTTAGACGTTACTATCTCGTTAATCGTGATCGTTAGTTTCTTTATACTGCAGCATCAGGTTTTTTATTTTTGTTTGAGACACATTAGCGTGAACATTTTCATCCACGACCATCACCGGAGCCAGGGCACAGCAGCCGAAGCAAGCCACTCTATCTAAACTGAACTCGTAATCCTCCGAGGTTTCTCCAGGTTTTAAATGCAATTCTTCCTCTACCCTGGATAGTATATTCACGCCGCCGCGAACATGGCAGGCGGTTCCCAAACAAACTTTGACCTGGTGCTTTCCAGGACGACTGAATCGAAATTGAGAATAAAACGATGCGACTCCAAAGATGTCGCTTTCTGAAATTTTCAGATAGTCAGAAATAGCCGCAATTGTTTCTGGCGGCAGATAATCATGTTCCTTCTGCACTGCTTGAAGAATGGGGATGAGCGCTCCTCTCTCTCGTTTAAATTGACTTAAAATATTTTGCATACCATTATTCATTTAGATGTCTCCTCAATAACCAAACTTCATAATTACACAAAACAACAAATAGTTTTTTATCAAAAAATGTACTGAAATCAAAGTGAGCACCCAAAGGCAATTCAAAATATTTAATTTAAAGCGCTTATCAATATAAATATTTTTACATTTTAATGCAAATTTTAAAAAGATTTTCTTAAATATACGAGGCAGCAAGAATTGTTTTCTCATTTTCAATAATAGCTTTTTGGAAAATTTATAAAACTTGTTTTATTGTAAAGTAAAACCATAATTATTTTAAGAATTATAGCTATAATTTACAAAATAGCAAAGAATAATTATTTCCAACTGATGGATGAACCCAACGGATAGAAATTATAACAGTGTCCTCTCAATAAATAACAGGAACTCTGTTTACCTTCAAATTTTGAATATGTACTTTTAAAAGCAGGCTCAGAACATGGCCACCTGCTTTTTTTCTCAGATTTTCACTGCAAACCTGACCGCTATCAAAAACTCTTTGAAGCTATTGCAATCTAATGTCCAAATGTTGTATTTTTAGAAAAAAATTGTTAATACCTGTGCTTTTCCGGCAGCACACGACGGTACTGAATTAGCCCTTGTGCGATTTGAGCTTGAAAATTTGTTAAATATTACACAAGAGTTGCTCTAATCAGGTTTGATGGTAATAATAAATTCTTTATCTTTTTGACTAAAAAAAGGAAAGCTGACCCGAATGACTTCGAGGTCAGCTTTCCCGAGGAAGCATAGTTCAAAAGTGTTCATAAAAGAGCTTGCAACGGCTCGTCCTGCCATGAGCTCCGTCAACACCCATGAACTTGCCTGTTTTTCTATTCTTCCCTTTTACTTAATTATATTTTTTGAGAATATCGTCAACCTGTTCCTTGTCTACATCGGTCACATACTGAATGCCACTAACTTCAGCAGCTTCTCTTGTGAGGGAAGCAATGTCGTCGCGTTCTATGTACTCAAGCGAAAATTTGCGGCTGCCAGCCATGATCTGGCGCAGCCCCTGAGCTAACCGCTCATAATAGGTATACAGACCAAGCGCACCGGTGGGTAATTTTTCAAATTCCGTGTTTCCCAATTCTTTGCGCAGAGAACTCGCAGTCACGAAAATCTCATCTTTTGAATGGCCAAAACGCTCAACATACACAGGAAGCAAGCGGTCCTCGATAGTACGTCCGATTGTTTTGCCAACCATCGCTGCAGCGATGGGGCTGCGAGCCATACCTATGAGTTTCACAAACGGCGCACCCAATGCAAGTCCTTTAAAAATCTGGTCTTCTAATATGAATCCCCCGGCAAATGCCATTGCCGGCAGGTGTTTTCCCCTGTCAGCCAGTTGTTTCGCATACTGGACCAGAAGCGAATGCAGCTCCACTGAAGGCATGCCCCATTCATTCATCATACGCCACGGACTCATACCTGTACCGCCACCCGCTCCATCTACGGTAAGAAGATCCAGATCATATTTGGATGCGAATACAATTGCTCTGGCCAGATCTGCCGGACGATATGCTCCCGTTTTCAGGGAGATGTATTTCGCACCTGCTTTACGAAGCTCTTCCACTCTCTGTGCGAAAGATTCTTCGGTGACCATGCCAACCCGGGAGTGACGCTCGAATTCTTTGAAAGCGCCTTTTTCATAAGCCTTAATCACATCCGGATTAGTCGGATTCGGCAGAACAATGTAGCCGCGTTCATACAACATCTGTGCCTTCTTCAGGTCGTTTATCTTGACTTCACCGCCAATGTTTTTTGCACCCTGGCCCCACTTTAATTCAACACATTCAATCCCAAGATTTTCAATGGCATATTCCTGTACTCCTAAACGGGTATCCTCAATATTGGCCTGCAAGATGATAGCCCCGTAACCATTTTGCTGGTAATCCTGATAAAGTTTAATCCGGCGTTTAAGTTCTACTGTATCAACCACACGACCATCCCTGATAACAGATTCAGGATCCATGCCGACAACATTTTCACCGATTGTCAAACCTGTGCCTGATAGCGCAGAGCCAATGGCTAATCCTTCCCAGTTGTTCTTGGCTATGTTAGTGGAGCCGATTCCAGGGATAATCCATGGATATTTAAATTTTATCCCCTTATCCTTACCAAATGCAACTTCAAGATTAACTGCTGGAAAGATCGCAGCATCGCTGTCTGCTTTCACCCCATATGCACCAACAGCCGTGCCCATGATGTTGAAGTGCGAATAGTCGATTGGATATTCTTTCTCTCCCGCGCTGGTGATGACGCCAAATGGCTGAGGGTAAATGACTTCGTGACCCCTGTAAGCCGATTTCCCGATCTCACACATACCAATACAGCCGTCTACACAGGTTACACACATCCCTGTAGAAGGTACGACTGAACCTTCAGTTCTGTTTTTCGTTAGAGTTGCAGCCGTAGCGTTTATTTTCGTCAGTGACATTATATTACCTCCTTTTATCTTCATTAATTTTCTTTATCTCACAAGCAACACAGGGCTCCATATAACACATCATATCATCGAATTGTGTTTTTTCCACACAAGGCGGGCTCAGGTTTATACAACCATTACAAACAGCTTTATCCGGTTCGGTATACGTGCATCTGAGCTGGCAAACCGGGCAAACATACATACAACCGCCGCAAAGCCGACACTCCTCTGAAGGAACGTCAAACGGCGTGCCAATTCTTCGATTTTCACCTCTTCCCAAAAAACCAATAGCTTTAGCCATCATCTGTTCTTCACACATGCGTACGCAAAGCCCGCAAAGTATGCAATCCTCATGCTCCTGCCTGAAGCGTTGTTGATGCACTCCATGCGCAGAAGCCATATCCTGAATTATTTTCGATTGGGGGCTTGAAGCCAACAAAAGTTCCAAAATCATTTTGCGCGCTTTTACAACGCGTGAGGATGCTGTTCTTACTTTGAGCCCTTCCTCGCTTTGATATGTACAGGATGAGACCAGTTTAGCTTTCGGACCCTCCCCGATTTCCACGACACATAACCGGCAAGCTCCATAAGGCGTAAGCCCGTCCATGTGACATAGGGTAGGGATAGGAAATCCGAGAGATCTTGCAGCCTCCAGAAGAGTTGTTCCTTCCTCAACTCGAATATTACAACCGTTGACAGTAAGATTGATCATAACATCTTATCCTCTTATTAAAAAAAACATTTAGATTCAAATCGCAATCACTCCAATCCATATCCATCAGGCACTCTTCCCTGCTAAAAATAGAGGGATATCTTTAAACCATAATCTCCTGTTTTTCAATCAGAAGATTTCCCGCTTAAAGCATGCGAGACTGACAGGAAAAGACGGTTAGTCAGATATTAAGTAATTTCTATCGCCTCAAACTTGCACACGCTACTACAAGCTCCGCACCTGATACATTTTTCAACATCTATAACATGCAATTCTTTTTTGTTACCGGTTATTGCTTCCTCCGGACAACTTTTTATACAAACTGTGCAACCTGTGCAGAGTTCATTAATCCAGTAGGTAATAAGCTCTTTGCAAACACCCCCCGGGCATCGTTTATTATTAATATGTTCGATGTATTCATCCCGGAAGTACCGAAGCGTGGAGAGGACCGGATTTGGCGCTGTCTGCCCCAGGCCACACATAGAAGCGTCTTTCACCACCTGTGACAATTCCTCAATAAGCTCCAGTTGATTTAGCGTTCCTTCGCCATTTGAGATATCTTCCAGAATCTCGTGCATCCGTTGAGTGCCTTTGCGGCAGGTATAACACTTACCGCACGACTCATCCTTAAGAAAGCCCATAAAATATTTGGCCACATCCACCATGCAGGTGTTTTCATCCATAACGATCATACCGCCGGAGCCCATAATCGATCCTGCTTCGCTCAGGCTGTCGTAGTCAATGGGCAGATCAAATTTATCAGCCGGAATGCACCCTCCTGAAGGCCCACCGGTTTGTACCGCTTTGATCTTTGCTTTACCTATTGGTCCTCCGCCGATACTATTAATAATCTCATTAATAGTGATACCCATTGGCACCTCAACAAGTCCAGTATACTTCACCTTACCTACCAGGCTGAATATCTTGGTGCCGGAATTATTATCGGTGCCAACTTCAGCATACTCCGAGGCTCCATCCTTAATAATGATTGGAACATTGGCCCAGGTTTCAACATTATTGATGGAAGTCGGCTTGCCGTCTATGCCTTTTTGCACCGGAAAAGGCGGGCGTTGGCGTGGTTCGCCCATTTTGCCTTCAATAGACCTCATCAACGCTGTTTCTTCTCCACACACAAACGCACCGGCGCCTCTTGCCAGGCTGATGTCAAATGAAAACCCGGTTCCTAAGATATTTTCCCCCAGAAGACCTAATTCACGCGCCCGTCGTAACGAAATTATCAGATGTTTAATCGCCAGTGGATATTCAGAACGGACGTAGATAATACCTTCTGTTGCACCAGTTCCGTAAGCTCCGATCAACATACCTTCGATGATGCTGTGCGGATTGCCTTCCAGTACACTGCGATCCATATACGCACCCGGGTCGCCCTCGTCCGCATTGCAAACAAGGAACTTTCCGCCGCCGTTCGACTGCTTTGCCAACAACTCCCACTTAAAACCTGTGGGAAAGCCAGCGCCGCCGCGGCCGCGCAGCCCCGATGCTTTTATCTCATTCACCACCCACTCCGGGCCGCCATTTTCTAATGCTCTGATAAATGCTGAATATCCGCTATTCTGAATATAAGCTGATATTCGTATGGGATCCACTTTCTCATTACGTGCCAGAATAGTACGAACCTGCGTCTTAAAAAAGGGTAAATCTTCCTGCTTTTCCACTCGTTTTTCAGTTGCCGAATCCATAAACAGCAAATCTGCAAGAATCTGACCATTGGCCACAGCATCTACAATTCGCACCATGTTCTTTATATTAACCTTGGGATAGAACGTCCCGTAAGGCTCCACAAGCACGGATGGTTCCATCTGGCAAAATCCATGGCAGCCAGTGATACGCAAATGAACCTTCCTGGTAAGATTTTTAGCCAACAACTCTCTTTTCGTTATTCTGAGGAGATCATTAGCGCCACTCGCCTGTGCGCACGTACCCGTTGGAATTACAATTGTTGGAATCCTGGGATCTTGACTCTTGATTAAACGATCCTGGAATGTCTTGAAATCATCAATTGATCTAAGTCTTTCCACTATATTACCTGTTTTTTTCTGTTCAGATTTATTAGTTAAAACAATGAGTTAATTTATATTTTCAATACTCTCAACATCAAGATCTAACATGTGTTCTCTGCAGCCCCGACGTGAGCAGAGCTGTATCATACCGCCGCCATTGACGATCATGGGTATCATAGGCGCATTGCACTCCGTACACTGCGAAGCGCCAACAATCTCTGCATGACAATGCGGGCAGAAAATGTTAAGTACTGTGTCTAACGGAATCTTGAACTCGGCTTCTATATTGAAACTGCCATAAAGGCAAGATAACCATAAACAGCCGTGCTTGTTCTTGAAAGACGCCGTTACCCGAACGGACGGCTTGTCATCAACAAGGTGTTCCGAATCCATTAAACTGCGGTTACAGCGAGGACATTTCAACTCTACCGGGAAGATGTGCTGGTCATGTTTAACATCAACATTATCGAGACCGCTACGGACTTGTTTTAAAATTTTCTTCACTTTTGCCGTGCCAACTTCTGAAAAATAATGACCGTCAACGACGACAATGGGACCAAGCGCACACGCTCCCAGACAGTTCACTCTTTCCAGTGTAAATTTATTATCCGCAGTTGTCTCTCCGGTCTTGACGCCCAATTGCCTTTCAAACTCCTCGCCAATGATCGGAGCGTTTCGTACGTGACAGGCCGTACCCAGGCATACTGAAACAAGATGTTTACCTCTGGGCGTTAAGCTGAACGATTTATAGAAAGTGGCGATACCATAGATATCAACCAGAGAGCGGCCGGTGCTGTTGGCGACAATCTTTAATTCATCCTGCGGAAGATAACCGTGCCTGGACTGAATCTCCTGAAGCATCGAGATGATTCCACCACGCTGATTACTATGTTTTTCTACGGTCTTTGCAGTATCATCCATTGTACTATTTCTCCTTCAAATAAATCAATGTTTCATAGGGATGATAGTATATTGTGAATTTTATTGGTACTCCTCACAGTGCCAGACACCTCCCAAAGTTTTAGAGAAGTTACAGGTTTCGCGGCTTTCGCAATTCTTGCACAATCCTGTGAATTGTTTGGATTCTTCCACTTCAACAATAGTCTTTACTCGTAAATTACTTGCTGTTAGAAAATCTTCGATAGTAGCTCTTACCGGAGGCTTTTCTAAAGGCTCGAATCTCTCGCATTGTAATAAGACTCGTCCATTGCGAAAGGTACAAGTTGGAGTAGAATCACATACTGTACAAATCCCCTGACTTTTGGACATCTCTCGCATGATACTTTACTCCTAATTATTAAAGTTCCTCTTTTATAAAATTGAATTTGTTCAACAGCAAAGCAATTGCTGTTCCATCGTTTTACTTTTGATCCATATTTGCATTTTTTCAATTAATAAGAAAAAACATCTGTAGGCTAATTGATATAATTTCAATAGATTCCGTCGGTATGTAGAATTTCCGATTTTAATCGATGGAAGTAAAATGTGGAATGTGATAAGTGATACATTCTCGGAGAGAATTGCACCACTGGAGAGAATCTCCTCACCGCAGGATTGATGAAAGCGAAATAATCATGTCTATTAATGTAAGATAGAAATCAGGTTTCGACTTACTTTAGTAGAATTGATTATATTGGGTGTTCGGACATACGAGACTGTGTGAAAAGTCAGACACAAGGGATTTTGTCATTCTGGAAGAATCTTTATTGTTTGGTTGAAAGGTACTGTTTTTTAATAAGACTCTCCATGAATGACATAGTGGGGTACTTGGTTTTTAGCCTGAATTATTCATGAATTACCTAAATGTGCGACGCACTTGGAAACTAAGTTTTTTTGGCGGTGAAGCTAAAAATAGGCATAACTTCAGTCATTTCAAGAAGTGCGTCGCACATTTGTCACTTTTCGTGAATTATTCAGGTTAGGTGATATTTTGAATTTTCACACAGGATCATCAGCCTGTTTTTGCTGCCATTCTTATAGACTTAAATCTGTTCACCACTGGTTATCCATTTAACTCAGCAAAGTCATTCTAACCGAAGCATTCTGTAGCAGTTTACTTGGAGACTCCTGTATTCACAGGAGTGACAGACTCAACTGTCATACCTGCGAATGCAGGTATCTCCACATACGGTGCTAAATGGTTAACCGGACTGCTCACCCGTTTAAAAGAAACCTTCTTTTTTATTTATCCATCGAATAACGTTTCAGCTTTTCACGCAACGTTTTACGGTCAATAGCGAGAATTTCTGCCGCCCTGGTTTTATTACCCTCCACACTGGCAAGTACATTACGAATGTATTCGGCTTCCACTTCAGCCAGCGTTCGATTAACTCCAGTTTCCCGCAGAGCCGAGAAACGCATGTAAGAAGGCAGGTCGGGAACATCGATCAAATCCCCTTCGGTCATAACCACGAGACGCTGAATTACGTTCTCAAGTTCCCGTACGTTTCCTGGCCAAAAATAGTTTTTTATCACCTGTAACGCGACATCCGAAAAACGTGGAACCGGCCTATCCGCTTCTTTAGAAAACCGTGAAGAAAAATATTGAGTCAGGAGCAAAATATCATCCCGTCTCTCCCGCAAAGTCGGCACCTCAATATTAATGACATTGAGGCGGAAGAACAGATCTTTGCGAAAAGCTTCTTTCTTCACCAGGCTGAGCAAATCCTTGTTGGTCGCTGATATAATCCGTACATCTGCCTTTTGCATTTTGCGACCACCGACCATGCAGACTACCTTGTCCTGTAATACTCGCAAAAGTTTCACCTGCATTGTAAGACTGGTATCGCCGATTTCATCGAGAAAAATTGTGCCACCTTCCGCGATTTGAAAAAAGCCCGCCCGCGATTCTGTAGCGCCGGTAAAAGCGCCTTTGACATATCCAAAAAGTTCGCTTTCAAGCAAGCCATCCGGAATGCCACCGCAATTAATAGGCACAAATGGCGCCGAAGCTCTGGCACTGTTATAGTGGATAGCTCTGGCAACCAGCTCTTTACCAGTTCCGCTTTCACCGGATATGAGCACTGTAGCTAATGTTGAAGCAGCCTTGGCTATGGTATTACAGACTTTACTCATTGCCTCTGATTTACCAAGCAGGTCATGCGGAGCGCCGGACGGTTGGCTCGATTGTTTCTGAACAGCTCTGCGTACATGTAGTTTCTCGATAGCGCGTTGAACTGCAGAATAAAGTTCTTCGTCGGTAAATGGTTTGGTCAAATACTCCTCTGCTCCGCTTTTAACTGCTTTGACAGCTCCTTCAATAGTTGGATAACCAGTAATCACCATCACTTCCGTATTTTTGAAATTTTCCTGCATATGTCTTATCAAATCGTAACCGCTGACCCTGGGCATTTTTACATCCGTTATCACGAGGTCTATCGAAGTTGAATCAAGAATATTAATGGCTTCATCAACACCAGGGGCAGTCAGTACCTGGTATCCCTGAGAAATTAAGTTCCTCTGGAGCACTTCCCGGGTATTTGGAGAATCATCTACAACCAATATGCATTCCTTTTTAGTTGAATTTGCCATTTAATCCTCCTCATCAGTAACTTGCAATTCAGTCAAAGGCAATCTAATCTCGAATTGAGTTCCGAAGCCCGGTTTGCTTTCAACTTCAATTGAACCTCCATGAGCAGTGACTATCCCATGTACAACCGGCAAGCCTAAGCCGGTACCCTCGTCAATGTCTTTCGTAGTAAAAAAAGGCAGAAATATCTGATTTAAAATTTTTTTACTCATTCCTATGCCTGTATCTTCCACACAAAGTGTAACGTAGTTTTGAGAAGCAAATGTTTGAATTGCAATCCTCCCTCCTTCAGGTGTCGCCTGTACAGCATTGACTACCAGGTTAACCAATACCTGGTTCAATTGAGCTGAATCAGCTGTGATATCCGGCAGGTTCGTCGAAAGTGAGCGACTAAGTTCAATCCCTGACCTGGCACAGCGAGCTTCGAAGAAAGATAGCCCTTCTTCCACTACACGATTCAAATTAACTTTGGTCTTTTTTGAAGGCGTCTGCCGTGAGAATATGAGAAGTTTCTTAATGACTTCGCGAGAATAGAGTGAAGCATTGACAATTTTGCCGATATCCTTTTCCGCCTGTTTTGGCAGTCCAGCGCATTTTTTAGCAAGTTGAGCGAAACCCAATATATTGCCCAGCGGTTCATTCAGTTCGTGAGCCACACCTGCAGCAAGCTGCCCTATAGTCGCTAAACGGTCTGCATGCAGGAGTTGAACTTCAAGTTTAGATTTTTCTTCTTCGCTTTGCTTCCGCTCAAGAATAAGTTCAATCTGTCTGGCCACGGCATTTATCAAATTTCGTTCTTCTTTGAGGAAAGGACCTTCATGAATCTCTGGTCTCTCCTCATTGTAACACACTTCTACCTTACCTCGTCGCTTCTCATTAACAACAATATCAGCTGTCTGATTATGCACACCTTCTTTGAACTCTGCTGTAATGTACGAAACATCATCTAATACTATTCTGGCGGAAGCAATTTCCGGGTAAAACCAGGCTGGAGGCAGTAGCTCGACAATACCCTGAAGAATCTTTTTAAGTAATATTCCGGGCTTTTCAACTATCTGCGCTATACCATACAGACAAGTCAATTCTTTTACACGTTCACGAAGCGCAGCCTGAGCTCTTCGAACCGCCATAGCGACTCCAAGGGTTTGGGCAACACTTTCATAAAATTCTATCTCATATTTCTTAAAGTAGTCCGGCTGTCTGCTCATCAATTGCAGAAGTCCATTGTTATTCTTGTCTATAACAAACGGGATTATGGCAAGTGATTTATAATCTCCACTAATTCCAAGCTGATAAACGTGTTCCTGACCGGCAGACCTCAGGCGAAAGCTCAGGGGAGTTTTCAAATCCCCGGTCCAAAAACTACCATTTTTTGTGAAATTTGATAAGGATGGATCAATCTGGCCATGGAGTATGTTTTTATATAGCTTTTCCAGCTCCGACTCTACTTGTAAACCCAGGAAAATCTCGCCGTTTTCATTTTGTTTGGCAGGCATGCTTTCGACACTGATTGATTCTTCGTGATGTTGAATGGCTTTTGATCTGAAATATTTGTTATGTTCTTTTGTCCACAGTTCAATCGCGCTACATCCAGAGAAGTCTAATAGAATCTTAGCGATTTCGCGAATGAATTCAGTTCTGGGATAGCCCTGATTTGCATAACGCAAAATCCGGCGCGACAACACAGAAAAATTTTCGGTTAATCTGCGAGTTAAAATATGGGATGGAGTTTGTTTAACCTGACGCTTAGCCATTAAACCTTTGGTCCTAATAAAAATTCAGCATTATATTTCTTAAAGTAACTTTTCGTTTACTGAATAGAGAACTTCGTGCCCTGACATACGAACACTTAAAATAGCCATAAGTATTTGTTATTTAAACAAAACACTCCTGATTACCGCACTTTACTACCAAACCAATCAGAAATTTCTGCTTTCATTCCCAATTCCTCAATTTTACGATAGAAACTGGATTCGCTGAGTTTTAACTCCTTAAAGGTTTTTAAGCGGTGACCCTGTTTGAGTTTTAGTTTGGTCAAAATATAATGTCGTTCAAAATCCTTTAAAGCTTCTTTCAGAGATTTATTATAATCAATTACAAAATTATCCCGTGAACGGTTATTTATGTTGTTTGGTAAATCACCCGCAGAAATCATGTTGCCTTCACAAAAAATCATAGCTCGTTCAATGATATTCTCCAATTCCCGTACTTCGCCTTTCCATTTAAATTGCATCAGCTTTTTCATTGCATTTGGAGCAATTCCTTCAACAGGTTTTGATAGTTCTTTTGAATATTTTCTAACAAAATGTTGTGCCAGCAAAGGAATATCTTCTTGACGCTCGGTTAGAGACGGAAGCCTTATTTCAACAACATTAAGACGATAGTAAAGATCTTCTCTGAACATTCCAGACTCGATTTCCTCAACAGGCTCTCTATTTGTTGAAGCAATAATCCTGATATCAATGGGTATGGGCTCTGTGCCGCCTATTGGAGTAATTTGTTTACATTCAATTGCTCGTAACAGTTTCGCTTGTACATGCACAGACATGCCCGCGATTTCATCGAGAAACAGAGTGCCTTTAGATGCAACTTTTAGTAAACCATCCTTGTCTTTAACAGCGTTTGTGAAAGCTCCCCTTTTATGTCCGAACAATTCGCTTTCGAACAGAGATTCAATTACTGCGCTGCAATTAATGGTGACAAATTGGTGCTGTTTTCTGGGGCTATTAAAATGTATGGCACGAGCCACTAATTCTTTACCAGTGCCGCTGTTCCCTAAAATCAAAACATTGCTGCCAGTATTCGAGACTCTTCGAATCAGATCGAACACGTTACGCATAGATTTGCTGCAGGCAACAATATTGTTGAAATTATATTTTCTATTGAGTTCATTGTGGATAAATTGTGCTTTTTCCAGAAAGTCCTTTTGTTCCATCAAACGCCTAACTTTTAAAGCGATCTCTTCAAAATTGAGAGGTTTCAGCATATAATCAAAAGCGCCCAGACGAAGAGCCTCGATAGATGATTTTAATGTAGCGCAGCCTGTAATAATTATAACAGAAGTTTTCGGGCTTACCTGAGTTATGGTTTTAAACAGCTCAATCCCGTCCATATCCGGCAATTCCAGACTAACTATTGCTACATCAAATTTTTTATTATTAAGCTTTAAAAGGGCGCCTCTGGCAGAATCTACGCCGTCACAACGAAAGGAACTGGGATTAAATACAGACTGTAAGTCATTCTGGAAAGTTTGGTCGCTATCTGCAATTAAAATATTTCCGGCCATTTATTCTATTTTATTGACTGGTCTCACAAATATTACTTTACATATTTTTGATTCCAAAGCTAATACGGTTTCATCAATTTTTACAACATAAGATGGTTTTTTTTGTTCAAGGCGAATTTTATTTCCAGGTACGACGCCAAAAATTGAAAGCCGCTCGAGTGTTTTGTTATGTCCTGGCGCTATGAACACAATTTTTGCATTTTCACCGATCTCCATATCAGTAAGACTGTGAACCACAGGTTTAACATCTTTAGTAAATTTTGCGCAACAGGGACCACGAGGGATGGTGATACCGTGAGGACAAACTGGCGGGTGGCCTAAAAAGGTGCAAACACTTTCCGTGATTTCCGGACTTAAAATATGTTCAAATGCACAGGCGGTTTTAGTCATTTCTTTATCACTTACGTGAAATACATCTGAAAGCAATCTCTCGGCTAAGAGGTGTCTCCGAATCAAAGATTCAGCTTTCTTGTGACCTTTCGGCAGGAGTTTAAAGGCGCCTTTTTTTATAGAAATAAAACCATTTTTCTCGAGAGTTTCAGAAGTTGCCCGGGTAGCTCTGGGTACGAGCGTTAAAATAGTCTCAGAATCAAATATTCGCTTTTCGTTCATGAGCCGGATATTTTTTAGCAAATGATCCGCTTTTTCGCTCAATGTATGTTTTTCCTTTTTTAAACACTCTTTTAAATAAATTGACCAGACTTGATTCTTCCGGCCACTGGTATCCACAATTCGGACAGCAAATTAGTTGACAGTGTCTTCCAATGGGACAGCTCGAACACACCATGTTATTGCTTTTCGAAAAGCGATTTCCACATAAATGGCAAATTATCATTGACTACACCAAATTTAAGAAAAAATTTAACACACCGCCCACAAAAAACGCGAATGGAATAATAAATAGAGTAATGGCGACTGCCATTTTCCAGCCTCTTTCCTTGATGATAACAAAGAAATTTGCGATGCAAGGCACAAACAAAGTGATCGTCACCAGGCTGACCACAATTTGATTGGAAGTTAGCAAACCGGCCCGGGCCATATTAAAAAGTCCGGCTGCCCCGTAATCCCGACGTAAAAATCCGATGAGGAAAGCCTCAGATGTCTCTTCCGGCAGCCCCATAAATCCACTTATCAGAGGAGCGCTCCAATGTTGTATTGTTAATAAAACGCCGGTTTTATGTAAAACAAATAAAATAAATGTACCTAAAAAGAAAAGCGGAACGGCCTCTTTTAAGTACCATTCCACCCGGGCTAAAGTTTTAACTGTTATGTTTTTTAAACTGGGGCGGCGAATTGGCGGAAGTTCTAATATAAAATCAGAACTTTCGCCTGGCAGAATTTTCGATGCAATAAAACCGACTATGATGAGTACAGCTATTACACAAAAAAGCCAAATTAACACTGCACCAAGAGTAAGTCCGCTAAGCAATCCAAGTATGACTCCTAATTGTGCTGAACACGGAATACCGAGCGCCAGCAGTAAAGTTACCAGGATTCGTTCTTTGCGTGTTTCCAATATTCGTGTGGTCAGCGTAGCCATAGTGTCACAACCAAGCCCTAAAACCATCGGCAAAACAGCTTTGCCATTTAAACCCAGGAGTTTAAATACTCGATTTAACATTACCGCCAGACGGGGCAAATATCCCGAGTCTTCCAATAATCCAAAGGCTAAGAAAAAAGTAAACACTACCGGCAATACTATTGCAATTGCATAGGAAAGGGCCATAGTGAGCAAACCGTATTGCCCGACGAACATTTCGTGAAGGAAATTTATGGGAATTAATAAAGAAAACAGTTTTTCAGACCACGGCGTAATGAACTTTCCGAACACGAATTCTTCAAGAAAATCAACCAAAGTACCTGCACCGAATACACCGACAAAAAGATACAAACCATAAAGCACTGTTAGGAGTATTGGTATGCCCCACAATGGATGCATGCTTAACCGGCCTAAAAAATCCGTAAACTTGTTGCTTTTACCTTTTTCAATTTTATATACTTTACCAAAGATTTCGTCTGCTTTGTGCATCCGTCGTTGGTTAATAACAAGATTAATCGGCTTGGTTAGACGCTTCCGAACTTCCAGTCTGATCGCTTCAATTTTTTGAACGCAGGCGGCATTTAAATTCTTTGCAAGCCAGGACTTCAGGCTTTCATCGCCGGCTAATATCATTAATGATAAAGCACGCTTTGAAATAGCAACATCTGGCAAACATAAAATAATTTCGGTTATACCATCCTCAATTTCCTGAGGATAAATAATTTCTAATCCGGAGGCTTTCGGACTGTTACAGATTTCATTCACCAGATTCAACATTCCTCTGTGGTGAATAGCAACTGTTTCGACAACTGGTACTCCAAAAATTTGCATAAGAGTCGGCAGGTCAAGAGTCACACCCCGACTCTGGGCTTCATCCATCATGTTTAAATTTATGATAAAAGGAACTTTCATTTCTGCCAATTGAAGAGACAGAAATAAAGCCCGGCGTAGATTTTTAGCATCCGCGACCTGTACTACAATCCGGGGATGCTCATTTAACAAAATGTTCCTTGTGACTACTTCATCTTCGGAAAAAGGCATCAGGCTGTTAACGCCTGGTGTGTCAATTATTACATCAGTATTACAATCATATTTACCATTCCCCTGGGAAATTTCTACTGTCGTGCCAGGATAATTAGAAACCGTTACATACCGACCTGTGAGATACCCGAAAATCACACTTTTCCCAACATTCGGATTCCCAATTAAAACTATCTTTTGAGTCATTAAATATTCCTATTCACCAATACTCGCTACTGCCTTCAGTATATCCAACGCTGAAACTACTCCGAAAATTTCATCCTCCACGGAAACAAACAACCGGTGGATTCTTCCTGATATCATTATCTTTGCCAATTCCTTCACGGGTGTATCTTCCTGCACACGGTAAATAAATGGGGTCATGATATCGTGAACCAGTAAGGTTTCGCTTTCCTCTATATGATAACCAGTTAATTCTTCAGTACTAAATTGAGCTTCCCATGCTTTCAAAACAAAATCTGATGCGATTTTGTCCGAAATGATGTTTTCCCGGCGTGGTTCATTTCGGACAAGATCGCTGAGAGTTATGACGCCAACTGGTCGGCCGTTTTCATCTACAACCGGAGCGCCCGTAATCATTCTGTCACTAAACAAATCAGCTACCTCTTCAATTGACATATTATTCCTGACCGTGACAACAGGGGAGGTCATAATATCTTTTGCTGTACAATAAACATTAAACATAGCATTTGCTTCCTTTCAACTCCCTGCTGCGAATATTGCATCAGGAAATTATATTTCCAAAGCATGAATAATAATTTCTACCCTTGTTTTAAGGTACAATAAAAAAATAACTGATCAAAATTATTTATTTACAACCAAACTCATAGCTTGTAAACAATATCTGCCAGGGCTTCATAATCATCATGCGCGGAGCGAAAAGTATCCATAATTTCTTCATCGCTCCCTGTTTGACAGGTTTCATAAAAGGCTTTGGTTTTACTTAATAGTCCGTTGATTATGTTACTCAACTCATCTTTTTTGGCTTCAAATTTGGATGGTATCTCAACCGCTGCAATTTTTTCAGCGCCCTTCAAAAGCGCAGAGGCATTTTCTTTCAATGTTGCCACATCTTCATCAGGAAGAGCCTGATGCATGAGCGGCCTGAGTACACGATGATACTCATCCATTAATTCTACCAGGCTTTTGGGGGCAGCCCCGGAACTTTCCTCCGTAGTCTCCGAAGTTTTTTGACAACCAAAATTAAAAATTAAGCTAAACACTAAAATGAAAACCATGTACATACTTTTTTTGTTCATTACAGCACCCTCCTCAATTAATATTATTATTGTTCACTAATAAAAATACATTTAAAAATGTGTCAATGTGCAATATGTATTAAGAAAAATCAAAAATAGCAACTAAAATTCAGCCAGAATTGCTTCTAACTCCTTTTTAGATGCGGCCTCTACTTTTTCGTGCAGACTACCGCCATGGGAATCCATAGTTACAACAACAGGGAAATTTTCAACACGGATTTTCCAGAAGGCTTCGGGCACGCCGAATTCCATTTTGTAAACATCAACCACTTCTTTCACAGCCTCAGCTAAAACAGCTGCTGCTCCGCCAACTGCATGTAAATAAACGGCTTTATGTTTCTTGCAAGCCGCCAAGGTCTTGGGGCCCATACCGCCTTTGCCTATGACTCCTTTTAAGCCGAAATGTTCAATAATCAGGTGCTCATAGGGCTCTTCGCGAATGCTGGTGGTGGGGCCGGCCGCCACGAATTCCCAACCGCCGTTTGTTTTGCGAACTACCGGACCACAGTGATAAATTACTCCGCCATTAAGCTCCTGCTTTAAAATTTCAAATAATTCTTTTTCACTCTCAGGGGGTGAACTTTCAATAAAACTGTCCACCATGTACTTATGAGCCGCATCACGGGCGGTGAACATGACGCCGGATAAAGACACCTGATCGCCTACTTTTAATTTTTCTATTTCGTTACTTGAAATTGGAATATTTAATTGAATCATTTTTTTCTCCTTAAATTTAATATCTCAGGACATCAAAACTTGTCCATATTGAGACAAATAAAATCTACCTGAGCGAACTCTCGTTTGCAATGACCTTATTGGCTGGTTTCGTTCAAGCATCAGACAAACTCCGCCACACCGTTTTTCAACACCATGCTTTTCCTTCTATCCGCCCAACACATGTATGAGATTGAAACAAAATAGCTCGCCGGCAGACGATGCATCCAATCCATTTTTACGCCAAGTACTGTGGTTTTTCCTCCAAAACCCATGGGACCAATTTGCAGACGATTGGCTTTTTCAAGCAATTCCTCTTCAACTTTTCGAAGGATTTCGTTTTCGTTTTGGTCGTCAAGTTTACGGAACAACTGCTTTTTTGATAACACAAAAGATGTACCGCGATCACCTCCTACTCCCACACCCAGAATTCCCGGCGCACACCCCTGACCCTGGGCCTGATAAACTGCATCAATGACAACTTTCTTGATTCCGGAAATATCTCGCCCGGCTTTTAACGGTGCATAAGGTAGCCGATACTGCGCCCCAACATTCTCAGAGCCCCCGCCTTTCAGCATGAGATCAATTTTTACATAATCGTTTTCCCATTCATTAAAATGGATTGTGGGAAAACCTTTACCCAGGTTGTTGCCTGAATTCGCACCCGTTAATGAATCCACAGCGTTCGGCCGCAGATAGCTTTTTTCGCTTGCTTCTTTAATAGCCTCATGAATCTGAGTTTTCATTTGAATGGTCGAGAATCCTGATGGGTAGTAAACGTAAAAATTCGGCGTCCCGGTGTCCTGACAAATAGGTGTCGAGTTTATTCGTGCCATATCAATGTTTTGTAAAATAACCTTGAAAACGCCTGCAGCCGAAGAGTTTGAATCTTCCTTTGCCAGGGCTCCCTGCAATTTCTTTTCCACATCTTCAGGCAATTCCGTGGATGTTCTGCGAACGAGTTCAAGAACATTTTCTTTGAAATTATTCATCGTACTCATAATTAAGTCCTTTTTAATTTAATAAAATTCTGTTGTTTATTGTAAGTATGAATGACTCTTGATTTTGCAATTGAGCATATTGAATGAATAAACCTGACATAAACAGTTGTCTAAACAAATCATCGATTATAATAAATAGATGTTATAAACCAAACGGAATAGTCATTAAGTCATTATTAACGAAAGAAACAATAAATGACCTGATGACAGCGCAGCGAATGATTCAATGACATATTTATTGCACAGTAATTAATCTAAACTCCAAACACCGAACCCTGGCTATCCTGCGCATCAATTACCGCGATGGCGGTCATATTAACCACATCAATTTCATTAAATCCGCCGATTTGCAGAACATGCACGGGTTTACGCATACCCAATAAAATGGGGCCTATTGCCTCTGCTCCACCCAATCTCTGCAGAAGCTTATAAGCCACATTACCGGCTTCCAGGTTTGGAAAAATCAGCACGTTCGCACCATTATAACCTTTTAAAGCGCTGAACGAATAATTTTCATCAATTATTTCAGGAACAACAGCGGTATCGACCTGCATTTCGCCGTCTATGAGTACATTCGGAGCCCGTTGTTTAACAATTTCGGTAGCCCGTCGCACTTTCTCTGCAAGCGGGTGTTTTGAACTGCCAAAATTTGAAAATGAAAGCATGGCAACTCTTGGCTCGACATCAAACCTGCGAACTTCTCTGGCACAAAGCAGCGCGATTTCGGCTAAATCATCGGCAGAGGGTTCGATATTTACAGTGGCGTCCCCGAAAAACATGACTCTGTCTTTAAGAATCATCATGTAAAGTCCAGCCACTATTTTTACATCCGGGCGCATACCAATTATCTGCAAGGCCGGGCGGATGGTTTTGGGATAGGTCTGGGTCAATCCCGAAACCAGCCCATCAGCATCCCCGACGTGAACCATCATCGCGCCGTAATAATTACGACGACCCATCATTCGTCTGGCTCCTTCACGGGTAATGCCTTTTCGCTGTCTTAATTGGGTGAATATTTCTACATATTCATCAAATTTTTCTGAATTACTGACATCAACAATTTCTACGCCTTTATCCAGATCCAGGTGCATTTCACTAATTTTATTCTCAATTTTCTCTCTGTTGCCAATTAGAATTGGATGTGCCATGCCTTCATCCAGCACAATTTCACATGCTTTTAAAATGGAAACATGATCGCCTTCAGGATAAACGATCCGTTTGGGCTCTTTTTTGGCTTTGTTAATCATGACGCGCATCACTTTGCGGGAAAGGCCGAGACGGGCTTCTAATTTTTCTTTGTATTCATTAATGTCGATTTTTTTTCCCGCAACCCCGCTGTCCATCGCGGCTTTTGCCACAGCTGTCGCTTCCCAGATAAGTACCCGTGGATCGAAGGGCTTGGGAATGATATATTCACGACTAAATTCCATCTTTTCTAATCGATAGGCCTTAATCACGTTATACGGCACGGGCTCTTTTGTTAAATTAGCCAGAGCATGAGCGGCGGCTACTTTCATTTCTTCGTTGATTGAATGCGCTCGAACATCCAAAGCTCCTCTAAAGATAAAAGGGAAACCAAGCACGTTATTCACCTGATTGGGATAATCGCTGCGGCCAGTGGCCATGATGACATCATCTCGGGCAGACATCGCTTCTTCATAGGTAATTTCAGGATCAGGATTGGCCATGGCGAAAATAATCGGATTATCAGCCATGGAGCGCACCATATCTTTTGTGACTATATTGGCAGCCGAAACGCCGGAAAATACATCAGCGCCCTTGAGCGCATCCGCTAAACTGCGGGTATCAGTTTCTACTGCGTAAAGTTCTTTGTAAGGGTTCATACCCTCTTTTCTTCCTTTATAAATAATCCCTTTGGTATCACATAATAGCACGTTCTCTTTCCGGACTCCCAACTGGATATAAAAGTTCGCACAGGCAATGCCGGCAGCGCCAGCGCCACTGATGACCACTTTTAATGCATCCAGGCGTTTGTCCACCAATTCAGCGGCATTAAGTAAACCAGCGCCGGAAATGATGGCGGTACCATGCTGGTCGTCATGAAACACCGGAATGTTCATCTGTTTTTTGAGCGTTTCTTCGATATAAAAACATTCAGGAGCTTTAATGTCCTCTAAATTGATACCTCCAAATGTCGGCTCCAGCAGTTTAACAACCTTAATAATTTCATCAGGATCCTGAGAATCAACTTCAATATCAAACACATCGATGTCAGCAAAGCGTTTAAACAGGACGCCCTTACCCTCCATAACCGGCTTGCCTGCAGCGGCGCCAATATTTCCCAATCCCAATACGGCTGTGCCATTGCTAATCACGGCTACTAAATTGCCCTTTGCGGTATACTTAAAAACATCATCAGGATTTTTCTGAATCTCCCGGCATGGTTCAGCAACTCCGGGTGTGTAGGCAAGCGAAAGATCTTTTTGAGTTACACAGGGTTTGGACGTATTGACTTCGATTTTCCCGTGCCGTTCCCGTGAATGATATTCTAACGCTTCTTCTTTTGTTATCATTACTCTCTCCTTTAATTATTTTAATCAGTTATTCATATTTATAAAAGCTATACTATTAATCACTAAAGTATAGTCAATTAAATATTTGTATTTGAGCTTGCTGCTAATTTCATTGGCCTCTGCAAAATGCTAATAAATAAACTCATTAACATCATACAATGCCGTCTTGGGCGCTTTACATTTATCATGGAAATTTAATCCTTTTATCATCTCCCTTCTCTGGAGATCCATATCTTCTTTCGTTAAAGGTGGAATCTTGCCAGCTTTTAATTTGATTTCGTAGTTAGTTTCGAAATATTGCGTTATTGGTGAAAAGAAAATTATATCACCATTACCTAAATTCATTTCTTTTATAGCATGAATGGTTTTTATTGTATGCGACTCAGAATATTTTGCGCCGCCAGCGCCTAATAGAATGATAATCCCAACATTTACCCCGCTCTGTTTTATTACTTCCGCCAGGCGGAGAACATTTTCAATTTTTCCTGGTTTATTTAAAAAATGTAAAAGTTCATCACAACCCGTTTCCATGCCAATATAAACTCTGCGCAGATTTTTTGCTTTTAACTCCGCAAAATCAGCAGTAGACTTTTTGTTTTTATGGAATGCTGTTAAAAAACTATATATACCATCAAACACGGGCGTTGAGTATTCCACATCTGCATTTCTGAAATTAAACTGTTCATTAATAGCATCGAAAAAATTCACTAAGGTCTTCTGGGGAATATCCAACGCATTTGCCTCCCCCAGAAATAGAAATTTTCGAAGCACAACAGCCTCTCCAAAGTACGCTTTAACAGCCTGAATGTGTTGACGAAATTCTGCCTCTGATTTAATTCTGAAAGGCTGGTCTTTGTAAAAATTGCAGTAACTACACTTATTATATGAACAACCCTCGGTTGCTTGCAGTAGTACGGACAAATACATATCCGGCGGTAAAATCCCGACGTGGTAGTAAATAGAGGAAAAAGTCCTGGCTTCCTTTTCCAGTTGCTCAAAATCAAAATAGAGAATTTTATCCAGGGTATCAAGAAATTCCTGTTGGTCATTTTTGATGTTTTCATTGCTGGCAGAAATAATATCAAATTGACCATTCTTAAGAATGTAATGAATCTTTGAAACATCACCCTGGGTTTGTTCTACCAAATCCTGACGATCTTGTAGGTTTAGCCAAATCCTTGTCCGTCGATTATGACCATTCGCAGGTGTGGACCATTTTTCCATAATTCGATTATCCAAACTGCGGCGAAAGGTGTGACCATCACGAAAAGTCGTAATCAATCGACCCCGCAAATCAAATGTATGAACCGTAAAGGTATTGATACTGATTGATATTGCTTGCTTTTTTAAATTGATATACATTCTATCTGATTGTTTCGGTCCGGAGAAATTCGTTTTAAATTCAAGGAACATCTAACTTACCCAACCATCTGAAATATATTATAACTCTGCAGTACTGTTCGACACATTTTCATAATTTTGCTTTTAGCTTTCCGAATAGACCTCAGGCGCTTTTATAAAAGTATTGAGACAATCCTTGCATTCAAAATGGTATAACATGCCCAGATAATCAACATAAAGTTTCTCATTTGTGGCCTTTTCACTGGATACAGCCGCATTACAAACCGGGCAGTGCTTGTCCGCTTTATCTTTTGGTACAGCCTTTTGTTTTGATTTGTGAATTTCTGCAACATAACGACTCACTGATAGAATTTCCAGTTCAGTTAAATTAATATCGATCATATAGGACTGATCAACAAACTTGAGATGAGCTGTAACAAACATGCTGTCATTGGCAAAAAAAGGATCAGATAAATCAGGCGCCGTGGATTCCGATTTTTCTTCAGTCAAGTAGTGGCAGCTAACACATTTTTTGTCTTCAAAAACTTGCTTTCCTTTTACAGCCAATTCACTTAACTGCTCCATATTTGAATCCTGAGTCCTGCTACAACCTAAATAAAATCCCAAGCAAATGCTAACCAAAACAATGAGAATCAATTTATAGGCATCCATGACTCCTCCTCTTTTTAAATTAGTAGATTTCTGCAAAACATACCATTCTTTGGATGGCCTGAAGTCATCCAAGAGTGTAGTAATGCTTTGATAGTTCAAAATTACATTTTGCAGAAGCCTGTTAGTTTGAAATAAATCTATATGATTTAATTAAACCTCTTCAGGTATACTCAATATTGCGCTTGACTTCTAACCGATAAAACCGGACACGGCGCAATTTTAATAACCTTTTCTGTAACGCTGCCCAACAAGACCTTGGAAATACCACTACGGCCGTGCGTGGCCATGGCGATTAAATCGACGTCCCAATCCTGCGCAAACTCCATGATGCCATAGCCGGCGGAACCCATGTGATTTCTGATAAATTTCTTCGTTTCAATTTTATCAAATGCGTCCGGCAACTCCCATTGATCGGCTAATTTTTCTTTTATTTTTTCAAAATATTCAAATTCATTGTTTTGCTTTTTAGGGTCCAGCTGATGACCAATTTCAACTACATATAACAGACTGATCTCAGCTTTATATTTTTTGGCTAAAGACGCCACCACTGGCAGCATGGCATAGGAGAGGGGCGATAAATCCACAGGTACAAGGATATTTTTAATTTGCGGACCTTTCGGTTTGGGATGTACTGTTAATACTGGACATTCTGACTTTCTCGCAACTCGTTCTCCAGTGGATCCTATCAACAAACGCTCAAATTTTGAAATACCTTTTGTTCCCAAAATAATTAAGTCACAATTACCTGATTTTGCAAAATTTAAAATTTCCACGTAAGGCGTGCCAGCGCGAATAACTTTCTTATATTTACCCTTCCAATCGCCGCTGAATTCGTTGAATTTTTCAATTAAATCTTCTTCCTTTTGGCCTACAAAGGATGGAAAGTCAGGCATTAGAGCTGTATAGGCTTCTGAAATAGTTGGTGTCACATGCATTAAAACCAACTCCGTTTTATAAGCTTTCGCAAAGACTTTCGCATGTTCCAGCGCCGGCCTGGAAGCCTCTGAAAAATCCAGAGGACAAAGTATTTTTCTAAAATATTCCAAAGATTCCACCTTCCTTTTTCATCGCACAACAAAGCCGCAAAAAACACCAGGTCTGAAGATTATTGATCATCGTTTTATCCCATTCTTCAGAATTGTCAATTCATCACCTTGTTAAATAATTATTCCTTCATTTTATTTTTATCACCCTTGCGAGCTTAGCGCCTTTTCGGTTTAAAAATTCTAAATAAAATAGTTGATTGATAACACTATAAATATTTTCTTTCTTTTGCAAAGTCTTCTAATTCCTGACGGAAATCAGGATGCGCAATCTGAATCAAAGCTTCTGCTCGTCTCAGTAAGCTCTTGCCATGAAGATAAGCAATTCCAAATTCAGTGGCAACATAATGCACGTCTCCACGACTGGTCACGACTCCGGCGCCTTCTTTCAGATGCGGAACGATCCGTGATATTTTTCCGCTTTTAGCTGTGGAAGGCAGGGCGATGATCGGTTTCCCACCTTTGGCCCGCGCGGCGCCCCGGATAAAATCTACCTGTCCGCCAAATCCCGAATAAATCATATAGCCGATAGAATCCGAGCAAATCTGTCCGGTTAAATCGACCTCGACCGCAGAATTAATGGCAACGATCCCATCATTCTTCGCTACTATGAAAGGATCATTTGTGTAGTCAACCTGATGCAGTTCAAATTGCGGATTGTTATGGATGTAATTGTAAAGGTCGCGGCTGCCCAGAGCGAATGTGCCAATTACCTTCCCTGGATGCAAACTCTTTCGAATGTTGGTGATAATACCTGCCTCAATAGCTTCCATGACGCCATCTGAAATCATTTCCGTATGGATACCCAGGTCCCGTTTACCCTCCAGCATAGAAAGAACTTCGTCTGGAATGCCGCCAATTCCCAGTTGTAATGTGGCAGCATCTTCAATTAACGGCATAATGTGCTGGGCAATCTGACATTCGACGTCTGTCGTGGGTCTGGGTTCCAGGGTTGGCAGTTCTTCGGACACTTCGATAATTTTGTCGATTCGGGAGATGTGTATAAAACAGTCGCCAAGTGCACGAGGCATTTTTTCATTCACCTGGGCAATGACGCTTTTGGCTGTTTCGGCTGCGGCTTTAGTCGCGCCGGTTTCCACACCCAGTGAGAGAAATCCGTGATCATCTGGCGGTGAGGTTTGAATGATGGCAACATCCAGTTGAATCTGCTGACGAAATAACTGCGGAATTTCATAGAGAAAAACGGGGATATAATCAGCCCTGCCTTCATTAATCGCTGTGCGATCGGCCGGCCCCACGAATAACGATTTGTGTCTGAAATGACCTTCCATCTCCGGCAGGGACAGAGGATCATCGCCCATCAACAGAAGATGAAATACGTTTACGTTTTGCAGCTCATCTTTTCGTTTGGCCAGGGCATTCAAAAGAATATAAGGAGTTGCAGCGTTGCCAGAGGTAAATATAAAATTACCGCTTTCAATCATTGAAACAGCCTCCCCAGGCAAAACGCGTTTTCTTTTATAATCTTCCAGCCATTTCATAGACGGTGGCTCTCCATTTTATCTTATTGGGTCAGGATTCAACCCAACGAATGAAATCCCGGGCCATAAATATCTTTCTTTATGATAGTCCGGAGTTTCATTCATTCGCCTCATTGTATAATTGGTCCATTGTGAATCTAATATCAATTGCATTTTTCTACCATTATTCAACTTGAAATTAGCAAGCAACATGCCAGAAATAACTGGAAAATTAAATCCTGTATAATCAAAGATTTATAAATAATAAAACATTAAGAAAATTTCACATAATCCTATTATTGAGAAATATGTATATGTGAATTCTTATTTTTAAGAATGAATCTAATTTACACCAATTGGTTGATGAAGGAGGGACTGGATAACTTATGTTTCTGCTGATTCAAATCTCGACCAGAACTACCCAAATCCGTTCAATCCCAGCACCACGATTGCCCTTTCGGTACTAGATGCGGGTGATGTCACGCTGACGATTTTCAATCTTCGCGGGCAGTTGGTGCAAATGCTTTATTCTGGCCCAATCGCAGCCGGCCGTCACAGCGTAGTCTGGAACGGCACGGATTTTCATGGCGCGCAAGTCGCCAGCGGAATTTATGGCTACCAGCTTCGTTCCAAAGATTTTGTATCTACCATGAAGCTGGTGTTTACGAAGTAACCAAAAGAAGCCGAGCTTCTTTGAGAAGCTCGGCTTCTAAGTAATACTCAACCTTCGGAAGGTTTTTGTCTGTATCAACTCATACTCCGTACGCAATCAATTAAGATGTGAAAATCATTTTAAAGCACCTGCTAATTGTGAAAGTAAAATATGAATTACCACACAAAATTTTGACAGGGCAACAAGCGCCGGGTTGTTAAGAAAATCATTATAGCGCACTAAAGCGCAAGCAACAAATCACAAATCTCAAACTTCAATTACCAATGACTCAAATAATAGTTTTTCAAAACAAAGACTTTGTTCTAAATATATCAATCGTGAGTAGTTCACCAAATCGGGATATGGCAAAATAATTACGGACAAAATGATTAATTTTTTTATGATATGAATTGTTTTGCCTTTTCATTCTGCCTTTTTTGTCGTGTTGCCTCAAAATAAAATGTAATCCTGGAGATTTTCCTTTGAGTAAGATCATTCAATTAAATATTTATTAACATCATTAGTGCTTGACCGAAAACAGCTATTGCTTATCATTCCTGCACGTTTTTGCTGGCATGACCTAAAGAATCGAGTTTTCGGTCAAACACTGAGTAACTAATAACATTTATCCTTCTACCCTATTTCCCGATACCCTTCGCTCCCTTTAACACAAAAATAGATACCGCATTTAAACATTTCTACTTCTTTTCCGGATACGGCGGAATCGGCGGTATTTCCTTTTCCCCGGTTTTCAACTCTTCCAGGATCACTTCTATCGCTTTGTTCAACTGTTCATCTTCGCCGGCGAACTCTTTGGCCGGGTCGTTATCCACAAAAATATCCGGTTCCACACCAACACCTTCCATGATCCACTCTTTACCTGCAACATCAAAACGCGAGAACTCGGGTTTCTGCAGAGAACCGCCGTCCAGCAAAGGCAGTGACCCGCGAATGCCGACAACGCCGCCCCACGTGCGCTTGCCGATGACCTTGCCGAGATTATGTTTCTTGAAACGATAGGTGAAAATATCGCCATCGGATGCCGAAAATTCGTCAGCCAGGCAAACCAGCGGGCCATAAATCATTCCACCGGGATTCGGGTTGGGTGGAGTATTTCGAGCAATGTTAAACATGGTAATCTCGCGACGCAATCGCTCGATGATCATCGGAGAAACATTACCGCCGCCATTACCGCGGACATCTACAATCAAAGCTTTCTTTCGGATTTGCGGGTAAAAGTATTTGACGAACTCATTCAATCCGCCCCGGCCCATATCCGGAATATGCAGGTAGCCAACTTTCCCATCAGTGGCTTCGTTCACCTTTTTGATGTTGTCCTGCACCCAATTATAATAGTAAAGTCCGGCTTCATTTCCAATTGGCTTTACCGTTATTTCCCAGCTGCCCTGGTTCGACGCCCTGGAATTGATGGTCAATCTCACCTGCTTACCGACGGTATTTAGCAATGCCTCATAAATGTTAGTCATGGCATTTGTGGGCTGCCCATCCACCGCGAGAATGTAATCGCCTTCATTAGCATCGACGCCAATTTCCGTCAGCGGCGAGCGCAAAGATTTATCCCAGTTTTGACCTCGCAAAATCTTTTTTATTCGATAGTATTTTGAACTGGCATCTCTATAAAGTTCAGCGCCAAGCAGGCCGGTTCGAATTCTTTTCGGTCTGGGCCGGTCACCGCCGCCCACATAAGTATGACCGACATTCAGCTCACCGATCATCTCACCTATGATGTAAGTTAAATCGTTGCGGTGATTAACATGGGCTACCAGAGGCTGGTACTTTTCTCGCACGGCCTGCCAATCCAAACCGTGCATATCAGGATCATAGAAAAACTCCCGCATCTGCCGCCAGCATTCGGTGTAGATTTGATTCCATTCATCCCGCCGGTTCAGCCGCATTTCCATGCCGGACAAATTTAATTTATCTTTAATCTTGATTTCGGCTTCAGGCAAATCGATGATCGCATAAGAGTTATTTTGGGCAACCAGCATCTTTTTCGCATCTGCTGAAATCTCGTAACCATTGATCTGGCCTAAATCTGTTTCTTTTTCCTTTTTAAAATCGTACATAAGCAGCCTGGATTTTTCATCTGCACTGCCATTCCTGTTGTAATAGAGATTTTCCCCAACCGACACCAAATTTCGGTAATTCGAAGATTTAATGGGCAAACCAATAATGCGGTTTTTTAAACCATCCGCATCAACTTTTACGACTACTTTTTTCTCAGCATCCTTTTTTTCTTCGTCTTTCTTTTCGTCTTTATTCTTTGATTTCGGTTCATCCTTTTTTACTTCAACTTCATCGCTTTTGGGTTTAAAGGGAGACTCGACATCTTTAGTCAGCGTCACAAAGTAAATCCGACCCATATCCTGATAGGCATGGTTAAATTCTGTCCTACTGTAAATCGGATTAAAATCGCGGCTGGACGAGAAAAACAGGTATTTGCCATCGGGGCTGAAAGCTGGCCCGTTTGAAGAATACCATCCTTCGGTTACCTCGATCGAATTTTTCGATTCCAATGAATACAGGTAAATTTTAGTCATCACCTCTTCTTCCGGCCGGGCATAGGCAATCCATTTGCTATCGGGTGACCAGGTGTATTGCCTGATTTCAAAAGCCTTTGCTGTAGCTACCTCAGTGATAACTTTCGATTGAATATCTACAAGACGCAATCGCTGTCTGCGGTCGCTCCATAAAAGCTTTTTGCTGTCAGGAGACCACAGGGGTTGATATTTATAGGTCTCGCCCCCGCTGGTAATTTGTACCTGCGAACCGCTGCCGTCCTGGTTTACAAGACAAATTTCGTCTTCGCCGGTTTTGTCTGAAATGAATGAAATCCATTTGCCGTCCGGCGACCATTTTGAATTGCGGTCGTGAATGCCCGAGGTTGCGGTTAAATTACGGGTTGGACCATGTTTGGCAGGTACTGTGAACACGTCACCATGCGCGCCGAAAAGAGCTCGTTTGCCGTCCGGGGAAATTTCAAAATTGGTGACATTTTTACTTACGTCTTTAATTTCTCCGCGTCCATAAATCAAATCATCAGCAATGGTAATTGAGACTTGTTGCGCTTGCTCAGAGGCCAGGTCGAATTTGTAAATGTAGCCGCCATTTTCATACACAATGGCAGTTTTACCGATGGATGGAAATTTAATATCGAAGTCAGTGTAATTAGTGAGCTTTCTGGTCTCTTTCGAATTAAGATCGTAGACATAGAGATTCATACGTTTATTGTCATCGCGATCAGAAAGAAAGTAGATTTTGTCACCGCTCCACATGGGAATGATATCCTGTTCGGAGTTTTTGGTGACATTTTCTACCTGCTTCGATTCGAAGTCATAAATCCAGATATCATCGGCCATACCGCCGCGATAGCGTTTCCAGGTGCGAAACTCACGGAAAATACGATTGTAGGCCATCTTTTTACCATCCGGTGAAAAGCTGCAAAAACCGCCGCGTGGAACAGGAATCTGTTCAGGTAAATCACCTACTGTGGAAACCGTGTACAGCGAACCATTAAAGCTGTTATACGAACGCATGCGGGATCGAAAAATGATGCGCTGATTGTCCGGCGTCCACGCCATGACCAGATTGTTGGGCCCCATGCGGTCTGCTACATCATCGCGACCGAGTGTCGCTGTGTAAGTCAGCCGTTTGGGAACGCCGCCTGCCGCCGGAATGGTAAAGACCTCGGTGTTGCCGTCATACTGGCCGGTGAAAGCGATGGATTTTCCATCCGGTGAAAAACGCGCGAACACCTCAAAGCCATCGTGATTGGTCAGCTTACGGGCAATGCCACCACTACCAGGGACAGTGTACAGGTCACCAGCATAAGTAAAGACAACCTGGTTATCATGAATAGCAGGGAACCGCAGCAACCGGGCTTCTTCCTGTGCATGAAGAGACAGGGCTAAAAGCGTCACAATTAGAATTAAGCAGGAAATTTGTTTTTTCATTCTCGCCTCCAAATTCAATAAGAAAAATAATAGTATTTATAATAGAATTTAATGTGTTAATCAATAAAATAAATGAAAAGTAGAACATAGTCAAGTTATTAATTCGCATTTATCTACCGTTTCATTGCTTTATTGTTGAATTGTTTATCAAGCAATAATCAAACAATTTAGCAATTGGAGCAATTAATATTTTTCACATTTTTTTCATGAATGTTAAAATTTAATAACTAATTATTACAAACACCACAGCTTGATACATCATACTACCAATACCTTTGCAATTTGCTCAGGACCAGATTTCAGGGAAAATGGAATGGCAGACTCTTCGAAACAGTAATTAAATATATGTCCGATTTACTCTTTCTGGGAGTTGGATAAAATAAATATCAACCACCAACGAGTAGCCAGTGTCAAGTATCGCACGGACACGCTTAACCGCATCATGGGCAGAACGATATGGAAGGAGGCCAAAGCTCGATTCTGGAAAGTCCGAGTCAAATAGAGGCTGCAATATCGCCTGCTGAATCACACGGTCGAGTACCGTCTGAATATCCAGAGGACGTTTACCGACACTGCACTCAGGATCGAAGATGTTTACACCGATCAATCTTTCACCTTCCTGAACGAAGCCGCTTATGGTGAATTCCCGGGCAAATACCGACTGAAAAGCCATTAGGCTGGGAGTAATAATTAAAGTAGAGAATCGCATTAGTTTGATTTAATGGCTCGTTTTAAAGACGTTTATATATAACACCCTTCAAGAGTCGATTCACCCTACAATAAAATAAAAAATCCTTGTATCCTCTCAATAAATAATTGGAACTCAGCTTTACTAAACTTTGAAAGTATGGTAAAGCTCCAATTATCCTCAAATTTTGAGTGGGTACAAATCTTTTTATACTTGAATATACTTAGAAGCCTTTGCCCGGCAAATGGGGCAGTCGTCCGTTGGTTTACCTAACTCAATGTGGCCGCAATATGGACATAAATATATTTCATATTCAGCCAGATCCTCGCCCCGCTTAACAGCCTCTAAAGCTTGATTGTATATTCGAGCATGGACTTCTTCCGCTTCCACAGCAAATTTAAACATTCGCTTTGCTTTGTGACCATCAGTCTCAGCCTGCTCGAGCATTGGCGGATACATTTCAGTATACTCATACGTTTCACCATCGATTGCTGTTTGAAGGTTTTCTGAAGTCGAGCCTATTCCATCCAGCGCTCCAAGATGCCCCTCTGCGTGAATTCTTTCTGCTTCTGCTGTAGTACGGAACAATCGAGCTATATTTGGTAATCCGTCCTTTTCAGCTTTTTTCGCAAATGCCCGATATTTCTGGTTAGCCTGACTTTCGCCTGCAAAAGCATCTTTCAGATTTTCATTAGTTGATGCCATAATTTACTCCTTATAATTATGATAATATGTTGGTTATATGGTTTAATTTACATTTGTTTATCTGTGTACATTTCTGTTTGCGATACACCCTGTCTCAACCAATTTTTGTGTGGGAAGATATGAATTCATTTGGTAATTATCAATGATTTTAAATATTTTGTTGTTTGGAAAATTTTAGGCTCTCATCAAAAAAGCAAACACTTTTATGTCTAATAAGAAATGAAGGATCAAATGGATCTGGCGCACTGGCCCACCTCTGTGTTTAATTGTTGTTTCTCTTTGTCGTTGAATTTTAATTATTATATTCTAAATTAAAACAATTATGCCAAATGTTAAAAACGAAAATTCAGGATTTACACTAAGAGCAGCTATTATAGCTGTCGGGCTTGCTTTATTTTTACTCACAAGCTCCTCTTATATTGCCATTAAGTTAGGCGCCCTGCCCTGGCCGATAATCTTTTCGGTGATAGTATCCGGCGGAGTGATTAAGCTCATCAGCGGTTCAAAAAAATCAAGCATTCATGAAATAAACGTGGCTCAGGCCGGGGCAAGTATTGGCGGTTTGGTGGCAGCGGGTATAGTATTCACTGTGCCTGGAATCGTCTACCTTAATCAAACCCGTGGGCTGGACATTGCCTGGCCCAATCCCTGGCTGTTAGGCGCGTTGACGGCTACCGCGGGATTGCTGGGCATTCTTTTATCCGTGCCCTTAAAATATACTTTTATTGATGAGGAAGAATTGCCGTATCCTGCGGGCACTGCCGGTGCCGAACTGCTGAAACTTGGCAAAACCGGCGGCCAGCAATTGTTTTTTATTCTAATGTTTGGAGCTGCTGCTGCTATATTCGCACTTGCACGGGATGTGTATTTTCCTGCCGGGCTTACTTTAACCGCCTTAACCTCATTGGGTATCTTCCTGACTATTCTACCTTTACCGTTAGCCATTGGCGGTGGCTATATTCTCGGATTCCGTGCTGGTTTGTCATGGTTCATTGGCGCTGCAATTGGCTGGGTGATTATCGTACCAGTATTTCTCCAAAAAGGATTCGAAGTAGAATCCGCGAAAGCCTTGGTGCAGAATTCAGGTATGGGCATGGTTCTGGGTTCCGGCATCGGGTTTTTCATCAGTTACATCATTCCGCGCATGAAGCAAATTTTTTTGCCCGTGCTAAAATCGAGGGAGGGATTCTCAAAACTGATTCCAGTACTGGTCATTCTGAGTGTAGCGGGACTATTGTTTGCAGGCGTACCTTTCCTCGCCGCCTTGATTACAGTAATTGGCGTCTGGATCATGGTTGCCGTGGCTGCCAGAATGACCGGCGAGACAAATATTGATCCACTGGAGCAGTTTGGCATTTTTGTTGGGTTGGTAATTGCATTCATTTATAAAGCAGCAGCGCTCGAATTAAGTATGTTTGCATCTTTCATGATTGTGACATTTGTGAGCGTGGCCTGTGCAGTTGCGGGTGATGCCGGCCATGATTACAAATCAGCTCACATTGTTGGAACGAAATTTTTCGACATTGTCAAAGTCGATATCATTGCGGTCATTTTTGCTGGATTTGCCGCTCCTTTTGTACTGGAAACAATACACAAAGCATTCGCGAATGAATTATTTACGACTGCTATGCCGGCACCGCAAGCACAATTAGTGGCTGGCAGCATCTTTGGTTTTGCCTACCCTGGCGCTTTCATTACAGGATTTGCTCTGGCATTTTTGGGAGAAATGAGTAATCGTTTTCTCCCTGCCAGATTCAAGAATAAAGTTTTGTGGATGCCAATGGGCATTGGTTTATTTCTGGGTTTAGGCCTGGCCATTCCGCTTGCATTAGGCGCTTTAATTCGTGCTTATATCGATCGAAATCACAGTCATTTATATCATTCAGGTTTGTTGATTGCGGCAGGCGTCATGGGAGGCGAAGGCATTGCTGGTTTCAGTGCGGGCGCTTTAACCACATTAGGGCTGGATTATAAATTTGGTGCGACTATTTTGGCGACCTTTTTTGTAGTCATTCTATTCATCGTAATAAAGAAATATTTGACCAGAATAATTAACCGCAAAGACGCAAAGTTCGCAAAGGAAATATAAAACTAAGGAAGAGAAATGATTAAACCAGAAGATGAATTATCAAATAAAATAATTGGATCTGCAATACACCATGCACAAACTATAACTTACCTGAAATTATCAAATCTAAAACTTGGTTTATTGATCAATTTTAATGTACCAATTCTAAAGGATGGGATAAAAAGGTTGGTAAATAATCTTTAAACTTCGTGTTCTTTGCGTCTTTGCGGTTAATTATTTTATTGCCTCGTAGCAAGTGCTATGAATAATCAAGTTTTTAAATATCTATTAATACGAGAGAAAAACACAGGAGATTCACATGTTTAAACTCATTCAGGGGTGGCTAATCAACCAGGGGGCAGATTCAACATTTGCAGATATTTTAACAACAAGTGTACTGGTAGCGCTGGTAATAATTCTTGGTTTTCTGGCTGATTTTATTGCCAAAAGATATATTCTATCCGGCATCTCTCATCTCATTGTCCGGACTAAAACCAAGTGGGATGATACGCTCTTGCAGCGAAAGGTATTCAATAAGCTGGGTCATCTGGCGCCGGCGCTGGTCATTTATCTTCTAAGTCCCATTGCTTTGCAGGGAATGGATTCATGGATAATTACTGTAAAAAGCGCGGTGATGATTTATGTGATAGTCGTGGTCGTACTCGTCATAGATTCGCTGCTAAATGCCGTTCTGGATATCTACAGTGGCTTTGAAGTTTCAAAGCGGATTCATATCAGAAGTTTTGTTCAGGTAGTCAAGATTGCACTGTACTTTGTTAGTGGTATTTTCATCATATCCATTGTCCTCGATAAGACGCCATTCTATTTCTTAAGCGGTCTGGGAGCTCTAACCGCTGTATTCATGTTGATTTTCAAAGACGCTATTTTAGGATTTGTAGCGGGCATTCAATTAACCGCCAATAAAATGGTCGCCCAGGGGGATTGGATCGCCATGCCGAAATACGGGGCCGATGGCGATGTGCTGGAAGTTACCCTGACAACCGTTAAAGTGCAGAACTGGGATAAAACCATCACCACTATTCCAACCTACGCTTTGATAAGCGAATCGTTCAAAAACTGGCGGGGAATGCAGGACTCCGGAGGGCGCCGAATTAAACGCTCGATAAATTTTGATATAAATACCATCAGGTTTTGCACCGAAGACATGCTGAAACGCTTTTCTAAAATTCAATTTATTAAAGATTATATTGAAAAGAAAGAAAAGGAATTAGCTGAGTTTAATGCTTCTGTTAAGGATAAGGACTCTAGTATGGTTAACAGAAGAAGACTCACCAACATCGGTACGTTTCGTGCTTATGTGAATGCTTATTTAAAAAATCACCCGATGATAAATCAGGACATGACGTTTCTCATTCGACAATTAGCGCCCACAGAACATGGTTTGCCGATTGAAATTTATGTTTTCAGCAAAGATATCCGCTGGGCTAACTATGAAGCCATTCAGGCTGATATATTTGATCACATTCTGGCGGCAGTACCGGAGTTTGATCTCAGAGTATTTCAAAACCCAACAGGGAGTGATTTCAGGAGGATCACTGAAAGTAAATTGTCAGGCTCAGAAGCTAAAGCGCCTTGAGGGAGCCCAAATCTAATAACATATGATTTAATTGTCTCATTGAAGAAGTGAAAAGTGATTTGAATATGAAAATGTACACAACTGCCTGTCCCCGCAACTGCTACAGTACATGCAGCATTAAAGTGCATGTAGAGAATGGCCGCGTGAGCAAAATTGAGCCTCATCCACAGAATAAAGCCACTCCCGAGGGAGCATGTTTAAAGGGATTGAGTTACGTTGAAAGAGTCCACTCACCGGACAGAATTCTGCATCCCATGAAACGAAAGCCGGGAACACAGGAATTTAAGAGAATCACCTGGGATGAAGCTTTAGACACGATCACGAAAAAATTGTTGAAGTATAAGGAAAAGTTTGGTCCGCAGAGTATTCTCTTTTATGCCGGCACAGGCACCAAGGGGCTGCTCAATTCAGTTGCCATGAATTTTTGGCGGCTTTACGGTGGCTGCACCACAACCTATGGCGATCTTTGCTGGCCGGCCGGTCTGGAAGCCACCCGTCTGACTCTGGGGGAAAACAAACATAATGCCCCGTGGGATATTGCCAATGCTAAATTGATCCTGCTCTGGGGAAAAAATGCTGCCGAGACCAACATTCACCAGATGTTGTACGTTGAGCAAGCCCTTGAAAAAGGCGCAAAAATGATTGTGGTAGATCCCCGCCGGACTGAAACTTCAGAACGGGCGGAGCTCTTGATTCAACCCCGGCCTGGAACAGATGGTGCGCTGGCCCTGGCAATAGCGCATCTCCTCATTAAAAATGATCACCTGGATCATGTCTTCATAGAAAAGCATGTTCAGGGCTTTCGGGAGTTTAAGGAAAGTGTCCGAAATTTTACGCCTGAAAAAGCAGCGGAAATAACAGAAGTGCCCGTTAGATATATTCAAAGACTTGCTGAAGATATTGGAACGATTAAACCTGCTACCATCAATGCCGGCCTTGGGATGCAGCGCTACGCAAACAGCGGACAGACTTTGAGAGCCATGATTGCTTTATTAGCGCTGACCGGCAATATTGGTAAGCCTGGCGCCGGCTGGATTTTTGCAAACCTGCAAAGTCACATTTTTGACGCTGTCCGCGATCCCATTGCCTGCTATCCGCCTGAGAAACCGGATGGCGTGGTACGAGTTTCTATTTCAATCAGTAAACTCGGTCAGGATATGCTGACCACACAAAAGCCCCCTTTAAAAATGGCCTGGGTGGAACGCGGCAATCCGGTCACGCAGAATCCCGAAACCAATACCGTTTTGAAGGCGTTTCGTGCGCTTGATTTTCGAGTTGTAGTGGAGCAATTTTTCACTGACACTGCTCGCGAAGCTGACATCATTCTTCCCGCCAAGACCATGTTTGAGCAGTCCGATATTATAGGAGCATATTGGCACCCGTATATTCAATTGAAGCAAAAGGTCATCGAGCCACCCGGTGAAGTGAAACCAGAATCGGAAGTCTATTATTTAATGGCACAAAGGCTTGGATTTTCAAAAAAGGATATCGAAAGTAAAATTCCCGGTCCAACCGATGCAGATATTGATGCTTATCTCACAAAGAAGCTGGAACCGTTTCCTGGCCTGACATTAGATGCTTTGAAAGAGGCACCTATCATAGCGCCTGGCCACCAGGAGTTTGCCTTTTCGGATTTTGTTTTTTCTACTCCTTCGGGTAAAATAGAACTACTTTCAAAAGAGGCAAAAGAGCGTTGGGGTGTTGAGCCACTGCCGAATTACACAGAACCGATCGAGTCTGTTCGTCGCGAAACCTCTGAATCCCAAAAATATCCCCTTTACTTTATGACGCCAAATACCAAAAACCGAATTCATTCCCAGTTCAATAACCTGGAGATGATTCTACAGCATAGTCCGAAACCATTTGTTGCAATTAATCCTGAAGATGCTCATAAAAGAGGCATCGCGAACAATTCTATTGTCAGAATATTTAATGATCGGGGAAGCTTTGAGATTGAAGCTCAAATTGATTTTGGTATAAAAGCCGGGTGCATATCAGTTACAAATGGCTGGTGGATGTCCGAAGGCGGTACGGTTAATTTTTGTTCCCTGGGACGGGAAACGGATATGGGATATGGCGCCGCGTTTCATGAGAACCTGGTGGAAATCGAGAGAGTCTCCTGATGCAGAAAAGCTTTGTATTAAATCTCAATAAATGTACGGGGTGTCAGGCTTGTCAAATCGCCTGTGCTATTGAAAACCGGCTTGATCCGCACATGAGCTGGCGACAAATTCACACCTTCAATGAACATCACTATCCTGATATTCCGCTATTTCATTTATCACTGGCCTGCCATCACTGCGGCGAACCTGATTGTATGAAATACTGCCCCGCGCTTGCCTACTCAAAAGATGCTGAAACCGGCGCCGTAACCATTGCTCCTGAACTTTGTATTGGCTGTAAATATTGTTCGTGGGCCTGCCCCTACGATGCACCGCAATTTAATCATTTTTCCGGCGTTATGGAGAAATGCACCCTTTGTAATCAACGCTTAAAAGAGGGAAAAGAGCCTGCCTGTGTGGCGCTCTGCCCTACCGCGGCTCTGCAATTAAGAGAATATGAAGATGGCCAGGGAGTTGACTCAGTACCTGGTTTCACAAAAACAGACATCAAACCTGCCATGCAGTTTATCCCGTTGCGCGATAATATGCAAGCTCCCGAATGCACAGCTCCGGCGCCAGTCGATTTTAAGGCCGGGATTTTAACCGGCGTGAATAATAGAATCACTCACAAAATATCTTTGCTGTCGGAATGGAATCTCATAATTTTTACATTTCTTTCTACACTATTGGTCGGCCAGATTTCCGCGACCTTGCTATCAACCGTGAAGTTTAATCCTTTTATATTTATCCTGACTGGAATGCTTGCCATGATTTTAAGCGCTTTTCATTTAGGAAAAAAAGTCCGGGCTTACCGATCGATATTGAATTGGCGGCGCTCCTGGTTAAGCCGGGAAATCATCCTCTATTCAACTTTTTTAGGATTATCAACTGTTTATTTATTCTTTACTCCTCAGAACAGGTTTATCGGTTGGACGGTTGTGCTTACCGGCTTTCTGACCTTACTCGCAATTGATCAAGTTTATCTGGTCACCAGAACCAGATCGCTTCATTCACATAGTGCGCAAGTAATTTTAACTGGTTTGCTCTTCGTGGGGATTTTCTCTGATTATTCATGGCTTGTTATTGGCGTTGCAGTTTTAAAATTGTTTCTTTATTCATATCGAAAATTTATTTTTATGAAAAATAAACAAGAGATCAGGCCATTCGTTAGTGTGGTTAGAATACTTTTCGGATTTTTAATACCGCTGTTTATATGGTTGCTAATTCTTGAAAATCTATATTTCTATGCGGTGATAAGCGCTGTTTTGGGTGAAATCATTGATCGAAGTGAATACTACCTTGAAATAGATATTCCGACACCCCGCAAGCAAATGAAAACCGATCTGAAAATTATGCTGCAAAAACTTTAAATAGAATAATCGAGGTTAAGCATCATCATAATAACGGGTTGATGTATTCACACAAATGGAATAATTTGGTAACCTTGTATTACAGATAAGGGATTTCTGATGAGTTGGTGTACTATTAAATAGTGTTTGACTGAAAATGCAATTACTTGAGCATTTCAATCATAGTGTTCTGTAAAATAGTGTTTACCTGTCGTTCTGAGGAACGAAGTGACGAAGAATCTGTGACCACAAAACTATCGATTTTACAGTATGTTAGTGTTCTGAGATTCTTCGCTCCCAAAGGTCGCTCAGAATGACAATTATGCATGTTTTGCAGAAGCCTAGAGCATTTCAATAAAGTACGGAGGTAAACTTGAAGAAGATTTACGCATTATTAAGTGTGTTTTTTTTAATTTCCAATCTGTTAATAGCACAATCCAATCCAAAGGGAACCATAAGCGGATTTGTTCATGATGCCGCTAATGGGGAAGCTATGATTGGTGCGAATGTTTTTTTTGAAGGCACTATGATTGGCAGCAGTACGAATCAAAATGGCTATTATGTTATTCCGAATATCCCTGTCGGAGAACACACGCTTGTTGTGCATTTTATCGGCTACAAACCTTTTAAGCAAAAATTAAAATTTGCCGCTGATGAGGAAAAGACCATAAATATAAACCTTGAAGCTCAACCTATCGAGATTGACAGAGTTGTTGTGACTGGTGACGCCATTCCAACTATCGAACGACTATTTGAACAACCAATTTCAAAGATTAATTTATCGGCAAGACAGATTAACCAGGTTCCACAAGTAGCTGAAGCAGATCTGTTGCGGTCATTGCAAACACTCCCCGGAATTTTGCCTGTGTCTGATTTTTCATCAGCGCTATACGTTCGGGGCGGCACACCTGACCAGAATCTGCATTTGATAGACGGCACCGATGTCTACAATCCAGAACACGCGTTTGGTTTGTTTTCTACATTTAATACGGATGCCATTAAAAAGGTTGAGCTTTCGAAAGGCGGATTTGGAGCACAATATGGCGGCAGACTATCTTCTATCCTGGATGTTACAAATCTGGATGGCAACCGGGAGGAATTCGAAGGCAGCGGTTCGATAAGCCTGCTCAGTGCAAAAACCACAATGCAAATGCCTATCGGTAACATCGGTTCTATCTCTGGCTCTTTTCGAAGAACATATTTTGATAAAACTATCGCGAAAGCTATTGATGATATTCCAAAATATTATTTTTATGACGGTAATGTAAAAGCGTTTTTCGATATTAATGACAAAAATAAACTTACTATTAGTGGTTATGGCGGTCAGGATGTTTTAGACCTTGTCTTTAACCAGGGTACGGAAGACCAGGCTGGATTTAATTACGACTGGGGAAACACAACCGGTAGTGTACGTTGGACCCGGGTCTTTTCTCCGCGACTGTTTGCAAATTTTTGGATAACAGGCAGTCGTTTTGATTCAGATTTTGATTTTGGCGATACCATTGATTTTTTGGAGCAGAATTTTATCTCGGATATTTCCTTTAAAGGCAATTTAGAATTTCATCATTCAGCGCAGTTTGTGACTAATTTTGGGTTTGAGCAAAAAAATCTGCATTTGATTTTCAGGCAAGAATTTCCGGGTGGTATGGTTGATATTAATCAACGTCCAAAACATTATGTTGCCTTCATACAAAACAGTTGGCGGCCAAATCTTCATTGGGACATCGAAGCTGGCCTGCGTTACAATTATTTTGATTCTGCCGAGAATTTTCAAAAACTGGCTCCAAGATTTTCTGCTAAATATCGTCTATCAGACGCAATCAATCTAAAAGCCGCGGCAGGTATCTATTATCAGTTTTTGCATAAAATTCCAAGAGCTTTTATTGCGGATATATGGAGTGTTTCAAATAAATTTCAGACCGCTTCCTCATCTAAACATTTAATTTTAGGCTATCAACAAGATTTTGCCAACAATTATCAACTTGAAGTTGAGACGTACTATAAGGATTATAAAAATATTTACTCATTTAACCAAACCCTCGTAACCGATATTCGAGCGGATCGTTTTGAAAACGGAGAGCCGGTATATACCGAGACCAGAGGCATTTTTGATCGAGGCGATGGCCATTCAACTGGAATCGAGCTTCTTTTAAGAAAAGACTATGGTGCGCTCACCGGGTGGATCGGTTACAGTTTAGCCTTCACTAAATATAAAATAGATGGTGTTAATCAAGGTAAAGCATTTGCACCGCGTCACGATAGAACTTCAGTATTCAATTTTGTTGGTACACTCGATTATAAGAATTTAAGGAGAAAGTTACGCGGTCAGTCCTCAATTCAACATCGGTCAAACTGGAAGTTCGGTTTTACTTTCATCTACAGCACAGGCCAGCCGATTACAACACCTGGCAGCGGTTATTTTTTGAATACTTTTCCAGATTATGATGAAGAAGTCATTCGTTTTTTAAAGTATCAGCTTTATCCAAGTGAAATTAATAATTTCAGGCTGCCTGCCTATTCCAGGTTAGATGTCAGTATAACCTATGAAAGACATTTTAGAAAGTGGTCTATTTTACCGTATATTCAGATTTTCAATATTGGCAATCGAAAAAACGTCTGGTTTATTGATTACGATTTCAATGATCTCGATCAACAAATAGACACAATTCACATGTTTCCGGTTTTGCCAACGATTGGGATTAATTTTAAGTTCTAACGAATCAGGTATAGGGAAATAAGGAGAAATAATGAATATTAAAGTTTCACTTATATTAATCAGTTGTATAATAATTACTTCATGCGGCAGAGGGGTAGTCAATATTGATGACCAGATTTTTCAACCAAAAATCGTCATGCAGGGAACACTTTTCCCGCACCAGAAAGTAGAAAAAATAAAGATCAGCAGAAATTTTCCATTGGATACCAGGATCATTAACGAGCAAATTCTCATCCCTGATGCACAGGCCACCATTATTGATTCATCATCTGATACAGCCTATCAATTGACCTTTAATTCTGAGACCGGGTACTTTGAATACACTAACAACGATTTGGTCATTGAATATGGCGGCACCTACACTCTGGAAGTAAAAGCCGTTATCGATGGTCAGGAACTATTCGCGAAATCAACTACGACCGTGCCTGAACCTGGATTCGAGATTCTGGATTCAAAATCTGTTCTGGATAGTATGGTATATCGAAAACGTGGTTTTGACGGTGAATTGATAAACTTTGAAATAGTTATAAATCGGTCGCCAGGAACAAACTTTTATGCCCTGTCCCTGATTGCATTGGATGCCGACACCTCAACATTTATTTACGACAATCCATTTGGCGATCTTAGTGCAGAGGATGTCCTCAAAGATTTTCAGGATTTTAAGTATATTTATTCATGGATTCAAGACACACCGTTAGAAGCAGGTGAATCAAGTATTGAAATATTTTGGTTTTTCACCTGGTTCTATGGCAACCACCAGGCTATTGTCTATGCGGCTGACAGAAATTTCAAAGATTTTTTGCAGACGCATGAGGAAGTACAGGAAATCGATGGCAACTTTCACGAACCAGCGATGCATATCGAAGGAGATGGTATCGGGGTATTTTATTCCGCTATTGCGGATACGGTCTATTTCAAGGTGTTAAAAGATTAAGCCGGAAGAATAGAACCAGGAGTCGCAAAAACTCTGGGTTCTATTCTGGTTAAACCATTCCTACAACGAAAACCACTTACTTACTTTAAGCAGAAACACATTGCTGGGACTCTCCTGAAATAGCTCGTCTATATCGTTTCTAAAGGAAAAGTTACCATTATTATCATCTCCTGTTCGCTCCTGTGACCAGACCAGGAAGATGGTAGAGCCTGGCGTGTATTCCCATCGGACTACCAGATTGGAGCGGAATTGGCGGAAATTGAAATTGGGCATGCTAATTGAATAATCTCTATCGCCATCTGAATTTTCGTCGAATCCATATTTTTCTTCTTCATCTTCTGTGAAAATGTGAAATTCATTTTCCGAAAAAGTGTGAAATCGTTCTGAATATTGATTAGCACGTGACTCAGTAATTCTCTTGAAATTTACATATTTTCCTGCTGATACGTATGGCTGCCCATAATACTGAATGGATAAATCAGGCGTTATGCTAAAATCAAGACGAATAGTAATTCCGAGCGTTTTCTGGTTGAGCCGTCCGAAAAGATAACGGTCATTACTGGAGTAATCAACTGTTTCGAGGTATTGCAAGTCTCTTTTTGAAACTGTGTAAAAAGGATTAACAAACAAACGCATGGCGTCTTTTGGACGATAAGATATTGAAAACCGCAGGCTATTACTTCGTGTATCACCCGAATCACTCCAGTTGTTAGAGCCACCAAAGCCAAATTGCAGGGCTTTCCGGTTATCCGTAGAGATATTGTACCAGTGATTCCACCTTCCAGGGAATTTCATTGCTGGTCCGCCTCGTAATGCACTGGTGGAAAGACTGCCAGCATTCCTGCCGAATCCAGTCCAAAAATTCCAAAAGTTTTTGAATTGTCCACCGCCATTAAAATTGCCTCCTGAAAAATTGTTTTCTCCGCCGAAATTCCAGCCAGCCCATTGATTAAAATTAACATGCAGCCTGCGAAAGATACCGACTGGATTATTTATGCTGTACCCAAACCAAACATACTGCATCAATCGGTCAGCCTGACGCAAATAGCCTAAATCATTCAGTTCCAGACCTGGAGAACGCCACATTCCACCTACTGAAAATCGTAATCTTCCATTACCACTCCTTCCCATATTAACAAAGCCTCCGTGCCCCGAAAGTGACGTTCGTGAAGAATCCAGGGTCACATAATCTGCATCAGGGCGTTGATAATAGCGTTGCGACGCATTCTGGACATCTGAAATAGCTTCCTGGTCTCCGCGGACATGGCTAAAAGATGTTTTAATATTGAGATAATAGGTTTTATCATGCCATTGATGTCTAAAATCTAAACCGCCAGAGTAAGCAGCTCTGTTTAAAAATTTAAGCTGTGATTCAGAAAGATTACGATGTAAGGCTGTAAACATACCGCCAACCGAGGTATTTCCTCCACCGTAATCTTTTTGAACTCGACCCACAAAATAATTAGTAAGTGGTTCCACCGTTTCCTGACGCCGGTCACCATTTAAATCAATTTGAGCGCTTTCTTTTGCAGTCATGGCGTCCAATACACCAATTGAAAATCCGCTTCTGGTTTTCCCGGTTAACTTCATTGCTGTCATTATGGAAGTATTAGCTGGCATTTGCATGTATTCGTCATCATCCAGCTCCGGGGAGTAATGTGGCATTCGCCCAATGCGGCGTGAATAAAATAAACGATCGTAAGAAAAGTCACCATCACCACTCATGAGTCTATAATCTAATATATTCGAACCTTCAATGAAAAAGGGCCGCTTTTCTGAAAAGAAGGTTTCGAATGCTGTAAGGTTAACTTCAGATGGATCAGCTTCTACCTGACCAAAGTCAGGATTTATTGTAACGTCTAAAGTTAGATCACTGGTAACGCCTATTTTTGCATCCAGGCCACCAGCCAGTTTTGTAGATTGACCCGTAGCAAACGGATTACCTTCTTCCTTTGAAAATTTCCTCAAATCACTTACTCCGTAAGGTAGAAGTTCAATACGGCGTGCGGGACGAATTCCATTTATGCCATGTAATTCACCGAAGAAACTTACCCAGCCGCCTGAGTTTTGCGGAATGTATTGCCAAACAGATCGTTCTTCTTTGCGAAAAAGCCTTCGCTGGACCTGCAGTCCCCAAACTTGATCTTCTTTATTAGAAAATCTGAGCTGGCTTAATGGAATGCGCATTTCAGCAGACCAGCCCTGTTCATCAATAGCCACTTCTCCATACCAAATTGGATTCCAGTTGCTATCCCAATTATCGCCGTCATTTGAAATGGCTTCATCACCTTTTACACCTGCAGCGTTGATTGTAAAAGAAAACGCGGTACGGTGATCAAAATAACTGTCGATATTGATTTCAAGCCAGTCTCCGTCAAACCGGTCTCTGCGTGTGACCCTGCGGACTATTTTATCCGGCTCGGTGTCATAAGCCCGAATACCCACGTAAAGATTGTTGTCATCGTACAATATTTTAAATGCGGTTTTTTGCGAAGGTTCTGCTCCATCTTCGGGATCTCTTTGTGTAAAATCCTCTTTCCATTCTACTTTTTCCCAGATTGTATCATCAAGACGGCCGTCAATTACGGGAGGATGAGGATTGACATGTTTTGTTACGTAAACCTTTGTTTCAATAGATGGATTGGAGGCAAAAAGACAAGGAGCTAATAATAATATTATTAGCAGGTAAAGTTTGTTTTTCAACTTCATGATCAAACTCCTAAATATTACAACAAGAATATAAACTAATAAAATGTGTAATTGGAAAAGTATTTCAAATACAATTTGAGATGGTTACTATTACATTAGTATCGACGTTGTTCATTCAAAAAGGTTACACATTTCAGACTTTCTTTTATTAAGACACACGGAAATAAAAAAGGTTGTCTATTATTTAATTTTCTTGTTAAATAACTTTAATTTTTCTTGCTTTTTGCAGGAGCTTTTATTATTTATTTGTTATATTAAATTTAACTTTGAATGTTGGAATTGAATCGTCCACTATTTTTATTATGACCTGTGAACCTGGCGCCGGAGATTCGACGTGAATGCGAGAAGAAATAGACGAGTGATTTATTTTCAATTTCTTACCCATTCCATTTTCCCTGAATTTCTTAAACAGTTACGATTTTTATTTGTTTTTATAATAGAAATATTTGCCATCGTGGTTTGACTGACATATATTTCAGGATTTTGATTGTCAATTTAATTGGAAGGCAGTCATAATATTGTGCATAATTGCAACTCAATTTAGGAGATCATATTGGATGACCGTGATAAAACAAAGTCTCAGCTCATAAACGAAATAAATCATTTGCGCAATGAATTAGCCCTGTTAAAAAGGAATGAATCAGAACGAAAGGAGGCAAATGAGGCTCTGACAAAACAAATCCAACTTTCCCAGGCATTTTTTGACAACGTTCCCTGTATTGCCCTCTTCGTTCGAGCCGAAACGTATGAAGTGATCGCATCGAATAAAGAGGCAGTAAAAGCTGGTGTCCTACCTGGTAAAACGTGCTACGAATCCTGGCATAAGCGCCAAAATCCCTGTCCAGGGTGTCTGTTTCCGAAAGCCTGGGTAAAAGGTGAACCACAGCATGTGGAAATGGAAGTCTCTGGAATTTTTAGGGATGTATATTGGATACCGGTTAATGAAAATCTATATTTACATTACGCGTTTGACATTACCGAGCGGCGGAAGGCGGAGAAAGAAATCAGGTCTCTCAGTTTGATAGCCGAGCAAGTTTCTGATTCAATGCTTACTACAAACCTGAATTTCGAAATCACCTGGGCTAATAAGTCTTTTCAAAGTTTATACGGTTATTCCTCTCGGGAGATATTGGGTAAAAGTCCAGATTTTTTAAACGTCGAACCCACCGCCAAGCAAATCCAGAATGATATCAATCAAGCCATTTCTTCCGGTCAGGTCTGGAAAGGTGAAGTACTAAACAAACGGAAAGATGGAAGTACATTTCCTTGTGAATTGTTGATTTTTCCAGTTGTTGACGAGGGCGGAAACATCTTTGCTTATGCCGGCCACCAACGCGATATAACAAATCGCAAGAGAGCAGAGAAGGCCTTACGGGAGAGTGAAAGTCTTATCTGCGCAACCATCGAATCTACCGCGGATGGTATCCTGGTCGTAAATGAAAAAGGACAGGTCATTCAGATGAACGAACGTTTTGTGCAGCTCTGGCGCATACCCAAGAAACTCCTTGAAACTAAGGACGATAAAAAGTTATTAAAATATGTTTTGAATCAATTGGAGGAGCCCGAGATTTTTCTTCGCAAGGTTCAGGAACTGTACAAATCAGCAGATGAAGAATGTAATACGATTAAATTTAAAGATGGTAGAATTTATGAGCGTTACTCTTGCTCATTGATCAGAGAAAATGAAATTTGTGGTCGTGTCTGGAGCTTCCGTGATATATCTGAACGCAAGCGGGCAGAGAAAGCACTACAAGAAAGCGAGGAAAAGTTCCGTTTGATTTCAGAGCAATCTTTAGTGGGTATAGTAATCATTCAGGACGAAGAAATCAAATACGTCAACAATGCAGTTTCGGACCTTATTGGCTATCCACTTAAAGAGATGATTAATTGGAAACCGGGTGAGTTTGCAAAAGCAATCCATCAGGATGACAAAGCATTTGTGGTAGAACAGGCAAGTAAAAAACAAGCGGGGGACAAAGAAGTGATGGTTCAATATTCTTATAGAATCATTACAAAAACAGGAAAAATGAAGTGGGTTGAACAGTACTCAAAAACGATTCGTTACGAGGGAAAATTTGCGGATCTTCTTATTGTGTTAGATATCACTGAACGCAAGCAGGCGGAAGAAAATTTGCGGCAAAAGAGTAATCTGTTAAAAACAATTTTTATGGCAACGTCCGATATATTCGTATTGAAAGATCGACAATTCGTTTACAAGGCTGTTAACCCGGCTTTTTGTAAGTTTCTTAACTTGAATGAAGAGAATATAATTGGCAAGTCGGATTTTGATCTCTTTCCTGCTCCTGAGGCAGAAAATTACCGACTTGATGATGAAAAGGTAGTGGAATCTGGCCAACCACAAATGAAGGATGAGGAAGTAAGTGGAGGAATGGGAAAGAGGTGGCTGCAAGTGGCTAAGATCCCGATTATTGATGAAACCGGAGCATGCGAGGGTATTCTCTGTTCAGTTCGCGACGTCACTGATCGCAGACGGACAGAAGAGGCATTAAGAAAAAGCGAAAGCCGCCACCGTGAATTAATAGAACGTATGCCGGATGGTATCTACCGTTCCACCCCAGAAGGAAAATTATTAGCGGTTAATTCGGCTTTAGTAAAAATGTTAGGATATGCTAGTCACGAAGACCTTCTTAAAATGGACATTCCCGGAGATCTGTATTTCAGCCTTGAAGACAGGAACGAGATCCTCGCAAAGCTCCAGAAGAACAAAAATCAGTCCTACATTTTTCGGTTAAAGAAAAAAGATGGCAGTGAACTTTGGGTGGAAGAACGAGGTCTCGAAGTTTGCAATCCAGATGGAAGCACGGTGTATTATGAAGGAGTCTTAAGGGATATCACAGAACGCAAACGGTTACAAAAGGAGCTGGCGCGTGCGCAACGATTAGAAACCGCCGGCCGGATAGCAGGTCAGATTGCGCATGATTTTAACAACCTTTTAGGTCCCCTGGCCGCATATCCAACTTTAATCCGTGAAGATTTGCCTCCGGGTCATCCAGTAGTGGAATTGGTGAATGATATGGAATTTGCGGCTGTTAAAATCGCCGAAATAAACCAGCAACTTTTGTCTTTAGGCCGGCGCGGCCATTTTACCCTTGAGCATGTAGATCTGAATGATTTGCTGCAAAAAGTTGTTCTATCTCAAAATTTACCCAATGAATTGGTCGTACGCGAAGAGCTGAATTCAAATCTATTCTTAATTAAAGGTGGAACAGCCCAACTTACCCGAGCATTAATCAACCTGATTGGCAACGCAAAGGAGGCCATGCAATATAGCGGGGTGTTAACTCTCAGAACAAACAATGTTTATTTGGATAATCCTTTGAAAGGATATAAGACTATTAGTACGGGAGAACATGTTAAACTGGAGGTTTCTGATATTGGCAGCGGAATTGACCCTGACATCATTGAGAGAATTTTTGATCCGTTTTTCACAACAAAAAAAATGGATAAGGTCAGAGGATCCGGACTGGGTTTGAGTGTAGTACACAGTATTGTAGAAGACCATAATGGATATATTACGGTTCAAAGTATGCCAGGTAAAGGCACAACATTTTCCCTTTATTTTCCCGTAACCCGTGATAAAGAAATTGCAGAAACAGTTGAAAAAGTAAAGGGCGGTCATGAAAAAATTCTGGTTGTTGACGACGATCCAGTCCAGAGAAGAGTCGCAAGTCATCTTCTTAAAAACCTGGGTTACAAAATCCACACGGTTTCGAGCGGTGAACAAGCGGTGAAGTACGTGCAAAAAGACCCTCAGGATTTGCTCATTATTGATATGATTATGGATGGTATCGACGGGACCGAGACCTACCGACAAATTTTGGAATTTCAATTAGATCAAAAAGCGGTCATTATGTCAGGATTTGCCCTGTCCCAGCGGGTTAAAGAAGCATTGAGAATGGGCGCTGGAGCATTTGTCACGAAACCAGCAACATTAAGTGTGTTAGCTACCACTGTTCGAAAGGAGTTAGATAAAAAAAACGCCGATTAACGCCCGTCAAGTAAAACTTAATTCAGAATTTTTATAAAGGCTTCAAAAGTATTATCGAATATTAAAACCGACTCCAGCAGTTACTACCGGATAATTTGAAAATGTATAGCTTGCATGAACAGCGAGAAACAACAGATTGAGTTTGAATCCTAAATTGGCGCGTAATTTATTGGCGCCGTCAAAGGAAAGTTGTACCGGGTCTATAAAATCCTCGATGACTATTTCTTGTGTAGTTTCGTCTAAAATCGGGACGGGATAGGTACCTTTCATTTTTACATCCACATTAGAGGATTCCACGCCGATACCTCCAAATAGCGTCAATATCGAAAATTTCTTGGAAATCAATAAATTCACCGTTAAAGATTTGGCTTCAAGTTCTACCTCCTGGTCATCATAACTTGCGCCTGTTGGATCCGCCGAGGGGTAGGGCTCAACCTCTAAATTCGCCTGTGCTTGAAAAGTGGTAAATCCAGCCATCAGGGATAAATCAAATGGCAGCAAGTCGCCCTTTGGCAGCCACTGTTTTAAATCGTGCTTAACTCCAATTCCAAACATTCTCAGACTGCCAAAGTCATCATTGATTTTGATTTCCGGAATAAAGCGAACAATGATGTCAGTATTCATGATAAAGCCAAGAGAACCTTGTATCATTGGCGATGGCACGTAATTGAAACCAATGCCTGGAGGCATGGTTAGTGTATCAAATGGTACGTCCTGACCTAAATGCTCAAGAAATAATTCCACTTCCGGACCAGCGTTGTCATCTCCAACCACTGTCGGTGCTATTGAATTAGCCTGATTCAGGGGGCGCATGTTCTGCAATCCCAGGATCGTCAAATCGAATGTTTCAGCGCTGGCCGGAGCAATAGCCGCGTTTGCTGTAAGCGTAATGTCAAAACCAAAAAATTTATGGGTCTTTGCGGTGTTGTACCAACCGTTATTAAGGTTTGCGCCAAAGCCATTGCCAAATGGGCGAAGGTATTCATTAATTAAAAGACTGGCGTCGTCAACGCCCGCTCTCATAAGATCTTCAACATTATTAATTTGTGCAAAAGCGATATTTGTACAGAACAAAGTCGCAGACAATATCAGTAATATTCTTAATGTGCGGTTCATGATTCCTCCTTAAATTATGATGAAAAGTACAAATGAACTCAATTGGTGTGATGATAATTGAATAATAAAATTTCTAACACCAAATGTCAAGATAAAAATTTAGTGCCCACTCAAAATTTAAGCGTAATGCGGCTGACGCAAATGAAACTTTTTCTGGATTCGAGAACTACAAGAAGAGAAACACCATGAATAGTGTTCTATTTATTCACAACATCAATTTACGAAATTTGAAATTTTATAAACAACATAACCTGGCCCGGATGTCAGGTTTTTATAATTCTAACCCGTTGTGCAAAATTGATTAGAATAAAAAAATAATGCGCATTAACCTATTT
>CAZIKB010000020.1:0-65368 GCA_964539665.1 uncultured Cytophagia bacterium
TGGGTTGATGAATAAACCGAAAGGTCCAGAAGTAGTCAATAAAGGAATCATCAACGGCCTGTCTTTGATATATTTTTGACAAAATATTCCAGGCTTCTTTTGTCGAAGATATTTTACTCGGAGAGAAGCCTCTTGTTTTTGCATTAAAAAAATGTTGGTAAATTGTTTGAAAAGTTTGAAGTTTATCCTGACTCAGCGCACCGGCGTGGAAATGTTCTATGTTGTCCCAGGACTCTTTATTTATTTTTTTAGGATGCTTATTAGGTAATTGTAAATCATGCAGGAAAATGTTCTTTATCTCTATTATATTATCGGGAAGAATAAATTTGAACTCTCTGGAATAATTCTGATCTGGTAAAATTACTGCTAATGAAAAGGTGAACTCATTTAAGTCTGTTACCAGATCATGGACCCAGGAAGACACCCCGCCAGCAACGTAAGGATAGGTACCTTCAAGAATCAGACATATATCAGTTTTTGCTGTCATGAATTTTATTTATCGCCCCTTGAATTGCGCCGGGTGCTCTACATAAATAACCATTTCAAACACCAATCATGTAATGCTTAAAGTTAACAGTTGCTATTATTGTCAATTGAGTATTAGCAAAGTGATTTATGCATTGATGAAGTAGTTCGCTTTCTGTTCAAGATTATTCTGTTGAGTTAAGCCCAGTCTTTCCAGACGGTAGCGTAATTTTCCGCGGTTAATCTGTAATAGCCTGGCTGCTTTACTAATATTGCCGTCGGTTTTTTTCAATGCACATAAAATTAGATTTTGTTCAATTTTTTCAAGTGAAATTCCTTCGTCAGGTATGTCAAATCTGGAAAAATCTGGTATCACTTCGTTATCTTTTTGCTTCCTTTCTGGTGAATTCGAGACTTTCTTTCGTTCTGAATCAACCAGTAAATCCTCTGCTTCAATCCATTCGTCACATTCTACCAGTACTGCCCGCTCGATGGCATTTTTCAACTGGCGTATATTCCCCGGCCAGGAGTACTCCAATAAAAGGTGTTCTGCAGAAGGGGCCAGCCCTTTTACCTGTCGATCATAATCGCTATTACAAAGCTCTATAAAATGTTTAGCCAAAATAAGCACATCAGTATCGCGACTCCGCAAAGGCGGAATGTTTATTTGACATACGTTTAATCGATAGTAAAGGTCTTCGCGAAATTTGCCAACATTTACAGCTTTTTTGAGATCAGCGTTGGTTGCGGCTATAATGCGTGTTGATACGCGTATTTCTTCTGCTCCACTAATTCTCCGAAACCTTTTGTTTTCAACTGCTTTCAAAAGTTTAATTTGAAAGTTCGTTGTAATATTACCAATTTCATCTAAAAAAATAGTACCGCCATTGGCAAGTTCAAAAAGACCCTGTTTCCGTAAGTTCGCGCCGGTAAATGCGCCTTTCTCATAGCCAAACAATTCGGATTCCAGTAAGGTTTCCGGAATCGCGCCACAATTGATATCGACAAATGGTTGATTCGCCGTGGTGCTTAAATTATGTACCAGCCGCGCTACCATTTCCTTGCCAGTGCCGCTTTCCCCAATAATAAGGGTGGTAATAGAAGAACTCTTAGCAATTTTTTTGGATGTTGCTATTACTTTTTTTATCTGAGGAGAAACTCCTATAATCTCTTCTTCAAATTTTGTAACGTCCTTTTTAAGTTTATCCATATCTGCAGTCATTATAGTTTGTGTTATGGGCTGCGCAAAAATAAAATACCATTCTTGAGTAGCAATTATCACACTTCGACTCCGCTCAGTGTGAAGCTACGCACTTCATGCTGAGCGGAGTCGAAGCATTATATTATTCCAAGTTATTTTTACGCAAGCGCTAAGCACCATTTGTAAATCTACGTTCGGCCTCGCTATTAATTATTATCGGCGAACACCCATTTAGCTTGAATGACCAGGCTACTTTATAACAAAATGGCTTAATCTCTCGGACTGAGGCCATCATTGATATTATTTCCCCAGCTTGCCATGGGCGGTTGCACGCCAATGCTGATTATGAGTTGTAGAATAAATACCACCGCAGTGAGTTGTAAAGTATTTGGGATGGCTTCTCCAAGAATTTCGCTTACCGGTCGTTGTTCTACCAGAGCTACCCCAAAGTTTCCAGTTGCAAAATCCTGAATCCAGAGTAGGTATTGCAGTGCCAGTGGCAGGTGCAGGCCCATTTGCCGGCGAATGTGAACTTAACATCTTCTGCCGTGATGGGCGCACCGTCAGACCAACGGGCATTTTCGTGGAGATGATAGGTGAGCTTTAAGTAGTCATCCGAGCGGTTGCCAGCTCGGGCACGAATTCCGATTTTTCGTTGAGATCAGCCAGCCCCAATAGCAGGAGGTGAGTAATTTTCTGTGAAGTTGATGATTCGTTGAAAAGTGGATTAAACGTATCCACATCACCTGTAACACCGACAATCAAAGTGCCGCCAAATGACGCTCGATCGCTTTTGATTAAATATTCTGTTCCAAAATTATCGTTGCTGAGAAATACGGTGTAGCCACAAAGTGCTATACTAACAATAATTTGTGTTAACCATATTTTTTTCATAGCTAATCTCGAGTATTTTAAATTTTTGTTGATATTTGCATATATTGCAAATTTAAATTATTCAATACTATTGTAATTCTCAAATCTCAGGATTGTGGAACCAAGTTTAACCACACTGCCATTAATTAATCGTTCTCGAGCGGAAATTTTATTGCCATTAACAATTACTCCATTTTTACTATTGCGATCCTCAATCCAATAGTTTTCATCTTCATGAGTTATAATTGCGTGTTTGTTTGAAATTAGATCATCACCCAATACAATCAGATTCCCACAATCATGACCAATGGTGTTTCGTCCTTTTCTGATTAAAAAGAGCGCATCTTTCGGATCGCCGTAAAGAACACACAATCGCGGGTGCATTTGATTTTCAGATACCATTTTAGAACCACATCGTGTACAGAAAAAATTTTCGGAAGTGTTGTCATGATTGCAAGAGGAGCAAATCTTTTTATTCATACCTGAATCCTCAGAACTATCCAAATTAGTCTTTGAACTAAAATTAGTTTAAAATGTCATTTCAATCCTGCAAAACGGATTAGAAATGACAATATGGACTGTCTTTGTTCAAACACTTAATATGTTGTTGAATTATCTTAAGATGTATTGAGCGCTGAGCGTGCCCGCTCATACATATCAATAACTTGAAGATTGTCCGGGTTTTCTGTAAGTATTTTTTCGAATATTTCACTGGCTTGGGTAAATTTGCCATTTTTATAATAAAGGATACCCAGATTAAATTGTATATCGATGACTTTTATCGCCTGTTTGGTTACGAAATCACTATTGATTTGCACAGTGAGATTATATCCACAAAACCTGTCTTCCGGGCGATGAGATTTACCACATCTGGGAAATTGTTCATAATGACCTTCGTCTATTCTATGGATTTATTCTAACTCAGGTAGATAATCTTAATTGATTGCTGATTGATTCGTTAACTATGTTGGACGTTTAATATATATTTTTTTGTTGTAGGTTTATTATTAACATCAATGTCCACTACTTTAATCTCTTCGGGTATAATTCCCCGAAGCTTGCTTCGAATTATAAAAAAGGCGAAGTTTAAAAATCTATGATTTTCAAACTCAACTACCTTACGATACCTCGGAGCTTGCTCCGAGGTAGTTCATTTGCTTCATGCTAATTGTTCTAAAGGTGTTTTTTCCTTTTTTGAGTTAATTCTGGCAACCTTTTTTTCGGCCTCGGATTCCAACATTTGTATATGGAGTTTTTTATATATTTCACGCGCTTTGGAATAGAACTCTGCTGACTTATCAGCTCTATCGGTTTCCGCCAGCATTTGCCCATATTCCCGATAGCAATTGGCCAGACCAAGTGGAATACAAAATTCGTCGTACAAAGTCATACTTTGTTCATAGAACGCATCCGCGGTCTTTAAGTCTCCGGATTTCCAGAATATGCGTCCAAAAGTCATGTTGATTTTCGCAATACCAATTGGATTTTTAAGTCGCACGAGGTATTCCAAGGCGCGGGTACACATGTTAGCTGTCATGGGATAATCTCCAATAGTGCTGTAAAATTCAGCTTTGTTCGAATAAACGAAAGCTAATAGTGGGAAATTGCCAATTACCTGACAGAGCTGAAGGGATTTCTCAAAATAGTCAATTGCCTGGTCATATTCTTTCCGCTTTAAATGCACCAGACCCAGACTGTTCATACTCTCGGCCGTGCCTTGATGGTCCTGAATACTTTGAAACTCAATTAAGGCTTCCTGAAAGTGTATGTAAGCAAGATGATAATCTCCTTCCATACGTCGAATGATGCCCAGGTGATTACTTACGATTGCCCTGCTTCTAATGTCACTGATACCGTCAGCAGCTTCAAGCGCTTTTTCAAAACTTTCTTTAGCTTCCCGATAGGCTCCTCTTCGATAGGCGATTTTTGCTATTTCAATTTTTGCCAGGGCGGCGTCGATGTAATTACCCGTAGACTCCAGAACTGATATGGATTCCGAAAGAAAATCCTGCGCCTGTTGCCAATCACCTCTTTCGGAATAGATTCGTGCCATTCGGTACTTTATTTGCCCTTCCATCGACTGGTTCTGCAAAGTCCTGGAAAGCTCCAGAGCCATTTTATAGTTTGTGAGGGCGGCGCCGTAATTACCTAAATTCTCATATGTCTGACTCAGAGCAAAGATGAAATTGGCCTGTTGTTCATTATTTAACAATGGTCCGCGAATGTTCTGAAATGTTTTCAGAGCCAGGTCAACATAATAGCTGACTTTTTCCAGTGAATCACTTTCTAAATCCCGGGCTGTAATTAATTGATCAGGAAAATCCTGTGAGTCCAATTTTTTAATTGTCTTCACAATAGCGTAACTGCTACGGCTTTGGGTCAGATGCGACTTCGTGGCATTTTGTTTAATGATTTTGGACATTTTTGTCAGGTATGTCCGAATTGCTTTTCCACTATCTTTATTCATAGTCTACTTCTAATGCGTAAGATTTTTTGATAGATTGAGGTTTTACCGATTTCATCTGCTGCAGTTTGCTCTCAATCAATTTCACTTTTTCACTGATCTTTAGCTTGCGATAGCTGGTAAGAGCTTTGTTGAACCATAAAGTAGTATCTTCACCATCCTCCAAATCTAATGCCAGAAGCCCCAGCTCGTATTCAGTTTCAGCAGAGCCAAGTTTATTACCTAAGTTCTCGAATTTCTGCAGGGCCTTCTGCAAATGTTTGCACGCTTCTGTCCAGTTAGCTTGTTTTCTTGTGATAACTCCTTGAATTTTATGATATTCCGCTATACCCAACCGATCTTTCAAACGAATTAATATTCGGTTGGCCTTAAAATTATATTCATTCGCATCGTCAAATTTTCGCAGATGAGCTAAAGCCAGAGCCCGGTTCAGGAATGTGATTGACTTAAGGGGCATGAGTCCCATAACATCTGATACCGCCAGGCTTTTTCCGTAAAATTCGTTTGCCTGTTCCCATTTGTTTTCATCTGCGTGAGTCATGCCAATGTTGTGGTAAACGCGTGCCAACCCAAAATCATCACCGATACTTTTATAGAGCGGAATGCTCTTGCTATATTGAGCAATAGCGCGCATGCGAAAACCCTGTACTCTCTCAACCGCGCCAAGATTGTTGATTATGTTAGCCATTAATTGTTTGGCATCTATCTCCTGAGCCTCATTCAGCGCTTCATCGTAATAGAGGAATGACTGCTCGAAATTTGCCAGCTCAAAATGTACGTTTCCCAGTCCATATTTGACCATGGCCTGATCAAATTGGCTCAAATTTTGTTTACTTCTCAAACATTGCTCAAAACATGCTTGGGCGCTTTGCCATTCATTAATCCGAAACAGGGTCAATCCATGTTGCAGTAATATTTGGTTTTTGATTTTAGGATCTGTTTCCTTTGTGGAAATTGCGAGAGCTGCCTCGCAATGCATCATGCTTTCATCCCAGTGTCCCAGAACCCGATCCAGCCAGGCGGCCCAGACCAGTAGTTGTAATATTCCAACTCTGTGTTTTTTTTCAGAAATTTTATCGCGTAATTTTAATGCTTTACCAATAAAATTTTTCGATTCAAGGAAAGCAAAATTTTCAAACGTCAGGTTGCCAGCCTGACAGAGGTATTCGAACGCCGATTCATAATCTTCGGTTTGACCGTAATGATGAGCCAAAAGATAGATTTTCTCAGTAGGATCAATGTGTGCTCTGGTTTCGATGCCCGTGGCGATTTCTTGATGCACTGCAGGCTTTTCGTCATTTGGTATTTTATCCAGGATAGCAGACCGAATGGCTGTACGTTTGAACTGATAGTTCTCTTCCCCGATTTGCGTCAGGAATTTATTCTGTTTCAGAGCCAATAAATCTTTAAGTACCTGAATTTTTGGTTTTTTCATAATGGCCGCAAGCTGGTCATGATTGAAATGTCCATTCATTAGCGCGGCGTATTTCAGCAGCTCCAGATGGTTCGGGGATAATTCTTTTACCTGTTCAGAAACGAGCTCCATTTCGTGTTCATCACTAAAGATGTTTATAATTGCATCTTTTGTAATATTCTCCTGATTAAACCAAACATTGTTTTGTTGGAAAATAACACCTTCCTGCTGCATTTTTGCTAAAAATTTGACTATTTGCTCAGGTATACCTCCGGTTATTTCTTTCACATAAGGTATGAAATGGTTAGAGAAATCACTGCGCTGATATTTTTTGTTTAGGAGCCTCCTTATATTTTGTTGACCTAATCTGTTTAATTCAATTCTTTCGACCAATCCTTCACGGTTCATTCGCTGTAACACATCCGCATATGCAGGTTTACAGGTTGGCTGTACTTCACGGCCATCTTGCCGTAATGTAGCGACTATCAGAATTTTATATTCGGAAATGCTTTCACACAAATAGTGAATAAATCTCCAGGCGGTGAGTGGGGCTAAATGGGCGTGCTCTATTGAAATTAGCAAGACATTTTGTCTTGAGGCCTCCAGCAAGGTGGATAATAATCGTTGTTGAGCAATGCCTTTTTCATTTTGTACGGAATAGAGGAATTCCATTTCTAATAGATCATTATATTTTGCTGAATTAGTATTCAGAACATCGAATTCCTTTTCAGTGGCGCCCATTCCAAAGGATTTTTGAATCATTGATGAGTCCAGCTTTTCAATGATTTGCAGGAAGGGCGCGTAGGGTTCAAATGATCGTACCCCATCAAAACTGGTTGAGATGATTGTGGTGTCGTCTGCTTCAGTTGCAAATTGACGAATGAGAGCAGATTTACCAATGCCAGCTTCGCCACTTATAATGATAAAACTACCGAAACCGTCCTTAGCTTTTTTCAAGCAGGAACGAAGTTTGTTGAGTTCTTGTGTCTGTCCTACAAACACATTTGCGAGATTAGAAGTGAAGTTTTTTTTCAATTTGTTCCCAGCACTTTTTAAAAGTTAACTTTTTAATTACTCCCTTCAATTGCCAGTTGTGTTAAATACCTTGCCTTTTTGATCACCTTAACTGTCGACAATCAAGATATTATCGTAATAATCTGGAAGAGTAATTAATACGGTATATAATTGAGAAACGGCCACGATCTTTTGAGACTGTTCTCTCTAACTAGAGGAATATTAATTTTACTAAGTATTGCCATATCTTTAATCCATCTTCTATATAGGCATCATAAAAATTTTACCACAGAGCACACAGAGTATTTATTCAGATTATTAGTAGCAAGTATTTCCGTCACTGTCTGTCAACTTCACAAGTCATATTCACTGTCAGTACCGTTTTTAACTTCAAAATGAACCGGTCTCGTTTTCTGTTTGTCATTGTCTTTATTCGCAGGATTTTCCATTTGAGAATTCAGAGTCGTTCTCCGTGCACTCTGTGGTTTTTTTTAGTTTGTTTCATTATTTATTTGCCAACTCTTTATCAGATTCTTATAAATAAATCATCTTTATTTATTGCTTACTACTCAGCCGCAATGGCATATCGGGAGAAGTGGGGAAGCCTGGCATTTTGAATAATAATGCTGCCACTATTCGGATCAACCTCCAGGGCGTCACGCCGCATTTTTTCCCATAGACCTGTTTCCGGATTATCATTATAAATATCAATTTCATCGGGATCATAGCCGCTCAGGTCTAAACCGGATGCCACAATCGTTAACAGGGCTGGTTGACTAAATGTAGTACCGTGGGGGCTGAAAACCAGGTCTAAACTTCCCTTAAATTGCTCGTCATCCAAAGTGAGCGATACTTCTGCGTCCTTGATCATTGTGCCAGGTAAAATGTAGAGAGCGCTGTTAACGCTTATGCCATTACCAGTATGATGCAAAAATAGAAACCCACCGCTTTGAACAGTGCTCCACTTTGAAACTGTCGTAACTTTCTTCAAGGATGTTTCTTTAATGCCAAAATTCAGGATATTAATCTGTCCATTTTTAGATTGTACTAAATTTTCGGAGTTTTCTGGATTTTGTGGGGTCAAGGGGCTGTCGTCAGTACACCCGCTAAAGTTCAGTGCTAATCCGACTGTGAGAACAAAAATTGAAAACGCAGGAAGCATATTTTTGAATCTTTGCATTTTGGGAGCCCTTATTTTTGTAAAATTATTATCTGCTAATTATTAAGTAATCCCTGAACAAGCAAAGGCAATGCCAGACTTTGGAACAATCCATTCATTCGTGGTAACCTATACTTATAATTAACATGAAAACAAATAATTATCCCCTTAATAAATAAATTAAATTAGCAACAAATGTCGGATTTTTCAGCAGGGATGGATTTGCTGAAAGCAGCCAATGTTTGATGAATGTTGCCAATTGGCTGAAATGAGCAAAAACTCACACGGGAACTTGATCGTTCAGTATATTTATGCTGAACATGAGATATATCTGGATATTTCATCCAGGATGAATATCCTGAACGATCAAAGTGTTCCACAGTACTAATGAGTAAATTATCGTAACAATACTATACCATTTGCTTCAGTAGCCGAATGATAATAATAAAAAGCATATAATCACATCCACACCGTGTAAAAAAATGTTGTTTTTCAAAAAGAACAAAAGACTGGAAATCAGCAACCATATCACTGCGATTGATGGCAGGGTTGTCGCGAGAAAAGGCGATGTGATTAACCAGAAATATGTGGAGCAACTGTATAACATAAAGCCCCCGGGTACCGAACATACACAGTTGTTTGGTGAGACCTATCATTTTACAAATATTGAAATCCTGCTAAAGGAGCTTAAGTATCAATTTATCTCACACGATAGTCAAAAAAAGACTCAGCTATCAAAAAATCTGGCAGGGATAAGCTTAAACGAAATAAATTTCAATGAGTTGACCTGGATGGAGCGATATAAGTATCATTATGATCATGTTTTGGCTGTGACAATACTTGTGGCTGCCATGACTTTAGATTGTTATCAGGATGAAGACAAAGCCAGAAAGGCTGCTTCATGCGCGCTTACCCATGATTTTGGCATTACGCGGGTGCCGGAACAGATTTTGACCAAAGTGTCTCCTCTGGAGGACGATGAAATGAAAATCGTACGAGAGCATCCCATTTATAGTTATATTCTCCTGACATATTATGGTTTTGCACCTTCGCACCTCAATACCCGTGTCGGCTTTCAACACCATGAAAATCTGCTTGGCACCGGTTACCCGTGCAGTATCATTCAGGAAAATGAAATTGCCCAGTTTGTACAAATTAGTGATATTTTTGATGCCTTGATTTCGGCTCGACCTTTCCGGCCCGCGCTCAGCGCTGAAAAGGCTGTGTTAACAATTGCGGAAATGGTGGCTAAAGGACAGGTAGATACTGAGGTTTTCGCGCTTTTGAAATCTAGTGTGAGAGCTTAATAATTAAAATCCTTGTACACGGGACAAGGGTTTTTTGATTCTTACCACGACACAAAAAATAAACCAGCAAAACTTACTCAGCCGCAATCGCATAGCGGCAGAAGTGTGGCAGCCTTGCATTTTGAATAATAATACTGCCACTGTTCGGATCAACAACCAGGGCGTCGCGCTGCATTTTTTCCCAAGTGCCTGTTTTGGTGCATTATATTGCACCGTTGAACATCACTAACCGTGTGACTGATCTGTGCTTCGGTTGTGTCTCGAAATCCGACACCATTACTTTTAAGCGCAATAAACAATGAACTTTATGACTTGTGATTCTATTTAACGGATAATAATCCACCCGGTTTATTAGTTTAATGTGGTTTTTATGACTATGTATATAAATATTGTTTTGCTCAAGGCATTGTGCAATTATTTGCCGTTAAATAATGCAAATATTTGCATACGTGTTCTCTTTAGCCACTTGCTATAACTTCCGTTAACCTTTGTTTATTTAATGGTTAAAAGAAAGTACACTGAGTACGGCATTAAATTTGCACAAGAAATCACACTTACAAATAATTTTAATTCATCCAACTAATTCAGTTGAACATTACTCATACAAACGGAGGAGCAAGTTATGAGAAAAATTTCTTTAATTCTTCTTTTCAGTTGTTGTTTAATCTTGATTCCATATTTACTTTTGGCACAGGACGGAGCAACTATCTCTGGAAAAGTGACGGATGTGGAAGGCGAGCCATTACCTGGCGCCAATGTCCTAATCCAATTAACCAATCTGGGTGCGGCTACTGACATTAATGGCGACTACAGTTTCACCGTACCTGCCAGTGCGGTCAGAGGCCAGGAAGTAAAACTCGAAGCCAGATTTATTGGCTATCGCACTAAAGTTGAAAAAATCACGTTATCACCCGGAGTCAACATTGTGGAGTTCGCACTCCCTATCGATGCACTGGAAATGGATGCTATCGTTGTTACGGGCGTGGTTGAAGAAACCCCTAGAGTGAAATTGGCTTTTTCGGTTGGAATTGTTAGTGCAGAAGCTCTTGAACAGGTAACGGCAATCTCTGCTGAATCCGCTCTGCGTGGTAAAGTAGCGGGTGTGAAGATTGTTAGAGGAAGTGGTAAACCGGGAACCGACGCTTCGGTATTGTTAAGAGCTGCCACCAGCATTAATGCTAACGATCGATCCCAGGATCCACTTTATATTGTCGATGGCGTCATTATTGATCCTTCAGTTTCTGGCAGCCCGCTGTCTGACATCAACACCGAGGATATCGCGAATATAGAAGTGGTCAAAGGCGCAGCCGGGGCTTCGTTGTATGGATCTCGTGCAGCAAATGGCGTGGTCAATATCACCACGAATCGAGGCAAAGGCCTGGCTTTGAATCAAACCAGAATCAGAGTCCGTAATGAATATGGCTTTAATAAACTCCGTAAAGACTATCCTTTGAGGAAGTCCCACCATTACAGGATTCATGAAGGCACCGGCAACTATACCGACGAAAACGGTATAACGGTTACCTCCGGCGACTTTATTGATGGTAAGGGCAACTTTGTCGATCCGCGGCAATCAGGCAAACGTGTTCTGGACCGGTATACAGATAACTGGGATCCAGATAATCCGGACGAACAAAATATATCTCAAATGGCTTTCGCCGATAAGCCCTATAAGTGGGTTGCCACAGGAGACATCGTTCTGGTCGATGACCCGAACGACGCGCGCTATCTTCTTCCCAAATTAGGTTCAAGCGGTCAACCTGTGGGTTTACAACTCCTGCCGGGCGGCGAGCCTCTCAACCAAATACAGCAGTTTCACGAGCCCGGCACCTTCATGCTGAATTCAGTGTCCCTTAGCAGGAACATGGAAAACACCAATTTCAGCATTGCTTTAAGCAATCGCCGAGAGGACGGTGTCATCGCCGGGCTGAAGGGCTATGAGCGACAAACCATGCGTATCGCTGTAGACCATGCGTTTCGAAAAAACCTTAGCATCTCCATCAGCGGGTTCTTTAGCAACGTAGAACGGGACGATATTGAAGTCGGCGTGGGTTCCCCCTTCTTCGGTATGGTGTTTACAAGCGGGGACGTCGATCTGGGTGCGAGACATGTGGAAGCAGGAACGAAAACGGTTTATTACAATCCCACCACCGGATACCCGGAAGGCATACCTTTAGACGTAGGAGGCGAGCTTTTCATCGTACCGGATCCAACTTCAGAAAGACAAAATGCTATCTACGCTCCCCAGGAGCAGCTCCGGAAACGAGAACAAACCCGGCTCATGGGCGGCGTTTCCCTGGACTATCGACCCGTTGACTGGTTCAAAGTAGGCGGTAACTTCAGCTATGATCGTTCAAACCGAGAGTACAATCGTTTCTATCATGTAGGTTACCAGACTGCGTATGAATCCGAACTTATCCTGGGTAGATATATAAAATACCCTGCATGGGATGAAGCCATAAACGCTAACGTCACGGCTTCTTTCCAAAAATCTTTCCTAAGCAACGAGCTCACCATAAGGTCGAAAGTGAGAGCCCTGATCGAGAGGGCGGATTTACAAAATACTTATGCAGAAGGTACCGACCTTGCCGTCCGCGGTGTCCAGGATTTGAACGTTGCTAATAGTAATATGTTAGACATCAATTCCAATGTACAGGCAGTGCGGTCAGAAGGTTATTCCTTAATCACCGGCCTCGACTATAAGGATAGATATATTGCAGATTTCCTGGTACGTCGGGATGGCAGTTCGTTGTTCGGTCCTGACGAAAGATGGAAAACCTACTATCGTGTAAGCGGCGCTTACCGTCTGTCCCAGGAATCGTGGTGGTTCACCGATCAAATACAGGAATTTAAGCTTCGCGGTTCTTTTGGCACAGCGGGCGGTCGTCCCAGCTTTCTTGCTCGCTATGAAACCTGGAGTGTATCGGATGGCGCTGTTTCAAAAAACAGGCTCGGTAACAAGGCGCTGAAACCCGAGTATGCCAAAGAGCTGGAACTTGGCGTGGATATGGCTTTTATGGATAAGTTTTCGTTAGAGCTTACCTACGCTAAAAGCGAAGTTGAGGATCAATTGCTTGATGTGCCTTTAGTTTCCTACTTTGGTTATTCATCTCAGTGGCAAAACGCCGGCACTTTGTCAACAAATACCTTCGAGCTCAACTTGCAGGCTGCACTCATCCGCAAGAGAGACACGGCTTTGTCATTAGGCTTTATCCTCGACCGGACTCGTCAAAAAGTGACCAAATTAGATTTGGCTCCTTACAACTGGGCCCCTAATGATTCGCAAGGAGCGAGCGTATTTCGGATCCAGGAAGGATTAGCATACGGCGCGCTGTGGGGAAGCTCAAGTGTCATGAACAATGAGGAATTGTTCGAACAAATCGACAATGAGGCCGAATCTCAATTTCCTATCGATGAGTTTCAGCACAACGACCGTGGTTTTTTGGTTTGGGTTGGTACTGGCAACACCTGGAGAGACGGTATCACTAAGAAATTGTGGGGTACCGAGACCGAGCTTCTTGTCGGTTTTGATGAAACAACCGGAGACTCTCTTTTTGAAAAATTTGAGTGGGGTATGCCCATTAATTGGGAAGATGAAGACGGCATAACCTCGAAACAGATAGGCAGCACCATACCCGATTTCAACTGGAGCGCTTTTGCCAACTTTGAATGGAAAGGTTTTAGCGTTTATGGTCTGCTAGACTCACAAGTTGGCGGCGACCTTTACAGCCGGACAATCCAATGGGGCTACTCCGTAGAAATGAACCAGGCCGGAGCAGATATGACTGGGGTCGCTGATGCGCACAAAAAGCCCACGGTTTACTGGAATCGAGAAAGCCAAACAGCCAATTTTATCTATGACGCCAGCTATATTAAACTGCGCGAGTTGTCGGTTAAATACAGCTTTAAGCAGGATCAGCTAAAAGGAATTTTCGGCGGCCTGTTTAAGAAAGTCAGTGTGGGTATTATAGGTCGTAACTTGCTTACTTTTGACAACTATGATGAAGGTTACGATCCCGAGGTCGGCACAACGGGCGATCAAGGCGGCTCGGCTGTGGTAACAAAAATTGATGCTTTTCGTTATCCGAACTTTAGAAGCTTCACCGGTATTCTTGAGTTCGAGCTTTAAAAGAAACAGTCTAATTCTATGATTGTGCGGGCCTTTGTTTTGGCCCTCACAATCCTGAATTTCAACTACCAAAATATGGAGGAAATATGAATAAGTTATTAAAAAGCAGTCTGGCCGTTTTGCTCATTGTAGCTGCGGCGTTATTAGGCTGTCAGAATATGGATGTAGATAACCTGAACCAACCGGATGAGGCTCGCGCTCTCGCCACACCAAGCGACATCGAGTCCTTGATCCAGGGTTCGTTTTTAGGCTGGCATGATGGAATTTGTAACGGAACGCCTAATATGTCTTTGGCAGTAATGTCGGATACCTATACTTGCTCCTGGGGTAACTACAGTATGGCCGCCTTATCTGAGGAGCCGCGGACTGAGTTCCAAAATAAAACAGACGCTGGCGAGTCCAGCGTGGCCAGAATGCCCTGGTTCGATCTATATGGGGCTATCTCCGCTGCCGCTGACGGCATACGAGCTATTGAGGCCGGTACAGTGACTTTGGGCGAAGACAACCAACGCGCTATCGCATTTGGAAAATTTGTGCAAGGAATATCACACGGCTGGCATGCGTGCATGTTTGACCAGGGCTTCATTCTGGATGAAGACGTAGATCTCGCCTCCGGGACTTTGGATTTTTTCCCTTACACCGAGGTTTTGGCCGCGGGAATAGCACAATTAGAGGAGTGCATCCAGATTTGCAATGCCAACGACTTCACCCTGCCAATTGACTGGATCAACGGGTATGTGCACACCAGCGCTCAGTTAGCGCAGGTTGCCCATTCTTTTATCGCGGTCTTTATGGCTTCGGTGGCGCGTTCACCAGCAGAACGACAGGCTGTCGACTGGAACACGGTTCTGAGCCATATAGACCAGGGGATTACTGAGGAGTGGGGACCCGATGGTAATGGCGGTGGTCGTGGTGATCCGTGGTGGCACGCGGTACAATGGTATTCAGCCGAATCAAATACCTGGAACCGCGTCGACTATAAACTGATCGGTTATACGGATCCAGGTACGCAATTCAGTGACTGGCTTGCCTTAGCTCCCCCGGATCGGGATGAATTCATCTTTGAATCAAGCGACTTGCGTATCTGGGACGGAACCTATGCTTCTACTGGCGACCAAAATCCCGGCAGCCAATTCAAACAGGTCTCTGAAACTCCCTACCATCGTTCCGGTCAACCTTATCATAAGACACGCTATTCGCATTATATTTATGATGAATACCGCTACGAAACTTCGGCAGGAAGTCAAGCACCGTTGCTTCGCCCAAGACAGATGGATTTAATGAAAGCTGAGGCTTACTTACATCTTGGCAGAGCAGCTGAAGCGCCGGCTCTTATAGATAAAACCCACGTTGTCAATGGCGGCTACCCCTCTTCGGCAAGCGCGCCTGTGGGGAGTATAACTGATGGTCTCGATTATATCAAGCCTGGCGTCAGTCTTTGGTCCATTTTACAATACGAAAAGCACATTGAGTGTTTAGGCACGCTTCCCGGACTGGAATACTTTGACAGGAGGGGCTTTGGTACCCTCCTCAGCCTGACCTTGCTGCATTTTCCAGTTCCAGCATTGGATTTGGAAACCCTGCAGTTGGGTCTTTACTCACACGGCGGTGGCGTAGGGAATTCAGCTCCAAAACGGATTCACAATGCTGACGATGATAAACTAAGGCCTGGAAATTAACTGACCAGATTTATCGTTAGTTCGTATTTTTCAGAAAGGCCATCATATATTTATGATGGCCTTTTCATATTAATCTTGATTGTTAAAGTATCTTTGTTAAATAGTGATTGTCATTCCAGCGATCTTTTGTGCAGGCCTGTCCCTGTCCCGAACTCGTTTCGCATTGGCGTCAACCTAAGGTACAGTCCCCCTTAGCAAAGGGGGATTTAGGGGGTTGTATTTAATCTTTATAACGAAATTGTTAATAATTTGTGTAATCGTAGCTTAACAGTAAACCTGAGTAAATGAATTACTATTTTATATTAGGCTTTTACAACCCCCTGTGTCCCCCTTTTTTAAGGGGGAATTGTAAAATATTGCTTAAGTTGACGCTAATGCAAACTTGTTTCGGGGAATCTCCTCTTTTCAGGCAGGAGATTCCTACTAAAAATATGCAGGAATAACAAGAAAGGGCTGTTTTCAGTCAATCACTAAATAAGCAGCCTTGTAATAATTCGTGGGAATAAACAACGTAAATAAACAGTTTAAATAACAGTGTTACACCGTTATCCAGTTTACTCAGCATTTGGCTAAGATTGTCATTCTGAGCGACTGGAAGGAGCGAAGAATCTCATGCCATCAAGCTTGGGAAAAAGAATAAAGGATAGTGGTCATAGATTCTTCACTCGCTCTGCTCGTTCAGAATGACATTTTTCAGAGTTGAGTGGATAACCGCTAACAGTAGGAAAATACAATGGTTAAATCAATATTATTTCGATGCGTACTTTTATTTTTTCTAATGTTTTACATCGGTTGCGCCGGCTCCGGTTCGGGAACAAACGACACGGGTAGAAGAAGCTACCATACTCAAATAGGCACGACCTATTACAATGAATTTTTTGGGGTTTCGCGAATGGTTCTTGTTAACAAATACCAGTACAACGTAGTTCGCTCCGAAGAAAGTACGATGGAGATTTACTTCGAAACGGCATGGAAAGACCGGCCGGTATTTGCGGATGAAGCTGCGATGCAAATAACAGCGGCTCAAACCAAATTTATTGTTAGGGCAAAACCTCGCGCTACAGGCCGATTTAACATTCATTTGTATGCGGAAAATCAGGTTCGTTATATGGGTAGTACTCGATGGGAACCAGCTCTGATAAGTGATATGCTTAAGAACTACTTAGATGAAATTTCCGGTGAGTTACGATATGAGTTTAAACAGCTTTATTAACCGATATGGAATATGAAAAAGGTTGCTCTCGTCACATTTTTTATACTGGTCGTTTTAGGTGCCATCTTTTTCTGGCCTCAAAAAACAATTTCATGGCATGAGGAAAACGGATTCAGATGGGCAGAATTCTCCATTTCTTGGTTTGGCAGCCACGGCTTCAAGCAGCTTTCTGAGTCTGAAACAGGAATCACCTTTTCCAACAATCTGACCAGGGAACAAATTACCAGCAATCGGCACCTTCTTAATGGTTCCGGTGTTGCAGCCGGCGATGTCGATGCTGATGGATTGACTGACGTTTATTTTTGCCGGCTTAATGGTTCAAATATTCTGTACAAAAATCTTGGAAACTGGAAATTTGAAGATATCACTGCCGCTGCGGGAGTTGCGTGCCCGGAGCAATTCTCCACCAGCGCTGTGCTTGCTGACATTGACGGAGATAGAGATCTTGATCTTCTGGTCATGACGTTGGGAGGCTCTAATTCTTGTTTTGTAAATGATGGTACAGGAAAATTTACAGATATCACGAAATCGACCGAACTTAAGTCAAATACAGGCGCTACTACAATGGCCCTTGCCGATATAGATGGCGATGGCGATCTTGACCTGTATATAGCCAATTACAAAAAAAGTACTGTTAAAGATCAATTCTTACCGCACGATATAAGATTCGAACGTATTGTAAAGAAAGTTGGCAAAAGCTATGAAGTTGTGCCGGAGTTTCAAAAACATTATACTGTTAAGAATTTTAATGATAACATTCTTATGCGGTATGAATACGCGGAACCTGATATGCTTTATCTCAATGATGGCAGAGGACATTTCAAAATGGTTTCTTTTACAGAGGGAAGATTCTTGAATGAAGCAGGAAAACCTGTGTCCGAGCCGAAAGACTGGGGACTGACCGTCCGATTCCAGGATATCGATGCAGACGGCGACCCGGATATTTACGTATGCAATGATTTTGAAAGTCCGGACCGAATCTGGATGAATGATGGTACCGGTAATTTTAAGGCGATCCCCAAACTGATGATTCGTAATACGAGCTGGGCGACTATGGCGATAGACTTTTCAGATATTGATCGTGACGGTGACCTGGATTTTTTGCTATTAGATATGCTCAGTAGAAATCATCAGCAACGTAAAACTCAAACGTTAAGTATGGCGCCAGCGCCATTTGCCATTGGTGAAATTAGTAACCGTCCCCAGAATTCGCGTAATACCCTTTTCGTGAACCGGGGGGATATGACCTATGCGGAAATTGCCCAGTTCAGCGGCGTTCAGGCCTCGGGATGGTCCTGGTCACCCAGATTTCTTGATGTTGATCTTGACGGTTATGAAGACATCCTTATTTTAACCGGACACTTTTATGACGCCCTGGACTCGGATACCCTGGCTCGTATTAAAGCCATGAGTTATCGAAATTTAGAAACATGGCGCAGTAAAATCTATAAGTTTCCGAGTCTTAAAACTCCAAATACTGCCTTTCGCAATCGGGGTGATTTAACCTTTGAGGACGTGGGGGAAGAGTGGGGATTCGCTTCGACAGATATCAGCCATGGTTTGGCAACAGGAGATTTTGATAACGACGGAGACCTGGATATTGTCAGCAACCGACTCGATGCTCCTGCGGGAGTGTACCGCAATGAATCAACTGCCCCGCGTCTTGCAGTCCGCTTACGTGGTCTTCCGCCAAACACCCAGGGAATTGGTGCAAAAATACAGGTGTTAGGTGGTCCGGTACCTCAAAGTAAAGAAGTCATTTGTGGGGGTACTTATCTTTCAAGTTCTGATCCTTTATATGTTTTTGCAGCAGGAAAAGTGAAAGATAACCTGCTCATTAAAGTAAAATGGCGTAATGGTCAGAGTAGTGTTATCGAAAATGTTAAAACCAACCGAATCTATGAAATTTATGAAACTGGCGCTAATACAAATGACCATGCCCAACCGATCCCTGACTCTACTTCTAAACCATATTTTGAGGATGTTAGCTATTTAATCAAACATGTTCACCACGAGGACAAATATGATGATTTTCGAGTTCAACCTTTACTGCCAAAGAGATTAAGTCAGTTAGGCCCCGGAATCGCCTGGTACGATCTCGATGATGATGGCGATGATGATTTAGTCATCGCCAGTGGCAAGGGGGGTACATTGGCCTGCTTTCGAAATAATGGCCAGGCTGGATTTCACCAAATTCAAGATCCCCTGTTGAATCCAAAAGCACAATACGATCAAACCACTGTGTTAGGCTGGACACCGGAAGATGGAGTAAGTTCCCTGTTAGTGGGGTGCTCCAATCTTGAAAACTCCAGGCCAGGTGACTCATTTGTTCTGCGTTATGATTTTAAGCATGGCCTTGCCAGGACGAGCAAACAAATTGTGGGAGACATATCCAGTACCGGGCCTATGTCAATGGCAGATTATGATGGCGATGGAGACCTGGATTTGTTCGTCGGCGGCCGCAGCATACCGGCGCGATATCCAGAACCAGCGTCATCAAAACTATATTACAACGAGGACGGTGTTCTCAAACTTGATTCACTTAACAGTGTACAATTTAAAGAGCTTGGTTTAGTATCGGGAGCGGTATTTAGTGATTTTGATGGGGATGGTGATGCGGATCTTATACTGGCTGTCGAATGGGGGCCGGTGACGGTCTTTCGTAATGAAGATGGCGCTTTCGCCAATGCCACAACGGAGTTAGGCTTAGGTGAATATCAAGGCTGGTGGAGTGGTGTGACCACCGGTGACCTGAATGAGGATGGCAAACTCGATATCATCGCAACCAATTGGGGATTGAATAGTAAATATCAAAATCGATATAATTATGAACACCCGTTGGAAATTTTCTACAGTGATTTTGATAATAACGGAACTGTTGATATGGTTGAAGCGTTCTTTGATAATGACATGCAAAAATTGGTTCCAGAGCGCGGACTGCTTGGGATGTTAAAAGGAATGCCAAACATTCGCATACGTATGCCAAGCCACAATAAATACAGTAAAGCTAGTGTTCAGGAGATTATTGGGCCGAAGCTTTTACAAGCCGGAAACCTCAAAGCCAATACGCTCGCACACACTATCTTTTTAAATCGAGGCGAGCGATTCGAGGCTGTTGAAATGCCAGCAGAAGCACAGTTTTCAACGGCGTTTTATGTTGGCGTAGCTGATATTGATGGGGATGGTCACGAGGATGTTTTCATGAGTCAGAACTTTTTTGCTTTGCAGGTTGAGACGTCTCGGTCAGATGCAGGCAGGGGTCTTTGGTTAAAAGGAAATGGCAGTGGCAGCTTGACGCCAATTAGCGGGCAAGAATCCGGCATTGAGGTCTATGGGGAGCAGCGAGGAGCGGCGCTTGGCGATTATGACCGAGATGGCCGGGTTGATCTGGCTGTCTCCCAAAATGGCGCTTCAACAAAGCTCTATCATAATGTGGGCGCAAAACCGGGTTTGCGCATTCGACTTGCTGGCCCAAAAGGAAATCCCTTTGCTGTCGGAGCAACAATTCGGTTAGTCTATAAGGATGGTTATGGTCCTGCACGCGAGGTGCATTCAGGTTCCGGATACTGGTCGCAGGACTCCATGGTGCAAGTGATGGGATTTCGGGATAATGCGAAAGGAGTCTGGGTACGCTGGCCTGGTGGAAAGATTACAAATGTCACGCTTCCTGAAGAAACAACCGATATAACAGTTGACTTTGAAGGCAGTTTAAAAGTCAATACTATAAAGTAATATAAAAAATAGTAATAAAAGAAATAAGGAGATATAAACATGAAAAGTAACCTTTCCGTACAAATTTCAAGATTGCTGATTATAGGTCTCGCCCTATTGCTGTTGTCCACATTCATTTCCTGCATGGATGATCTTGTTGCACCTAGACTCGATCAGGAGGACAAGGATAAAAATAAAGACGACGAAGAGCCGGACATAGAGCCGGATCCACCTGCCATGAGCAGCCAAAGATTAAGATTGTCTGCATTTTTGGTATAGGTTCAAACCGATAATAAATCCTGAGAAGTCTATCAAATGGTATGAGGAAGCCGGATATTTTTGGGCCGAGCTTCCTCAGTCTAAATCAGTACAGACAGACTTTACACTATTGTCAAATTTACAAACATCACTCAAATTTTCTAAAAGTATGGCAGTAGGTTCAACTGAGGCTTAAAACTCCTCGATCAGAAACCGATCGGAGACAGAATGATTAAGAAGATTTCGTTAACCAGCAGATTGGTATTGGCCCTGTTTATTCTCACTCAGAGCTGCGCCACTGACAACACGCTTAAATGGAATGATGAAGAAGGATATAAATGGGCAGAGCTTTCAGTACCATATTTTGGGGGTACTGGCTTCAAGCAACTCTCAGAATCTGAAACAGGAATCACTTTTACCAATAATCTTACCAAGCATCAACTTGACAGCAATCAAGTTATACTGAATGGATCCGGCGTGGCTGTGGGAGATGTAGACGGCGATGGATTAGCCGACCTGTATTTTTGTCGACTTAATGGTTCCAATGTTCTTTACAAAAACCTTGGTAACTGGAAATTCGAAGATGTCACCGATTTTGCCGGTGTTGGCTGCCCTAAGCAATTTTCTACTGGAACGGCCTTCGCTGATCTCGATGGCGACGCTGATCTTGATCTCCTGGTAACAGCCATAGGGGGCCCGAATGCTTGTTTTCTCAATGATGGCACAGGCAAATTCACAGATGTTACAGATGCTGCTGGTATTTCTTCGCAGACTGGCGCCTCAACCATGGCTTTGGCCGATATCGATGGAGACGATGATTTAGATTTATATATTGCGAATTACAAGCGGATCCGAGCAAAAGACATCTTTCTGCCTGGTGAATTAACCTTTGAAAGCCTTGTAGAGCAAATTGGAGATTCCTATCGCATTGCTGCCAAATATCAAGAACACTATATACTGGATCTTGCAGGTGGATGGATCTTGTGGTTCGAGACGGGTGAGCCTGACATGCTATTTCTGAATGATGGTAAAGGGCGTTTCGCAAAAGTATCATTCACTGACGGCAGATTTCTAAATGAGGATGGAGAGCCAGTATCAGAGCTAAAAGATTGGGGGTTGACTGCCAGATTTCAGGATATAGATGATGATGGCGATCCAGATATCTATGTTTGTAACGATTTTGAAAGCCCCGACCGTATTTGGATCAATGACGGAAAGGGGTATTTTCAGGCAATACCCAAATTAGCCATTCGCAACACCAGCAATTCAGCTATGGCGGTTGATTTTTCGGATATTGACAGAGACGGAGATTTGGATTTTTTAGTTACAGATATGTTGAGTCTGCATCATAGATTCCGTATGACACAGAAGCCTACTATGGTTCCATTGCCACATGCAATTGGTGCGATAGACAATCGGCCGCAACACATGCGCAATACGCTTTTTCTTAACCGAGGCGATAAAACTTATGCCGAAATTGCACAATATAGCGGCGTTCAGGCCTCAGACTGGTCGTGGTCGCCATTATTTATGGACGTTGATCTTGATGGATACGAAGACATATTGATTGCTACTGGCCACTATTATGACGCCCTGGATTATGATACGATTAGAAAAGCCAAGAAACGTGAGAAGTTTGATGTAATGATGCCAAATAATCCGGAAGTTCGCTCGGACACGGATAAGCTAAATACTATTTTTTTATATCCGAGATTAGCATTACCGAACATTGCCTTTCGTAATCGCGGTGATCTTACATTTGAAGAAGTAGGAAAGAAATGGGGATTCACCTCCGTCGATATCAGCCATGGGATGGCCCTGGGCGACCTGGATAATGACGGTGATCTGGATGTGGTTATGAACAGATTGGAAGATACGGCTGCCATATACACCAATGAATCGGCCGCCGCAAGAATCGCGGTGCGTCTGCGAGGGCTTCCACCAAACACCCAGGGAATTGGGGCAAAGATCCAGGTTCTGGGCGGACCGGTACCACAAAGCAAGGAAGTCATTTGCGCCGGCGCCTATCTATCGAGCTCTGATGCCACGTATGCATTTGCCGCATCTGACGCTAAAAGCCTTACCATTGAAGTTAAATGGCGGAATGGAAATATCAGTACAATCAATGATGCGAAACCTAACCGCATTTATCAAATCTATGAACCCGAGATTCATTTAGCCGACAACTCAGAGGCCAGTTCAGACTCAAACCCTCAACCGTTTTTTGAAGATGTAAGCCATTTAATCAAACACAAGCATCACGAAGATACATTTGATGATTTCAAAGGCCAACCCCTGTTGCCAAAGCGAATCAGCCAGTTAGGCCCGGGCGTCTCCTGGAACGATCTGGATGGCGATGGTGATGATGATCTTGTCATCGGCAGCGGCAAAGGTGGTCAACTTGCCTGTTTTAAAAATGATGGTGAAGCTGGATTTCGCCAGATTAAAAATCCCGTGTTTACAGCCAAAACACAGTTTGAGCAAACCACCGTACTTGGGTTCACAAACGAAGACGGGTCGACCTCTTTGCTGGTCGGGAGCTCCAATTATGAAAACCCTGATACAAATGATTCATTTGTTTCGCGCTATGATTTCAACCGTAACCAGGCAATTACAACCGCCCAGATATCGGGGGACAAATCGAGCATAGGTCCAATGTCTATGGCGGATTATGACGGTGATGGAGACCTGGATCTCTTCGTCGGAGGCAGGAGCCTGCCTGCGCATTACCCTGAACCTGCTTCTTCAAGATTATACAGTAACGATGGGGGTAACTTCGTGCTTGATTCATTGAATACCGAACAGTTTGAAAAACTTGGTCTGGTATCGGGAGCGGTATTTAGTGATTTTGATGGAGATGGAGATCCGGATATTATTTTAGCGGTCGAGTGGGGCCCTGTTATGGTTTTTCGTAATATTGGGGGCCGTTTCAGCGATGCAACGCAAGAGTTAGGATTAAGTGGGTATAATGGTTGGTGGCAGGGTGTAACGACAGGTGACCTTAACGAGGATGGTAAACTGGATATTATCGTGACCAATTGGGGGTTAAACAGCAAATATCAGCATCGTTATGATGATGAGCATCCGTTGCAGATTTTCTATAGTGATTTTGATAATAATGGCACTCTGGACATTGTGGAAGCTTACTTTGACAGTGAGACGCAAAGACTGGTCCCTGAGCGTAGTCGTATTTGGATGCTCCGAGCTATGCCTAATATCATGATGTGGATGTTTGACAATAATAAGTATAGCCGCTCGAGTGTTCATGAGGTCATCGGTTCTAAACTTAAGAAAGCTGGCAAGTTACAGGCAAATAAACTTGCGCATACGGTATTCTTTAATCGTGGTGACCGATTTGAAGCAGTTGAAATGCCTCGGGAGGCACAATTTTCACCGGCGTTCTATGTTGGTGTAGCGGACTTTGATGGTGACGGGCATGACGATGTTTTCATGAGTCAGAATTTTTTTGCTTTGCAGGTTGAGACACCTCGCTCTGATGCAGGTCGGGGGCTTTGGTTGAAAGGCGACGGCAGAGGCAATTTGGCAGCGATACCAGGACAGGAGTCAGGTATTAAGGTGTACGGTGAGCAGCGCGGTGCCGGGCTGAGTGATTATGACCGCGATGGTCGGGTTGATCTGGTTGTATCCCAGAATGCTGCATCGACAAAACTCTATCACAATGTGGGTGCAAAACCAGGTATACGCATTCGATTATCTGGACCTGAAGCCAATCCATTTGCAGTTGGAGCAACAATTCGGTTAGGTTATGAAGATGGGTATGGTCCTGCTCGCGAGGTTCAGTCAGGTTCCGGATACTGGTCGCAAAATTCGATGGTGCAGGTCATGGGAGTTCGGGATAAAGTGAAGGGAGTCTGGGTGCGCTGGCCTGGTGGTCATGTGACCGAATCAGAACTCCCTGATGATACTCATGAAATCACCATTAACCTGAATGGAGACATTAAAGAACCGCGGGAGTCACAAGTAAACTAATCGTCAATTGAAAAGAAGAAACCTGGCGTGGAGCGAGGCAGTAAATTCTTATGACGTTTTTCTTCTCGCAGTTTTCGTAGTGCTGTAATTAAGACAGTTTAGTCTTTCTATTATCAATAAGGAGAGTTGAAGTATGACCTGATGACGATTCCCGAAGCTGGTTTCATCGTCATTGGGCTATTACTTAAAAATAAAATTCACTCTACGTTTCGGCCGTTAAAGTAGAAGTGACAAATAAATTTGCGCTATATTTGAATTGCGTCGCCCTCCTCAACATGTGTACTGGATTTCTATGATGTAAAGTACTGCTAAACAAATCCACCGGATAAGATTTTGCTCAAGTTCAAATTCAGTCCCACCGGAATCTGGATTCGGGAGTAGAATTTCCAGGGCCTCCCACAGCACGCCAACTGACGAGCCCTATTGATCTAAGCAATTCCAACATCTATGTGAAACGTTTTAGCTTCATTTTACGGGACCTAATAGCAGATAATTATGATTATTAATCTTGATTTTTAAAGCATTTATTGTTATTTTTAATTTAAATTTGGAACTGCAATGTGTTTTGGATTTGTAAATCAAAGTGTGATATTTCTGGAGTTAGAGTATCTAATCTATGATTAAAGGCAACAATAAGAATATTATTATAAAGACCGGTTTTATAGCGAGCGTCCTGATAGCGGCTTATCTGGTAATTCAATATTGGCCCGGACATTCCATCAAATGGCACGAAGAACCTGAATACCGCTGGGCAGAACTTCCTTCTCCTGAGTTTGGTAAACCTGGCTTTGAATTATTGCCGACTTCAGAAACGGGAATCACTTTTACTAACAGTCTGACGCCGGATCAAATCGGAGACAATCAGTTTCTGCTGGGCGGCTCTGGTGTGGCCACCGGCGACATTGACGGCGATGGGCTGACAGATGTATATTTTAGCTGTCTTGACGGCTCGAATGTCCTGTATAAGAATTTAGGCAATTGGAAGTTCAGAGATATAACCAGGCAAGCGGGGGTCGCGTGCTCCAATCGTTTTTCAACTGGGACTACGTTTGCGGACATTGACGGTGATTATGATCTGGATCTATTAGTTACATCTCTGGGTGGGGCCAACGCATGCTTCCTAAACGATGGTTCCGGAAATTTTACCGAAGTTACCGATTCGGCAGGCCTCAAATCGAACAACGGAAGCACTTCAATGGCGCTGGCTGATATTGATGGAGATGGTGACCTTGACCTTTACATGACAAATTTTAAGAAGACGTCTGTCGAAAACATTTATTCTCCTCGTGAAAGAGAACACGGTCGTGTTGCCAGGAAGGTTGGCAGCACCTACGAGATCCTGCCTCAGTTTAAAGAACATTATAGAATTGAGATGATTTGTGACCAGCCCTTTCTATATGAAAATGCTGAGCCCGATTTTCTATATTTAAATGATGGCAAAGGGCATTTCAATCTGGCTTCCTTCACCGATGGCCGATTTCTCGATGAAGAGGGGAATCCTGTATCGGAGCAAAAAGATTGGGGACTAATGCCCAGATTGCAGGACATGGACAATGACGGAGATCCGGATATTTATGTTTGTAATGACTACTGGAGCCCTGATCGAATCTGGATGAACGATGGCACAGGGCATTTCCAGGCTATAAGTAAGACTGCAATTCGCCACACCAGCAAGTTTACCATGGCAATGGATTTTTCTGACATCGACAGGGATGGAGACCTTGATTTTTTTCTTATAGATATGTTAGCTCAGGATCATCCACGGCGTATGCAGCAGATGGGTACTAACACAGCATTGCCAACTGCAATTGGGCAATTCGACAACAGGCCGCAGATAAAGCGCAATACTCTGTTCTTAAATCGCGGCGATCGTACATATGCCGAGATTGCTCATTTTAGCGGTGTGCACGCTACTGAGTGGACATGGTCTGTCCGGTTTTTTGATGTTGATCTTGATGGATATGAAGATATAATTGCGACAAACGGCCAGACGCATGACTTTGAGGACACCGATACCAACGATCGCGTTCAAAGGCTCTCAGTGTATGGATATGATCGTCGCAAGCTCACATCATTATTTCCCAGTTACCTGACATCTAACATAGCTTTTCGAAATAACGGAGATTTGACCTTTGAAAATGTTAGTGCGGAATGGGGATTTACCGTACCTGATATGTCCTGGGGTATGGCGTTCGCGGATTTTGATAATGATGGAGATTTGGATATTGCCACGAACAGACTCGATGCATCAGCAGGCATTTACCGCAATGAAACAGCCGCTCCACGGATTGCTGTGCGCCTGAAAGGACTTCCAGCAAATACTCAGGGTATTGGTGCAAAAATTCGAGTTTTGGGCGGACCCGTACCACAGGATAAAGAACTTATTTGCGGTGGAACCTATCTTTCTGGTTCAGATCCAATGGTCACCTTTGCTGCGGATACTACTGAAAATAGTCTAACGATAGAAGTCGTTTGGCGAAGCGGAAAAATTAGTCGAATAAATAATGTAATACCAAATCGAATCTATGAAATATTTGAGACAGATACCGGGACAGAAATTCTTTCAAAGTCTGATTCCTCAGTTACAACGAACCATTTCTTTGAGGATGTAAGTTACCTTATCAATCATAAGCACCACGAGGACGTTTTTGATGACTTTAAACGACAACCCTTGTTACCAAATCGACTAAGCCAGGCAGGTCCGGGTTTAGCCTGGCACGATATCGACGGCGATGGTTATGACGATTTATTTATTGCCAGCGGAAAAGGTGGACAACTCGCCTGTTATCTCAATAACAGGAAGCAAGGATTTTCTCGAATGCAGGGCGGGTCTTTAGCTGAAAATTTAAAATTTGAACAAGGCTCCATAGTAGGTTGGGCAAAACAAGATGGTTCAGCATCCATTTTAGTTGGTTGTTCAAATTATGAGAATTTACCAACCGGTAATGCTTTTGTTATGCGCTACGATTTTAAGAATGGGGCTGTTGAGAAATCAAATTCAATATCAGGAGACACATCCAGTACAGGCCCAATTTGCGTAGCCGATTACGACGGAGATGGAGATTTGGATTTATTTGTGGGCGGGCGAACTATACCAGGTTACTATCCCCAGCCAGCGTCTTCAAGATTGTATAGAAATGAAAAAGGCACATTCAGGATTGATAAAACTAATTCAGAACAATTCAAAAAAATGGGGATGGTTTCGGGGGCGGTTTTTAGTGACATCGATGGAGATGGGGATCCAGATCTGATACTGGCTGTGGAATGGGGCACTGTGATGGTTTTTCGTAACAACAATGGAAATTTTACCGATGCCACAAATGCTCTGGGATTAGATGAATATAAAGGCAGGTGGAATGGAGTGACCACCGGTGATCTAAATGAAGATGGCAAGCTGGATATTATCGCGACAAATTGGGGAGTTAATAACGAACACACCGCCAGTAATGAAAATCCATTACGAATCTATTATGACGATTTCGACGGCAATGGTACCCTGGACATTATTGAAGCACACTTTGACCAGGATGTGAACAAACTTGTTCCGGAACGTGGACTGAATCCATTGTCCCAGGCAATCCCCTATATCCGTTCCCGAACGCCAACTTACAAACAATTTGGCGAAGCTGGTGTTGAGGAAATCATTGGGAAATCTTTGACTCAAATACCAGGGCTATTTGCCACTACACTGGAGCATTTGATTTTTTTAAATCGTGATAATGGATTTGAAGCTGTTGCATTTCCTGTTGAGGCACAATTTGCACCGGCCTTTTATGCGGGAGTCGCCGACTTTGACGGCGATGGTCATGATGATGTGTTTATCAGTCAAAATTTCTTTGCTACTCATTTGATGAAGCCACGCTCAGACGCCGGCCGTGGTCTATGGCTGAAAGGCGATGGTACTGGTAATTTGCAACCAGTTCCTGGTCAAAAGTCTGGTGTCAACATCTATGGCGATCAACGCGGTGCAGCCTTAGGCGATTATGATTGCGACGGCCGTGTGGATCTGGTCGTTTCACAAAACGGCAACGCAACTGTGCTTTACAGAAACGTTGGCGCGAAAAAAGGCCTGCGTATTCGATTAGCAGGTCCAAAGGGTAATCCGGCAGGAGTTGGTGCAACCATCCGAATACATTATGAGGACAGGTATGGTCCGGCTCGTGAAGTTCATTCAGGATCAGGATACTGGTCTCAGGACTCTTTAGTACAAATCATGGGAGTACAGGATAATCCGAAGGGCGTTTGGGTGCGTTGGCCGGGGGGGGAAATTAGCAATGTAGATATTCCTGAAGGAGCATCTGAGCTTACTATAAATTTCAATAGTAAAAAATGATTTATCGAAAAATCTAATTACTTTACATAAAACTGAGTTCACAAATACGTTAAAAAATCAACTAAATTCTCAACCCCTTTATTCAAATTTACTGTACTTAAAATCAGTCATTTTGAAAATGGGTAAATTTGGTTCAAATAAAGTCAGGTTGAATTAATATATATTAGGAGATTGGAAACCATGAATGACCAACAAAATCAAATCCAAAAATCTGCTGAGTGGCAGCAGAAATTGCTCTATTTTGTTATGGGGTTTTTATTTTTTGAAACGTTAACCGGCCTTTCCATTTATTTACTTCCTTTCAGTGTTCCAAACCAAATAATGGTGCTGCTGCATACAGTCATTGGGCTGATTTTCATCATTCCTTTTACATGGTATCAAATCCGACACTGGCTCATTTACCGCTCGATGACTATTAACCATTTCAAACTGACCGGCTATTTCTCTTTGATTGTAACATTGGTGGCTGCTGTATCAGGTTTGGTTTTAACATTTCAGGCAATTTTCCAGACTCGAATCAGCTATGTCTGGGACCTGTTACATATCGTTTCAACCTTTGCATTGATCGCCGCTTTGGTGCCACACATCGTTGTCATTATGATTCGTGATTTCAAAGCAAGCAAACAGGAATCATTACAGCCAGTCCTTGCTGCCGAAAAGAAGTTTAGTTTGAACACCCTTCTTATCACGATAATACTTTTTGCGGTAGCAGCCCTTTTTGTGTATGCCTATGAACCGGTGACTCTGGAGAATAAGTTTCCCGAGGACTATAGCTACCTCTATGGAGCTGAAAGGCCTTTTGCACCAAGCCTGGCAACTACTTCGACTGGTGGAGCTTTTGACTCTAAATCTTTAGGTGGTTCTCAGAGTTGTGGAACCTCCGGCTGCCACGAACAGATTCTCCAAGAATGGCAAGTCAGCGCTCACCGATATTCGGCAATGGATGCAGCTTTTCAATTAGTCCAAAAGGTTATGGCCGAACAAAATGGGCCGGAGTCTACTCGCTATTGTGGCGGGTGTCACGATCCAATATCACTATTCTCAGGTACAAAGAATATTTTCAATGATGATTTGACCAATCTCACAGGTTATCAGGAAGGCGTATCGTGCATTGCGTGTCATGCTATCAAAGAAACCGACGTCAAAGGCAATGCCAAATATGTTATCACTCAGCCCGGTCGCTATATGTTCGAATTACACGAAGGAGAAACATTCAGGTTATTAAGAGATTTTCTAATTCGGGCATATCCCCAATATCATGTTGAAAGTTTACAACACCGTATGTTTAAAAGTCCGGAATTCTGCGCAGCCTGCCACAAACAGTTTATAGATGAAGAGGTTAATAATGTTGGCTGGGTTCAACTTCAGAATCAATATGACAACTGGCGCAAAAGCCGATGGAATCATCCGGGCGATCCAACAAAAACCGTCGAATGTCGTGAATGTCACATGCCGCTTAATGAATCGTCAGATCCTGCAAGTGGCGATCCTCTGGATTATAATCGTTCCACAACAGATAAAAAACACCGCAGTCACCGGTTTATCGCAGCCAATCAATTTATGCCCGGACTACTGAAGCTTACCGGTGCTGACGAACAGATAGCATTAACAGAAAAGTGGCTTCAGGGTAAATTCGAAATTCCAGAAATTGCAGATAAGTGGCAACCGGGTCCGGCGGTACCCATTGAATTAAAGGTACCGGAAAACGTAGTGCCTGGCCAGGAAGTGAAGATTCAAGTACTCATTGCCAATAATAAAGTCGGTCACGATTTCCCAACCGGACCACTTGACATCATCCAGGCATGGGTAGAATTGATAGTAAAGGATCAGGATGGAAATATGGTATTTACTTCTGGTACAATAGATGAACAAAATTTTATTAAACCAGGGTCTTTCATTTTTAAAGCAGAAGCTGTTGACCAAAATGGCAATCTGATTGACCGCCATAATCTCTGGGAAATGGTCGGTGTGCGGTATCGCCGCGCTCTTTTTCCCGGTTTTTCCGATAAAGCAGAATTTGCTTTTCCATGTCCGGCCAGCATGACGATTGCAGAAGGGCCGATGATGCCGACAAAAGAAGATTTTAAATTTCAGGTACCTGGTCAACGAGTGACACAGTTAAAGGTAGACGCCAAGCTAATGTACCGAAAAATTGATCAATACTTGCTGAATTTTCTTCTTGGAAAAGATTCCGGGATCACCGCCCCGGTAACAATCATCTCTGAAGATGAAAAAGAAATAGAAGTTAAGAATAATTTATAAGCTCATGCTTGAAAATCTTTCTCGGCGAAAAAGACATCTCCTCGTTACAGTTTCTATTGGATTTTTATTTATTGTGGCGATGGCTGTTATTTTTTGGATTGTTTTAAAACCTGCTCAACCCTATCGCCCAGGCGAAAATATTGAAGGGCTGACAGCAGAACTTTCACGCTCCATGCCAATGGATTACCCCAAAATCACCTTTGTGGATGCCACAAAAGAAGCCGGTATCTTTTTCCAACATTTTTCTGGAAAACGCTCATCCCAACTTCCCGAAGATATGGGCTCTGGCGCTGCCTGGGGTGACTATGATAATGACGGCTGGCAGGATCTTTTTATTGTCAATCAAATTGGCCCTTTGAACATGAGCCGCGAGGAAATTAATCAATCGCCTGCACATTGTGCCCTATACCATAATAATGGCGACGGAACGTTTAGCGAAGTGAGTGTCCCGGCGGGAGTTGATTATCGTGGTTGGGGTATTGCAGCAGCCTGGGGTGATTACAACAACGATGGTTGGCCCGATCTTTTCATCACCAATTTTGGTGAAAACGTGCTTTACTATAACAACGGTGATGGCACATTTATCGATAAATCCAGGCAAGCAGGAATTGGCGGGCAAAAAGGATTCTGGGCTGGAGTCTCGTGGGCAGATTTCAATCGTGATGGTTTTCTCGATCTCTATGTTTGTGGCTATGTTAAGTATTCCTTCCAGGAGGAGCAATTGACAACTTTGCAATACGATGTCGAAGTTCCCGTCAGCATCAATCCGTCCGCGTTTGAACCAGAACGGAATCTTCTCTACCGAAACAATGGCGATGGCACATTCAGTGAAATTGCCATTCGAGCCGGAGTCGCCGATCCCAATGGACGAAGTCTCTCGTCTGCCTGGTGTGATTTCGATGACGATGGCTGGCCTGATTTGTACGTTGCCAATGATGTATCGGATAATGTTTTGTTCCGTAATTTGGGCAACGAGTTATTTGAAGACATAAGTCATGCTGCATGGGTAGCCGACTACCGGGGAGCCATGGGAATTGCAGTTGGCGACTGGGATAGAGACGCTGATATGGATATGTTTATCACACACTGGATAGCTCAGGAAAACGCGCTTTACAACAATAAATACCAGCAATTCAGATCAAACAATTCAGCTTCGAAAGTGCTGCGGTTTATGGATGAAGCAGATCGTTACGGATTAGGGCAAATTGCTCTCGACTTTATAGGTTTCGGAACTTCATTTTTTGATTATGACAATGACACTAATTTAGACATTTTCGTAGCAAACGGGAGTACATTTCAGCAGAGAGAAAATCCTCAGCTACTAATCCCAATGACAGACCAGCTTTTCAGGAACTATGGAACAGAGGAAGGTTTTTATGATATATCGATTGTAAGTGGGGATTATTTTACTCGTAAGTATGTTGGACGCGGCGCTGCGTTTGGCGATTATGACAACGATGGAGATGTGGATATTTTTGTCGTTAATAACGACGGACCTGGTATCCTGCTAAAAAATGATGGTGGTAACCAAAACCCATGGCTTCAGGTTAAACTTGAGGGTAACAAAAGTAACCGTCAGGCAATTGGAGCAAAATTAAGGCTCGTCACAGGGAATACAGTTCAAAGCCGGCAGGTTGGAGCACAGAGTTCGTATTGCTCACAAAATAGCCTCATCCAACATTTCGGTCTCGGTAGTTACACATCGGTTGATACACTAGAAATTACCTGGCCAAATGGTTCAAGGCAATCTTTGCAAAATATCCCTGCCAATCACACTTTACGAGTGCTTGAGGGAGAAAATAACCATCGATAGAAATGAAATTTAATTTGAGCGGCCTTTTGAATAATTAGTCCCGAATTATAATTATGAAAAACACTGTTTTATTAGCTCTGTCCGGCCTGCTGCTGCTTTTTTTGGCAATCACTTTTCTAAAGGATCATTCTTCAGAGGTCGGCTCACAAAATGACTCTACTAAAGAAGATTCAGCTGACAAAAACAAAATTCAACGATTCTGGCAGATTCATCGGCAAGCGACTACACATCGAATTGCCGGACGAACTCAGCCGGCCATTGAAGCATATTGCACAACTCTCGAACTTAACGATCAACATGAGAACACCCTTTATTATCTGGGCAGCTTATACTTCGAATCTGGTGAATTTAAAAAAGCAGAAAATCTTTGGATACAATTGGTGAAAGTCAATCCCAACAGCGCTCGTGCACATGCTCAGTTAGGCAGACTTTATCTAAAATCAGGTCAGGAAGAGTTTTACAACTTGGAATCCGCCAGGATTGAATTTCAAAAAGCCATGGCGCTGAACAAAGAGGAAACCGGCCCGCTGCTTCACCTTGGTCAGATTGCGCTAATTGAGGGCAATTTTACCGAAGCAGCTCATTACTTTAGTGCCGTGACCGGCTCCAACTTTAAAAGCGTTGAAGCCCATTATTTAAGTGGTTTTGTCTGGTGGAAACAGGGGCATTCACAAAAGGCGCTGCTCTCACTGAAAAAGGCCCTGAAATATCTGCTGCCTGAGAAACCGATACATGGACTTCCGGGCGAAGGCGATACTAAAACCGGCGAATCACTGGGAAAGTCAACTCAGCAAATTCTTTTTCCGATGAATTTACACAATCTCATTGGACTTGATGATATTGAGCTTGCAAAACAAATGGAAACCAGGTTTCAAAAATTAGAATCGTTTCTTGAGCAAATCAGAAAAGAGAGACCATTAAAATAAAATGCGAAACAGCAACCATTCCCACGAAAGTATTCAATCATTCATTAATAGCCATGATGTTGGTAAAAATATATAATTGGTTAGCAAAATCGTGAAATCTAATAAAAATATATTCCGCTTTTTCAAATTCTTTTTGCACAAATATTTATTGGGAGCTGTCATTCTAACGTTTCTCATAACATTTGTCATGTATAAAATTGGAAAAACTAACTTTATCTCTGCCAGAGAGGCTTTATCTGTTTCTCTCGCAAAAAGAATGGGCTCAGAATTCTATAATAATAGCCTGAAAGTCTTTTCAGAATCGCTGGAAGAGTTTGATTGGCAAAAGCCGGATAATATTGCTCAATTGGATAAAATAGTAAAAACGAACACTGAACATTTTGATGTATTAAAATTAAATATAATTAATCGGGCAAAACGAATTGTTTATAGTACAGATTCTAATAATATTGGCAGCCTTCAGAACAATCAAAAGCTGGTCAAATCCTTTGAAGGTGCGCAGGTTTCCAGTTTAATACTAAACAGTGAAAAGCTTGATACCGAAAACGCGCTACTCGAATCTTTCATCCCATTTCGTGTCTCTGACGATAATTTTGACGGCGGTAATGAAATTATCGGAGTCTTTGTAATCTACCAAGGCGCAGCGACGCTTAATCAACAGATATTAACATTGCGCAATACTATTTTCGTTGCCGCTTTTGCAATGTTAGTTCTTGTTATCCTTTGTTTCAGGTATGTGGTCGCGCGTGCAGATCAGACACAAATGAAGTTGAGAAGAGAGATTGAAAATTACGCTGAGAATTTAGAACAAATGGTCACAGATCGTACCAAAGAGTTGAGCGAAGAAAAAATCAAACTCCAGGTAATTTTAAACCATGTACCAAGCGCTTTTGTACTTGTGGACAAAAACTTTCGTATAAAAAGTGCCAGCACAGCCCTTCGGGAATTTACGGATAAAAGTCTCGAAGAAGTTGAGAATCAACACTGTTACCAGGTGATTTGTAATAAGAAACCAAGTGGAATTTGCCCGACTACAAAAGCGCTTAAAAGTAATCATGTCGAAAATAGAATTTTAACCTTAAAACAAAAAGATGGTAAAGAGAGGTGTTTAGAGCATGTAGCGGTTCCTATTTCAAACAATGGGAAAATCGAATCGATACTTGAAATCTTTACCGATATCACCGAAAAGAAAAAGATGCAGGACTTAATTATTCAAGCAGAAAGAGTTTCCGCTATGGGGCAAATCGCGGCGACAATTTCTCATGAAATTCGGAACGGCCTGACATCTGTTAAATTAATTTTGCAGCATTTAGCAGTTTCTCTATCCCAGGATAAAAAGAAAGCAGCCAATGTTGCCCTGCAGTCGATTAATGATATGGAAAATGTAGTCAGGCAATTGTTAGATTTCGCCCGACCTACGCCAATATCTTTCAAAACAACAGATATAAATAAATTATTAAAGCACAGTATGGATTTTTGTAAACAACAATTAGAATTGAAGTATCTTAAACTGCAGGAAGATTATGGAGATAACATCCCCAAGCGCCGTTTAGACGCTGAACATATAAGACAAGCGGTGATTAATCTAATTTTGAATGCTATTCAGGCTTCAAAAGAAAATGAAACGCTTGGCATTAAAACCACGGTCTCTCCATTGGAAATGAACATGAGCGACTATTTTATAGAAAAAAAAGCATCTATACATTTAAAAAAGAACCAGCGAGTGGTGAAGATTGATATATCAGATAAAGGCTGCGGAATTCCGCCTGAAAATTTAAATCGTATTTTTGACCCCTTTTTCACTACAAAAATTGACGGCTCTGGCCTGGGTCTGCCGGTGACACAACGTACTGTTCATGAACATGGAGGAATCATTACAGTAAATAGTAAACCTGGCCTTGGAAGCACATTCACAATAATTTTACCTGTTTAGGGGATTGGAGAAAATGACATTCTCATATATTTTTTATATTCACATACTAATAAAATTAACAGAAAAATCAATTACGTAATTTATATATCCAGCCCCCTTAATTGACTATGAAAAAAAAGCATCCCAAAATCTTAATCATTGATGATGATGATAAAATTGTTTTCGCTATTCAACTGATTTTAGAAAGCGATGGATTTACAATTCTAACCGCTCAAAATGGCAAAGATGGCTGGGAAATGATAAAAAAAGAAGCGCCGGACATTACTATTCTTGACATTCAAATGCCCGGGATGAGTGGACTGGAAGTGCTTGAAAAAATAGGCGAAGATAAAATAGACACTTCGGTAATAGTTATCACAGGTTTTGGAACCATGGACACAGCAATTCGATCCATGCAATTAGATGCCTTTGACTACCTTACCAAACCTTTAGACATGGAAAAAGTTAAAATATTGTGTCGAAGAGCTTTGGAAATACGTAATTTAAAAAAAGAGATTCATGGATTACGGGCTCAGTTGGATGTTAGTTATGAAGAGGATACATTAGTCGGTAATTCTGGAACCATGCAGGAGATTTACAAAACCATCGGCAGCATCACATCAACTCCAAACGATAGTTCCATTCTAATTCAAGGCGAAAGCGGTACAGGAAAAGAACTGGTTGCCAAGGCGATTCACAGAAATTGCCACCGTTCTTCATTTCCTTTTATCGTAGTCAATTGTACTGTTTTAGTGGAAAACCTTTTGGAAAGCGACCTTTTTGGACATGAAAAAGGCGCCTTTACCGGAGCCCATGAACGAAAGATCGGTAGATTAGAATTAGGGAATAAGGGCACTATTTTTTTTGATGAGATTGGTGATTTGAGTATGAATCTCCAACAAAAGCTGCTTAGATTACTACAAGAACGCGAATTCGAAAGGGTAGGAGGCACTGAAACTCTTAAAGTGGACGCCCTGCTTATTTTTGCCACTCATCGGGATTTAGAAAAAGAAGTGGAATCTGGTAATTTCAGAGAAGACCTTTATTTCCGCATGAATGTCATTCCCATTAATCTTCCTCCGTTACGGGAGCGAAAAGAAGATATTCCGATTTTAATCATCAATTTCCTGGCGAAGTACAACAGAAAGCTGGGCAAACCAGTGACGGCTGTATCAAAAGAAGCGATGCAGGCATTAGAAGCTTACGACTATCCCGGGAATGTCCGGGAATTGAGTAATCTCGTCGAACGAGCAATTGCCCTGAATCAAAAATCGGTGCTTACATTAGGATGCCTTCCAAACATTCTTCAGCGTGAGGATGAACAGACCGATTTTAACATTCCAATCAAAGAGCTTAATTATATAAAGGCAAGAAAAGACATATTAAGGGCGTTTGAAAAAAAATTCCTTTCCAAGCTTCTCAGGATCTACCATGGTAATGTGGCAAATGCTGCAAAACAAGCTGGAATGGAGCGACAAAGCTTCTATCGCCTTCTTAAAAAACACGAAATTAATCCAAAACAATATTATCAATCGTCGTCACCGTCCGGGTGACAAAAAGTAACCTTGAATGAAAACATGTCCTAAGAGCTACATCGTTTTACATTTCCTCGTAGTCGACATAAGCTGTTTTATTTTAGTAACTTAACTTTAATCCCAAAAGCATATTATTCTAACTCGGTTCTGGCGCAATACTTGCATGTTACTTATTTGAAACAATATCTTTACAAACAGTTTTTCCCTTCATCGATGGGAATCCATGCCATGTCAAAAGAACTAAATTTTAGTGAGTCAATTAAGGACAAGAACAGACCTGCCATGTGTAAGAACACAATTTTGTTGGTAGACGAGGATCCGAAGGTTGGCGCAGCTTTTCAAGAATTTTTCCAGGATTTTATTACAGATGGAAAATATCGGATGATACAAGCAACGACCCTGTCTGACGCACTAAAGCACCTGAAAGAAAACAGAATTGACCTCATCATCACGGACCTGAGATTGTCACAATACTCTGGACTCAGTCTCTTGATTCGTGTGCGAGCTACGCCAAATAAGGTGCCGGTTATCGTTATGAGCGCTTACACCGATTTCATGTCAGTAGAAGACTGGAAACTTCTGGGAGCTACGGAATTTATTTCCAAGCCGCCAGACTTGAACCTTCTGCAGGAAGTTATTTCCAAACTTTTGACGAACAGTAATGATAAAATGCAATCTCAACATGACCAGTAAGATTTATGCTAACACACAATAACTAAAATAGTATTTTATTTTAAAAGTATTCACAGTTTAGGAGGCACAAAAATATGATTGAAGACGCGGGTACGACTAATGAACAAATAATCGACGAAACTCAGTTATCGAAAAATGAGCGTGAGGAAATAATTCAACTTGGACTGTTATCACAAGACGGACAGGTACAACCCTCACCAATACATCCATCGGAGCGACCTCCAATCCCAAAACGAGATGTCAATGCAACAGAAGTGCTCAATGAGGCTTATAAATACTTACCCAGGCCTTCTTCATTTTCGCGGGGTTTATGCCTCGACATAGGTGATTATAAAATTTTACTGATTTCCGGTACAGCAAGTGTAGATGATAGTGGCCGGACTGTCCATGTGGGAGATTTTCGGGCTCAGTGCTGGAGAACGTACCGCAATATTACCTCGCTTCTCGAATCTGAAGGTATGACCTGGCATGATATCATTCGAACCTCTTGTTATTTGAGAGATATTGAACGGGATTATAATGATTTTAATGAGGTACGCACTGCATTTTTTGATTGGTTAAAACTTGATCCTCTGCCTGCCAGCACTGGTATACAGGCACGCATTTGCCGTGAGGATTTGTTGGTGGAGATCGAAGCAATTGCGGTTTGTCCATCAAATTCAAACAGTGTATCATAAAAACGTAGTGAAGGATAAAAGGATGGAGAGAGGAAAAAACAATAAGCAGGTAATTTCAAAACCTCCCGTTGGCAATCTGGTCGATCGGGAGGCAAAGCCTGAAGGAACTATCGTAAATGTAAGGGGGATTCCAATTGGCGGTTCAGAGGTAGTGGTTATGGCAGGGCCATGTGCAGTAGAGAGTCAGAAGCAATTGTTGACGATTGCTCAAACCGTACAGGCCAGCGGAGCCAGCATCCTGCGAGGAGGCGCGTTTAAACCTCGAACCTCGCCGTATAGTTTCAAGGGATTGAAAGAGGAAGGATTGAAATTACTTGCCATGGTTCGACAACAGACAGGTCTGCCAGTTGTTACAGAGGTCATGGACACACGCCTTGTCGAAATGGTATGCCAATATGCTGATATACTGCAGGTCGGTTCCCGGAACATGCAAAGTTTTGCTCTCCTGGAAGAAGTGGGTTTGTGCCGCAAACCAATATTGTTAAAACGCGGCATGTCCGCTACCATTAAAGAGTTTCTGTTCGCTGCTGAGTATATCCTTAATCAGGGCAACGAGCAAGTCATCCTCTGCGAACGTGGAATTCGTACTTTCGATACTGCCACACGAAACACCCTGGACTTAAACGCCGTGCCGGTATTAAAGAAGTTCAGCCACCTCCCGGTCGTCGTGGATCCGAGCCATGGAACAGGTCACTGGTGGATGGTTCCCTCGATGGCTAAAGCAGCAGTCGCGGTTGGTGCGGATGGTCTTTTGGTTGAAGTTCATTGCAATCCAAGTGAATCTGTGAGTGATGGCGCTCAATCCCTGCGCCCTGATAAATTTGATTTGATGATGAAAGAAATTAAACAAGTTGCCCAGGCTGTGGGGAGGGAAATATTTATTCCAGAATCCATCCATAAACTGAGCAATCCAACCGTTTAGGGATAGTAAGGAATCAACAACAATACTCAAGCTTAATAATTTCTTAAACGCAGATATTTAAATTTATTAAAAATGAAAATGTATGCATACTGCGAGTAGTACGTGTTCCAGCGTCAAGACTTTACGAGCGAAATTGATGCTGTTCTTGACAATCAGTTCTTTTGTTCTTTTTTTTATAGGATTTAATGCTTCTATTTATGCCCAATCTTTGCCGGTTCTTACTTTCGTGCAAATTCCTGCACAGGCAAAACCGGATATTCAGGCTGGAAAAACTATCTACACCCCTGAAGACAGGTATGCAGACGGCGCACGGATAGTAATTCTTCGTCCATCTTTTGCTGAGCCGGTGAATCTCACGCCGAAATTTACCGCTGCCTGCGATCCTGATGTCTCCTTTGATGGAGAATCCATAATATTCGCTGGCAAAAGAAATCCGGACGATACCTGGCAAATCTGGAGAATGAACAAAGATGGCTCTCAGAAGGTACAAATCACCCACAACCCGGGCGACTGTATCGCTCCAGTGCACGCTGGAAACCGCTTCTATCTGAATGATCCACAGCCCACACCACAGATAATTTATGGTAGTAATATGCACGATTGGGAAAACGAGCAAAATGCAGGACCGGCTTTTGCTTTATACGGCACAGATGCGGAGGGCAAGACAATCCATCGGCTGACGTTTAATCTCAGTAACGATTTTTCGCCTGATATTTTGCCAAACGGTCGCATAGTCTTCACCAGTTGGCAAAATTACGGAGATCGATACCAGCCAGACGGTATATTGGCGTTAATGGCTATTAACAATGACGGTACTGATTTCATGCCATTTTATGGAAATCATGAAATGCCGCGGTATAAGGACATGGCTCATGTTTCTGATTTCGACAGCCGGGTTTACTTTGTTGAATCAGATCACACCACCTGGCTGGGGGGCGGTGATATTGCCTATGTTTCCAGAAGTCGGCCGCTGCATTCCTATCATCGATTGAGCCATACACGCAATGGAATATTTCACAGTCCCTGTCCACTTCCTGGCGGCGGTCTAATCGCATCATATCGTACTAACTCCCGGAATGCAATGTTCGGCATTCACCGTATTAATCCTGAAACCGGAAAACGGTTGCAGCAAATATTTGCAGAACCAGGCTGGCATTCCATAGATGCTCAGGTACTCAGAGCGCACCCGAAAGTAAAAGGCCGTTCCAACTGGCTCATACCCGGATCAACTACTGGAGTATTCTATTGTCTGAATAGTTACAGAACAAACCTGTCTGAGGGGAATAATATCGCTCCCGGAACGATTAAACACGTACGGGTAGTGGAAGGGATACCGCTCAGGCAAAAAAATATTTTTCCAAAAAATCAGACTGATGTCACAAATAATCCAGACCGAGAAACTTATTCAGCAACGGCTTTCGGCCCGCGGCGAATTCTGGGAGTGGCTCCAGTTGAGAAAGACGGGTCATTTCATGTCCGGGTGCCTGCAGAAATCCCGATTACGTTTCAGTTGCTGGATGAAAACTATCTGGCTCTTAGCCAGCAAAAAGCCTGGACCTGGGTGATGGGGAACGAAAATAGAGGTTGTATCGGATGTCATGAAGATCGGGAGATGTCTCCTCCCAACAAAATGGTTCAGGCGATTATTAAGCCCCCGGTAGAACTAACACTTCCACCGGCAAAACGTCGAACTGTCGATTTTCGCTATCAAATTGCGCCACTTATCGAATCAAAGTGCGCTACTGCCGGGTGCCATATCTCCGGGCAGACAGCGCCGAATCTCGAATCAACTCAAAGAACATCGCCTGATGCAGTATTCAGTCAGGTGTATGAAACCCTTATACGTCCAATTCAAGGAAAAAATAATGAACGGTATGTCAAGCCCGGAAATGCGATGGAGAGTCCCCTTATTTGGAATTTGTTTGGCAAACGAATGGGTTCAGCAAAAACGCCTTACACCGGCCAAATCACGCAAATGCCTCCCCGGAATGTGTTAAGTCTCCGGGAACGCATTTTATTTATAGAATGGATTGATTTAGGCGCACAATGGGATTCGCGTGCCGCGATAGTATCGGAATCCCAATCAAACGAAGATAATATTAAGTAAATTCAGGAGTTCCAATGTATAAAAAATATTGGTATCGATTCATTATTACTATTGGATACCTCAGTTTCTTTGCAGTTACTCAGCAGTTACATTCACAACAAGACCTGCCCAGACTGGTTGATGTAACCCAAAAAACCGGGATTACTTTTGTTCATAATCTCGGTGATGATGAAATGAGTAACCTCATCGAATCAAACGCCGCCGGCTGCGCTTTTTTTGACTATAACGGAGACGGTAACCTGGATATTTATCTGGTCAATGGCGCCTATATTGATAAAATCAGCGATATCCGCTGGCGTAAAAATAAAGGCAAACTCACTAATGCCCTGTATCGAAATAACGGCGATGGTACCTTTACTGATGTGACAACAAAAGCCGGTGTTGGTCACAAAGGAATGGGGATGGCTGTAGCAACCGCTGATTTTGATAACGATGGGGATCAGGATATATTTATTACAAATTGGGGACCCAATGTCTTTTACCTGAACAACGGTGACGGCACGTTTACGGATATTACCAAAAAAGCGAAAGTGATGAATGATCTATGTGGGCTTGGGATAACGTTTCTGGATTATGATCTGGATGGATATCTGGATTTATACGTCGGTAACTACGTCGAATACGATCCTGACTATCAATTTTTCTATGCCGCGAATAAATTCCCAGGGCCCCTGGCCTATCCTGGACAACCTGACATTCTTTACCATAATAACCGCAACGGTACTTTTACTGATGTGACTAAGAAGGCCGGCGTTTATAATCCGGAAGGCAGAGCTATGGGGGTGACCTCCTGTGATATCGATAATGACGGCGACTGGGACATTTTCGTAGCTAATGATGCCATGGAAAACTACCTCTACCGCAATAACGGCGACGGAACATTTACCAATGTTGCGATACAGACTGCAGCCGGTTTTGGACAAAACGGTGAAGTCACCTCGGCCATGAGCGGGGAATTTGGTGATATCGATCTGGATGGTTTCGTGGACATTATCGTGCCCGATATGGCTTATGGCTGTATTTATAAGAATACCGGCACCGGCTTTTTCGAAGAAATGAGCGCCCGCATGGGGCTGGCCACTGCCTGCGGACAATACACAAGCTGGTCCGGCAATTTTTTCGATCTTGATCATGATGGTTATGGGGATCTGTTTATTACCAATGGACACCCGCACCGATTAATAGGAGAGGAAGATTTGATGCTGTTAAATAAATCCGGTATGCGATTTATTAATGTATCAAATGAAATGGGGCCGGATTTTCAAGACAAATTTGTCGGCCGCGGCTCTGCGGTCGGAGATTTCGATAATGACGGTGATTTAGATTTACTGGTAGCCAACCTGAATGCTCGCCCCCGCTTGCTCCGTAATGATGGCGGTAATAAGAAAAACTGGATTATGATTCATCTGATTGGAACCAAGAGCAACCGCGATGCCATTGGCAGCCGGATTCGATTAACCGCCGGCAATATAACGCAAACCAAATGGCGGTCAGGCAATTCAGGCTACCTGTCGCAAAGTGATTATCGAATGCATTTTGGCATAGGCGATAATACCTACATAGACAAGATCGAGGTACGCTGGCCAACTGGAAAAATCCAAATTCTCGAAAAAATTAAAGCAAATCAGGTGTTAACTGTTAAAGAACCAAAATTTTAAAAGAGAGTGAGAAAAATGAGGAGATTTGCAGTTTTACTGTTTCTTCTAATCAGTATAACACTGACCTCAGGATGGAATTTATTCGGGCAGAAATCCAAAGACCGAATATATTTGGGCGAGAAAGCCTGTCGTCCGTGTCATCATCTTGCAGGAAAACGAGATCAGTTCAATCCCTGGTGGCTGGCTAAACATTCCAAAGCTTATGCTGCATTGGCGCTGCCGGAATCCAAACAGATTGCAAAGTTGTCAGGCGTTGATGTCGATCCTTACAAAAGTCCCATCTGCCTGGGATGTCATACTACCGCTTATAACGTAGAAGCCTGGGAACGTGATGACACTTTTCATTTTGAAGATGGCGTACAATGTGAACTTTGCCATGGACCTGGCAGCGAATATATAGACGCCAGTATTATGCTGGACCGGGAGAAATCCTTAGCGGCCGGTTTAAAAATACCGGTCGAACGAGACTGCATGGTTTGTCATAAGGAAAAAGGCTCCCACGTGGCGGTCCTGGATGTCAAAAAATTCAATTATAAGGAAGCGCTTAAGGAAATCGCCCACCCTGGGCACGGTGGATTCCTTAAAGAATTCTTTTTTCAAGTACAGCGAATTCTCTATGAATGGTTCCCAAAAGATGAATTGCCTGTTGAGTCTCTGCTTGGTCCGAAATATGTTGGCGCTCTGGCATGTGGTAAATGTCATGGTATTACATCCGTTGGTCATCAATTTAGTAAATGGCGTTTCTCCAAACACGCCCGTACCTATGCCATCCTTAATACTGAGCGAGCAGCAGAAATTGCCAGTGAGATGGGATTGTCCGGCAATCCACAAAAGTTGGGAAAATGCCTGCAATGCCATACCACAGGCGCCGGAGAGCCTGCTGGTCGGTTCTCTGAAAGTTTCGATCCATTCCAGGGAGTACAGTGTGAAAGCTGTCACGGCCCTGGAAGCGAATATATGGCAGACGCCATTATGCTGGATCCGGTAGCAGCCGCAGATGCCGGATTAAGAGACGTGAATAAGGAAATTTGTGTTAAATGTCACACCGAAGGTATTCATGGTCACTCTTTCGATTTTGAAACCATGTGGCCTGAGATCGATCACTCGAAATGGCAAGAAGAATATTCTAATGTGGAATATAAAACTCCACTAAACCTGGCAATTACTCAGGATGGAAAGCGGTTATTTATCGCATGTGAAGCCTCTAACAGCCTTATTGTTGTGAATGCGGAATCTGAAAAAATACTGGCAGAAGTGGAAATCGGTACCCAACCGCACTTTGTTTGCTTTTCCCCGGATGAAACCCGCGCCTATGTAAGTAATCGCGGTTCCGACAATGTTTCAGTTGTTGATGCAAATACTTATCTGGTGCTATCGACAATTACAGTCGGGGATGAACCGCACGAGATGGCAACGAATAAAGCAGGAAATATTTTGTACATAGCCAATGCAGGCACCTACGACGTCTCCGTGGTCGATCTGGAAAAAGGCCAGGAAATTAAACGTCTGGCAGCATCCAGAGGTCCATGGGGTGTGGCCCGTTCGCCTGATGGCCAGTTTGTCTATGTTAGCAATAATTTACCCAGACATGGTAAATTCCGCACTCCAACCGCATCTGAAGTGACTGTTATTGAAACAGACCGTTCAATTGTCAAACATCGATATACCGTGCCGGCGGCCAATTTAATCCAGGGAATTGCAATAGCGCCAAACGGTGAATTTGCGCTCACGACTTTAATCCGCACCAAAAACCTGGTTCCTATGACACGCAATATCCAGGGCTGGATTATTACCAACGGCATCGGTATTCTCTGGAAGGATGGTCGTGTGGATCAATTGCTGCTGGACAACGTGAGTGACTTTTTTGCGGATCCCACTGATGTCGTCTTTTCAAAAGACGGCCGGTACGCTTTTGTTAGCGGCGGTGGGGTCCAGGAAATCGCCATGATTGACATCAAGAAAATGAAACAGATTCTGGAACAGGCCACGGATAGCGAACTTATGGAAGTGCTGCCCAACCACCTTGGCATGAGCACGCAATATATTCTAAAACGGATTCCGGTTGGACAAAGTCCGCGAGGGATGGCGGTCGCTCCGGACAATAAATACCTGTACGTTGCCGACGGATTAGATGACGCCATTTCTGTTATTGATATCAAAAAACGGCAGCGAGTCAAAGTCATCGAACTCGGAGGCCCGCAAGAAATTACCCAGACACGGTACGGCGAGCGTATCTTTCACAGCGCGGGGAACACCTTTACCCGACAGTTTTCATGCCATTCATGCCATCCGGATGGCGGCGTCGATGGAATAACTTATGACATAGAACCGGATGGCCTGGGCTACAATCCTGTGGATAACCGCACATTGAGAGGTGTGAACGACACTGCTCCCTTTAAGTGGACCGGCAAAAATCCCACATTAAGACGCCAGTGTGGACCCAGACTGGCTGCATTTTTCACACGTATCGATCCGTTCACAGCAGAGCAATCCGCGGCGTTGGAACATTACATCGTAACTATTCCCAGACCGCCAAACCGCTACCGAACCGGAGAAGAACTCACCCCAACTCAAAGACGGGGCAAACGGCTTTTCGAAAGGAAATACGACAATTCCGGCAATGAAATTCCATTGAGTAATCGCTGCGATACTTGCCATTCACCGCCCTATTATACCAACCGGGAAATAGCCGACGTAGGTTCTGCATCCTGGCTGGATACAAATAGTAAATTCGACATCCCTCATCTCAACAACATTTATGCGACGCCACCCTATCTTCATGATGGACGAGCAAAATCATTGGAGGAAATCTGGACGATTTATAACCCAAATGACACTCATGGTCTTTCAAATGATTTAACAAAAGACCAGCTCAATGATCTTATTGAATATTTGAAAACACTTTAAAAAGGAAATATCAGAATGAATCGAATATTTATTATCCTGACAACATTCATTTTCCTTGCACCTCACGGCTGGTGTCAATCAGATACTAACATCACCATGGCGGGTGAGCCCTACGTTTATTCTAAATGGGAGACATTCACAAGCGAATCAACACATGATGGTCTAATCAGCGACCATATCTTTTTTCTGGAAGCAGATGGTAATAGTTTATGGATTGGCACCGAAGGTGGATTGGTGCTATATGAGAAAGGCGCCTGGAAAAGTTGGACGGAGAAGGACGGCCTGCCGTGGAATGTGGTAATGGGAATCGCAAAAGATCCAAAAACCGGGGAATTGTGGCTGGCGCTATTTGGAGAAGGTATCGCCCGATTTAGCGGAGGCTACTTTCAACACTACACCCAAATGAACAGCGGCTTAATAAATGATGTGGTGTATGGCATAGATATTCAAGGGGATTACGTGTGGGTTGCTACCACGGCTGGCATCAGCCGGTATAATCAGGTGTCCGGAGAATGGACCTTGTTCAATGAGAAACATGCTCCAATGGAGGAAGTTTGGACTTATAATGTAGACGCTGCAGAAGACAAAGTCTATTTTGCCGTCTGGGGTGGCGGTATTCTTGAGTGGGATGTGGCCACTGAAAGCTGGAATGTTTATCATGATCCTGATGGAGAAATGGAAATTGATTTATACCGGGATGACGGCCTAATTCATGTTATTACCACCGCTGCATCTTACATCGATGGTGTGCTCTGGGCTGCAACATACTTTGGATTGAGCCGATACGATGGCCGCAACTGGCGTGGGTATATGGATCATGACAGCGGCCTTCCCAGCAATTTCATAAATTTTACGGTAGGCCGAAACGGTACTTCAAGCTATAGCTGCACAGATAAAGGACTGGGAGTGTTAGTAGATTATAAAACCGATACCTGGGTCACATATCAGCGGGATGAGGAAGACGCCGAAACATGGACCGCCCATGTGATGGTTGGAAAAAAAGAAATTAAAACCGTGCCCACTAATCTGGATTTACCAAATCATTTCACCTTAGCTCTGGAATTTATGGGAAACGATTTATGGGTTGGCACCGGACATGGACTGGCCCGAGGCATTGGCATAGGTTATTACACAGGATTGCAAGCTAAAAATACTAATTCTGGAAAGATTAAAACCTCTGATTCTCAAAATTAGAAAATCATATTTAATAGTACAATATTTTGTATTTCAATATCTGCAGGAAGAAAAGAACCATGAACAGATTACATATTTTATTTGCAATTATAGTTGTCGGGTGTACTTTCATATTCTGTTCTAATGTGAGTGCGCAGACCAGTGAATCGGTTTCTGCTACAAAATCCGACACAACATCATACGGCAAAACACCCATTGAATATGAACCTTATAGCCGTTTCGAAAAGCCATATAAAAGATTTTTCATCGACACCCTGGTATATCCCGGCTATGGGCGGCATATCCCAGTACCCGAACAAATTGACACGGTTAAAATAGGTTTTATCGGTCCCATTATTGGCTCTGTTTCTGAGTCTGCGGGAGGCCCGGATGAAATAAAATTAAAGGTGAACCAGCGAGTCGTGCGTTGGGATGGCTATCGGGCTTCTCATCTGGCGCCGATTGGGATTAAAATGTTTCAGGGTGCCCAACTTGCAATTGAACATGCAAATACAAACGGTGGCTATAAAGGAAAAGTACCCTATAAGCTGATTGTTCGTAACGACAACGGTAACTGGCGTTCTTCCGGAAGAGAGGTCATTACGCTTGCATATAAAGATAGCGTTTGGGCTATCCTTGGGACAGTGGATGGGGCAAATAGCCATATTGCCATACGCGCTGCTCTAAAAGCTGAAATTCCAGTTATGAATACTGCGGATACTGATCCCACATTTGTGGAAACCAGAATTCCCTGGGTGTTCCGATGCATCACAGACGACCGGCAGATGTGCTATCTACTGGCGGATTTCGCCTTTAAAAAATTGGGGCTCAAACGCATAGCTGCACTTCGTGCAACCAACCGCTACGGGCGCATGAGTATTGACGAGTTCCGGGACGCGGCCACGCGTCTTGGGTATCCCTTCAAGATCGAACTGCAATATCAAGAGGGCGATACGGATTTCAGCAGTCAGTTAAAGAGGATTCAAGCAATGAAGGCGGATGGTGTAATCACTTACGGCAACGCAATCGAATCTGCTTTGATACTCAAACAAATGCGGGAAATGGGCATGGAGCAGTGGTTCTTCGGCAGCGATCGCATGGTTACACCTGAATTTCTTGAAATCGTCGAAGAGAATCATGGACGTGTAGCAGCAGGCTATCCGTATGATCCTACCAGTGAAGATGCTGAGTATCTGCAATTTGTAGAAGATTTTCAGAACCAGTATGGAGATGCACCAGAAACATACGCCGCACATGCTTATGACGGCATGAATATGATTATTGCGGCCATTGAAAAAGCCGGATTGAATCGAGCACTCATTAGAGATCAACTGGTTGCTATGTCCCAATATAAGGGTGTAACTGGCAGAAAAGAATTCGATGCGGTCTACAGCGATAGAAGTCCTGCTTTTTTAGCAATCTTTAAAAACGGCAAATTCGAATATTATACCAAGGAAGAAATTTTCTCGGATAAAATTGATCTACCTCGGTAATTGAACTTCTAGGTGATATGAAAACCCATCGATTGCTCTGGATTTTGTGGTTAGTTTTCTTCTGGACAGTCCAGATACAGAGTCAAACCAAAACCTCTGCTCAAACTGCTCACCAAAGAAAGCCACCAGGTGTTCTGGATTCACCTGTGAATTTTTCAGGATGGATAGGAACCAGCAGGAGTCCTGATCAGCTAAAAGAAATTCGTATTGGTTTTTTCGCACCGGTGGACCCGGATGATCTGGTGGGCGCTTCTATGCTTAATGCTGCTGTGTTGGCGGTAGAAGAAGCAAATGCTGCGGGAGGATTCCAGGGCGTACCGTTCAGACTGGTTAAACGCTGGGCACACAAACCCTGGGGCGCTGGCTCCAAAGAAATGATTAAGCTGGTGTATCAGGACAGTGTGTGGGCAGTGATTGGATCTTTGAACGGAAGTGCAACGCATGTCGCGGAACAGGTTGTAACCAAAGCGTGGGTACCTCTGCTCTCGCCAGTCTCGGCTGATCCGACGCTTACTTATATTCGCATTCCATGGATGTTCCGGCTACCTCCCGATGACCAGAAACAGGCGGAAGCTATTGTACACAAAGGAATTCAGGCGTTATCTCTGAATAATATTGGTCTCATCACTTCTACTGATCACGACGGCCGTATATTTGCAAAGGAAACGCTCGCCACAATGAATGATGCACAGACTCCGCCAGTATTTCATTTTCAGTTGCCTCTGCCCGGGATTGATTTTAATGATATCGTCCAACGAGTGCTGTCATTCAATCCTGATGGAGTCATTGTACGCCTGCCGTGGGGTGAAACTCTTGAATTGCTGAATCATTTTCAACACAGTGATTTTGATGTCCCCGTATTCATTCCCTGGATTCCGGGTTTGCAGGAGGCAGATTTGACAAATCAATACGATGGAGATATTTTCTTTGTGCAACCGTTTTCTGGAACGGGAAATCCAGTATATACCGCCTTCGCTCAAATTTATCGAGAGCGCTATGAAGCGAGCCCCACGCCTGGCGCCACCTACACCTATGATGCTGTAAATATTCTGATCCAATCACTACAAAAAAGCGGATTAAACCGGGCCAGACTTCGGGATGCTATTGCCGGGATCGGCGATTTTCATGGCGCCACCGGTAAAATTTCCTGGGATAACGGCGGCGGAAATGTAGCAGAACCTGTTCTTCGGATTCTATCTGGAAAAGCACCGACCGTGAAAGGGAAAATGCAAAAAATCAATATTTTGCATTGAAGGAATTAGCTCATCAGGGTCTTCAGCCTTTTCAGCCAGATTTGTAACTAACATTTTTAAGCAAAAAAAGGAGACAATTTAATGTATAACACTCAATCTATTCAACGGGTTATCGATTTAACGGATCCTTCTAAAAACATTATTTATAATATGACAGTAGAAAAAGCCAGAGAGCTTGTTGCGTGTGGTAATCCAGAGAAAGTTCGCACCATTGACGGTCAATTCGCTATTGTAGCAAAGAAAGGCAAAAAAGTACGCCTGGCGCGCTCTATAGGAAGACCACTGCGTTATTTTATTGCCAAAAAAGCGGATGGCCCAAATCTTATCGTAGCAGACCGAATCGATACTATTTTCAATTATTTAAACAAAGAGAAAATTGACGACCAATTTCATCCTTCATATACGCGTATGGCGCCAGCACATTACGTCACTGAAGTTGACCTTGTTGGTTGCCCGGATCCAAATCCGACTTATCAGAGATTTTTCACACCCTTAAGAAACACCCAAAAGCTGGATGTTGTTGATATTGGCTGCCTTTATATGCAGACCCTGTACGATGAAATTGTCAAATGGCTGCAAAACAGAGCCACAGAAGGTCCCATAGGAGTATGTTTTTCAGGCGGGATTGACAGCGGTTCGATTTTCCTGCTAACCTATAATGCGATGCTTAAACTTGGATTATCTCCGGCACGGCTTAAGGCTTTTACGCTTGCTGTTGAAGGCGGCGGTGATGATTTGGCTCAAGCAAAATGTTTCCTCGATAAACTTGATCTCTCTATGTTTCTGGAACCGATTGAAGTCTCAAAAGATGATGTGAATTGGCGGGATACGATTCGTGTAGTCGAGGATTACAAGCCTCTCGACATCCAGGCTGCAGCCATGACTCTTGCCTTATATCGTGGTATTAGAAAGCGTTATCCGGAATGGCGCTTCTTTATTGACGGGGACGGCGGAGATGAAAACCTGAAAGATTATCCCATTGAAGAAAATCCTGAACTCACTATTCGCAGTGTCTTAAATAATTTAATGCTTTATCATGAAGGCTGGGGTGTGGACTCAATCAAGCATTCCCTGACCTATTCCGGTGGACTCAGTCGAGGTTACACACGCACCTACGCTACCGCAAGCCTGTTTGGCTTTGATAACTATAGCCCTTACACACTTCCAAACGTGATTGAGGTTGCGGAATCCATACCGTACGTGGCTTTAACAGAATGGAACCATGAGAAGTTGTATCGATTAAAAGGCGAGATTGTCTCCAAAGGTATAAAATCCATAACAGGTATGGATATGCCTGTATTTCCAAAACGCAGGTTTCAGCATGGCGCTGCAACACATAGTGAGTTTGACAATTTGTTTCCCAAAAAACCTGCTGAGTACCGACGAACTTTCTACAGTGTCTATGAATGAGGCTTCACCTGTTCAGCCTGATGATCGGTGGATATTAGCACAACGCCCATCGAAAAATTCTGTGAACGCCTGGCAGCCTTATGCTTATCTCGCAGAAAAAGAACGAATGCAAAACGGTGTGGTCGAAAATGTGGCAACCATATTTCTGACAAATCGTGAATGCCCATTCCGCTGCCTGATGTGTGATCTCTGGAAGAATACAACGGAACACCGAGTGCCTGAGGGAGCAATCCCAACACAAATTCAATACGCTTTGGAGCAGCTCCCACCAGCCTCACAAATCAAGCTGTACAATAGCGGTAATTTTTTCGATGATCAAGCGATTCCACCTGTCGATATCCCAGAGATCGCGAAGCTGATAGAGTCATTCGAATCAGTCATTGTCGAATGCCATCCTCGGCTGGTGAGTAATCGCTGTCTGGCCTTTCGGGATTTATTACGATCTGAGCTGCAAATAGCAATGGGTTTAGAAACCGTCCATCCTGATGTGCTCAAGAAATTAAACAAGCGCATGACGCTGAAAGATTTTGAGCATGCCGCGAATTTTCTCATAAATAATGACCTGTCAGTTCGAGCTTTTATACTGCTTGGCGCTCCCTATCTGAACGAAGCAGAATCAGTAATTTGGGCCAGGCGCTCAATAGATTTTGCCTTCGATGTCGGGGTAGAATGTTGTGTGATCATTCCAACGAGGAGTGGAAATGGTGCAATAGAACGGCTGCATAAACTCGGGTTATATGGCCCACCGAAAATTGCATCCCTGGAAGAAGTGCTTGAATACGGAATTCAGTTACAGCAAGGACGTGTGTTTGCCGACCTCTGGGATGTTGAGAAATTCGCAAATTGTAATCAATGCAGTGCACAGCGAATTCACAGGATGGGCCAGATGAATTTCACACAAATGATAGCGTCAGTTATACATTGTAACTTTTGTTTTTAAGGTTATAATTCTGAGGTGAGTGTTACTCTCGAATACCAACGCCCTGTTCAATTGTCAGATAGCGGTCAGCTTCAAGTTCTTGAAAAACCTCTGTAGTACCGTCCGTCCAACGAATCTCCAGCCGATCAACCTGCTTATAATCACCGAGACCGAAGTGCATTCGAGGATCATTATAGGAGAGGTAACTGGTTGCCCACTGGTTGATCCTGACTTGTTTTTTCATGCCTGCCTGTATCGTCACTCTGGCTCCAATTGCAGAAGCGGTTCCTTTTTTCCCAACCAGAGTTACTCCCAGCCAGTGATTTCGATTGCCCCCCTCGTTTTGAAGAAGCGTTGCTGTGGCGCGCAGGTCCACATGAGAGACAATAATGTCTAAATCTCCATCATTGTCAAAATCCCAAACCGCAGCTCCCCGTCCGGAACGCTTATCTTTAAAATAGGTGCTTCGCTCTGGTCCTACATTGTGAAAATGTCCGGTTCCATCGTTTTCCAACAAGAGTGGTGGTTGCTCGACAAGTTCTTCTGCTAATCCATTTGCCGAGAAGAGGTCTAAGTCGCCATCGTTATCAAAATCGAAAAGAGCGGCTGCCCATACACCCAAACCTGCAAATGCGCTGCTAAGGCCGCTCCACTCTGTAATATCTTCAAAAATACCATCCCCGAGATTACGGTAAAGCGCTCCATATCGAAGGTCTACAACCAGCAAATCAATTAATCCATCCCCATCAATATCTCCGATTGAGCCGTGCATGGAGCCAGTTGGCATCCCCCGATCGTTGACAGTTACGCCTGAAGCTTGAGCAACTTCCTTGAATTTACCGTTTCCATCGTTTCGAAACAGAAAATTCATCTGGTGATCATTCCCCTGGAATATATCTAAATCTCCATCGTCATCGTAGTCAAAAACGGTCAATCCCATACATTTCGACTCAGGGTAGTGTAATCCCAGCTCCTTTGTAATATCGGTAAAGCTGCCATCGGTTTCCTGACGGTAAAACATGGAGGCCTGCCCGTGGTACTCGGACGGATGCGGCATCATATCTGGTGTGGTTGGAGATACATAAGATGGATCAAATGCCAGGAAATTACATACCATCAAATCCAGCGCCTCGTCACCATTGTAATCCCAGAAGGCTACTCCAGCGCTCCACTTGGTATGCCCGTTCAGTTTTTCTGGCCCCCTGAGTCCCAATGAGTCAGTAACATCTGTGAAAGTGCCATCTCCATTATTAAGGTAAAAAACATTGGGGCCGTAATTCAAAAGATAAATATCAACATCACCATCGTCGTCATAGTCTATTGCCCCGGCAGCCATACTCCATTGGCGATCATCAACTCCGGCTTTCTCAGAAACTTCTGTAAACGATCCATCACCGTTATTACGATAAAGTCGATTCGGCGTATCTTTAAACACTAATCCTGCCGGGTCGCTGACACCTTCCAGATATGTTCCATTTAGCATATATAAATCAAGATCTCCGTCACCGTCATAATCAAACACCGTAATTCCGGAACCGCTGCTCTCCAGAATATTTTCGTAAGTATAGTCACCGAATGTATATTTAAAATCAATTCCTGCCTGCTCAGTTATATCAGTGAAAGTTACATCTGGCGTCTGGGCCCATGAGGTCACAGTGATAGCTATTAAAGGTAGAGAACAAATATTACGTAATAATTTCAATCTCACTTATCAACTCAAGTTAAATATTCATGAAAAATTTAATAATCATTTTCTATCAAAAACATTATCAGGATTTCAATAAAATTCAGATTTTCAATATATTTAAACCTGTTTCAAAATGCAACCTATATTTATTTTAAGTGGTCACATGTCAGTTATGGTGGGGATTATGCAAAATCATGGGTATCCTCTTTGTATGTTTTTCTTGATTTTTAAGAGGAATTTATATACTTTAAATTAAATTATCAGTGTTAAAGCTTTCCTAAATTGGACGGCTAACACAACAAATATTCCTCAGATAATAATGAGTAATGGTCATAAAATTATAATTTAAATATGAGTTGAATCTTCGATGAAATTAAAAATGAATTTCGTAATTATTATTAGCGTTGTAAGTGTTTTAGTTCTGTTCTTCGCCGGATGCGAGAAAAAAGAAGAAACAGACAAAAGGAAATCGCTGGATATGGTCACCGTTCGCACTTTGGGCCTGGCCTTTTTGGAAGAGAATAAACTCCAGGAAGCAGAGGAGCAATTCCAAAAACTTATAGAATTGGCTCCGGAAGAGGTCCTGGGGTACGCTAACCTTGGCCTGGTTTATATGCGAATGGGCCAATATGAACAGGCGGAAGAACAATTGAAAAAGGCACTGGAAGTCGTGCCAGACGATCCTGATATCCGTTTAAACCTCGCAGAAGTTTATGAACTGGAATATGAACTGGAAGAATCCATCGCCTTGCTTGAACACACGATCAAAACTACGCCAGATCACATTAAGTCGCTTTTTAAGCTTGCCAGGTTCTACAATAAATCTGCAGATCAACAAATGAAATTGCGAAGCGAGGACCTTCTTAACAGAGTTGTGGAGATTCGTCCAGCTAACATTACAGCAAGGCTGCACCTTATTGAAACCTGTCTTAAAAATGGCAAGGCTGATACAGCAAGAATGCATCTGGAACAATTAAGACAACAAATGTCTGAATTACCAAAAGAATCTGGTGAGTATTTTGATAAAAGTCTTGCTTTCCTAACATCATCCGAAGTGGAACAAGCGCTTACTCCTACCATGATATTTCATAATTTCATGAAAGTCACACCCTTGTATCAAGCGAGCATTCTTGAGCTGAAAGGCTTAGGCGGACCTTTACTGGGTACTCCGCTCCTGACTTTTAGTCGCGATATTACCCTTCAGACGCAAGGTTCAGAATCCACATTGGATATGATTCGCTTCACAGACGCTACTACTGCAGCCGGACTGGATGTGGCCAACCTTCTCCCGCAAGCCCCAACTAATTCCAATGAATCGAATTCCATTATTGCCGTTTCCGATTTCGATAGCGATGACGATCAGGATATCTACGTGTCAATCTGGCATCCCAACACGAATCAAAGTGAACAGTTCTTTTTCAGGAACGAATTCGGACAATTTAAAGATATATCTTCTGAAGCCGGCATAAAACACCCCGGCAAAGATTTGGCCGCCGTTTTTGCCGATTACAATAACGACGGTTTCCTGGACCTCTTCATCGCAAATTCAGTTGCCAATCTATTGTACAACAACGCAGAAGAAGGCAAGTTTCAGGATGTCGGAGTATCTGCTGGTATTGCAGTATCGGCTTTTGGTCTAAACGCTGTTTTTGCCGATTTTGACCATGAAGGCGACCTGGATTTATACCTTGCTAATGCCGAAGAAAATCAGTTTTATCGTAACAATTTAGACGGTACCTTTACTGAGCTTTCAGGCAAAGCGGGTATTTCCGCCGGGAAAACACGATCCCGTGATCTGGCCATTGGGGATTTCGATGAAGACGGCGACCTTGATTTTTTTGTAGCGAACGAAGGCGCCAGCAATATTCTCTACACAAATCTACGGCAGGGGAGCTTTCAAGACATCACAGAAACTGCTGGTCTTAAAAGCGATGGCAATTCCGGCGCAGTCACAGCAGGTGACTATAACAATGATGGTTTTTTAGACCTTTTTGTTACCGGGCTCCAGGGTGGGAGCTATAGTCTGTATAAAAATAAAGGAAATGGCTCCTTTGATAAAGATAACCGTTCAAGTGAAATGTTTGACGAGCTGAGTAATTTCATCGGCCTTGACGCAAAATTCTTTGACTTTGATAACGACGGATTCATTGACCTGTTAGTTGCCGGAAGACCATCCGAAAAAATGGAAAAAAGCAGCGGCCTGCTACTTTTCCATAATGATGGCACCGGCAAATTTGAAAAGAGCAGCTTACTTTTTCCTGAAGAAATTCCACCCGTAAGTAAAATAGCCGTAGCTGATTATAATGAAGACGGGGATATGGATATTTACTTTGCAAAGCTGAATGGCGGTATCGGGTTGCTTCGTAACGATGGCGGAAATGTTAACAAATATCTCAAAGTACGTTTAGTCGGTCTCAGAACAGGCAGCGGAAAGAATAACCACTTTGGCATAGGTTCAAAACTGGAAGTCAGGGCTGGCGACCTTTATCAAATGCGTGTAATTTCAGAACCAGTGACGCACTTTGGACTTGGTCAACGATTAAAAGCTGATGTGGTGCGCATTTTATGGCCCAATGGCGTTCCTCAAAATTTGTTTTATCCTGGCTCCGATCAAGACCTTGTTGAAGAGCAAATATTAAAGGGTTCCTGCGCATTTCTATATACATGGAACGGCCAAAATTATACCTTTGTCACAGACATCTTGTGGAGAAGCGCCATCGGTATGCCTCTGGGAATAATGGGCGGTTCCACTGCTTATGCTTTTCCTAATTCCTCACAGGATTATTTCAGAATTCCAGGTCAAATGCTTAAAGCTAAGAATGGGATGTATTCTATTCAATTAACCGAAGAATTATGGGAAACGGCCTATTTTGATCAGATTAAACTTATTGCTGTTGATCACCCTGATACGGTAGATATTTATATTGATGAACGTTTCCTGCCTCCGCCTATTCCACCTCTTCAAATATACAGGGTCACAAAGAAACATTATCCAAAATCTGCCATTGACAACCACGGCAATGATCTTCTCCCATTACTTCGCGAACAAGATGATATTTACGTATCGAATCTCACTCCGGAGAAGTACCAGGGCATGACCAAATTGCACGACCTTATTTTAGACTTAGGCAACTTGTCGAGCGCTACGAAAATTTCGTTGTTTTTAAACGGATGGATTTTTCCTACTGACGCCAGTATTAATATGGCGCTTTCACAATCCGAGCAATTGAAAGTCATCCCACCTTATTTGCAAGTGTTGGACAACAACGGCCATTGGCGGACTGTTATTGAGAATTTGAGTTTTCCGATGGGTAAAAACAAAGTAGTTATCGCTGACCTGACTGACAAGTTCATATCAAATGACTTCAGAGTACGCATACGAACTAATATGCAGCTTTATTGGGATTATGTTTTCTTCGCAATCGATGCTGAGGAGGTTCCAGTTATTGAGACATCCCTTCAACCTGTTTCAGCGGATATCCATTATCGCGGATTCTCACGCGTGTACCGTAAAGGCGGACGATATGGACCGCATTGGTTTGATTACAGTGATGTTTCTCGTGAGCCTAAATGGCGTGATTTAGAAGGGTATTATACGCGCTACGGCGACGTGCAGCCGCTTTTTTTAGAATCCGATAATAAATATGTTATCATCAACGCCGGTGATGAAGTTACATTAGAATTCGATGCAAGCCAGACACCTGAGCTTAAACCCGGATGGTCGCGTGATTTCATTATCTACAGTGACGGCTGGCTAAAAGACGGCGACCTGAACACTGCTCATGGGAATACAGTTTCGCCTCTTCCATTTCACGGCATGTCTCGTTATCCGTACGGATCAGATGAATACTATCCCACAGAGGAAGAATTTCAACAATATCAAAAAAAGTACAATACAAGGAAAGTGACTACTGATAAATTTCGCAGGTTGATGATGGACTTACCACAGGGTGAAAGATAAATATATTTTTATATGTGGGTTTCCGATTAATTCTGTCCTTTTCTAACAGAGACAGACCATTACTTTCTAATACTGGGGTGTTACGTTAACTCAATGCTTTTATATTGTTCACCAAATTGTGCGCCTTTTTCATCAAACAGGGCACGAATATTATCATCCATGGTAAAGTAAATAATTTGCCAGCCGTTTTGGGCCAGTTCGGCTACTTTATCTGTAAGCAATATTCTACGTTCCCAATCTGAATATTGAAAAGCATCATCGAGAACTAAAAACAGGCAATCTTTACCGGTCATCATCGTGCTAAATCCTATACGAAGCGCAAGTAAAACCTGTTCTTGTCCACCTGTGCTGATCTCGGAAAGGTCAAAGGTATTAAATGGATCAGACACAACCAGTTTATCGCCATCGACGTAAAGACCATTATAACGATTGGTAATTTGAAACAGCGGTTCCAGGACAGACTTCGATTTTAAGCCGGCAATAATTTTACCGTCTTCCGCTTTTCTTAGCTCAGATATTACCTGGTTAACAGCCATTTTACCAATAATCTCTGCGGTTTTTTGCTTAAATTTTACTATAACCTGCTCGCGTTTTTCCTGGAGGTTTCTCAATACGATTTCCCAGCTTGTCGAAATGTTATCGTCAGTTTGCTGGCAAATCAATTGCTTGAGATTGGTCAATTTTTGAGTTTCTTCATCCACTTGCTGTTGGATTAATTGCAAACTTTTTTCAAATTCATCAAGCGTCTGGTTACTATACGGCACTTCGGTTTTTTGCGTTAAAAAGTCTGATGGATCTACCCCAAGCTTTGCCAGGTATAATTCCTTTTCACGAATCTGGTTTTCCAGTTTTTGAAACTCTTTTTCCAAATCCCTGAGTACTGCATCCCAGGTTTTCGAATCATGATTCACACCAGTCAAATCTTCCAGCAGCTCTGACAGCTTCAGTTTTAGAGTATACAAACTGTTTAGGTCCTCTGTCAACTGTTTTTTTAACAAACGAGCCGTATTATAATCTTCCTCCATCCTATGTAATAATTCCTTGACAATCGGCAGGCCGGTCAATTCTCGCTGAAAATGTTTTTTGAATTCTCTTTTTAAATTCTTAATCTCCAGATTTTCAACGGCCCGTTCTGCAATGATCCGGTACTGTCGGACATGCAGCATGCCAAAAACGATAATCCCCGCCAGAGCAATAATTGCAAAAATGGGCATTTTCATCACAGCAAAAACACCAGCGATAACTACCATTGCAATGGCCAATATTAGAAAAACAGGTTTAGGGCTCGCAAATTCCTGCTTCAAGATATTTTCATAAACTTCGAGTGCACTTTTTAACCATTCATAATGTTTGCTCTTAAATTCAGCATCTTTTTGTTCGTCTTTCTTTTTTTTATATTCGGCGACTTTCTGTTTGTTTATATTCAGTCCACTTTTAAATTTATGAATTTTATCAGCTGCAATTTTGTGTTTACTAACTTTTAATTTTTTTAATTCTTTGTCAGTTGTATAAGCAATATATTTTTTTGCATTTACCTGTTGATTGATTTGAGCCTTTAATTGTTCTTTTTTGTCTGCAAGCGTTTTTCTGGTTCCCCCTGAAAAACCTTTGTCAACCTGTTCAAACAATTGATTAAGTTTCTTTAATTGCTCGCTTAATTCAAGCCTTATGTTGATTTCTCCTCTCTTTGGCCCGGTTATGATATTATTTTCAATTTGACATTCTTGAATGGTTTTAGAAATATTCGCCTCGATTTTATCGAGAATTTCTCTGCTTGATAGAAATCGTTTCAAAATTACCCTGTCCGCGCCCCCTTCGACATTAGCTATTTCCACTTCTGCTCCTTTCACCACCAAAAGCTTTGAGAAATCAGGCGGTAATCCCACGTTAGATTCCTCCCAAAAATCTTCAAGTTTTTTAGCTGAATTGGGATGAAAATCAATCAATCCTCCATTTGTGAGTCCCTCAACGACAACCTTCCCTTTACCCTTTTGGCTTCTCAGCGGCCACAAACGAGTCTTTCGGAATAGAGAGCGAATCACAAACTCAACCAGATAAGTTTTGCCTTTTTCATTGCGGCCGTATATTAAATTGAATCGCGCAAGCTCCAATGAGATTTCAGAAAGAGGGCCAAGATTTTGTACATTTATTTCTTTGATATTAAGTGACATGTTTAATTCTCATAAATTAAATGTAATGCAGAAAGTAAAATTTGATCTTTATCAGGTTGCTCCAGGTCTGAATCCCAGTGTAAGTTTTCAATCCAGGCTGAAACTTGTTTGGCAATTTCTGCGCGGTTAATATCATCAGCGACAGACACATTTGAAAGATCAGGTCCTCGATCCTTATAAAAAGTAAATCCCTGAAAGCATTCTTCAATCGTTTTATGCAAAGCCCTTTTGTTTAACGTATAACCGTGTGCCTTAACCTGGACTCTAACCCGGGCTATTTCATCCTTCTGTAAATTCCACTGCTTAATTATTTCTGCTATTTTATATTTAATATACTTTTCTTCATCCCGAATTGGTAGACTAATGAGTTTTTCGTTGAAGTAAATATAGTCAGAATCAACGGTTTGCGGTTTGATGGCGCCAGTATCTGCGTCCATTATTAAAAATCTTCTACGACCGGTCTCAGTAATATCCAGGCCACAAGGAGAACCTGAATAATGAATTCTTGGCCGGTCCAAAGCTTTGTGAATGTGCCCTAAAACAACAGTAACAGGTTTATAATTATCGATATCAATGCGAGTTAAAGGCATATACACACCTGGTTCAAATGGATTAGGCTCGCTCAGTCCTTCAGCCCAATCACCATGACCAACTAGTACCCAATCATTTGCGGACAATTCAGCGGTCTTGTCTGCAATAAATTCTCCCATGGTTTTATCTGGCATATATGGTAAAAAAAAGAATTTTAAACCGCCGGTATTGAACGTTCTAATAGTTGGTGCAGCCACGATTTCAATATTTTCAGCGGTCAGCGCATCAATATTCAGCCGCACATCATGATTCCCCGGTAGGATGAGAAAATTAATATCCTTGTGTTTTGGCGCTTGACAAAATTTATCGAACTCAGAATAGTTACGACTTGATACATCAAAGAGATCCCCAGCAATAATGAGCTTATTGACACCTGCTGTTAACATCTGTTCAAGAATATTTTCAAGAGCATGATAACGTTCCGGATGTTCTTTTTGCGTTGTTAAATGAATATCTGCAGTTATGGCTATTTTCAAAATGTACTCCTTCAGGAATGTGTCTTTAAAATAATTCAATTAGGATAAAAATGCAAGCATGTTTTCCAATTTCCCTCAGGACAAAACACTATTTTTCTTGATTTCTCATAAATTCTTAACTATGTTAATAAATACTTATAACAATTTCAATCATTAATTTGAGAGGAAATTATGCCTTTTGAAAAGCAACTTTCTGTGTTTGTGCAAAATAAAGTCGGAAGTTTAGCAAAACTTTGTTCTGAACTTGCTGAAGCTAATGTCAACATAAAATCCTTAACCATTGCAGATGATTTAGATTGGGGGATCGTCAGATTAATTGTTGATAATCCTGACAAGGCCAAAGAAATATTGCATCAATTGAATTTTATGTACGGTGAAGGCAATGTTTTGACCACAGAAATCAAGAATCATCCAGGAGCTATAGCGGTGTTGGCCAACAAATTAACAAAAATGAAAATTAACATTGAACATATGTTTACCACCACTACTGGCGAAAACTGTCTGCTGGTTCTGACAACTACAGATGATAAAAAGGCCAATACAATTTTAATGCAAGAATAAAAATGGCAGATGAGAAATTAAAAGTTCCCCGGCTCTTCGATGATCAGAAGTGGTATTAATTATCTGTAGAAATTTTAGAACAAGTTGAATTGGTATCCCCTCAATAAACAATGGGTACTCAGCTTTGCTAAATTTTGAAGGTTTATTAATGCACAAGTAATGCAAACATCTCATCAACAGGCACAGGCCGACTAAAATAAAAACCCTGCATTTCATCACATTTTAATGATTGTAAACAGGCAAGTTGATTTTCATTTTCGACCCCTTCTGCTAATACTTTCAGTTTAAGTTCATGCGCCAAGTTTACTATTGTAGATACTATCGTCCAATCCTGGTCGTGTTCATGAAGCCCTTTCACAAAAGAGCGATCAATTTTTAAACTATCAAACGGGAATCGTTTTAAGTAATTCAGGGAAGCATAACCGGTACCAAAATCATCAATTGCTATGTGAATTCCCGAATCCTTCAACATATTGAGCGTTGATATGGTGTAATCGACATTCTGCATAGCGTTGCTTTCGGTAATTTCCAGCGTAAGACAATTGTGGTTTAATCCAGTTTCTTCTAATATTTGATTAACACTTTCCTTTAGCTTCATGACGTGAAATTGTCGGGCAGAAAGGTTGACGGCGACTCGAATATCGCGAAAGCCAGCATCTTGCCAGGCTTTATTCTGTTTACATGCTGTATTCAGAACCCATTCACCAATAGGTACTATTTGCCCGGTTTCTTCTGCCAGTGGAATAAATCTATGAGGGGGTAACAAACCAAGCTCCGGATGCTGCCAGCGAACCAAAGCTTCTACACCAGTAATTTCATTTGTTTGTAAATTTACTTGTGGTTGGTAATGAAGCACCAGTTCATTGCTTTCAACAGCCTTTCTCAGATCGTTTTCCAGTCCACAACGTTCAAATACTTCAGTGTCTATCGATGAATTGTAATAGTGATATTGGGTGGCGTCATCAATTTTTGCCCGATACATGGCGATGGCAGCTTTTTTTACAAGATTGTCGACATCCAATCCATCATTTGGGTAAAGGCTTATGCCAATGCTTGCTGAAATTTTTAGATGATTTCCATCAATAAAAATGGGTCTGGTGAATTCCTCGATAATTTTTTGCGCTACTTTTGCAGCATCCTCAAGCTGTACTATCTTTTCCAGCATAATTGTAAATTCATCTCCACCCAGCCGTGCAACTGAATCGTTTTCGCGTATGCACTCTTTTAGCCGCTTAGCGATTGACCTCAAAAGTGTGTCTCCAGTACTATTCCCCAGGGAATCATTTTCAGGATTAAATCGATCTAAATCCACATAGAGAACAGCTACTTTATACTGGTAACGTTTTGCCTGCATAAGAGAGTGACGTAGCCGGTCATAAAATAATTGTCGGTTAGGCAAATCTGTATATGCATCGTGATATGCCAAATATCGGTCCAGCTTTCTGGATTTCTCCAATGCAGCCTGCATTCTCCTTCGTTCTGTGACATCCCTCAAAGTGGCCAGGTTAGCATTTTCACCATCCCACTTGATCTTTGCAACACGAATTTCAGCAACACTTGCATTGCCATCTGCACGAGTTATTTCAATCTCAGAAATTTCCCCTTCCACAACCGGGTGACCAAACACTTCACCGAGCAGCTCATGAGAAGTACGCCCGAAAAGCTTTTCCGAAGCGGGATTAACAAATCGTATCTTTCCATGTCTATTCAAAATAATCATGCCATCTGTATTTCTTTCAATGACACCGCGAAGCTGTAATTCGTTGTCCTTTATTTGTTGTGTTTTGGCCTCTAATTTAATAAGTACTTTTGAACGTTCAATAGAGTAAAGTATCGATTTTATCAATAGATTCGCTTTTAGATGCTTTTTTACTAAATAATCGTATGCACCATCCTCGATAGATTTCATAGCGATGGGAAGGTTATCCTGTTCGGAAATAATTACAATTGGGATTTCCTTAACTTGCGCTTTTAATTTGTAAAATGCTTCAAGCCCACGCGCATCAGGTAAAGGCAAATCCAATAATATCAGATCAATAGTGTCGCCTGACAGATATTTTTTTGCAGCAGATGGCCGAGCTACTCGTTTCAAATTAAATTGAGCAAGATCCGTATGGATTAATGTATTTTTTATTAAACTGAAATCCGCTGGATCATCCTCAATTAACAGTATTTTGATAAGTTGATGATTCATACTTTTCCCGAAATTGTTTTAAATATAATTTCCCTTTAGCAACCTTGTTAATCTAATTTTTTATAACCATCCAACATGTTCAAAATCTATTCTCGGTTTCGAATAGAGCCAATTATTTCCAAATTGTATTGACCACTAAATTTCTATTCTAATACAACCTTAATTTCTGTAATTGCTTTTGAATAACTTGACAATTTACCTGTTTCTGTAACTTTACCTTAACAATTCATCGTCATATTTTATCGCTACATTAATTTATTTTAATATTTATGCCTTTAGCTCATCTAATAAATTAAAATTATCTCTAAATTTGAATAATCATCTTGCAAAATAATTTTGGATAAAGTGATTAAAAACACTTTTTTGAATAATTCACCTGGATTAATCAGGCTTAATTGTTTTGCCAATAATCATTTTGCCTATTGAGTATCTTGTTTAATTGCTTAGGTTTAATTCCCCGAAGCTTGCTTCGTTTTTTAAAAGGTGTCATGCCTGAATGCCTTAATCGGGCAGTCAGAAGTCAGTGAACGTATGGATTCCCGCTTAAAAGATTGCGGGGATGACACAAAGATACACCGTCAGCTTGCTGCAGGGAGTATTCATTTTAGACATGTTTTAGCTGAGCTAAGGAATGGAGCCTTTTCTTTTTAAATGATTCTGCGATTGTGGATACCCGGCCTTAAATATCAATCAGGTTGTAACAGATGAATTGTTGAAATAGGCAAAAAGATATATTAATGAAATGAAGTGAGAAATGCAGGTTGTACTGCAAGTTAGTACGCTGATTTAATCACGGGGCTTGAAAGAAAATGTATTATATTTAGTTGAAATTAAGATTGGTGGCTCCTAAATTAAAA
>CAZIKB010000021.1:0-64182 GCA_964539665.1 uncultured Cytophagia bacterium
AATATGTCCAATATGCCGCAGAATGTTAAGTCTTTTATCACCGGATTAATAATACATTATTGACGTATACAGGTTATAATTATGAATGCAATTCACACAGCCATATATAAATCAGAAATAGGTTTTCTTAAAATTACGGGAGCAGAAGACGGCCTGTACTCTCTGGAATTTATGGATGAAAAATCGATTCCGCAGACAGAAGTGCATCCTTGTTTAAAGGAGTGTTATAATCAACTTGATGAATATTTTCAAGGCGAACGCAAAGTATTTAATCTGGAACTAAAACCAGAGGGCACAGAATTTCAAATGAGAGTCTGGCAGCAGCTTTTTAAAATTCCTTATGGTCATACTGCTTCATATATGGAAATTGCCAGCAGCATCGGCAATAAAAAAGCCATCCGGGCAGTGGGTACTGCGAATGGCAGAAATAAAATTCCTATCATTATTCCCTGTCACCGCGTTATTGGCAGCGACGGTTCACTCACGGGTTTCGGCGGCGGGATTTGGCGAAAAGAGTTTCTTTTAAAACACGAAAAAATATATCTTATTTGATTAAATATTGTACATGAAAAACGACGTGAACACTACCATTATCGGCGATGCAATTCCCAGATGGGGGAATAAATTTTCTCGAGCTTTAGGAAAAGGTTTTCTGACTTTAGCTGGCTGGAGTATAAGAGGAGATCTGCCAAATTTACCCAAATATATAATTATAGTAGCGCCACACACTTCAAACTGGGATTTCTTCATCGGTATAGCCACAGCAATTGGGCTCGGCATTAAAGCCCATTGGCTGGGAAAACACACAATCTTTCGGTGGCCATTAAAGAGCACCATGACCTGGCTGGGCGGTATTCCCATAGATCGGACGGCCAGTCACGGCGTCGTTAAAGAGACAGTCGCTATCTTTAACAAACGCAAAACTTTCATACTTGGAGTAGCGCCGGAAGGAACTCGAAAAAAAGTCAGGAAATGGAAATCCGGTTTTTATGTCATCGCACTTGAAGCCAAAGTACCCATACAGACAGCATTTATGGACTATGCACAAAAAGTCGTTGGATTTGGTCCTACTATTTATCCCAGCGGGGATAGGAACGCAGATATGACGAAAATAAAGGCTTTCTATGCCACGGTTGAGGGTAAACGTCCACAGCTAAGTTGAAATGGTACAATATTTTAGCGTTCATAACCGATATCAGCATTTACAGGAATCGAGATGAATACTACTATCAATGCGATTGAAAGTGGAGGTAAATTCTGATTAAGAAAAAACCCGAAGGATTTAACAACGCTCAAAAAACTGCTGAGGACTTTGTTAAAGACAAAGAAATAACCGGACACCTTTTAGAAGAAGCTATCAACAAAGCAGAAAGAAATAAAAGGGTATTAGAAAATGTTTGGCAGGATCTGCAGGCCCTGATTCGTCTTATAAAAACCTGGATCCATGGTGAATATAATGAAGTTCCCTGGCAAACTATCGTATTCGCCATCGCAGGGATTGTATATTTTGTTAATCCATTTGACGTCGTGCCGGATTTCATACCTGGTTCAGGATATTTAGATGATGCCACAGTTGTAGGCTTTATAATTAAATCCTTGAAAAACGATCTAGAGCAGTTCTTAAAGTGGGAAAATGCAAAGCATCAAAAGTAAATCGATAAATACCGGGGTGATTTAGGAGAGGAGCAATGGAGTATCGATATGATGTTTGAAAACTTGATATGAATGATTTCCTGAATCTGATGAAAATAAAAAAATTTCTAAGTTCTGTTGGTCTTGAAATATTGGTTGGTCAGGATGATTTCAGCAATGACAAGTTAACTTTTGCAACCGGTCACGCCAATGATATCTGGCTGCATGTTAGTGGTTCTCCCGGAAGTCATGTTATATTGCGATGCGGCGAAACCAATATACAGCCAGATAAAACAAGTATTCGCGAGGCTGCCGCATTGGCTGCATGGTTTTCAAAAATGAGGAAAGGAGGCAAAGTGACTGTTTCCTATTGTCCGTTAAAGCAGGTTCGTAAACCGCGAAAGGCTGAGGCAGGTACTGTAAATATAAGGCAGGCACAAACAGTCAAAGTGCATCCAGCGCTGCTTGAAGAACTGTGTTAGTATATCATTTATAAAACTAAAAAAATATTAACAAAGGAGAAAAGGATGAAACATATTTCATTAATAATTTTACTGTTGGCCCTGGCATTGTTTTTACTTTCATGTTCTCCCAGGGAAGACATAAAAAATGAGCTAAATACTTCTTCTGAGAAAACAAGCTATGCAATGGGCTTGAACATGGGTGGCTATTTAAAAAATTTAGAAACTGATATTGACCTTGAATTATTATTCCAGGCGATACGGGATACGCTACAGGGCAGGAAAGTACTGTTAACGCCACAACAGGCGGCTGAGGTTATGAAGGAATTTCAAAAAAAATCACAGGAAGAACAAATTAAAAAACGTCAAACACAAACCGAGAGTAACATAAAAGAAGGAAAAGATTTCCTTGAAGAAAATAAGAAGAAAGCGGGAATTGTAACAACTGCGAGCGGTTTACAATACGAGGTTTTACAAGAGGGTGACGGTTCAACACCTGAAGCTTCTGATCAAGTTAGTGTCAATTATCGCGGCACACTGATTGATGGCACTGAATTCGACAGTTCCTATAAACGAGGTACGCCTGCTGAATTCAGGGTAAATGGAGTAATTAAGGGTTGGACAGAAGCGCTTCAGTTAATGAGGGCAGGCAGTAAATACCGTCTGTTTATTCCCTCTGAACTCGCTTATGGCGCACGTGGAGCAGGACAGAAGATTGGCCCGAACGCAACGCTTATTTTTGAGGTGGAGCTGTTAACAATTGTAAAATAGCCAGGCGGCTATGGATGTAAATTAATCATAACTGAACAATTAAACATTTCATTTTGTCCGGCAGCTCTGGAAATTTGTAGAACAACTGCAATTTCTAATCTAATATTCCCTAAAATAAGCGTTTAGAGATTTTTACTTGATTTTTTATTTTTAAATTATTAATATATTGTGTTTAATTGTTATGAGCAGTCGTCCAAATTTGGTCGGATTTCTTATCTTGACTGGAGAGGAACATTCTGCTTCGCTGGGTTTATAATTTTTTAGGAGTCATTAGCATTATGGAAGAGCGTGAAACTGGCGTAGTAAAATGGTTTAACTCATCAAAAGGGTTTGGTTTTATTGATAAAGATAGCGGGGATGATATTATTGTTCACTATTCTTCGATTCGAGGAGAAGGATATCGATCTTTAGAAGAAGGACAAAAAGTCGAATTTTCAATTACCGAAAGCGATAAAGGCCCGCAGGCAAACGATGTGGTACACTTAAATTAAACCTGGACATGAAATTAAAAAGTGCGATGAATTTCTTACTTTCATCGCACTTTACCCCAATTCATTTATTTTAAAAGATTCCCCAGCCTTTCTCAGCTTCTGCATTTGGTTAAGCCACTAAGTTTAAAGCCGGAGGCTTCGTAGTAATATCACTATTTCCTCTGGTAAATATATTTAATTATTATAAATTTAAAACTTCGTATAAAGGTGTCGGGGAAAAGAAAAATTTTAATTGTCATAGTATTTTGAATTTATAAAAATCCCGGCTTTATCAAGTTTGGATTTTGCGGTATTAATAAATTTTTGTATCGTTTTTGACTTCACAAAATAGGCTGTGCCATATTCCACTAAAAACTCTCTTCTTACGGTCATATTATTATTTTCATCCGGAGAAAATCGAAAGCCTATAGGCCAGGATTCGTCCGGTGCAATGTAATCAAGAGTACTTCGCGGAACGCTCTTTATCATCCCAACGAATAATAACTCCGGATTGTCCTGTGAAACAGCAAATACCGGCCCGCCGGAATACCCGAATCTCACTACTGCATCAACAGCCAAAGTGTTGCTATATGGCGCTTCACTCACCCAGCCACCAGTCAACTGTTTTATTCCTTTTGGAAATCCGAAAAGAAACACCCAATCCCCCCAACTTAGGTTGAGATCATAATCCACGTTATTTTTATATTCTCTGCCCAAAATATCAGAGGTCTCAACTTTAATTATGGCCAAATCGTTTTTCGCATCTTTAGCAATTAATTCTGCTTTTGAAAGCCAGTTGTTATTGCCACGAACGGCAATTTCAACTTTTTGAACAACGTACCGTGCAAATAGAATATCAGTGTCTAAACCTTCTTCATCGGGATAATAGACATTGGTTATTTCCTGCGGTGCTACCAGGTGATTATTTGTTAATATTGTATAGGCTGCTCTTTCGTGGTTCAAGTCTAAGATTAAGCCACTTCCCAAAAGCGTTTTATTGTCCTCTTCCACATCAATTCCTAAATTACCATAATTAGATGCTAATTTGTACTTTAAGGGACCTTCAGGATCAGGCACAAATTCTCCATTTATTTTAATATAATTATAGGTATAAATTTTATATGTAACTTTAGTATTTATTCCTACAACAGCATGAGCGAGTTCCCGAAGTTCATCTTTTATTTTATCCGATAAAAGTGTAATACCGGGTTGTATTGTGGCCACAGATTTACTTCCTGAACAACCAATAATTGTAACCCACATAAATATTAAAAAACAACTTTTCATGTAATATTTCATGAGATTTGTGCTATTTATAATAAGTCATTCCCATTGCTTCCCGCATTAGACGCACGGTTTCACGCCCTTCTTTTGTGACGACTTCTGTGCCGTGATGAACGATGTCCTCAATAAAATCAGGTTTAGCCAAATATTTTTGTCGTAATTCTCTGCATGGCGCCAGAAAATTATTGATCGCGGTTATCAGCCTTTTTTTTACTTCTACGTCCCCAACCTGACCTTTGCGATAACGAACTTTTAATTCCTCGACTTCATCCTTATTGGAATTAAAAGCATCGTGGTACATAAAAACCGGATTACCTTCAACGTGGCCTGGATCGGTCGCTCGAATCCGGGTAGGATCGGTATACATACTCATGACCTTTTTTGAAACCGTATCCGCATCGTCAGAAAGGAATATCGCGTTATCCAGGCTTTTACTCATTTTAGCCTGACCATCCGTACCCACGAGAGTCGCAACATCTCCAATCAGTCCATCGGGTTCCGGGAAGACAGGGCCATAGAGCAGATTGAAACGCCGGGCGATCTCCCGACATACCTCAATATGAGATTCCTGGTCCTTACCAACTGGAACAAGATCAGCTCTGACAATTAAAATGTCTGCAGCCTGCAAAACAGGATAAATTAAAAGACCTGCGGATGGATTTTCAATATGCAGGTCCGCCATTACGTCTTTTAAATTTGGCACTCTTTGTAAACGCGGCACCGTAACGAGCATTGAGAAAATTAAAAATATCTCCGCCACTTCCGGAACCAGTGACTGGATATAAATAGTCGTCTTTTCAGGATCAATGCCAACACTCAAATAATCGAGAATTAATTCTCTTGTGTTATTGGCAACTTCCTGGATATGTTTTTTTTCATTTCGAGTAGTGAGCATGTGATAATCAGCTACTATCAAAAATACATCATATTCATCCTGAAGCCGGACTCGGTTTGCTAAAGTACCAACATAATGCCCGAGGTGTAATTTGCCCGTAGGACGGTCTCCGGTTAATATCCGCTTCCTGTTCTTATGGGAATCCTCAATATTCGTCATTCACTACTCCTGTAAAATATTGTGTCTATTAATAGGTAGTTTTACTACTGGAACGATTCTTAATTCTCATCTCAATATTCAATGATATACTGTATATCTGAGCTGTTGTTTAGTCACATGTCATTCATGTTCATTCGGTAAATAAATCGCTGACAACCAAATGACAGCTTTTAATCAGAGCTTTACCATTCATTTATGATTATTATGAAACTTACATTACTATGGAATCACTCTACTACTTAACAACCGTTTTATTATTCAAATCAGGCTTGCGCCGTTGAACTGTCTGTTAATCCTGTGCTGGTTCGCGTTCCATTTGTTGCTCAACCACGGCTCTCAATGTCCATTCCGGAGCAGCCTTGTAGGCTTCTTCGAATGAAAACATCTCAATGGTATCCCACGGACAATATTTTGCACAAAGTGTACAGCCAATACATTTCGGTAAATCAACTTCGACCAATTTATGTACAGATGGAATGGCCGGGTCAGGTCCAGGGACGAGCTCGATGCAATCTACCGGACAAAAATCCATACAAACCATACATCCCGTACAGCCACACTGGTTTATAACGGCTAATTGTTTAGGTCTCCTTTTGGCGCGTAAATCCGCCGCCTTCCTATATTTTAAATCAAGCATTGGTTTGAAATGTATTTCTGGTTTCATTCAAGAAAGTCAACTTTTTCAATTTACAAAAATACAAATAAAAACACAAGATAGTTTTACCTGAAATGAGATTTTGGATAACAGAACAGGGTTGTAAAAGCAGAATTAAAACTGAAGAATGCAAAATTGTTCGTGCTTAAAATTTATTTTGCAATTGATTGTTCGTAATATTGATTCATTATTCAGGCAACTACAACCTGGTTTTATTTAAATCGTGCCCGGAATAATACTGTAAATCAATTGCTTTTTTAGATTTGACAAAATAAGATATTTGCCCTACATGGTAAGAAAAATGTTCCACGACGTGCAATACAATGCTGACACCTGTTTCCTGAAATCCCTGAACTGAATTCTTATCTAATAAAGTCTCTGGATTGATCTTCTGTAATGCAATTCTAACCTGATGCATTGTTTCATCCAAATTCTTCACAAGTACATTTTTGGAGATCGGACCAGCCTCTGCAAATTCTTTAGAACGCTCCCGATTATCGGGCGAGCCACCTAATGTTGCAATAATCCACTGACGCACATTTCCGCATAAGTGCAAGACCAGATTGCCCACACTCACTGTTTGCGAATTCGGTCGAAACCAAATTTCTTCCTCCGTGAGTTGCGAAAGGCACTTTTTCAGGCGAGGCAATGATTCGTCAAAAAGCCTTCGCTCACATTCGAGGATCAGCGCTTCACCAAAAGTTTTTGAATTCATATTTACCTGACCTTCATTCTACTACGCACCATTATACAATCATTAGCAATATAATTGAAATCATTATTTTGTAAAAACGTTATCACTTCAGGACTTTCTGCTCCCGGTTGAATCCAAACATTCATTAAGTTTAATTTCAGGCATTGCTGGAGTATGTTGATGGTTAAATTTGGAGGGATGACAATGTTTACAATAGTAGGTTTTTCCTGAATATCTGCCACTGTTGCGTATGTCTGGTCGCCATCAACGGTTGCTCTCCCTGAATTAATGGGATATACCGTAAAGCCTTTTCTTTTCAGGTCCCGATATATTATATGCCCATATTTTGACGGATTATCTGTTGCACCAACCAGCGCGATGGTAGTATTTGGATCTTCTAACAGGGCAATGAGATCTTTCATGGTTAATTTATACTCCGAAAATTGTGAGTTTCACAACAACAATTTCGAATTTTCAATCCTGCTTCACTTCCCATTGATCGTCCCAATCTATTATTTCATAGCGATCTGTCATTGGAAAGTTAGGAGGTCGGCGCGATTGCAGGCGTTTATCAAACCGGATTTTTGTGGCATATCGCGGTTCAGTTGCAGATAAAGAACCAGCGGTCATACTGCCATATATGTAAAGAGTCGCATTATTCCTGCCTCTCAAATGCCGAACCCGAAAGCGCCCTTTAGCATAAATTGAGGCAAAGACATATAAATCGCCAGGACCGGTTATCCTTGGATGGGCAATTTCAATATCCTTGCCGCTGACCAGTCCTAAATAATCATCCGAATCCAGGTCGATTTCAGGGTGACGGGCATAGGTAATATCATTATCGATAATGATTTTCCCTGGAGAATAAACCAGCACTTTACCATTGACAATCCCTTTCAAATGCAGTGTCTTCTTTTTGCTGCCTACGATATAAAAGGATTCGTTTGAAAACACCTGCCGAGATACTTTATTGGGTTCAGAAGCGGTTTTCCAGGAAAAAGAACCGTCACCATGGAATGTGATCCAAGCCTCTTCATCAAAAGTATGCACATTATTCACAGAAACCACGGTGTCACGAATAAACGGGAATTGCATCCCGGGTAAATTAATTTCCTTGACTCCGGTTTCAATTCCTCCCAGAAAAATGGCTTTTACATCTACAAATGGCAAGCTGCCACTCGAGCGAATTTCATAAGATGACGTTGTGACCTTGCCATTAAACGTAGGTTTGATCCCGCGAGATTGACTTACATTAAAGGTGGTATTGGTGTGGAAGCGGCCATCCAAAACATCGTTGTGTATAGCCACCCAGGGGTCCCAAAAGTCTACAAACTGGGCGTAATTTGAAAACGCCAAACGCTTCATTCGCATTTTAGAAGATATATTATAACCCTTCTCTTTCGAAGTCACTTCAATCAACACTTCATCAATACCTGTTTCGGTTTTTGCCGGGATATGATGCAGCCTGGCTGAGTAAAGTTTCCCTTTATGTTTCCAGACAATTGTAGAATCCGCCATATCTAATCGATTTAAATCTTCTGACCACTTTTTAAATTTCTTTTGTAGCATTTTATGCTGCTTTGCCGTCATCGCAATTTTAGCCGGGATTAGATCGGGTTGACTTTTATTTGTTCTTGGTAGGGACAGTGAGTAAATTTTTTTGGCGCTAATGACAAAGGAATTGTCAAAATTCGAAACACTTTCTTCCTCAGGCACATAAGTGGCATTCATCGACTTTTGTGCTGACGATTGCTCCTGTTCTGTTTTTGATGGCCCGGCTTCACTGGCCCCAAGGTTAGTTTGAATTTCTACTGAAGTTAAATCGGAGCTTCGTGAACTTTTCGGCGCTTCCTGGTCAAATAATCTGGATCGTGGTTTTTCCTTGGTCTTATTATTTTCTGGTTTGAAAACAGGCGTGGATTCGGGCTTTTTATCTTGTTGATATTCTTCGAAAGACTCGTAAACTTCCCGGGTGTCATCTTGACTCAGGCTCGATTTATCATAATTCTGATCAGGAGCAAACACAAAATCGAATACTAATGGCGGAGTATAAAGATTTGGGGCTTCGGTAATATGTATGACAAAAGCAAATATACAAAATAAAACGCCATGAAGGATAATTGAAAGAATACAGGCTCTATTAAATGACAAAGATTGATTGAGTTGGCTTAACAGTTTATATATTAGCCATTGATTGAAGTGTTTCATAATCACGAATAGTTAACTACTCGGACTCGGAAATTGAGGCAGAAAAAAGTTAACCTCTGGCAGGTTGAATGCGTGACCGTCTATTGGCTCAATTTCTTTGCCGAATCTCGGTTAATTTACAATGAGGTTGTACGGCGACAAATCGGGATTCACTTAATTTATACAACTTCTTGCAAAAAGTAATCCATTACATAATAAAAAGCAAGAACTTTTAGCAAGCATTAATGAGTTGGTAGTACGTTTAATTCGCCGAACTCGCCAGGGCTTTTATTTTAAGGGATGTTTTAGGATTTTTGTTAAGAAGATACTTTATAGACGTGTGGCTGCCACTGATTCTAATGGGAGGAATATTTAAGCGATAGATTAATTTATCTCTTTCTGATGCAGACGGAACTTGTTGATATAAATTTATGATTCCTTTTAAATAACTTATTTGCTCAGTATTAAACACACCCTGTTTTACTAAAGCCTGTTGTATCTGTAATTGATGTGTAAGCGCATCCTCAACTAAGGGACTATAGAAAGATCGTTTGTCATTATCTGAATTTTTATATTTTCTGATGCGTTTTAATTTGGTATCAATATCATCAAGATTATCTGTATCAAAATCAAAAGAGATAGAATCTCCGTTTTTAATGGTGCTGTAAACTGCCTCCAATAAATTTTTTTGTGCAACTATTTTGCTATTCTGATGGTTGTCAATGGAATTAAGAATCAAACGAACTTTCTGCAAATACACATCAGCGATTTCCGTATCATTTAACTGTTGTAATGCCGACGCGATATATAGAAAGTGCCAGGGATTGAGATAAACATTTGTTCTGTTTTCTTTGAATGAAAAAGAATGATCCACTATACTAAAAATATTCAAGTGAGTTGAATCAAATTTTTTCCCCTGATTAGCTTCCGCTTTAATGGCATATTGCAAACAAGCGATTGCTTTCCACAATAAAGAGGTGTAATTTCGCAGCTTGCCATTTATTAACAACCCACGATGTGAATAGCGAGCGATTCCTGCTAAATCAAAATACACTAATCCAATGTTTTCATAAATCGTTTTGATTCCTGAAGCATATTTTAAACAAATTTCTACAATAAGCAAAAATTTAGTCAAATAATATATTGATTTTTTGAGTTGAAAGGAGGTAATGACTCCTTCAATCGGAACAATGTCACTATTTTTGAGACTCCACAAGAAAAAGTAGAGTTGACCTGGTATGTTACTAAGTAATGTCTTAAGTTCTTTAACTGCAGTATTTAATGTTGTGTTAATACGAATGTTTTTATTTAAATGAATGAGTTCCCTGGAAGACAATTCTTTATCTAATACCTCAATAATAAATGAGGAAGGTATACTATCTTCTCCTTTTAATTCGGATTGAATTCTAACTAAATCATCCAGAGACTGGATACCACTTATTTCATCAATCCTGTCAAAAGTTGAACTTGATTTGATTCTCCTTTGATTTTTCTTCAATACTACCACCCCCGTTTATATAATTTAACCATTCAGGAAGCGGATAATCACAGATGCATAAAAATAGTATACTATTTTAATAGAGGTTACATGAAGCAAATACTGAGTTTGAGGAAGTCAAAACATCAATTCGACCATTCGGCAGGAAATTGAAAATTATCAGAATCAGAAGTCACAATCACAAACTATGATGCTCTACTGTAAATCGTAATACAACCAATCTGATTCAACAGGTGCTCCATCACCTCTCCTTTCCATTTTGGTAGTTTGCAAACAATATGCCAAAAACTTACGTAATTTTGCGGTATTTATTACCTGGTTTTTACTGACATCTTAGTAACTGTTATTTTTAGAATTAAATAGAAATATGATTCTCTTAACGAAGATTTTCACTATCAATCTATCAGTTAAGCAACTGTATAAAAAATACATAATAATAAGGTTTAATTTTGGTCACTTCTATTATGCACACTTTATAGTTTTATTTATAAAGAGCTTATAAATGTATGACTTGTCTGAAAATAGTGTGAATATTTTACATAGTGAGGAAACGGGCAGAATAATAATCAGAAGACTTTTTTGAATACGTTCTTTATCGAGTAAAAATTACTCACTAATAACAGCATTTGTAAGACAGGCTTGTTCAGGTTCTGTAAAAATTACTATACTATTTTTTACTTTCATAAGATCTCTTGTTCAATTCAAATAGCAATAATCCATCTTTCACATCAATCCTCAAAAAATCACCCCTCGTAATTTCACCGGCTAAAATTCGAGTAGCAAACTCATTAATAATCTGCCGTTGCATGATGCGTTTTAACGGGCGGGCGCCAAAGACCGGATCATATCCCTGTGCTGTTAAGTAATCTTTAGCTGCATTCGTGAGTTCAGCATCTATTCCCTGATTTTGCAATACTGCACGTACTATGCGGTTAAACTGGATATCGACTATTTCATGAATATGCTCTCGGGACAGCGGATGAAATACAAGAACTTCATCGATGCGGTTTAAAAATTCCGGCCGCATTTGCTTTTGCATGATTTTGAGAATTTGAGTTTTGGTTTCATTGTATAATTGTTCCTGATTTGCATCGGTTATATTTCGAAAACGCTCCATTATCAATTCCGCACCCAGGTTCGAGGTCATGATTATTATGGTGTTCTTAAAACTCACAACATGACCCTGACTGTCTGTTAGTCGTCCTTCATCCAAAACCTGCAAAAGGATATTAAAAACCTCGGGATGGGCTTTTTCAATTTCATCCAAAAGAATAACTGAATAAGGGTGTCTGCGAACCGCTTCAGTCAGTTGACCGCCTTCCTCGTAACCGACATAGCCCGGAGGCGCACCAATAAGCCGCGAAACATTAAACTGTTCGGTATATTCCGACATGTCAATGCGCACCATGGAGTTTTCATCATCAAACATGAATTCAGCCAGAGTTCGCGCCAATTCCGTCTTTCCAACACCAGTGGGGCCGAGAAAGATAAAGGAGCCCACAGGACGGTTCTCCTCGCTTAAACCTGAACGCGCTCTACGCACAGCAAAGGATACGGCTTCAATTGCTTCATCCTGTCCAATTACCCGTTCCCGCAGCCGGTCAGCCATTTTCAGGATTTTCTCCCGCTCACTTTCGAGCATGCGTGATACCGGAATTCCTGTCCAGCGCGATACGATATCAGCAATATCCTCTTCAGTGACTTTCTCTTTTAGCATAGAACCTTCTTTGTGAAGCTCTATCAGCTTATCATTTGATATTTTAAGTTGTTTTTCCAGCTCAATAAGAGTGCCATAACGAATCTCAGCCACTTTATTTAAATCACCTTCTCGCTCAGCCTTTTCTGCGATAGTTTTAGTTTCTTCCATCTGCTCTTTGATCGCACGAATTTGTTTAATCGTATCCTTCTCGACCTGCCAGCGGGCTTTTAGTTGAGAGCCTTTTTCTTTTAGATCGCTGAGTTCTCTTTTAAGTTTTGCAAGCCTTTCTTTTGAGGCGGCGTCATTTTCTTTTTTTAACGCTACCTGCTCGATTTCAAGTTGTTGAATGCGGCGTTCAATTTCATCGATTTCTTCCGGCATGGAATCAATTTCTGTGCGCAATTTAGCCCCTGCCTCGTCAACCAAATCGATGGCTTTATCAGGAAGAAAGCGTTCGGAAATATAGCGATGGGACAGTGTGGCTGCTGAAACTATCGCCGAATCTGCGATGCGGACGCCATGATGCACCTCATAGCGCTCTTTCAGGCCACGCAAAATAGAGATGGTATCTTCCACTGTAGGCTCGCCCACCAGTACCGGCTGAAACCGACGTTCTAAAGCTTTATCTTTTTCAATATATTTTCGGTATTCGTCAAGGGTAGTGGCGCCAATCATTCTGAGCTCGCCGCGGGCTAACATGGGTTTGAGCATGTTGGCTGCATCCACGGCGCCTTCAGCCGCGCCAGCTCCTACCATAGTATGCAGCTCGTCAATGAATAGAATAATTTGACCTTCAGCTTGTTCAATTTCTTTCAACACGGCTTTTAAACGTTCTTCAAACTCACCACGAAATTTGGCTCCGGCAATCAGAGAAGCCATTTCAAGCTGCATAACCTGCTTGTTTTTCAATGTTTCTGGTATATCTCCATTTGCGATTCTCTGGGCAATTCCCTCGACAATAGCGGTTTTGCCTACCCCCGGGTCTCCGACCAGCACAGGATTGTTTTTAGTCCGCCGGGAGAGCACCTGAACCGCGCGGCGAATTTCTTCATCCCGGCCAATGACCGGGTCCAACTTACCCCTTTTTGCCAGATCTGTCAAATCCTGACCATAACGCTGCAATGCCTGATACTTAGCTTCCGGATTCTGGTCTACAATCCGCTGACTGCCACGGATATCTTTCAACACTTTGAGAATGTTATCTTTAGTAACCCCGTGCTGTTTAAGAATATCAGCAGATTTACCGCCTTTTTCGTCTGCAACAGCCATCATGAGATGTTCGGTGCTGACATATTCATCTTTGAGCTGCTGCATCACTTGCAGAGCCGCGTTGAATAGATTATTCACCCGATTGGACACATAGATTTTTCCAATTGCACCTGCTCCGGAAACGCGCGGAATTTTCTGCAGCGCTTCATCCAGACTACGGAAGAGTTGAGCAATATTTACACCGAGTTTCTTCAAAATCGAAACCGGCACACCATCGCCATCTGCGAGCAACGCTTTCAGCAGGTGTTCCACTTCAATCTGTTGGTGGCCTCGTTCGGAAGCCAGTTGTTGTGCGGCGGATACAGCTTCCTGGGCTTTTAGTGTTAATTTATCAAACGTCATAAAATATATTCTCCCATAGACTCATCTTAATAATTGGTCTTCATATCGCCCGATGGCGACTTTTGCATGTCTCAACACTTTATTTTTAAATAGAAAGCCGTTTTCAATTACCTGAACAATTTTACCTTGCAACTGGAGATCACTTACAGGTAAATTTAAAACTGCATCATGCAACTCATGGTCAAATTTTTCACCTTCAGGTCGCATTATTTTCACTTGATTTTCCTCAAACCATTGCTGCCATTTTTTTTGCACGGCCTGTATCCCCTCGTCTACACTTTCCGAGTTACATTTTTGGTTATTCAACCGGATAAAATCATCGTAAATTGTAAGAATGCTCCTTAACCACTTTTCTTTAAGTCTGTCCTCCAGATCTGCCTGTTCTCTACTTACCCTGTTTTTATAGTTGGCAAAATCGGCAGCCAGGTGTTGATATTTCTCTTCCCATTCATTTTTAACTTCCTTTTGCGAATCTTCTGCATTTTGATTTTCAGGTGTGATTTCATTTTCAGGATTCTTTAAATTAATGTCTTTTTGTTTTTCCATTTAACTCGTGTATTTTTTAAAGTAAAAAATTGATAAATTAGTATTAATTCTATGATCGTCCAATTTAGGGACAAAATACATGCCAAAAATAACTATATGATTTTATATTATTTATTTACAAAGGCTTAAAAGGTTAAATGTTCTATTCATAGCCCTTGTCAAAATGATTAAATAAATAAACTTATTCATAAAATTAGTAATGATGTCAGAATAAAAGATGCCATTTTGTCAAAATTTAAATTACTACAACAAATGATGTTCACTGTTGATTCTCATATTATTTATATTTAATTTGAATTCGGTGCAGTGTGAATTATGATCTGTGTTGACTATTTCAGTGTTATTATTTATTCATCAACCAGGAAAGGCAAAAAATAACTATGACAAAAGCCAAAGGCATTGTCTGGAATCTTGACGATCTTTATTCCAAAGAAGATGACCTTAAAATTAACCAGGACATTGATGTTGCCATCAAATCAGGGCACAATTTCAAAAAAAAATATCACAGCCAGATCAACTCTTCCGGTTGTACGGTGGATAGACTTCTTGAAGCATTTCAATCTTACGAAGAGTTAATCGAAATAATATATCGTCCGTATGCTATGGCCAGTCTGCTATTTTCAAGCGACGGTCGGTCGGATAAATATAAAGCCCTGGTGGCCAGAGTTCAGGACACCATGACTCGAATAAATAACAGCACCCTGTTTTTTAAACTTGAGATTCAAAAAATACCAGAGTCTAAAATAACCGATTTTTTCTCCAGTGGAAAACTTGGTCATTATCAACATTACATAGAATCTTTGCGTCAGTTTGCCCCATATATGCTCAATGAAAACGAAGAACAAATCATTAACAATAAAGACCTGAGCGGCAAAACTGCCTTCATAAATCTCTTTGATGAATTCACCGCAGCTTTCGAATGGCAATTTGAAATAGACGGAGAAACCAAGACTCTGACTGAAAGTGAAATCAGGCAAATACTTCGAAATCCCAACGCGGACTTGAGAAAACGCGCTAAAATTGCTCATGATGGTAAATTCGGCGAAAACGCACTCATTTTCACTAATATTTTTGGCAACATCATAAAAGACCAGGCCATGGAAATTGAAATGCGCGGCTACAGCAGCCCAATCCAACCCACGCATTTAAGCAATAAAATACCATCCGAAGTCGTCGACACCATGATGCAGGTAACCACAGACCAGTATTCTTTAGCCCGGGAATATTGTCGATTAAAGGCAAAAATGCTTGGTTTGCCTAAACTTCTCGGTAGCGATCTTCATGCGCCAGTTTCCGAATCCGATCGAGTGATTCCTTTCGAAGAAGGTAAATCGCTCGTTTTAGACAGCTTCCACAATTTTTCTCCCGAATTTGGCAGCATTATTGAGCAAGCTTTTTCTGCAAAATGGATTGATGCGGAAATACGACCCGGTAAACGGGGCGGCGCTTTTTGTCTGAGTGCGGTGCCCTCTTTACATCCATACGTATTGATGAATTATGTGGATAATTTGAATAGTGTCTACACCATGGCTCATGAGCTCGGACACGCTTTACATGCCGTTTTAGCCGGTCAGGTGCAATCTTTGTTGACTTTTCATCCTCCATTAGTGCTGGCTGAAACCGCTTCGGTGTTTGCCGAGATGCTGCTTTCACGCAAACTCCTGTCAGAAGATTTAGACCGCGATACACGCATCCAAATTCTGTCATCGAAATTAGAAGATTTTTTTGCGACAATTTCGAGACAGACGATGTATATCAAATTTGAATTGGAAGCTCATATAGAAGGCGCAAAACGACGATTAAGCGCAGACGATTTCTGTAATTTATGGTTGAAACAGCGGGATGAAATGTACGGTGATGCCGTTGAATTTCTACCAGAAGAAAAATGGTTCTGGTCGGTCATACCACACTTCATCCACACGAACTTCTATTGTTATGCTTATACATTCGGAGCCTTGTTTGTTTTGGCCCTGTACAGCCGTTACGAGGAAGAAGGTGAGTCTTTTGTTCCGCAGTATCGCAAATTATTAGCCGCAGGGGATTCCACCTGGCCGGAACAACTTATCAAAACCATGGGATTGGATTTCCACAAATCCGGGTTCTGGGAAGGAGGTTTTAGAGTTATAAATGACATGCTGGTTGAACTACAGGAATTGGTTGGGGAAGAAGGTAATAAGGGAATAGGGGTATAAAGGTATAAGGAAATACGGGTATAAAGTGAACAGCCTGTCTACACATCTTTATACCATATGTCCTTATATCCGTATACCTTTATGACCTCATTTCCATTAGACTTTAACTGATGAAAAAGCTTTTGTTTTAATTAGAATTCAGAAAGGAATGATATGAACTATCTGGTAACCGGCGGAGCGGGATTTATTGGCTCCCACATTGCTGAACATTTAGTGAAATCTGGCCATAAGGTCACTATTGTCGATGATCTCTCGACAGGAAAAACTGAGAACTTCAAAACATTCGAAGATGGAATTAATTTTGTCATGGGAGATATCAGAGATTATAAGCTCATGCAAAATACCACCAAAAATATCGATGTCTTATTTCACCAAGCGGCTGTGGCCTCTGTCACAAAATCTGTTGAAGATCCCATCTCTACTGATTCAATTAATGTCGGGGGCACTGTAACGGTTTTACAAGCTGCGCGAGAAAATGGCGTCAAGAAAGTTGTTTTTGCCTCTTCGGCTGCTATTTACGGAGACGATCCACAATTGCCCAAAACAGAAGAAATGCAGCCTAAGCCATTGTCACCTTATGCCTTTCACAAACTGGCCGGCGAATACTATTGCAGACTATTTCATCAGCTTTATGGAATTTCCTGTGTGGCCTTACGCTACTTCAATGTGTTTGGTCAAAGACAGGACCCGTCATCGCCTTATAGTGGTGTAATCTCTATTTTTATGGATCGTTTCAAAAAAGATAAAGAATATACTATCTACGGCGACGGCACACAAAGTCGCGATTTTATCTTTATAGAAGATGTTGTTCGAGCCAATCTTGCCGCGGCTGCTACTGAGTTCAACTGCGTTCCAGTCATCAATGTTGCTTGCAATCAGGCACACAGTCTTTTAGACCTTGCTGAAATTCTAAAAACTATATCGCAATCTACAAAGAATCCGCTTTTTAGCAGCGAGCGTATTGGCGACATAAAACATTCCCTGGCAGATAACACAAAATTGCAGACCCTGCTAAATGTTGAGCCGGCAGTCAAATTCGCAGAGGGATTGAAACGATTATGGGGAAGTATGGATTTGCTGTGATGGGAATATCATTGTCATGCTATCCTGGAAACCATAGCAGTTACAGATTTCTCCCTTCAGTCGAAATGTAGACTTCTGCAAAATATACATAAATGTCATTCTGAGCGACCTTTGGGAGCGAAGAATCTGAGAATACTAACAGACTGAAAAATGATATTTTTGTGGTCACAGATTCTTCGTCACGGTGTTTATCCTGAGCCATGTCGAAGGACTCCTCAGAACGCAGAAAAAGAGCATTTTGCAGAAATGACTAAAAGAGGTGTTTTTTAGCCAATATCTAATAAATACCTGCTTCTAAAATCCTAATTCACCCATCTAAATTCACATATACCCTTATACCCGTCACACTCAACAGGTTTGTCCACACACAATCTTTCTCATTTATTGATATCGTACATTTTCTTAAAAATGTCATTCCCGAGATCTTTAAATAGGGAATCCATGTGTATATAGCCTGGATTCCCGCTTAAAAAATGCGGGAATGACAAAAAAAGAAAGAATTAAAAAATGTAAAGTAGTGAATCTTGTCTAAGATTTCCGGTAACGCTAAAAATTTAATTCCTAAATCTGATTAAAAATAAGATCAAGAAGATATTAATATTTGTTACATTGTGTGACAATAGTTAAACAGGGCTAATTAACTGTCGATAATAAACCATCATTTAACAAATAATCAATAAAAACATTATCATGAAATTCTCTAAATTACTTTTACTATCTACTGTCTTATTCTTTTCAAACAGCGTTTTGGGGAAACAGGTGAAACGGCATATTTTAGCTCTCTATGATAGTGAGCGAGGACAAACAGAGATAAATAATCATATTCACAAATATGCTGAAGTCATTCTAAATCACTCAGGTTGTATGGTTGAATATTGGGATATCGCACAAGAATTACCAGATGATAAATATATGAAAAAATATTCAGGCATCATCACCTGGTTTTACGATAACGCGATGAATCAACCTGAAAAATATTTGAACTGGGCATCAAGACAAATTGCGGCTAATAAAAAATTTGTTGTACTTGGTAATTTATTAGATTTTAAAAATAAGAAAAACGGTAAGCCAGTATCACTAACTGCTATAAATAAATTTTGCCAACGATTAGGGCTCGTTGCTGGTGGTATATCGTGGACCGATGATATTACCAAAATTGAACTCGTCTCAAAAGTTCCGGGAATGGTCGAATTTGAAAGAAGTTTGGATTATGAGCTAACATTTTATGCAAAATACACCTCGGTTCATCCTCAAAATAAAATTTATCTTAAAATAAAAAGAAACGATTTGCCCAACAGTGAAAGTGATTTAGTGATAACAACCCCTTATGGAGGATTTGCCTTTGGAACTTATATTATGTATGAAGATGAGGATAATTTTGACACGAAATGGAGGATTAATCCATTTACATTTTTTGAAGAAGCCTTTGGTCTGAGAGAAATCCCCAGGCCAGATGTAACCACTCTGAATGGTTCGCGCATCTGGTGCTCGCATATTGATGGAGATGCATTTATCTCACAATCTCAGGTGAATCCAAATTTAGTTTGTGCAGAAATAATACGGGATGAAATCCTGCAAAGATACAAATGGCCGATTTCAGTATCAATAGTTGTAGCGGAAGTTAACCAGTCATCAAAATATCAGGATATTGCACGTTCAATTTATCGCATCAAATGGGTAGAAGCTGCCAGCCATTCCTTTTCTCATCCATTTTATTGGGCAGATAATTATGCAGAAGCTGATAAATATGAACATCGTAATATCCAGATTGCTGGTTATACATTTAATGTTAGGGATGAAATAGTTGGGTCAGTGAATTACATCAATAAAAAACTTCTCCCTCCTGATAAAAAAGTAAAAACTTTCTTTTGGACAGGTAATTGTCAGCCTACAGCAGAAGCCTTAAAATATTGCCAGGAGATAAATTTAAATAATTTCAATGGCGGAGACACTGTTTTTGACAAATATTATCAATCCTATACAACCGTCACACCAATAGGCGTACAGGTAGGAAAATTTCGGCAAATATATTCACCCAATGCGAATGAGAATATTTATACAAACGAATGGGAAGGGCCATTTTATGGATATAAATTAGTGCTCAACACTTTTGAGAATACTGAATCCCCAATAAGAATTAAACCAATTAATATTTATTACCATTTTTATAGCGGTGAAAAATGGGCAGCGTTAAATGCGCTAAAGGAAGTCATAGAAAAAACTATTGTGCAGGATGTTGCGCCGATGTTTATCAGTGAATACATCGATATTGTACAGGGATATTATTCCACGCAAATAGAAAAAGCTGCCAGGGACCGGTGGAAAATCAAAAACTTTGGTAAGTGCACTACTATCAGGTTTGATGATAACCAGATGTTTCCCGATTTCTATAAGTCAAAAGGAGTCTTAGGTTTCTTGCATTATCAAGGCTCACTTTATATTCATTTAAAAAATACAAATAAAGCTGAAATTGTACTTACAGATGTCGAACCGGAGGAAACCTATCTAAAACAGGGGTCTCATCGTGTTATCCAGTGGCGGGCACAAAAAAAGAAAGTAAGCTTCAAAACAAATGGATATGGTACAGGGTATTTTGTCATCGCAAATCTGATAAAAAATAAAAAATACTATCTGAGCATCACTGAAATCGAGTCGAATCGAATAAATAATTCCAACTTCATCGACCTCCGGACAGATGCAAAGGGAGAATTATTTTTTCATCACCCAATGAATGGTCCCATTGAAGTCAATATTAGTTTAGAGCTCTAATGCAGCGAAGCCACAAATAACAAAAACCAAATGACAAATAAATTTCAAAATACAAATATTAAATTTCAAATCCAGACTGTGTACTTTCATGGTCTTCATAGAGGAGGGATTGGATTTTTGGAAATTAGAAGTTGGCATTTGAGATTTATTTGGAATTTATTATTTGAGATTTGATTTTCTTAGCAAAATAATATTAAGAATGAAAAGCAATATTATAAAATGAGTTATGCCACATGTCGTCAGGTGAAATGAAAAAATAGCTGTGAAACCGTGCAAAACTGGGTTGTTAAATTATATACACTTTATATCTGGATAGGTCTTTTGGTATTCTTTAGCTGTACAAGACGAGAGATGACTCGAACGAATCTTCACTCGAGGAAAATAAATAGTTGGGTGTGTATATATAATGAAAATGCATCACCAACTGACATTAGTAAATTTGATTTAGCAGTTGTGGATGCAGACGCGCATCCGGATTTGACCGCAATCAAAAAAACGAATACCATTCTAATTGGCTATGTCAGCCTCGGTGAGGTTGGTGATTACAGATGGTACTGGAAGCACATAGCCAACAAATCCTGGATTTTGGAAAAGAATCCGAATTGGAACAGCAATATGATTGACGTACGCGCCCAGGAATGGCAGGACTGGTTAATAGACAAAATCATACCTCGGATTTTAGCTGATGGTTTTGACGGCCTGTTTTTAGACACGATAGATACTGCAGAATATCTGGAAAAATATCACCCCAAGCATAAATATCCAGGCGCACAGAAACGAATGATCCAACTGATTAAAGCCATTAGAAAAAAATTTCCAACAATTTATATCATTGCCAATCGAGGTTTCAGTATGCTGAGTAAAATCGGTTCGGCAATTGATGGCGTGGTCGCTGAGTCCATCTTCTCTACAATCGAATTCAATGAAAATCAGAATGCGCGTTTACGAACATCGGATGAATATAATATAGAAACAAAGAAACTGCTTTCAGTTAAGAAAAAGTGCAACCTGTTGGTATTAACACTTGATTATGTTGAATCCGAAAATAAATTGAACATAAAAAATATCATATCAACATCGAGACAATTTGGTTTTATACCTTATATTAGCACTGCAAAATTAGATTCAGTGTATTTACATACTCTTGGACTTTAGTGCTTAAAAAATAATACCGACAGATAATCATTTACCACGGATTTACACGACACCAGAAAAAGTCAAAAATTTAAAATTCGTAAAATATTGATGATATTTAATTAAAACCAATAAATAATAAATTGCTAGTCTTGTCCCGAGCGGCGAGCCGCAATTAAGAATAATTTATAATATTATAACAGCTCACTTAAAAATAACAATCAGTGCCTTTGCTGTGAAAATTTATGAAAATGATATTTACGTGAGAGTTACTGGTGAAAAAAAATCTATTGTTGATATTGCCCTGTCATTTTGGTGTTGAAATAGGAAGTAGAAATGGGAATTAAATTCTGGTGGCCCTTACTTTTTGTTGGAGCTATTATCTTAATTTGTATTGTGATTTTTCCCTCTGATCTTAAAGTAGCCGATTTATTTGGTAAAGCGGGTAAATGGGATGAAGCTATTCAAAACTATCAAAAAGCCTTGGAAAAAGCGCCGCATCGAAATGATATCCGAATCGAATTAGCCAGTGTTTATCTGCTCAAGAACGATTTCAAAAATGCCCTGACGCAATTTGAGCTGGCGGGTGCAGACATGAGCAATGACCCGATACAACTAACCAAATTGTATGAAATCTATTCTTCAATGGAAAATAAAGATAAAACCGTTGCTACATTAGAAAAACTGGTTATTGCCGAACCTGAGAACTTAAATCATCGAAACAGATTAGCAGAAGCTTATGAATGGAATAGTGACACTAATAAAGCCATTGAGCTGTACGATGAATTGGTAGCTGAAGATCCAGACAACATCAAATATTTAAATAAACTTGTCTATTTAAATTTAAATAAAAAAGATTTCGACAGTGCTATTCGTAACTTAAAACAATTAACTATTCTTCAACCTGAGAATATTGAAGCCAGAATTTTGTTGGGTAATGTTTACCTTAAAACCAATCAAAAAAGGCTTGCTGCCTTAGAATATGAAAGCGCTCTCAAAGTAGATCCGGATAATGAGTCGTTAAGAGTGACACTTGCCGACCTGTATCTTTGGATGCCGCAAAAGGAAAAGGGGATTTTTCATTATGAACATCTTCTTATGGCCCATGTATTGAATGAGCAGTACTTCGATCAATTATTAGAATTAACAAAAGCTACCCAACCTTCAAAAGCAATAAAATACTATAAATTTCGAATTAACCATCTACCCAACAATGTTGATTTAAGAGAAAGTTGTGTAGAATTCTATATTGAGTTAGGATATACGGATGAAGCCATCGAGCAATTACAAATTCTGATAAAACAAAATCCTGAAGAAATTGCCTATCCTCTTGATTTGGCCAATTTATATGAAAACATGCGCGAGCCTGATCTGGCAAATCAATTGTATGAATCCAGTTTCAATATGGGAGAACAAAGCCAGGAAGTGATAGATGCATTAGTTGGTTATTACAAATCTGAGCAGGAATATGAAAAACTCCTCAACTTATATGCAATTTTGGTGAGTACAAATAAAGCTACACCCGAAATTTTTAATGACTATGCTGAGACGTCGATAAAAACTAAAAAATTTAATAATGCGGCAGAACTCTTTTATGTATTATTAAAAAAATATCCTCAAAATGTGAAGTACCGCATTCAGTTGGCTAATCTGTATCAATATAATGGAGATAATATAAAGGCAATTAAATTAGTTAAGCAAGGAATGGATGACTACGGTTCAAACGATACGGAATATTTATTATTTGCAGGCCAGTTTTTCACCAGCCACAACTATCATGCAGACGCCATTTCGTGCTTTGAAAAACTGGTTGAAAACGATCAAAGCAACATTCCATATAAAAAACAATTAATTGCTCAATATATTAAAACCAGAAAATTCAATAAAGCGCGTGACGTCTACATTGATTTGCTCGATCACGAACCTGGCAACTTTGATTATAAATTAGAATTAGCTTCACTCTACTGGCTTCAGAATGACTTTGACAAAATGCATGAAATCAACAACAGTATTCTGTTGTCTGCGGCGGACACACCAAAACCTCACAGGAAGATTGGACAGTTTTATTTCGAACGAGCTTTCTATAATGACGCCATTGAACATTTTACAATTGAATTAAACGATTCTCCTACTGACAGTCTGACTTTGCAAATGTTAGGACTGGCTTATGCCTGGAACAATCAACCCAAAATATCAAAAGTTTTTTTAGCCCGCTACCATGAAATGTACCCGAACGATTATTATACACATTATCAAATGGGGGCATTACATTTCGAGACCGGCGACAAAAATAACGCTTTACATGAGTTTCAAACATCATTAGATTTGTTGAAAAATATTCCGGAAAGCATTGAATCTGTAACCGTAAAAGCCCAGATATATGCCTATCAGAACGACCGTGAGAAAGCGATTTTCGAATTCGAAAGGTTACTTTCAAGACATCCGGACAATCTTTCCATTCAAACCGACTATGCCGAAGCCCTGTTAATTTTAAAAGAATATGACTTGTCGAAACACCTTGCTGATAATGTTCTAAAGAAAGAATCCCTTAATTATCGCGCCAGGCGTTTACAAAGTCGTATTTACTTTGCACAGGGCAAATATAAAGAAGCCGCAAACATATTAAAAGAGATACAGGCAATACATGCAAATGATTTGGGATTACAGATTGACCTGGCCGATGCAGAGCAGGCTTCAGGTGACTGGTACGCGAGCACTGAAATCTTGAAAAGTGTTCTTGATAAATATCCCAACACCCTACCGGCTCAGGAAAGACTTCTCTTGCTGAGAAGAGAACAAAACGAATCATTCGCCACAGAATTAAAAGTTGAGCAGCAATCCCGCAACATATTCAAACAAATCTACAACCTGGTTTATACAAAAGCCTCTTCTTCGCTGCTGCATTTAAAGTTATTATTTGGAGAGGAGAAATATTCTGCCAGTACTTCAGGACTTGACGATGAAAATTATATTAATATGGGCGTCAATCTTTCTTCCCGGTACAATGATAAACACGAAACCTCTTTTGGAGTAAATACGCAGAGGCATCAGGGCGAATGGAATTTTTCGGGGAGTCTTATGTATCGCCGTCATTTTAGTCTGGTCAATAATTTGACAATTTCATCAACTTTGAATGAATTGTGGAATGACCCCTTTATCGCCGTTTTTTATCAGGGCCGAAAGTACAGTGTCAATTCAGATGTCAATCTTTATCTCCTGAATAGGATATTTTTCTGGAATCGGCTGTCCTATGAACGACACGCTATTAATAAAACCACCTTATTTGGCGATGCTTTTCGAGCCAACCTTCAAGTTGGGTATGAGTGGCAGCAGCGGCCCCAATTTATAACTTATTATCAATTTTACAATCTGAATTATCAGCACAAAAATGCTACTTTTCGTGATTTAATTCCGATTCGTGCGCAGGAATCCATTCACTTTCTGGGCGCCATGCTAAACCAGCAATTGACCAGAAAACTATATTATCAATTTGGGGGTAGCCTGGGTGTGAACTCCAGTCAAAACAATTTGCTTTATTTTGGCTCTCTGGATTTAGAATATATGTTAATGCGTCGAATCAGATTACGGACTCATTTTATGTATGGAAATCAAAGCCGCTTAACCGGTACCGAAGAAAATAAATCAGTATCTATTGACCTAAATTATTTTAATTAGTTATGTTACGAAAATATTCTTTTGCCATTGAAACCTATATTGGATTTGCTGTACTCACTTTGATCGATCTATCATTATATAAAGAGACGGCTGCATATATTGGTATCAACCCCCATCCGTACTGGATTATTATTTTATTGATTGCTTCGCGTTATGGAACGCACCAGGGTCTTTTTGCTGGCAGCATAGCAGCTATTTTTTATTTATATTTGGGAAATAGTGCAGGAATAATAGATTTTAGTTCATCGCCTTTCCCGCATGGAGCGTACAAATTGCCTTTCTTTTTCATCCTGGTAGGAGGGGTTCTTGGGGAAATTAGAAGTCTCTATAAAAAAAAATTCTATAAATTAGAAGACCAGTATCATGAAAAAGTAAGTGATTTGCAGGATTTAGGTCTGCATTATGCGGCTTTATCGGAATCAAAGCAAGAATTAGATAAAAGAATCGCGTTCCAATCTACAACAATGTTAAATCTTTTTGAACGCATAAATAACATGGAAAAATTGGACCTTGAAAGTCTTTATTCCAAAATTCCAGACTTGATTAAAGAACAACTGAATGTGAAATGCTCTTCAATTTATTTGGTGAAAAACAATAAGCTGAGATGTCATATTAGAAGAGGGAGCAAAAATAAGCATAAATTACCAAATACGTTAGACCTTACGGATGGCATGATGGGAGAAGTCATAAGAACCAAAAAAGTCGTTTCGATTAACCAGATGCTTACAGAAGCTGATATGGCAAAGTTTCATGAATTAGGACTGATCATGTCAGCTCCAATAATAAGAAAAGATGAATCAATCGTCGGCGTGATCAACATAGAGCGCATACCATTTTTTGATTTTAATGCCAACACAGTCAGAATTTTTGAAATGCTCTCTTATTGGGTGTCTATTGTGGTGGATAAGGCTATGCAGTTTCAACAACTTAAAGATAAAAATATTGCTGATGAAATAACAGGGGCGTACAATTATTTATACTTCCAGAAAAGACTGGCTTATGAGGTTGCTCGTGCAAAACGTTTTCATGCCCCGTTGTCGCTCTTATTGATAGAAATCGACGAATTTGAAACTATGAATCAGTCAGAAATGAAGAATGTATTAGTAGTCTTGAACTGGTTATTCTCAAACCTTTTACGAGAGATCGACATAATATCAAAATATTCAAATGACAGTATATTTGCAGTCATTCTGCCGGGACAAAACAGCAGTGCTGCTGAAAACATTATTGCCAGGCTAATGGAAGAAATAAACAAATACCAGTTAAAGCCATTCGAAGACAGGGATGATCTTTTAACCTTAAAAATTGGACTGAGCGCTCTGCAATTAACTGAAGGCGCCTATGAAAGTCTAACCGAAACCGCTGAGGAACGCTTAAAACACGGCGGTGTGCGCAAGGAATCTGATGTTTATGCTGACTTAAAGTACTTATTAAATACAGACTCAGACGTAAAAGAAAATTTACAAGAAACTAAATTATGAGACTAAATAACAATATTTTCTTATATATTGCTATTTTTCTTGTCTTGGGTGGAGAGTTGTTTGCAGGCTATTGCATCATCTCCTGGTCATTATACTATAAACTTTTGGGCCTGTGTCTGCACATTATACTGGTTTACTTATTTTCATCCATAGTAAAAAAACTCAAAATTGACGACTCCCACATTGATTTCAATTTTACCCTGGTCTCTTTTATTCTTACTTCAGTACTGCCTGTATACGGAATGTTGGGTATGATTTTTATTTATCTGACTCTGCGCTTCATTAAAGTGCAACCTGTAGAATATTTTCAAGTAGATGAGAGTTTCTTGCCTAAACCGAGCTATTTCACCCTGAAAGATGCTGATAAAAGTATAGTTAACATTAAGAAGGAGGAACTCGATATTGAAGCATTTACTGATATTTTTAAAAGCAACGATCGACAGTTAGAAGAAGTGGCCGTTAATAAGCTGTCCAAAATAGTAAATAAACGTTCAGTTTCATTGTTGCAAGGAGTTGTTGAAAATTCAACTACTGATACTAAGGTTTTGGCTGCATCTGCTTTAATTGAAATGGAAAACAAAATTATTAATAAAATTGAAGAAATAAGAATAAGTGTTGAGGATGATCCTGAGCAAGTTATGGCTATCTTAGAGTTAGCAAGAACGTATGATCTGTATTGCTATCTGGGTGTTTTAGATGTTGCTGTCAACAACCACTACCAGAAGTTGGCGTTAGTCCAGTATCAAATATATTTGGACTATCATCCTACTGATGCCGAAGCTGTTTTAGAATATGGAAGGATTCTTCTGAGTTGTGGTAAATTTGATGAAGCGATTCAAACGCTAATAAAAGCCAAAGATTTCTCTCCTCATAATCCAAATCCTCTGATCTGGTTAGCTGAGGCGTATTATGAATCTGAAGATTACCTGGCAGTTCAAGGCATTTGTCAAAAACTTTGCTCTTTGCAAAATCTACCCGAAAACTTCAAACCTGTGGTCAATTTGTGGGCGGTTGGAGAACCGCTTAATTCAATAAAACCAGCAGAAAATGTCATTCAGGAGGAATCTTGAGAATAATCAGCGCTGTGGTCAACTACAATAAAGTTAGCCCTATTTCAATTTGTGTAGATAAGATTTATTTTCATTCCGTGAGTCCAGTATCCCACACTTGAGCGAATGTGTTTATAAATTCCTGCGATATTGTTTCCCTGCATTATACCAGCTGTCCCGGTTTTGAATTTGATTCGCCAGCGTTTGCCGCCGGGATAAATGTGTCAATTGATATGAAGCTGATATCAAAAGCATTTTTGCAAATAATATTTGCGATCTTCATAGGTATTTTGTAATATACTTTGAAAAAATACTTTTTTAGCGGAAACTATTTTCTGACACTTCATGTAAAAGATAGATAATGAACTCAAATTGCTGAAACTTTGAATAGTTTTACAATTCTTGATTGATAAAACTAAATGCGTAATTCCTTACATTTTCTTCCATTATTTTTGATCTTTGCTGTCATCTTTGATCTTTCAGGCCAAATATCTGGCAGTGCTAATTATGATTATTACCAAAAAGGATTAGAGTACAAAAAGAACGGGAATTGGAGTAAAGCTCTTCAGACCTGGGTGGCAGGCAGTCAGAGGTTACAGCGCGAGGGGAAATCTGATCCCCAAATCGGTATCGCATTTATAGAATTAGCCACGGAGATGAAGGTAAAACAATGGTACAACTTAGCTTGCAACTTATATAACTGGGGTTTTTCTCAAAGCGATATCATTAAGTCTCGTGAAGATATTAAACAAGAAATTGCAAGAATAGCGCCCCTGATGAATAAAAATGAGTATCAGGAATGGAAAGGGTTGTTGCGGCGTGAGAATAATTTATTAACTGAAAAGATTAGAAGTTTCTGGCAGGCAAAAGATCCAACACCTTCAACAGAACTCAACGAACGGTTAGTGGAACATTGGGAGCGCATAGCTTATGCTCGAAAAAACTACCAAAATGCAAATACCACGGCTTATCGTACAGACGATAGAGGGCTGATATACGTTAAATATGGCAAGCCGGAGCGTATAAAGACCGGCGCTTTGGGCACAAATCGAGCGGTGATGAAGATATGGTCTGACGTTATATTAGAAGCAGAAGCTGGAGAAAGTGGGGATGGTTATCTGACCAACTCCGAACTAAATAAAACCGTTGAACAGAGTTTACTCTTAGAATCGGTTGACCGATTCAATAATTCTCCTGATTATGAAATCTGGTTCTATCATTCATTAAGTTCAGATGAACCACTTTTTTTTATGTTCGGTAATATCGGTGGAACTGGAAGGTATGGATTGAGAAATGGCATAGAAGATTTTATACCACGCCGGGCATTTATGCGGAGCAATACAAAGCTTGGTGCTGGAATTTTACCTGGAGCTATATTGCAGTCTGTTTATTATAGCGAACTAAGCCATTTGCACCCTTACTTTGCAGACCGATTCTATGATTTAGAAAGTATGTGGGATACGATTGATAGATCAGGAACTGCTGCATTTAGTCAATTCAACAATGCCGTTAAGAACAAAAGACTGCTTTTTGAGAGTATGGACAGCACCGATCCAGTTAAAGCTTCTGCGCCGTCAGATAAATCCAATTTTGATAAATCTGTCTCGGAAGTTGATTTGGTAGTTGAACCGTTTCGATTCCTGGGTGACAAACAAAAACCCATGCTGGCCTTAGTTACGTTTTCATATCCCAAAATTAAAAGTAAATACATCAATATATCCTCCAAACAGATTAGTCTGGATTATTCTACTACCCACACAATTATCCTGCTGGATAAAAATAAGGAAGAAATTAAACGCTTAACAGATGCCGTGCCGACTGGATATGATAATATATCTACTTTTATTTTGCCTCATGTAACAAATCAAAATGAATATAGGCTTTATGCGGAAGTGTTTAACATTGAAAGTAACGAGCTCGAATTAGTAAAACAGGGCCAAAGTGAAAAATCTCCAGAAATAATAGGGGTTGGTAATAAAGACATCCCGGGGACTCAGCCTCTTTCTATCTCTACCGATAAGCTTGAATTAAGTGATTTAATAATAGGCGTAAACTCGCCTGACGAATCTGAGACTGAGCGTCTGCCTTTCCCGGTAATTCCGAGCAGAAAAATCTGGTCAAGTGATGTGCTGAAAATCTATTTGGAAATTTATCATCTTTATTTTGCTCAGGATGGTATTGCACACTTTACTATAGATTTTAAAGTCAGCAAATTAAAAGACCAGACTGGAGATAGAAAAGAGAGTATTTCATTATCCTTCGATTTTGATTCCCCCAATAGCACTTCCAGGGAAAGTTTCGGAGTTGACATTTCAAATTTAACACCAGGTCAGTTTGAATTGTCAGTTTTAGTAACGGACACGGTCTCAATGCAACAAAAACAAAGACAAGCCATCTTTGAGATTGTGAGAGAAGATTGAATACTGCCTTATTTTGTTGAGAATCAAATCTTCATTTTTATTCGAAAGAAATTTATTAATAAACCTCTTTGTTCCATTGTTAAATTGTTTGATGAGTTACAATGCAACAATAAGACAATATAGCAATTATGAATAATAGCAACTATTTTACTTAAAATTCATAATTCAAGATTGCCGTTAGCTGCCTCTAAGGTATTGATATTTATTCTTCTCGGTATGGTTTATTCGCTTTGAATAATTTGATATGGTTTTCAATATGAGCGGTCAATTCTTTTTGTTTAGTTGTGTCTATTAAACTAAGCGCTTCCTGAGCCGTGCGCACGGCCTTACCAAATTGTCCGGTCTCAGCATACGCTGTTGCCAGGACGTCAAGGGCTTCTGGTTTCTGAGAGACTGTGTATTCACAAACAAATTTAGCCAGACGTACTGCTTCCTGACCATTACGAAATTCGTCCTCAGATGAAGCAGCCAGTATCCTGGCTAAACGCAAAGTAATAGGGGGATAATTTCGAGTAGCTCTCATTCCCCGGCGTAAAATTGCAATGGCCTCTGCTGTACTCTTCGAATGTTTGTAAAAGTCGCCGAGGGTGATATAGGCATTCGGTAATCTTGGGTTGCCCCCTATTGATCTTATCGCCCATTCTATGGCTCCCTCAACTTGGCCCAGCTCAAAGAGAGCTCGACTTAAATTGTTCTGTGCTTCATAATAATAAGGATTAATGGCAATGGCTGATCGAAATTCCTGCGCCGCGTCTGCGTAATTATTATTTTTTAATAAGAGCTCTCCAATATGGTTGTGACCGGTAGGGTCCGGTTTTATTTTTAAAGCCTTTTGAAACTCATGGATTGCATTTTCATAAAGGCCTTGTGAAAGGAAAGCAAGCCCTCGCTCCCGATACCACAAAGCGCTCGCACCTTTTTCAATAAGTTTTTCATATACAGAATCGGCAAAGGAGGTTGTCCTTTGTTGTTCTTGTGCTGTCCGCAATTCTGCTGTTGCCTTTTCTTGCTGATTTAACCGCCGATAGACCTGGGCTAATAGCTCATGGGCCTCTCTTTGTTTAGGCTCAATGTCTAAAGATTTTTGTAAGTACTGCTGACTCCCGGGTAAATTACCCTGAGAGAGGGCATTTTTAGCCAAGCTGAGATAGGCATACGAAGCCTTTGAGTCTTTGGCAATAGCTTGTTCATACGCTTGTGAAGACTCCTCAAACTGTCCAAAGTTGAATAATGCCTGACCATAGCGCACATATATAGGTATGTAGTCTGGATTCAAGCTCTTACTGAGCTCGAACCAGTCGAGTGATTCTGTTTCGCCCATTTCATGCAAAATAATTGCACAGAAGTATGACCAACGAAAATCAGTTGGATCCAGGGCGGCCGCTTGTTTATAGCATGGGATTGCTTCACTTTTCAGGTCATGGATATCAAGAATCATGGCTAAATTTCCCCAGGCTGCGGCTGAGCCAGGATTCTTTTCTACTTCTTTACGGAGCTTTTGGATTTTGTCGGTTAACTGTTCCTCTATTCCAGTCAGATCTAAAGTCGGTAGTGATTTCAAATAGCTATATGGTAAATATATAAAGTTGTAGGCCAGTATAACTGAGAGCGTAAGGATGCTGAGAATTGTCAGACTAATTATCCATAGCGAAAATCTACCAGGACGTTTGAAAAGGCCTGCTTTTTTATCGGAATTTGCACTCTGGTTTGAGGCAGACTGATCAGTTTCGCGAGATTCATTTTTCATTTTAATTTGAAGACCCTTTTTTTAATGTGATAATTTGATCAGTATTTAGTCCGGGAAAAGTTTCCTCTGTTCCATCTAACCACCGAACGATGATTTGGTCAACAGCTTTTGCTGCTCCCAGACCAAAATGTACCCGCGGATCATTGCTGCTAAGAAAGCTGTAGCCCGGTGCTATTAGACGACTTATGCGCTTACCATCGGCCAGAACTGTTATCGTTGCACCGATGGCATCACGATTTAGCTTTGGATTTATTGCGCGAATAATAAGCCAATGCTCCCTGCCATTTACTTCGTTTAGAAATAGCTGTACATTTCCTCCTTCGTTCATGACAAGTAAATCAATGTCTCCGTCATTATCTACATCACCAAACGCCAATCCCCGACTGTTTTTAATTGAATTACAAAAAGATGGGGCATTATCGCTCACCTCACGAAAATTTCCCAATCCATCGTTTTCAAATAGAAAATTGGGTTCAGCATAATAGTCCCAATGACTGGGATTATTGTTTGTTAGCAGCCTGCCGCGTTTTATTCTGCCATTTACTATGGCAAGGTCTAAATCACCATCATGGTCAAAATCGAAAAAACCGTTACCGAAGCTGGTGTATGGGATACTGCGCCCGGCCAATCCGGAAAGTGCGGAATAGTCCTGGAAACCAGACTGACCGGTGTTTTGATAAAGCGTGTTGCTCTCCGAAGCTAAATGACCAATGAAGAGATCCAAATCTTCGTCATTGTCGATATCTCCCAGGGCTATTCCCATACTTGCTTCTGCACGTCCATGTTCGTTCAATGCAGCTCCCATTTGCAGCGCGTTATCCCGAAATGTGCCGTCATGTTGATTAATCCACAGATGATTTGGCACTCCATCATTTGCGACGTAGAGGTCGGGATAATTATCACCATTAAAATCGGTGCTTACAACTCCAAGCCCTTTTGATTGACCATCAGCAATGCCCGATTGGATAGACACATCCGTAAACGTTCCATCGCCATTATTATGGTAAAGCACATCTGACACGCCTGAAAATCCAGCGGGACCACAATAGTCCCGTCGACCCGCTTTGTCCATACAATGAGTCGCGGTGTTATAGGCGACATAGTTGGTTACATATAAATCCAAAAAGTCATCCAGGTTATAATCAAAGAAAATGACGGAACATCCCCAATCGGGATTACTAATCCCCGCCAGCTTTGAAATATCGGTAAAGGTACCATCGCCGTTGTTACGATAGAGCGCGTCCGCACCATAATTGCTAACATACACATCCACGTCGCCATCATTGTCGATATCACCAACGGCAACTCCCATGCCGTATCCAGTATCACCAATTCCTGAGCCTTCTGTTGCATTGACAAATGTGCCATCACTCTCCTGGCGAAAAAGTTGATTTCTCAAAGGAGGGGCGTTGGTTTTCTCTCTGTCGTGTCGAGCGCCGTTTACCAGGTAAATATCGAGATCACCGTCGTTGTCGTAGTCTAAAAAGGCGCCGCCAGAACCAATGCTTTCAGGCATAAAATAGCTGCCGTCAACCCCTGGATCATGCAAAAAATTCAACTTGGCGCGATTTGTAACATCTGTAAAATATGATGATGCTCCTGAATCAGAATTATAATCTTTATCGTGGTCGGAAGAACCGCAACCAATTAACAATGATATGATTAGTAGAAAAACGATTTTTACTTTTATAAAACAGTATTTCATTTTTATCAATTTTTTAAACTCTTAAAAGATAGTGTTATATATTAACATTATTTTCAATTTTGTCAAGAGAAAACGATTGTTCAAAATGATAGGTCAGTCAGGGTGAGGCAGGTACCACACTTCGACTCTCAACCAACACTCCAAAACTCCAGAATCATGACTGTATGAAGGTTATAAAGTTGCATTTGCTGTTACTTGGTTATCTAGTGAACTTCGCTTCTGTCATTTCGAACGTCAGCGAGAAATCTGACTTTGTTAAAAAGCTCAATTTAGACAGAAGCCAGATTCTTCACCCGCTAAAGCGGATTCAGAATGACATTTTTGACCTTTGCTGAGCTAAATGGATAACCGTGTTGCCGTTATTATATCTATTTGTGAATTAATTGGTTTGAGTCTGCCGCGAAAGTTTAAGAGCTGAGCCTGCCACGAGTAGATACATGAGCGAACCCAAATATAAAGCGTATGAGAATCCAGCAAGGATACCGATAATCATTGTCAGCGCTGAACCAAGAACCGAGGCGACGCCATTCACGCCCCACATTATATGTACCGAGTCGCCGCTGCCTGATTCTTTCATTAACCGAATGGCAAGCGGAAAGGGGAATCCCATAGCAAATCCCAGAGGCAATAGCAATAATATCACGATGAGTTTAGAATTGAATCCAAAGTTGAAGGCATCTGCATGAAAGAATGTATAAATTACTGTTAAGGTGAAGACAGTTAGCGCTGCCAACGCAGCGGCTTGCCCCATACGTTTACTGATCAGAGAGCTTGCAAGACTACCCAAACCGCCTCCGAGGAGCAGCGAGAATAACAGTACCGTCAACGCCAGCACCGGCTGTCCCAGGAATAGCGTTAACTTCTGAAACAATGCAATCTCGATGAGCATAAAAGCCGTGCCCAGAGAAAAGAAGATGACTAAAAAAGTTTTTAGCTGTGGATAACGACCGAGTTTACCGATGAAAGATTTTCGCCTTACCGGTGAAGCTTTTTGTTTTTTGGGAATCAGGACCAGTCCTGTTACGGAACCAATTGCTAAGACAATCAAAATCGCGAACAGGCCGAATGGCTGTGGTAATCCAGGCTCGAATTTGTAGAAAAACGGGCTGTCATCAGTAATTGGGCGGATATCAAACATGGATCCTTTTAGCAGTTGCTCTAAAGTCATTTTGCCGTTTGCAAGGCTCTCGAGAACCTGATCGAGCACACGCGGTTCCGCATCGAAATCCTTTCGTTTGTCAGATTCCTGCACAATCTGCTGTGCGTAAGGGATGAAAAAGCGTTTATCAAATCGCAATTGATGAAGCACCTCGTACCTTTTTTCGATTTCAACATGCTCAAAAGGCTTGTTTTTAATGATAATAGTTGGCAGCGGTGCTGAAGCCATCATATACATATGTTTCATACCGTCAGACTGGGATATGTTGCGCTCTTCAAATGCCTTTAAAGTCAGGGTGACCAGCCGGTAGATTTCCGGGCCACTGTGCGCTACGATGATGATGCGACCTTCTGGTGTCAGGTGGTCTAAGTAATCATGCATTGATTCTACTGTAAACAGATAACTTTCGGTAAGAGCGTAACCTTCGATGCTGCGGCTGCTTTTTGTAACGGGAATCGCCAGCATGATCAGATCGTACTTTTTATCAGTGGCGCGAATATAGTTGCGGCCCTCTGCGACAACCGTCGTCACCCGTGGCTGGTCTGTGTAGATGCCGCCGTTGAACCAGCCATAATCTTTCACCATCTCGACGATATCCGGATTAACTTCCACCGCGATGATGTCCTCAACGCCTCCCAGCAAGGCAATCACAACATCACGCCCGCCGCCGGAACCGATTATCAGGGCGTTGTTTTTTTCTTCTTCACTTAGAAAATAAAAAGGAAAATACGCGCCAAAGGTTGTTGTTAAATGCTCTTTTTGCTTCGGATCATTCATGATAGAATCGAGGTTGTACATGGGTGAACCTGCGGAGCCGTCCACGAAGATGGTCATGTCGTCTGGTGGGAGAGCGCTGCGTACAAGGTCGGTGCGTCCAAAAGCGCTCCAGCGGCTTTCGACCATTTCTGCCCGGTCCAACGGATTGGATAGCATTCGATACATATCTTTATTCTGATCTTTCGAAATAGGAACCTCTCCTTTGAGACCAAACCAGCCAAGTAGGATCAATCCCAGAGAAAAGGCTGGAATAGACACCACCCTGAGTGACCATGTTCGATGTTTTGTCCAGACAAGCATAATCGCAGCTACCCCGGCTATCGCTGCTGTTAGCAATGCAGCGTTAACGCCGCCGAATACATTCAACAGTGGCACAACTAATAAGGCTCCAAGCGTCGCGCCAAGCAGATCGGCGCCATACAGGAGGGAGCTGCGCACAGCAAACTCTTGAAAAATACCCGCGAGGGTCAGACCCGCAAAGAAATATGGTAAAGTTGCCAGAATTATGTAAATCCAGAATCCAAAATCGGCCATAACTTTGCTCTCAAAAATTGGCATCTTTATAATACAGATTACTGAAACCGCAATCATAAGACCCGACAGGGCTGCGTTAGTTTGGCAGGTTGTTGCCGGGAACCAGCGAGACCACCGTTGAAGCAGCATACCACCAATCCCCAGCCCGAGCAGTGCAAATGAGATAACTGCAAAGACGTAATGATAGCTGAGCATCACAGAGAAAATTCTTGTGAGTACGACCTCAAAGGTCAGAGCACTGTAGGATATGAGGGCTGTGGCTAAAACAACCAATCCAAATCTCGAGCGCTGATGCCCTCCTTTCAATGCCATAGTCTGTCTCCTCGAAATAATCTTGAGCTGATGTTACCCTTCACAAATTTGAGAAATATACAAAAATCACAACCATTTAGTCAACCAGTATTTGACGATTCATTTATTTTTTGTTCTGAAACGCACATGAATGTGAATCACTCCACTGGTTAAGATTTTAGAAAGCATGAAAATATTTTTTTGGAGTAAATAATTTTGTTGACTATTTGATTTTATTTCCTTATTGTAACAGCATTTTCCATAAGATCTAAAATATCACGATTGCTTATTTGTTGCTTGCTGCCAGTTTTATGGGGTACAATGAAAGCATTTGAATTAAATATAACACATCTTAAACACTACATCTAATCATTCAATTAACAGGGAGGCAGAAATGAGTAACTCAGTATTTTGGGGCATCTTTTCCATAGGATTTGTTTTTGGGTATCTTCTATATTATGCGGTACGTCACACAAAAGAATTTAGTATCGAAATGTTAGGAGTAGCCATTAGCGCAGTGGGCAGCGCCACCGTGATCGGTTTATTAGGCAACTACGCGGATTGGATTGCGCCTTATGGAATTGGTCTTTTGTCAGGCTTCATTTTCTATTTTTTACTCTCAATTATTTTTATAGCAACAGGCATTTTCGAAAAGTTTGCCAACGTCGGTATTCTTTCAAAATCTTTGTTGGGGGTACCGAAAGAGTAATCAAACGTGATGCGTACTGCGTTAAGCGAACAGGGTAGATGAGGAATACAAGATTAAGTTTGAAGTATCTGCCGTCTTACCTCATCACCCTATTCCCCAATTTCCTTAATACCATAACCCTGATAAATAAATTATTAACTAATAAATAATTAAATCGTGAGGCAAACAAAGATATGGCACAGATGAATTACTTTTGGTTCGTTTTAATATTTTTGTGTATAATTGCAGCATGCCAAAACAACTCTGGTGAACAAACAGGCTCAAGCGAATTGCAGGAAATGATATCAAGCACACAACTAATGAAAATACCCATTCAAGAAAAAGCACAGGCCGACAGTCTTATAAATTCAGGCATTGATGTAATCGTGGTGGAAGACACCTATGTTGTGGCTCGTTTAATTCAAGAAGATCAGGAAAGAATTCAGATGATGAATCTCAAGCCTGAACTCATCGAAGAAATTGAATTAGTGCAGCGGTTGGTAAAAATAGCTATTAGAGAAAAGACCGATGTTGCAGAACTTATTAAATTGGGAATAGACGTCTGGGATGTAAAATCCGATACTGTTACAGCGCAGGTGTTTGATAAACATATTCGTCAGGCTGAAAGCAAAGGCTATACTGTTGTAATTGTCGCTCGAAATGTGTTGGATACGGTTAAGAAATAATGCAAAATAGTCTATCCGATAGGTTTCTGGATTTTGTTGTAAATGGACAGTTAACCTTCCGAAGGTTTCGAACCTTCGGAAGGTTGGTGAGTGTATGATGCTACCAACATTTTGAAATATGTATTTTACACTTTTCATTTTGCATTTAAAAATATTAAATCAAGGAGACATACAGTGAAGAAACACATAATGTTATTTACAATTATTATGCTTATACCGTTCATATTCTCCGGCACCTGCACGCCGCCTGTCGGTCCTCCGGATGCTGGTCTTTATCACACTTATGATGAAATTGATAAAGAGCTGCATGATTTGCAAATTGCTTTTCCAGCCATTGCAAAAGTATTTAATTTAGGCCAGTCGCTTGAAAATCGAAATATATGGGCGATTAAAATTAGTGATAATGTCGCTCAGGAAGAGGATGAGCCTGAAGCGCTGTTTATGGGTGGTCATCATGCGAGGGAATGGATTTCTATTGACGTGCCGTTTTTATTTGCAAAGTATCTGCTTGAGAATTACGACACGGATGCAAATATCCGCAATTATATTGATAACGGTCAAATTTGGATCATTCCGATGGTCAATCCGGACGGCCACCAGTATTCGGTGACAAACAATCGCATGTGGCGAAAAAATCGCCGGAACAATGGCGATGGTTCATTCGGTGTTGATTTGAATCGGAATTATTCTTACGAATGGGGCGGACCCGGTTCAAGCGGGGACACATATAGTGAAATATATCGTGGGCCAGAACCTTTCTCGGAACCTGAAACTAAAGTAGTTCAGGATTTTGTGAATGCGCACAATTTTCTTGCCATGATTAGTTATCATAGTTATTCACAATTAATTTTATATCCCTGGGGCTACACAAATGTACCAGCGCCTGATGAGTCATTGTTAAACAATCTCGCACAGGTTATGGCTGATAGTATTTTAAATGTGCATGGCAAACGCTACGTTGCCCAGCAAGGTTCTGAATTGTATTTAGCCAGCGGCGATGCTACGGATTGGCTTTATGGTGGGACAAAAGCGCCTTCATATACAATTGAATTAAGACCTGCTTCTTCATTCCCTGGATTTCAACTCCCTGAAAGTGAAATTCAACCAACTTTTGAGGAGAATTTGCCGGCGGCATTATTTCTACTTAAGTGGGCTCAGACTGTCAGCATTACGACATCAGCTTTGTAGTGGATGTGTAAAATGTGGTTACATACAGCGTAAGGGAATACTCAAGCGGTTAATGGTCTTTCTCAGCCAATCTACAAATTCTCTGGCACTTCTAATTTTAGCGCACCATTTATCTTCAGGCCTTATATTGGGTATTACTTCTTTAATGATGACCCAAACCGTTCATCCCTCAAAATCCCATATAGTAGTACTTTCCCTCAGTCACAACCATCAGCGGATTTTGATGCAGCAATTTGGCGTGTGCAGGTTTCTTTGTCAGATGGGGAAATGAGTGACCAGTCTACCTCTTTTGGCGTTTCAGAGGACGCCCAGCCAGGACTTGACCGCTTGGATTTTCGCAAACCGAGAGCGATTGCAGTCTTACCGGGGGTCTGTTTTCATCGTCCTGATTGGGATGTTGAGTACAGCGTATTTGCCACGGACATGCGTCCAGAATTTGCAGGTTCAGAGCGGTGGGAGTTTGAGGCGCTCTTGCCGCAAAAGCAATCAGCACAACTTAACTTTTCCGGCCTTGAATCCATTCCAGCAAAATTTGAAGTCTATCTCATAGATGAATTAACCGGGTACACCCATAATCTGCGCAAAGATTCCATTTATCAATTTCAACCAAAAGATGTGCGGTCAAAATTCAGTGTGGTGGTTGGCCAAAAAGATGCAGTGGCGGAAGAGTTGGATTTGGTGATCCCGCAGAAATATATTTTAGGTCCCAACTATCCCAACCCTTCCAATCCGGAGACAACCATTCCAGTGGGTCTGCCTGTTGAATCAGATGTCAAACTGACGATTTACAATATCCTGGGAGAAGAAGTTCGAATCCTTTACAATCGCACTCTTCAAGCCGGTCGACACCAGTTTACATGGGATGGGAGGGATGCTCATGGGAATCATGCTGGCAGCGAGGTTTATTTTTACAGGTTGACTAACCATGTGAAAGTATCTTTGACCGGAAAGATGATTTTGATGAAATAAGATCAAATGGAAGCCAAATTAATTTGGGAGTTACCTCGATGAATCGAGGCGTCCGTATTTATATCATAACTATAAATGCCCTAACTTAATTAGAAAGATAGCATGCATAAAAAGAGGAGCCTTAATTTCCTTCTTTGTTGGGCAATGATTACAACACCGTTATTGAATGCGCTATCAAGTACCATTGCCCGGAAGCAGGATTCATGTGAGAAAGAGATACAGCAGGCGGAGCAAAAGTACCGAACCGAACGATTTGATGGAGCGATTGAGTTGCTTAACCAATGCTTTTAGAAGCCAGCGCTCACAACTCACCGAAACCGAAGATGTCAGCATTGTATTCTTTAACCAAAAAGATTCCTCCAGCCTGATCCGAGCAGTTTTCGGAATATGACAACGACTGAGCCAGGCGCTCTCTGGAAATGGGAAAAATAAACGAGGCAATTTTTGTTTTTATTGAGATTGCTTCGATTTCACTTGCTTAGTTAACACACTTATTATTATTGATACAAAAATCCAGCAAAGCCCACACCAATTAAGATAGTGTTGCCAGTAGTGGCGCTACTTGCACCTTCAAATTTAAAACGATCATAAACAAAACCTGCCTCAACAGAGACCGCCAGATGACCATTTCGAATTAGCATTCCACCGCTAACTTTCATCCTCAAGCCGCTTTCGCTAACATCTCCGGGATCAATGGATAAATAGTTGACGCCGCCAGATACAAATGGAATAAAGCTCGCGCCGGAATCAAAGAAGATTCCCATTTTAGGACCGGCTCCCCAACTTGAAGAAGTAGTACCACGTTCAGAAATTCGGGTATAGGAATAATCAATTCCGAGACCTATGCCGGGCGCAATAAAGTATAATAGACCCGGCGTAATGGTTAAAGTGGTAAATCTGTCATCATCCTGTTCGTAAAGATCACCGCCTTGAGTGGAAAATGAAACCATACCGCTAACCAGCATAGCATCTCGATCAGTTGCTGCACTTCTTTGCCCATAAACTAAACTCAATCCCATTAATAGAAACAATATGGCAATTGCAGACGTCTTACGATACATTTATTGAGCCTCCGGTTTTTGGTTGTTTTTTGAAATAAATTAGCAAAGAGTGTGTACCAATATAATATTAATAATGGGGATTTACCATTAAAAATAAAAAACTCCCGACCTTTCAATAAATGAGAAGCCGGGAGTTAAATTAAAATATGAAAGAGCGATTACAGAAAATTATCTGATGGTATAGCTAAACCGGGCCAAAGCCAGACGACCAAGTTTGGGTGCGCCAATAAATTCGCGATGCTCATTGTTCAGTATATTTTGTACTGCAATGTCAAAACGCATGCCGGGTGCAAAGCGGCCAAGGTCATAGCCAGCGCCAATATCGAGCAGGAAGTAGTTATCAATATCGCCAACATAACTTCCGGATTCCACTGGGAAACCTTTTATATAACGCGCTGATGCGTTCAAAGAAATTCCATAAGGTACGCTGTAATTAAACCCGAATTTTGTTTTAAACGAAGGGGCATTCAAGGCTACGGCCAAATCCGTATTCGTTTCATCTAATTCTTTGTTGTCAAAAAAATCATCGCTGACAATAGACATGTTGCCAAAAAAGCTCAAATTGTCGGTTGCCAGTACCTGCATTGAGACATCAATTCCCCAAAAGTTTACATTACCGAAGTTACGATAGGCTAAAAGTAACTCAGGAGCACTGCCAGGTGCAGGAGCGTTTTCTGCAGGAGCCACAATAGCAACTGGCGTTGATGCGCTCGGAAGCGCGTCTGCTGCTAAACCCACAATTAATTGAGCAACTTCTTCTGGCGTTTTTCCAGCGGCCTGCAGAAATCCTGCCAATTGTGCGTTGTTTGTAATTCCGGCAGCTAATGCCGCTGTTAAGTCAGCAGAAAGTCCTGGTACAAATACAAAAGGGGTTTCCATCAATAATGGCCCGACAAAGTTCTTCTTATTTGTATAGTAGGCATCGACTGCGAATAACACACGATTTTCAATTAAACCTTTGTAACCTAATTCAAATGAGTTAGTCGTGTTTCGTTTAAGAGGATCTATATCTGTAACAGTTTGTATCATGTCATATTTACCGGGGATAGACAAATTCAGTAATCCCAGCACGCCCTGTGAAAAGCCAGTCACAGACGTTGCTGCTGGGTCCAACAGGGCAACTAAGCCGGCTACCTGCGCATCGGGGAGCATATTTAATGGAGCTGGTAGCATAGTTTTTAATACTGAAATGGGAATAGCAGCCACTCCTGCATAGACTGATGCATAGGTCGCATCAAGGGGTAGCCCTACAGGCTGGGGCGCTCCTAATGCTGCAGGATTCAGGCTGTATGCAACCAAATCGGTTCCAGCAAATGCGTTATAGTCAGAATTACGCGTAAATTTAAATCCGCTGGTTGAACCACGAGCACGCAATAAAATTGGAAGTGCGGCGTCAGGCTCACGTGCGACCATATCGAGAAACCATTCGGTCGCTCCTGGAGAGGTAAACGCGCGGTTGAAAGTGGCTCGGAATGAATGTTCAGGCGTAGGCTTGAGCACCATAGCGAGACGTGGAGATAGTACGAGCTCTTCCTGAAGGTTATTATAATCCAAGCGCAGTGCTGCCGTAAGATCAAGCTTCGATGTAAGTGCGGTTTGAGACTGCACATAGCCGCCGGCTTCTGAAATCAGATCATTATCTTCATTGCGGCCGTAGATGGTACCTTCTGTGTTGGGTGCAGTACGCTCATAATCCAATCCAAAAATAAATTGCTGTTTGCCATCAGCCATTTCCAAATCATATTGTGTCTGTATATTAAGCAAAGTTGATTTATCTGTTAACGAACTTCCTGTGCCTAGAATAAATGTATCACCAGCATCATTACGGTTCATGTAAGCTTGTGCAAAAAAGTTACCCGCTTGTAAGCGGAGTTGTCCATAAGCATAACCCCAGCCGTCTGCCTGCGCAGTACCAAGTCCTGTTTGTATAATTGCATCCATTTGTGCATAACCGCCATTGGCAATGAGTGTTACATTTTCGCTGAAGCGATATTGCAGCAATCCATTCACATTGAACTTTTTATAATCATAATTACGAGAAATACCTGCTTTGTCGAGAGACAATTGCTCTGCATCCAGGGCATCGGTCGGATTTAATTCCCAGTCATTGGCCTGAGCATATTGACCGGTAATTTTATAGCCAAGATTATTATTAATCACACCGGCATGACGAAACGCGCCATTTAATAATGTTCGTTCTCCGCCCGAGATAGACAAAGTTGTTCCAGGAAAATTAAACGGATCTTTAGTAATGTAATGAATGACCCCCTCATCTACACCGGCGCCATACAAGGCGGCTCCAGGGCCACGAACAATTTCTATTTTGTCCAGATCGACATTCATATTCGGCATGATGGAATGAACATTCACACCTAAAGAAGGCACTTGTGCCTGCCTATTATCCGTGAGTACATACGCTTCGCCAGAGAATGCATTGTTGAAGCCACGCATGACAATTTCACGGCGGTCAATTCCTATCTGAGCCACATCAATTCCAGTAACGTTACGAAGAATCGAGGCCGACGAAGGTGATAGATCAAGGACAATGTCTCTGGCTTCTAAAACTGAAATAGAAGCTGGCGCTTCGAGCACTTTTTCAGAACGCCGTGAGGCGGTTATTGCAATAGGATTAAATTCAATTCCAACTTGCACAAGTACGATGTCTAATGTTTTGGTCTCTCCGGCAGCAAGAACAATATCAGTTAAGACTTTCTTTTCGTAGCCAATATAGGAAACCGTGACCGTATATGTGCCGGGTGAAAGATTTTTAACTCGATACGTACCGTTTGATTTAGCCGCCGCACCTGATTGGATTTCGGATGAGGTGACTACTATGTTAGCCCCTGGAAGAGTTTCACCGCTTTCATCGTCGGTGACTTTCCCCGTCAAAGTTGCATTTTGTGCAACAACTGTGGTGACCGAACAGACAAATAGCGCGATGATCATAAGCAATAATATATCAAGTAATTTACTTTTTTTCATGGCAATACCTCCGTTAGTAAATAATAACCAGATTAATTAAAGATAAAAAATGTAACAATTTGATCCTTCTTCCGGTAAAGGCGAGATGAGTCTCTTCTTGAGGATGAATAAGTAAATATGACCGTAAGTTAATATTTTTTATTAAAAGAAGCAAGTTTTTTTTAATTTCTGAAAAAATAAATGTCTACAAAGGTTATTCGCAATTCTGTATTTGCAGCATTAAAAGGCCACAAATAAGAGTAATTAATTAAAGCATAAGAGTATAAAAAATAAGAATATAAGGATATTTGAGAATAGAAAATCAGTGGGTAAAGATTTGAAAAAACTGGGGAAAAAGGAGACAAGGAAATAAGAATAATTAGAGAATAGAAAAATGAATCTGATTCATTTTTACGCTGTAATGCTTATCTTTTGCTGCGGTAAAAGTTGTTTCTATGAACTTATAACCGATACCATATTGCCTTACTTCCTGATCCCCAACTTTTCTTGAATACTGATAATCTACTCCTCCAAAGTACTTAGATCGCCTTCATCGACGCCGAGTGCTCTCGCCTTCAAAACCCGGCGCATAATTTTCCCGCTGCGAGTTTTTGGCAGGGAGTCGGCAAAAATAATAGATTCGGGCCTGGCAATTGGCCCAATTTCATGGGCAACGTGTTTTTTTAAAGCAACTTCCAGTTCTTTACTACCGGAAACGCCCTGGCGCAAAATTACATAGGCGTGAATGGCATTTCCTTTTAGATCATGAGGGATAGCAATGGTTGCCGCTTCTGAGACATCTGCATGACTAACCAGGGCGCTTTCCACTTCCGCTGTACCCAAACGATAACCACTTACTTTGATCACATCGTCAATTCGGCCAATTATCCAGACGTAATTGTCTTCATCGATTCGTGCTGAGTCGCCAGCTTTGTACCAGCCCTGTTTCTCATAATCTTTCCAGTAGATTTCAATGTAGCGGTCCGGGTCACCGTAAATTGTACGTGCCATACCTGGCCAGGGTGATTTGAGTACCAGTATACCTTCTTCACCGGGGGCTACATCATTACCTTTCTCATCGACTACGGCAACTTCGTTTCCAAAGAAAGGCCTGGTTGCTGAGCCTGGTTTAAGAGGAGTAATGGGTAGAGGTGTGATCATAAATCCGCCGGTTTCGGTTTGCCACCAGGTGTCCATAATGGGACAGCGTTCCTGACCAATAACCCGATGGTACCAGCGCCAGGCTTCCGGATTGATGGGTTCGCCCACAGAGCCCAATAAACGCAAACAACTCAAATCGTGACGTTTCGGCCATTGATCGCCAAAACGCATCAAACCGCGAATGGCAGTAGGCGATGTATAGAGAATAGTAATGCCATATTTTTCAATCATCTGCCACCAGCGATTTGGATAAGGGTGATTTGGCGCGCCTTCATACATCATTATTGTAGAGCCGTTAATCAGCGGGCCGTAAATAATATAGCTATGTCCGGTAATCCAGCCAGGATCGGCGGCACACCACCAGCGGTCTTCATCTTTAATATCAAAAACATATTTATGTGTCGAGGCTGTGTAAACCGCGTAACCACCATGGGTATGCAGCACACCTTTGGGGCGGCCGGTTGTGCCGGATGTATACAGTATGAAAAGCATGTCTTCAGCATCCATTACTTCGGTTTCACATTTTGGGCTGGCTATTGGCAAGGTCATTAAATCATGGTACCAGAAATCCCGATCGTTCTCCATATAGACTTCCTGGCATGTGCGTTTCACGGTAATACAGACTTCGATTGTTGCTGAACGTCCGATAGCTTCGTTTGCGATGTTTTTCAAATCTGTGATTTTGCCGCGCCGCCAACCGCCATCCGCGGTGATGAGCACCCGGCTCTGGGCATCCTGGATTCGTTCTGCCAGCGCTTCGACACTGAATCCACCATAAACAACGCTATGAGCCGCACCGATTTTTGCACAGGCTAACATAGCAATGGCCAGTTCTGGAATCTGAGGCATATAAATCGTAACAATCTCACCCTTTTTCACACCCATGCTTTTTAATACGTTGGCAAATTTTGAAACTTCGCGATTCAGGGCATGATATGAAAACGATCGGACATCCCCGGGTTCGCCTTCCCAGATAAGCGCTAATTTATTTCTAAACGAGGTCTTTAAGTGCCGGTCAATGGCATTGTGAACAATATTAAATTTCCCTCCAACAAACCATTTAAAAAATGGCCTGTCACTGTCGTCTAATACTTTATCCCACTTTTTGTACCAGTCTAATTTTTCGGCTTCTTCAGCCCAAAAGCCTTCCCGATCTTTAATTGAGCGTTGATAAAGAGTGTCATAATCTTTAATGTGAGCTGCTTTGATCACTTCTTTTGAAGGCGGGTATAATTCGGAATTGTTCCCCTGTGATTTCTTGTTCAAGTTATTTGACATTTAACAACCTCCTTACTAACGTACTGATATAAAATTCCCTTTCAAAATTGTCTTGAAATTTCTTTATATTGATTTGTTGAATCTTAATTATTTGACTGTATCACCTTGATAGATGATTTTACAGCCCGGACACTTAGCGATGATTTTAGATGAGAGTTCGATAAATTGAACTTAACTTATTTTTAATAATGTAGTATACAGTTCAACCCTATCAAATGCAAATTAAATTAATGAAAAAACAGTGAGGCATCAAAAACAGAGATTTTGGGAAGAACTGGGATGTGAAATAAGGGAATGAAGATGCGATCTGCAACCATGATTAGCTGTTTAATTGGTGTGTTTTTGCTTAAATAGTGAATGTTTTACTTTTAAGTACTGAAAAGTATATTTTGAGTATTGATAATATTGTGCAATTTTCTATGAAAATTCACCTCGCATCTTTCTGATGGCTTCCATGATTGCGTCAACAGGTGGAAAATCATTAAAGCATCGGCAAACATTGCCGGCCAGTGCATCAATAACTTTTTCTTCCTCAGGTTCAGGATCAGTATCCAATAAAGCTTTTAGCGACATAATCATTCCAGAATTGCAATAACCGCATTCAATATCGCCGAAATCCATAATGACTTGTATTAAATATTGGTATTCTTTTCGTTCAAAAATATTTTCAAGCGTTTCAATCGATTTACCATCTGCTTGTACAGCAAGCATGATACAAGAATACACAGCTTTACCATCTAAAATAACCGTGCAATTGCCACAGTCCCCTGTTTCACAACCACGTTTTACACTCCAAAACCCCTGAGATCTTAATAGGTCTATCAATGTTCGATTTGGTGGGACCTCAAAAGTTTTCTTTTGATTGTTTATCGTTATAATTAGTTTCATGTTACATTTCCGCTTCAGCATTTTCTAAACATTGCCTGAGAGCATTTTTCATTACTAACCCGCTTACTTCCTGGCGATATTCAGCGCTTGCCAGATTATCTGAAATCGGATTATACATTTTGTATATTTGAGCCGATACTATTTCTATATTAGCATTGGTTAATGGCTGCCCTTCAAGCAAAGCCTCAACCTGAGGGAGACGTTGTGGAACATTTGGGAATCCAGTCATAGCCAATTTTACATTTTGGCAAAGTCCTTTTTTAAATGACAAACGGACACATGCACAAATCAGCGGTATTGATTGTTTGTTTGTAGTAATTGAGGCCATGCCTGTAAAAGAGTTAACTTTTAACCTGGGAATTATTATTTCAATGAGTAATCCACCAGCCAGGTCTTTTTTGTTTAAAAATATATTCATGGCGAGGGCAAATTCTTCACCTCCGACAATTCTGACTTGAGCTTGTAAAACTAATAAAGCACAGTAATAAACAGAGAGAGGGTTCGTTGAGACAAGTTCACCGCCAATGGTTGAAACGTTTCTAATCATTATTGAGTGATGCGTACACAAGGCTGCTTTCGTTGTGATGGAATTATAGAGATTGTTCAAAACAGGGCTTTCTATCATTTCTTGCAGTGTCGTTGTTGCTCCAATTCTGATTGACCCTGTTTCATTTTTAATATAATTAAGTTCTAATTCAGTGATGTCAACTAATTCTTGCACAGTATCATTTTGAGAAGGAACCAATTTAGTACCCCCGGCAATCACCAGAATGGTGCCAGAATTTTTTTCAAGAAGGGCTAATGCGGCTGCAATAGACTGGGGTTTATAATATTTTTTTAGATTGGATAGCACTATTCAATATGAGTATTAATTAGATTTACGGTTGCAAAAAAAACTCGCGGCAAAATTATTAGGATGAAAATATAGAAGTTATGACTGTCAGATGTAAAATTTGTCCGGTATTTGCACCTACGTTATTAGTTGCATATTTAAATTTAACTTAAATATAGAATAATTTGAGTAAGTTGTCAACATATATTTTACTCGCTCCAGTATATTTGATAATTAGGTGTACCATAATTGAGACAATGGTTTTTTTATATACAGGAATATCCAATTGATATGGTAATACTGAGCATTACATAATTCAGATAAATGGTTATAAACTAATAATTATTAAGGCCGTTATGAAATTTAAATAAATTTAGAATAATGTGGTACGTAAGTTGTATAGATAAAGCTAAATAATCAGAATGTTGAATATTAGAAACATTCTTTCATAATAACTTTAGTTTTATACAATTAATTTGTTACGCACAACAATAAATCTGCATGTAATTTTATTGCTGAAGATTTATTGGTTGTAAAAGTATAAATTCATTTGTATAATCTAATTAACTATGATGGAATTCTTTATGAATTTTTTAAATGGTATTTTTATCTGCAAAAAGAATTTGCTAATGAATTTGGTATTCTGTTTTGTGTCAGTTGTCTTGATTAATCCGGTTTCCGCACAGGAAAAGGAACAATATATTCTGGGAGAAAATGGGCAGCTTGAGATGATTGTACATATTATAGGTGAAGTAAAAAGGCCTGGCGAGTTCAGGGTAATCGATTCTACAAATTTAATGGAATTAATTTCCAAAGCTGGTGGTCCTACTGAATATTCTAATCTGAATGGAGTGTCTATCGCGCGAATTGAACGTGCAATTGTACCCGGTGGGAAAAATGGTTCAGCTCGTTTAAAAGCGGGTAATAGAATAATTAAATATAATGTGAATAATTATTTGAAAAAAAGCACAGAAAAGGGTCCGCCGGTATTGAAACCTGGTGATATCGTTTTAATACCCAGGAATAACTGGCATAGATGGAGAAATGCCTTTACTATTATTAGAGATATATCAGTTATCGCGAGTGTTTATTTTTTATACAGGCGATCAACCAACTAAGTAGAGAAAGAAAAGATCGATTTAAATTATATCCTAAAGGAGAGGATTTATGCAGAGCAGTGAATCCCAACAAATTTTAACACAGATAAATAGAATTTTCAAACGACGAAAATTATTTATCCTGGTATGTATATTAGGAGTACTTGCTCCTATTTTATACTTTAATGAAACAACTTCGCCGATATATGAGGCCAGGACCATGATCGTTTTTGAAGAATTCACAGGTTCCCTATCCTCTTATGACTACGACGCCTCACGTGAAATTTTAATTTTTAATCGACTTGAAGAAATAAAAAGCATGGCATTTGCAGAGGATGTCCTCAAAGAACTTCCTGCAGATATTGTAAATAAAATTAGACTACCGGAACAACGGACAGAAGCTTTTGATGATTTTAAATATATAAGTGAAAAACTGGAGAAAAACATTTCAGCATTTCCAGTAAGTAAATCTAATATTGTGCGGATTAGTGTCCGCTGGAAAGACCCATATTTATCCATGGTCATGGCTAACATGGCCGCCCAGGTCCTGTTGGAAAGAAATTCGAAAATACGACAGGAAGGGGTGAGCAGTGTACGTAAATTCGTAGAAGAACAACTTGCAATAGTAAGCAGACAATTAGAGTCAGCAGAGCAAGCTTTAAAGAAATTTAAAGAAGAAAATAAAATCACATCATTTAATCAAGAATCTGAAGAAATTTTGAAAAGATCAACAGAAGCGGAAAATCTCTATAATAAGGTGATGGGTAACAGGGAATCAATTCAGATCCGCTTAGAGACGATTCAAGATCAACTTTCTCAACAAAAGCAAAATTTAGTGCCAAACATTACTGATATAGCAACGCCGTGGACAAAAAAATTGATAGATCAATTGGTGAATTTACAATCAGAGCTGGCTGGCCTCAGAGTGCAGGGTTATGGTGATGAACATCCCCACGTGGCTCAATTGAGTCGTGATATTGAGCAAACCAAAAAGACGCTAGCCGATGAAGCCGCCAAGTTAGTCCAAAATGATAATATAAGTGATCCGCTTGCACAAATACAAAAAAATATTAATGAATCATTTACATTGCAAATTGAATTAGAGGCATTAAAAGCACAGGAAATGGCCTTAAAAAAAATAATTCGTGACTATGATAATAAATTAGGTTCTCTGCCTGATAAAGAATATAATTTGGTGAAATTAACCAGGGAACGCGATCTTAAAACTAAAAATTATATGATCTTACAGGAGAAACGTGAAGAAGCCAGAATTTCGGAAGCAGAAAAAGTTACCAATATAAGAATTATAGATAATGCTCGTATGCCTGACACACCTGTTGAGCCCCGGAAAAAACTTAATATTACTATTGGAATATTCTTAGGTTTAATATTGGGGGTTGGCGTGGCATTTGTGTTAGAAGTTTTTAATAAATCATTAGATTCGTCAGAGGAATTAGAAAAATTAACTCAATGGAATGTGCTGGCGTCTATTCCCAAGATAGGAAAAGTAGGTTTGAACGGTAAAAACTCGAAATATAATGGAAATGCCAAACAGATTTCCAATGAAACCTATATTAATAAAGGAATCATTTCCAGCATCGATCCCAAATCAGGTGTTGCAGAAGCCTACCGTATGTTGAGAACAAATTTACATTTTCAAGGAGTAGGCCAATCTTGTAAAACCATACTTTTTACCAGCATCGCCCCCTCTGAGGGAAAATCCACAACTGTTGCAAATTTAGCCATAGCGTTAGCCAATTTAGGACAGAAAACATTAGTCGTGGATGGAGATTTAAGGAAGCCGAGCCTCCATTCTATTTTTAGTGTTGACAAAGAACCAGGCTTGAGCGAGCTCCTGGTCAATCATAATATGATCAGTGATGAATTGTCCACAATGGGTGATAGAAAATCGTTATTGGGCGGTGTAGTTAACCATGAAGAGATGGGAGAACTGGTTGATAATTTTTCTGATTTTGTCTTAGATAGTCAATTGGTTTCAAAAATCAATAATTTAAATGGAGCGAATAAGCTTAATATTCTTAACAGCGCTCTAATAGAGACGGTACAAGTTTCAGTAGTTGAGAATTTAAAGATTTTATCCAGTGGTAAACAACTTAGAAGTCCCAGTGATACCATTTCTTCGCTTTCTATGAAAATTTTATTGAATGAGTTAAAGCAAAAATATGATGTCATTCTTGTCGATTCAGCGCCTATTATGCTGGTCCCGGAAACAATGGTATTATCGGCTTTAGTTGATGGCGTTATTTTTGTGGTAGATTCTAAAAAGTATAATGAGGATATGCTTCTTCAAGCCAAGAGCATGTTGCAAAAAGCCAAAGCTAATGTCATAGGTACAGTACTGAATAATATTGAATTGAATGGAATTTATAAAAATAACTATTACTATTACAATGCATGATTGCCCAGGGGCTATATTTTTTAAGTTTTTTATAATTTACTAGAATTATGAATTAATTGAAAACATTAAAGAGTCACTTAAATTGTTAAACATCAATTTGCTTTCGCCATTATTTCTTGTCATCTTTGTCATAGGACTTGTCGTCATTATTAGAGCTATATTAAAACGCAAGCGCTATAAATTGTTTAATTCCAATGGACGAATTGTTTCACCCGAATTGCAGCTTGGTGCGGTTCCAACTTACCGGCGGACACTTGCCCAGCTTTCCAATGAACTGGCGCGGGTAAGACGTTATAACCGTCCGCTTACAATTGTAGTTTTGAAAATAGAAAGTGACCAACTATTAGTCGATCTAAAACGCAGTCTGGTTGCAGAGACTGGAGATGGCAGCGTTAGCTCATACAGTAATATCATGCAAACAATTAAACTGGTGTTTTCTCTTGTCGGATCTATCATGAGGGAGTCTTTAAGAGAAAGCGATGTTGCAACCTATGATGTGGCTAACAATCAATACATCATTTTCTTGCCAGAATCAGATCGGGCACAAGCCATGCAGACTGTTCGGCGTTTAAAGAAACTGTTATTTAAAAGAACGGCCGGCCATTTAGTGGAGGGTCTTGCACAATTTCCTGCGGATGGATTGATAATTGAAGACCTGGTAAAAAAGGCAATGGAATCCTGTAATCACATGCCAGAGATTAAGAACAAAAATGAAGTAGTAATAAAATGAAAATTTATGTAAAAAGGGGAAGCGAAAATCCTAAAATTCACACCTCTATTACAGTTGAATTGGATGGCCAGTATAAAGTGCCCTGGTATGAAGATATTCGCGGTAAAGATTTTTTACGTGGACGTTCTCTGTGGCCGCTTAAACGCATTTTAGATGTCATGCTGTGTATTATGGCATTACCCTTTGTTTTGACCGTAATTTTATTGACTTGCATTTTGATCAAGATAGAGTCGCGTGGACCAGCGATTTTTGTTCAGATGCGAACCGGAAAGGGCGGCCAACGATTTAAAATGTTCATGCTGAGGACGAGGATTTATCCTGATATTGAGTTGAAAAAACATTTTTTACTTTTAAAAGAATTAAGTTATAAAGATTCTAACTTTGTTGATAATTCTCCAGCGACAAGAATTGGAGTTTTATTACAAAAATATAATATTGAGCATCTCCCGCAAATATTTAATGTACTTAGAGGGGAAATGAGCCTGGTAGGCCCGCGTCCTACCGCAATAAGTTCAAATAATTATGAACTGTGGCAAACTGAACGCCTGGAGGTTACACCTGGAATAACAGGATTGTGGCAAATTTCCGGACATGATAAATCAGATTTCAATGAACGTTTACGTCTTGATATTGCATATATTCGAAATCAAAATTTCTTGTTAGATGTTCAAATTTTATTGCGGACTATTGGCTATGTATTTGCCAGAAATGACGTACGGTAAATTTATATTCGGTCGCATTTTTTGACAATCAGTTCGAAGTTTGTCTGATAGGAAGAATGTATTGTAGTTGGTTTCTTAATAAAAAACGGAAGTATTTGTTGTTTTGTTTAAATCAAATAATTTAATAATCGAACGTATTCTTCTTGTCACTTAAACTTGAATGTGAGCGATAGAATGTTTCAATTGATCAAAGATTTAAAAACTGCAAAAATGAATACTAATTATTTTGGTAACAGAAAGAATAATACAGCGGCATTGATGATGGATATTCAGTCCAATAAGCCATGGTATGAAAAGACAAATAAACACCATATTTTAAGTTTTGAAACATATTTGCGTATTAAGCGATTGATGGATCTGGTTGTATGTTTGATTGGACTCCCAATTGCCCTGCTAGTGCTGGCTCTATGTTATATTGCAATCAAAATCGATTCTCCTGGTCCGGTATTTTTCTTCCAGGAACGTACAGGAAAGGGTGGTAAGCGCTTCAAAGTATATAAGCTTCGCACAATGGTTAAAAACGCCGCGGAACTCAAAGAGAAGTTCATGCACCTGAACGAGATGATGCCGCCGGATTTCAAAATCACCAACGATCCGCGCATCACTCGAGTCGGGCGCATCCTGCGGAAGACGAGCCTTGATGAGGTCCCGCAAATTTTAAACGTTTTAATGGGGAATATGAGCCTGGTTGGGCCACGGCCAACATCGTTTAGTGCGAAAACTTACAGCCTCTGGCATACGGCGCGTCTCGAAATAAAACCCGGCGTCACCGGCTTGTGGCAGATCTCTGGTCGCCATGAAGTAGAATTTGATGATCGGTTGCGTTTGGATATCGCTTACATTCGTAATCAATCGCTTTGGTTCGATATACAAATTCTGTTTCGCACATTTGTCGTTGTGTTTAGCGGTCGAGGAGCGAATTAAATGCAACACTTCATATGGCTGACCTTCTGGCTGTCGGTGGCGGCGCTGCTTTATGTATATGGCGGCTTTTCAGTGCTGGTTGTTATCGTGGGTAGCATTCGTCAGCGCCGGGTGCAAAAACAGAATATTACTCCGGATTTGAGTTTGATAATTACAGCTTATAACGAAGAAGCAAGTATTGAAGAACGGTTGAATAATGTTTTAGAATTGGACTATCCAAAGGATGCACTTGAAATAATTGTAGCTTCTGATGGTTCTGACGATGCTACAGAATCAATCGTATCAAAATTTGTAGACCTCTATGGCGTCCGACTTCTAAGTCTTCCGCGTAGAGGAAAGATATATGCAATAAACGATGCCGTTGAACAGGCAACTGGCGATATTTTAGTCTTTTCTGATGCAAATTCAATTTATGATAAAACAGCTTTACGGAAACTGGCGGCAAATTTTGCTGATCCGGAAGTTGGCGGAGTTGGAGGAAATACCATTTATACCCAGCAGGCAGACAGCGATTCCTGCAGCCAGGGAGAAAGTCTTTACTGGTCTTATGACAAGTGGTTAAAACAAATGGAAAGTCGTACAGGAAGCATTATTTCGGCTCATGGAGCCATTTATGCGATTCGGCGCGAACTGTACAAAAAGCAAAACGACTCCGCGGTCACGGATGATTTTGCAATTTCAACGTTAGTAATCGAACAGGGTTACAGGCTCGTTTTTGAAAAAGAAGCTCGTGCTTATGAAGTAGCCATACCATCAGCAGATCGGGAATTCTGGCGTAAGGTGAGATTGATGACGAGAGGTTTGCGCGGCGTACGCATTCGAAAGGCTTTATTGAATCCTTTTCGTTTTGGATTTTATTCTGTAATTCTTTTTACGCACAAATTATTACGGCGACTGGTTTCATTCATGTTGTTAGTGCTATTGACAAGCAGTGTTTTATTGATGTCACATGGGACGCTATATTTATCATTTGCTGTACTGCAGATCATTTTTTATGCTCTGGCGGGAACAGGTTATTTACTTCGACATCACCGAATAGGTCGAATGCACATATTTTACATTCCATTCTTTTATTGTTTAGCTAATTGTGCCGCACTCATTGCAGTAATAAATATGATTCGCGGACATCAGATTGAAAGATGGCAGCCGCAACGTCATAGTCCACAAGTGGAGCCTGAAATACTGTGATGCCGGTTATGACAATGATTTCGAATACACTATCAAGGGTAAAGGGAAATATTAGATGATGGTTGGAAAATTGGAATGCTAAATGCTTTTACAATTGATTTAGAAGAATATTTTCAAGTTTCAAAATTCGAGCAGGTAATTGAACGCGAAAAGTGGAACGACATGCCTGCGCGTGTAAGAAGCAATACAATACGTATTTTAGAACTACTCGATGAATATCAATGTAAGGCAACATTTTTTACGGTTGGCTGGGTGGCCGAGAGATATCAGAGTCTGATTCGGGAGATTGCTGATCTCGGGCATGAAATCGCCTGCCGTAGCTTCTGGCATAGACGGGTATCAGATTTAACCCCAACCGAATTTCGAGAAGATATTCGCAGATGCAAAAATGTGTTGGAAGATGTTACAGGTACGGCTGTTCAGGCTTTCCGTGCACCAACTTATTCTATAATCAAATCATCATTTTGGGCCTGGGATGTTTTAATTGAAGAGGGATTTCAGATGGATTCCAGTGTCTTTCCAATCCAGCATTCACGGTATGGTAATGCAGATTCCAACCGTTTTCTTCATAGAATATTCAGGGATGCAGGGACGCTCATTGAATTTCCCCTTTCGACCTTGCGAGTTGCTGGTAACAATATTCCGTTAGTGTCCGGAGGCTATTTGCGATTTTTCCCGTATTCTTTAACTCGATATGGAATTAAAAAATTGAATTCGAATGAAAAGAAGCCGGCGGTAATAGCTTTTCATCCCTGGGAGTTGGATCCGAATCATCCGATTCCGCGCGTGAGTTTGTCAAAACGAATAAGACATAAAATAAATATTGGTACCACTGAAAAAAAATTGAGACGGCTGTTAAACGATTTTCAATTTGGCACGATGCATGATGTTTTGCAACATCATTTTTTAAATTAGCAGTAAAAAGCATGTTCGATATATGCATAGAAATTATCAAGTAATTAATTTTTAATGAAACAAACGATAAAACATCTATGATAAACATCTGGAGGTTTAAAATATGAATGGTTATTTGGTCACTGGTGGCGGAGGATTCATAGGATCACATGTGGTTCGGTATCTTTTAAATAAAAATTGTCAGGTTCGGGTTTTAGATAATTTTTTAACCGGAAGCAGAAAGAACCTTTCTGAAATTATTGATAAAATAGAGCTTAATCAGGATGATTTACGAGACGAAGAGGCCGTAGATTTAGCAGTTAAAGATATAAATTATATAATTCATTTAGGAGCTTTACCTTCTGTCCCCCGATCAATCAATAATCCTGTATTAACAACCGATATAAATGTAAGCGGAACGGTTAACTTATTAAATGCCGCACAACGTAATGGAGTTAAACGGATTGTTTTTGCTTCTTCTTAATCGGTTTATGGCGATTCGCCGGAATTTCCGCGTCACGAATCCCAGACTCCGGGGCCTCTATCTCCATATGCGGTTTCGAAACTTGCTGGTGAATACTATCTTAAATGTTTTTATAAATTACACGGTCTGGAAACAGTTTCACTGCGTTTTTTTAATGTCTTCGGACCTCGACAAAATCCGAATTCACAATACGCCGCGGTGATCCCGCGTTTTATTCAGGCTGTGATAAATGATAAACCACCAACTGTACATGGCGACGGTGAGCAATCTCGAGATTTTACGTTCATTGGTGATCTTGTGAATGGAATTTATAAAGCATGTCATGCAGAACGCGCTGCCGGGGAAATTATCAACTTGGCTTGCGGGCGTAGAATTTCATTGAATGATTTACTTGATTCATTGAGTGAATTAACAAAAAGGGAGATTAATCCGGTACACACGGAATCCCGACCGGGTGATGTGCGAGATTCATTAGCAGACATCTCAAAAGCCAGAGATGTTCTTGGTTATGAACCGCAGGTGTCCATGGCTGATGCATTAGCACAGACATATTATTGGTATGAGGCTGCAATAAAGAATAATGGTAATTCGCTTAGCAGCGATACGATTAATGAATCTAAAAATGTAGAATCTATTATATAATTATTAAATAGTTTTGCAATTTAACATTAAATGGAGATTTTTGTTGAATGAACTTAAGTAACATACTAAATGTAGATTTGACTCCCGGCCAGATTTTTTTAAGTTTTTTACTTGCCTTTGCGCTTGGGTATCTTTGGGCTACTGTTTATCGTAAAACCCACAGTGGCGTCGCATATACAAGTGCATTTTTCATGTCCCTGCTGCTGATACCTTCTATTGTTGCCATGGTAATGATGGCCATTGGCAGTAATGTAGCATTATCTCTGGGATTGGTTGGCTCCCTTTCGGTCATTCGTTTTCGAACGGTGATCAAGGATACTAAAGATATGACTTTTTTATTTTTGGCTATCGGGATAGGATTGTGTTGTGGAGCAAATGCCTGGTTAGTCGCAATTTTTGGTACGTCTACTATCGCGCTGATCACCATTATTTTTTCGAAAATTGGTCACGACAAAGCTGGCTCTGCGGATTACATACTTATATTTCGTTCTAAGGAAAAGGAACCCTGGAACGCTCTTAAACCTGAGGCGCAATCAATGATATCCTGGAAACAATTGCGCGGTGCTACCGACATTGACCAGGGTAACGATTTTGAATATACCTACAGTGTACGGTTGGCAACAAAAGCTACTCCGGAAAAAATAATTGGCGAATTAAGCACCGGCGCCATAAGAAATGTAACCTTGATTACGCCGGAGAATCATCTTGAGCTCTAAAGCAAACACTGCTGAGCCTTTGGCCACCAGCCGAATGATTATGTTTCGGCGGATGGAAATTAAATATATGGTTGATAGAACCACCCGTACGGCTCTTACGCAGGATTTACAAGCCTTTATGCGTCCGGATATCTATACCAGTGACCAGGGCAGCTATTTGGTGCGGAGTCTCTATTTTGACACACAGGCATATAAAGCTTACCATGATAAAATGGCAGGCGTGGCAGAGCGTCATAAATTGCGTGTACGGGCCTATGGCGAAGATCCAATGCAGTCAGCTTTTATCCGTTTTGAAGTAAAATCACGCTATATTAGCTTCATTCATAAAATTACAGTTGATATTCCAATTGAAGATTATTTCGACGTTGCACCAGCTATTTATAATCGTGCATTACCGCCGCCAAGGATTCTAAATGATGAAGAAGTGTCGAAAGAATTTTTTCGATTGCAGCGTCAATACAATATGGAGCCTAAAATAATGGTTCAATACCGTCGTGAAGCTTATGAACGTGTAGAAATGAACCGTGTTCGGGCAAATTTTGACGACGAGCTTGTGTCGTCCCGAAATCTGGATTTACTTGAACCGCTGAAAGGCGCGCGCAGAATGCTTAAATATGGCAATGCTATTTTTGAAATCAAAGTTGATGGTTCGCTGCCATATTGGATGCACACTCTGATAAGCAAATATAATTTACAGAACCAGGCGATTAGTAAGTTTTGTTACTCTATTCGCAACGAAGCCAGGTTTTCATCTGTGGCACGACCGCGAGAATGTGTTTAGGGTTTTTTGTATGGAGATAAAGTTTGAATCTTCTTAAAAATAAAAAAATTAAAAAAGCTTTAGAGCACACAAGCAGCCCGGTTCGATGGATATGGCCTAAATTGTCAGAGGCGATGATTGGAATATTAGCCCTAATGATTGTGGTCTTTTGCCTGTTGACATTTAATACGTCCATTGCGCATTATACCAGCCGGTTGTTTAGCAGCAATAAATATATATCTCTGGTAGACGGTTTTCTTAATCCATTTCGAAATCGACACATTTTATTGAAGTCAGGCCTGCCGATTTATGATATTAAAATTAAGCGCCAGCAATATGCTATCATTGAAAGCGTTGCAAAAAAAGCAAGAAAACAGGGCTGGATGAGTGATGATTTAAAAGTCTGGGCAAATGCGCAATTTATCCATAATGGTGAAAAATATAATGTTAAAATTAGAATAAGAGGCGATCTGCCGGCACACTGGAAGGGACCAAAGAAATCATGGCGCATAAAATTTGGTAAACAAAAGATTGACGATAATGGTGAAATCCGCAAAGAACCGATTTATTTTCAAGGGAAACGTCAGATAAATCTTATTATTCCAATCGATAGAGACTATGTTCTGGCTTATTTTATCAATTCACTTATGCGTGAAAAAGACCTGGTCGTTCCAAGAGATAAATTTGCTATACTCAGAATCAACGGCACCATTCAGGGCCTTTATTATGAGGTGGAGCACTTTGACAAACCTTTATTGGCTGCCAATCGAAAACCGGAAACGACTGTATTTGGCCAAAGTGATCGCACGATGCACTTTGAGCAGTACACAAAATTAGGCACGCCGGCTGCTAAAAATATTCGATATGACATTGGCGCCATGCGCCGTTTAGTTGATAGAGAAGGGGAGTTGGCCATGCAGGCGATGAATGTTCTGCTCAACCATTCACAGAATCCAACCCCGGAAAATTTTCGTAGAGTGCGGGCAGTGCTTGATTGGGAAAAGTATTTACGGTTTCGTGTAATAACCACATTGTGTAACACTAATCATGTTAAATTCGGCTCAGATAATTTGAGACTTTACTATGATTCCAGTCGGGGTCTGTTAGAACCTGTGCCCTGGGACGTTCATTTAACCAAGATACCAAAAGAGCCCGGTACAATAGATTTTTGGAATCAACACGGAACAGATGAAATTCAAAAAGCAACATTGCTCGATCCAGAGCTTCGATTGCAGCGAAACAAAATTCTGTGGGAGATGGTTGGTGATGGGGGCGATAGTTTGATTGCTAAATATACTGCGATCCATAATCGTATAAGACCGTTAGCCTGGGCGGATGTTTTAAATACACCAATCCAGGGCCACAAAATGGACATCATTAAGAGCAATTTAGAATATAACGTTCATCGTATCTACAAAGTGCTTAATAATTCCAGCAGCAATTTCACCTATCGATTAGAGTCAAATGATCGTGCAGCCCTGGAGATTTTTGTGAATAACTTCAGCGGTATCCAACTTCAAAAGATTGAGCTTACGGATTCGTTGCTTTTTGAGGGGAAGTATTCTCTTTATGAAGATAGTAATTTAAATGGCACGTTGGATGCAAACGATCCCTTGATTGCTAAAACTACAGCAAAAGAGTGGAACCTGTTATTCGATGTAGATGAAAAAATATTTCCTGATATTAAATATGATGGCGATGAAATAAATGGCAGATACTGGGAGTATTATGACACCATTGGTAAACGCAGTCGTTTTTTCCTGGTCGGAAAGCTTGCTCCCCCAAAACGACATCCACTATTATGGAGTGCGCCGGACATTAAGGTGTCTTCAGAAAATTTGGTTACGGATTACAAGATTCCGTCGGCCTTTATAAGCCAAACCGAACCTTTACCCAATAATTATATGGGAATAACTGCATTCGACCATTCTGATCCTTTCGATCTGGATGCTATTGATTATTCTCAGGCTGAATTTCTTAAAATTCATCCAGAATTTATTGCAAGTCGTGAATATACCGGCGCAGTTGAGCTGCGTGGTAAAGTTACTATTTCAGGAACAGTTATCGTCCCAAAATCAGTTCAGTTAATCTTGCGGCCTGGCACAGATTTAACTATGAAACCTGCTGCAAATGTGCTTTGCTACGGCGGATTGACTTCAGTTGGGACGGAAGCGAATCCCATCAAAGTACACGGAGACGAATCCGGCGATCCGTTTGGCGTCATTGCGGTAGTACGGTCCCCCAATAAAGTGGTCATGAAATATACTGAATTATCTGATGGCGGTCAGGCTCAAATTAACGGTATACTTTTCACGGGCGGATTTGCAGTGCATGAAGGAGATTTGGAATTAGAGAATTGCAAGTTTATTAACATGCAAAGTGAAGATGGGGTGAATTTAAAAAATGGTCACATTGTGATGAAAGACTGCCTGTTTTTAAACAGCGCCAGCGATGGCATCGATATTGATTTCGGTACGGGTGAGGTCGTGCGATGCAAATTTATTAATACGATGGGGGACGGTTTAGATTTGTCTGGCAGCGAAATCACTATATCCGAGTGCTGGTTCGAAAAAATTAATGATAAAGGTATCAGTGTTGGTGAAAATTCTCATCCGATAATTGTAAACAATTTCTTCCGGGAGTGCAATATTGGTTTTTCCACAAAAGATCTATCATTTGCTAAAGTGGCTTATTGCACCTTTGTAGATAACAGACTGGTCATTGAAGCCAAACGGAAGAAACCCATGTTTGGCGCTGGTTCAGGTCAGATAGTCAATAGTGTATTTTCTGGCAATACAAATCTGTTAGAGGAAGATTATTTCTCAAGGAATCATGTGTCAGTCGAACATTCGCTGGTTGATCAAATAGTTGATTGGCCAACGTGTAAAACCACGGACATCCAATTTGTGGATCCGGCAAATGATAACTATTTGATAGAGCCTTTGTCTGTAATGGGAAATGGATTTTATTTAGCCGAGCCTGATTGGTTTAAATCAAGCAATTATAATCAGACTATTCAACATCCAGGTATTTTTACTGTATACGAAAATAAATATGCTAAGAGATAAATGAAAGATTCCAAATACATAGATTACGACATTCATGGATTAGTAGGAATAAGACTTATTAATCCAACCCCAAATGATACCGCGGCTGTGGACAGACAGCTCGGTCAAATGCGGTCATCTTTGACACGCGAGCCGGATATCATCATTCGGTTCGAGACGCATTTACCGTTACCGGATTTAAAATACTTAGGATTGCACTCAGGATTCAATGAGGATGGGTATTACATCCTGCGCAGCAGCAAAGCAGCAGCCAAAGTAAAAATACCTTTTAATGAGATTGGTGAGCACTGTGAAATTGTTTGTGAAAGCGGGCTGCGTTCTGTGCCTTTGCTCATTGCCATTTTGAATCTTACCTTGCTGAAAAAAGACTGTGTACCGTTGCACGCTTCGGCTTTTGTTTATGATGATTCGGGTATCCTGGTGACAGGCTGGTCAAAGGGTGGGAAGACCGAAGCTATGTTGTCTTTTACCCATAATGGCGCGGAATATATCGGCGATGAATGGGTGATCCTTACTGCCGACGGTGAGAAAATGTACGGCTTACCGGAACCCGTCACTATTTGGAATTGGCACCTTGAATATTTACCCGAAGTTCGAAAAAAGGTTAGTGCAAATAAAGCACGAATATTCAAAGGGGTTCGCCTTCTTGATAAAATGCATCAGCTCACCCAAAAAAGCTTTTTAAAGAATTCTTTCGTCGCAAAAATGCTGAAGGAAGCCATACCTGCTTTTAAACGCCAGATGCACATAAACATTCCGCCTCATAAACTATTTAATAAAACAGCAAATCAGATGAGCGCTAAACCGGAAAAGGTATTTTTTATCATGAGTCATGAATCATCGGATATTGAGGTGGAGCTATTCGATTCTCAGGAGATTGTCCGCCGGATGATATCATCGCTGGAATATGAACAGACTCCGATTAAAGAACACTATCTGGCTTATAAGTTTGCATTTCCGGGGGAAAAGAATACTTTGATTGAACAAGCGTCAGACCTGCAATTTGAGATTCTCAGCCAGGCACTGGCTGGTAAAGATGCATATTTTGTTCGGCATCCGTATCCGGTAGCTTTTCCCGAACTATTCGATACGATGAGGCCATATTGTGCAAAAACTAATAATGAAATACCAATAAGAAACAATGAGACCATTCCAAGTATTTATGAACTAAATGAAATTGATTAAATATAGATGGATGTTTTAAATATAACTGGCAAAAAATATTCAGAACAGTGTTGAATGGGGATTTCTTATAAATCAAAATGTAAAATAAATTCATCAGCATGTACATTTTCATCGAGGAGCAACAACCATGATTATAAGAAGCAAAGCCCCATTGAGAATTAGTTTTGCCGGCGGGGGGACAGATATCTCGCCTTATGTCGAAGAAAGAGGAGGAGTGGTTTTAAGCGCCACGATAGATAAATATGCCTATGGAACATTGAGGTCAAGAGCAGACCGCAATATTTCCGTCCAGTCCCTGGATTACGACATAGTAGCCAAGTACCATTTAGATGATGATATGAACTATGATGGAGAGCTCGATTTAGTAAAAGCCGTGATTAAGAATATGAATAATGGCTATAAACATGGACTGGAATTTTTTATTCATAGTGATGCTCCACCCGGTTCAGGATTAGGTTCTTCTTCAACCATGGTAGTTGCATTAATTGGTTTGCTTAAACATTTACAGCGTTTGCCTGCGACAAACTATGAATTAGCAGAATTGGCCTATAAAATTGAAAGAAAAGATTTAGATATTAAAGGCGGTATGCAAGATCAGTATGCCGCGGTATTCGGAGGTTTTAACTTTATTGAGTTTGGCGCCTCTGCTGTGATTGTGAATCCTTTAAGGATTGCGCCAGATATATTAAATGAACTTGAATATAATTTATTATTGTGTTATACTGGTACAACCCGGTTATCTGCAAATATCATCAAAAGCCAGATCGAATCGTACACCAGTAAAAATCAGAATGTTCTTCATGCTATGGATGAATTGAAGAAAATTACTATTGAATTAAAGAATGCCCTTTTGCAGGGTCGATTAGACAATTTTGGCCGGTTGCTGCATGAAGCCTGGCTGAATAAAAAACAAATGGCCCGGCAAATTACAAATCCAAATATTGATGCGCTTTATCAAACCGCAAAAGAAAATGGAGCTCTTGGTGGTAAAATTCTGGGCGCTGGCGGTGGCGGATACCTGTTACTCTATTGTGAGTTTGACAAGAAGCATATTATTGCAGAG